>JBDSWR010000103.1:0-108845 GCA_039926605.1 Rhodanobacter sp. | reverse complement strand
ACATGTGTTCAGCCTGGGAACGCACCTCACTGCGCACATCGGAGAAATCGGGTTTCTTGGTGTCGCTGTTCATGGCGTATCTCGCTTTCTGAGCAGTGACCAGTGATAACCGGGCGCGAGTAGAAGGGGAGTGAGCCGCCATGCGACTGACGTACACGTGGCCACAACGTCTTCGCTGGCATGTCGCACGCAGGCGTTACAGCCCGGAAAGATCAGCCACTCGGCCAAGTTCGATGCCTTGCTCGAATCCGCCGCGATGAACAACCCAGCACCACCCTCGTGTGGTTGTCCGAAGACAAGGACAAGGTGGTACCGCATCGCGTGGAAGGCAGGCGAGGCAAGCGCGGCGAGAAGCTCTACGTACCCGCCAGGGATTGACCTCACGATGTCGCGCTGAACGCCGTTTCCGGCGTCGGTCGCTCGCGCGAATTTGACCTGTCGTCCCTCGTGAGCGAGTGAGCGGGAGCCCACGACGGGTCGCTCGACCAACCCGCCCGAAAATTCACCACCGGGGAAGTGCCCCATAGCGACCCAGACTGGCGCTGGCGCCCATGGCTGGTTTCACCAACAAGGACTGAAGGCGATCAATGCCAAGGGTCGATCAGGGTGACGCCGCAGTCCTCAAAATCTCGCACATTGCGCGTGGCCAGTACCGCCTTGCGCGAGCGCGCGATGCCAGCAATCATCGCGTCCGGCAGGGCCAGCGGGCGACCTTGCGCACGCCGTGCCGCCGCAAATTCCGCATGCGCATCGGCCGCCTTGCTGTCGTAGGGCAGCACCCGTCCCACCATGTCGGTCGACTACAACAACGAGATCCCGCACGACAGCCTCGACGGACTCACGCCCGCCGAGTTCCGAGTTCAGAACGACCCGGCGACCTCTAATTCAGCTTGGCACTGATGTACGGGAGTCGACGGACAGAGCTATTTTTAAAGCACCAGTCGTGTAAAGCACCCGTCGTGCCAGCCTTGGCGCTCCAAGGCTCTAACCGACGCCTTGACGTCGGCAGCGAACTCGCAAAGTGTTCGTGCCATTGGCAGGTACGAGACCCGTTTGCCCAACAACGATATCCCCGATTACGGCTGCGGGCGCAAGCCGCACGGACTGGCTGAGGGCCGGTCGAAAGTGGGGCGCGCCGGGCGCGGGGCTGTGCTCCGGCACAGGTATACCGTTCCAACCATCTGACGCGGCCTGCTTCGTAAAAGCTGAACGAAAGCTGGGGCAGAACACACGTTTTGCAACAATTTCACGCCGTCATGGGTTGCGCATGCTGATAGTTGAACTCGCAGATCGTCTGGCGGCAAACAGGCCGCCGGCTGCTGAATCGACTGCGAATATCTTTCTCACGAGGACACAACATGAAATCCAAATTGATTCTGGCGGTATCCGCAGCGCTGGCGCTTTCCTGCGGATTGGCAGTGGCGCAATCCACGGATGGCACCTATCAGCAGCAGAAGACCACCACCACAACCACCACCACAACCAACCATATCGATGGGGCGCACGAGGTTTGGTACAAGGAAGGCGGTGTAGTGCCGGAGAAGTTTCGGGCGCCGGACTATGTGCTGACCGATTGGCAAAGCGTGAAGCTCACCCAGCCCACCGCGGGCAACGAGTGGGTGCGCGGCGCCAACGGTGACTATCTGCTGGTAAACCAGTCCACTGGCGAGATCTCGAGCATTGTCCACGCTGGAAATTGATGGTGCGACCTGCGTGAACGCAAAACGACCCCGCTGCGGCGGGGTTTTTTTGCGCGTCAGGTCCGGGCCAACCGTTGGCGTCGGTCCAGACCCCGCGCGCGACGGCGCTCGCTCCAGGCTTCGCGGCGCGCGGCGAGGCAGGAGAAGATCACATACAGCGCGGGGGTGCTGAGCAGGGTCAGGCTTTGCGACACCAGCAGGCCTCCAATCAGCGCGATGCCCAGCGGACGGCGCAGCTCGCTGCCTTCGCCCAGACCAATCGCGATCGGCAGCGCGGCCAGGATCGCAACCATGGTGGTCATCATGATCGGGCGGAAGCGCACGATACTGGCTTCGCGTACAGCGTCGAGTGGGTTCTTGTGATGCTCGCGTTCGGCGACCAGCGCGAAGTCGATCATCATGATCGCGTTTTTCTTGACGATGCCTATCAACAGCACCAGCGCGATCTGTGCCACCACCGACAGTTCGGTGTTGGTGATCCACAGCGCCAGCAACGCACCGGCACCTGCGGCTGGCAGCGTGGACAGAATGGTTACCGGGTGCAGCAGGCTTTCATACAGCATGCCGAGCACGATGTAGACGGTGAGTATGGCGGCCAGTACCAGCCAGCCCATGCCACTCTGGGATTGCTGGAAGCGGCGGAAACTGCTGCCCATGGCGAGCTTGATATCGCCAGGCATGCGCATGTTCTTGGCGGTGGCGCCAATGATCCCCATCGCCTCACCCATGCTGACGCCCGGCGCCAGGTTGAAGCTGAGACCCATGGTGGTGAACTGGTTTTCGTGGGTTATCTGGGAAGGCGCCAGACCGGGCTCCTGGCGCGCCAGCGCGGTCAACGGAACCATCTTGCCACCCGCGGAACGTACGTAAATCTTGTTGATTGCCTCGGGCGTGGCGGTCTGCGAAGGAAGGGCATTGACCACAACTTTGTACTGGTTGATATCCGAGTAGATGGTCGACACCTGGCGCTGACCGAAGGCATCGTACAGCGCGCCGTCAATGGCACCGATGGACACGCCAAGTTGCGTCGCGCGGTCGCGATCGATGACGATGTTCTGGCGCAGGCCACCTTCCTCGACATCGGTGCCGACGTCCATGAGCTTCGAATTGGATTTCAGCGCCGTCTGCAGTTTTGGCAACCACTCCTGCAACCCGGCCAGGTTGTTGCCTTGCAGCGACACTTCATATTGCGCACCTTGACTGGTACCGCCTCCGCCGCCGCTGGGCAGATCCTGTACCGGGCGCAGGCGCAGGTTGAGATCCGGGTACTTGGCCGCCTTGGTAGTGAGGCGGGCGAGCACGGCAAACGTGTCGTCATGGCGACCCTCGGCACGCGTTTTCAGATCGATATTGAACGCGCCACTGGTACCTTGCCTGCTGCTGCCCAGACGTGAGCCAACGGTAGCCACGTCCGGATCGGCCATCAGCATGGCGGTGAGGCGCTCCATGCGCTGCTTGCTTTCGGCGAACGACACGGTGGCGCTGGACGTGGCACGCCCCCAGATCAGACCGGTATCCTGTTGTGGAAACAACCCGGTTTGCACGACCTTGAGCAGAAAGTACGTAGCCACAATCAACAGCAGCGGCGTCAATGCAAACGCCAGGGCGTGCCGCAGCGAGAAGTCCAGCGCGCGGGTATAGCCGCGCAGCAAACCGGCATGGAAACGATCCAGCGCACGCGCCAGCCTGGATGGTCGCTGAGGCTCCCTCGCCCCGGTGTTGTGGCTACCGAGGAAGCGCCCGCAGAGTGCCGGCGTGAGTGTGAGCGAGACGGTCGCCGACACCACGATCGCGGCAACCAGGGTCACCGCAAACTCGTGCATGAACATGCCGGTCACGCCGCCGGCAAACAACAGTGGGATGAACACGGCAATCAATGACGCGGTGATCGAGACGATGGTGAAGCCGATTTCGTGCGCGCCGGTCAGCGTGGCTTGCATGCGCGACATGCCCGCATCGATGTGGCGGATGATGTTTTCGATCACCACGATTGCGTCGTCCACCACGAAGCCGATGGCAATCACCAGCGCCAGCAGCGTGAGATTGTTCAAGGTGTAGCCGAGCACAAGCATCACCACAAACGCCCCGGCCAGCGACAGTGGCACGGCAATCGCGGCAATCAGCGTGGGTGCCAGACGGCGCAGGAACAGCGCCATGGTCAGAATCACCATCGCCAGCGAGATCAACAGCGTGGCCTGTACCTCGTGCAGCGAGGCGCGGATGGTCGGGGTGCCGTCAAAAAATGGTGAGAGCTGCGTGCCCGGGTTCAGATAGGTGCGTAGCAGGGGTACCTGGTCCTTGACCAGATCCACGGTGGCGATGACGTTGGCGTCGGCTTTTTTGTAGACATACATCAGCACGGCCGGCTTGCCGTGGAACCACGCCGCCTGGTAGGCGTCCTCCTGCCCGGAATACACCTTGGCGACATCCTGCAGGCGCACCGGCGTACCGTTGCGGCTGGCGATGACCAGTTGCGCAAACTCGTCGGCGGTATGCAACTGCGTAGTCGCGCTGACCGCCATGGTGGTCTTGCCGTCGGACAGAAACCCCTCCGGCGAGGTGACGTTGGCCGCACTCAGGGCATTGCGCAGTTGATCGGGCGACAGGCCCATCGCGTTCAAGGCGCGCAGGTTCACATCGACGCGGATTGCCGGCGTCGCCGCGCCGGCAATCTCCACCGACGACACGCCCTTGAGCTGGCGCAGGCGTTGGGCCAGCAAGCTGTCGGCAACGTTGTACAAATCCGCCGCCGCCTGGGTGTCGGAAGTCAGTGCGAAGGCAATGATCGGGTCGTCGTTGGGGTCGGCCTTTTGATAACTCGGCGGCCCGTTGAGTCCGGTTGGCAGATCCGGTGCGGCGGCATTGATCGCAGCCTGCACATCGCGCGCGGCCGAATCCAGATTTGTGCCACTGCGAAACAGCATGAACACAAACGATCTGCCCTCGGAGCTGGACGAACGCATGGTTTCGATGCCGGGCACCTGACCCAGGTGTCGCTCCAGCGGTGCAGCGACAGTGGATGCCATCGTGCTGGCATCGGCACCGGCCTGGCTGGCCTGCACGAAGATCGCCGGAAATTGCATCGTCGGCAAGGCCGCCACGCCCAGCAGGAAGTAGCTGATCATGCCGACGACGAACAGGCCCATGGCCAGCAGCGAAGTGCCGATCGGACGGCGGATGAAGGTGCCGGAGATGTTCATGTGCCGCGTTCAACCGTGCCGCTGGGAAAATGCCGGGATGCCAGTACTGAATGGATCATCCCACTCTCAACGTGCGTACCGGCAAAAGGTTGAACCGCGTGGCAATGGCGGCCGTAGCGAGCGTGCCGACGAAGTCCAGCCGGGCTGTGCCGCCCGCAAGGCGCACACTGTCCGCCGCGGCGGGCCGCAAGGGAACGCCACCGCGGCCGGTCCGCGCGAAACACGCGTAGTGCATTACACCACGCCGCGGTGAGCGTGACGCAGTGCGCGTTGCTCACGGCGCCGGTCGACCCACTCGGAGAAGCGCTCCATGTACAGGTAGATCACCGGGGTGGTGTACAGCGTTACCAGTTGCGACAACAACAGGCCGCCGACGATGGATACACCCAGCGGCCGGCGCAATTCGGCGCCGATGCCGTTGCCCAGCGCCAGCGGCAGCGCGCCGAGCATGGCCGCGAACGTGGTCATCATGATTGGGCGGAAACGCAGCAGGCAGGCACGCCGGATCGCATCGTGCGCATTCATGCCACGGCGCCGCGCCTCGATCGCGAAGTCGATCATCATGATCGCGTTTTTCTTGACAATACCTATCAACAGCACAATGCCGACGATGCCATCCACCGACAGGCTCATGCCGAACATGAGCAACGCCAGCAACGCGCCCACCCCCGCTGGCGGCAAGGTCGAGATGATCGTCAGCGGATGGATGTAGCTCTCGTACAACACGCCGAGCACGATGTAGATCACCACGATGGCTGCCAGCAGCAGCAATACTTCATCGCCGATGGATGAGGCAAACTCCGCCGCCTTGCCGACAAATTCGCCGCGCACCTGTGGCGGGAAATCAAGCTGACCTTCCACCTGGTGGATGGCGTCCACCGCGTCGGACAGCGAATAGCCCGGCGCCACGTTGAACGCCAGGGTCACGGCCGGCAATTGCTGCTGATGACTGATCACCAGCGGCGCGCTGGTCACCTGGGCGCTCGCCAGCGAAGACAACGGGATGGTGCCGCCACCGCCGAGCTGGAAACCAACGTTGCCGGCATTGCCGATACCCGAAGGGGTGGCCGAGTTGCTGGATTTGAGCTGCCCAAAACTGGTGGCGTTGCTGCCAGTCAACGCGCCGCTGCCATTGCCACGCACGGTGAGCTTGTTCAGCAGGTCGGTGCTGCTGCGGAACTCCGGCGCCACTTCCAGCACCACCCGATACTGGTTCAACTGGGTGAAGATGGTGGAGATCTGGCGCTGACCGAACGCGTCGTACAACGTGTCGTCGATGGTCTGCACCGGCACGCCGAGGCGACTGGCCTTGTCGCGGTCAATCGTGAGCTTCAGCGCGTTGCCCTGGTCGGCCAGATTGTTGTCCACGTCGGCCAGTTCCTTGCGCTGGCGCAAGGCCTCGGTCATCCGGTTGGCATAGGTCGCCAGCTCGGCGGAGTTCACATCCGACAAGGTGTACTGATACTCCGTGGCAGAAACACGACTGTCCAGCGTCACGTCCTGCACTGGTTTGAGATACAGCGCAACGCCGGGGATGTTGGCCACGGCCTTTTGCAGGCGCGGAAGCAGTGCATCAAGCCCGTCACGCTTGCCACGGTCCTTCAACACGATGCTGAGCTGGCCCTGATTGATTGTCGGATTGATCGTGCCGGCACCGATGAACGCAGCCACGCCGACCACCGCCGGATCGGCGCTCAGCGCATCGGCAACCGCCTTGGTGCGCAATTCCATTTGCGGAAACGCGATGTTTTGATCGGCCTGGACCACGCCGGTGATCAAGCCGGTGTCCTGCTCGGGCAGCAAACCCTTGGGGATGATGATGTACAGGAACACCGTGAGCACCACTGCCGCGCCGGCGACGAGCATGGTGAAGCGTTGATGCTCGAGCACCCAGTCCAGCGTGCGCTCGTACAAGCTCACGCTGCGCATCCACAGGTCCGGCTTCTTGCCGGCGGCCGCCTGCAGCTCGTGCGTGTCACTGCCCGCAGGTAACTGGTCGGGCTTGAGCAGATAGGCGCACATCATCGGCGTCAGCGTCAATGACACCAACATCGAGATTGACACCGCGATGGTGAGCACCCATGCGAATTCGTGGAACAGCCGACCGGTAACGCCGGGCATCAGCAGCAGCGGCAGGAACACGGCCACCAGCGACACGGTCAGCGACACCACCGTGAAGGCAATTTCCCTCGAACCGATCTCCGCCGCTTCGAGGCCACTCTTGCCCTTCTCGATGTAGCGCACGATGTTCTCGATCATCACGATCGCATCGTCCACGACAAAGCCGGTCGCCACGGTCAGCGCCATCAACGACAGGTTGTCCAGCGACATGCCGGTGAACGACATCACGCCGAAGGTACCCAGCAGCGACAACGGCACCGCCACGGACGGAATCACCGTCGCCCACAGCCGGCGCAGGAACACGAAGATCACGCCGATGACCAGGAAGATGGTAAGAATCAGGGTGAACTGCACATCGCGCACCGAGGCGCGGATGGTCACCGTGCGATCGGCCAGCACATCCAGATGCACGTCGGCGGGCAGCACACTGCGCAACTCCGGCAGCACCTGGCGAATCTGCTCCACCGTCTGCACGATGTTCGCGCCCGGCTGGCGGCGCACGTCCAGCAATACCGCCGGCTTGCCATTCGCCCACGCGGCAAGCTGGTCGTTCTCCACCCCGTCGATCACGTTGGCCACGTCGGACAGGCGCACCGGCGCGCCATCCTTGTAGCTGATGATGGTGTTCTTGTATTCCTCGGCGTCGCTCAACTGATCGTTGGTGCCGATCGAATAGCTCTGGGTCTTGCCATTCAGCGTGCCCTTGGGCGCGTTGACGTTGGCCTGCGTCAACGCGCTGCGCACGTCTTCCAGAGTCAGACCAAGGTTGGACAACTGTCCCGGATTGACCTGCACGCGCACGGCCGGGCGCACATTGCCGGCAATCGATACCAGGCCCACGCCCTGCACCTGCGACAGCTTCTGCGCCAGGATGGAATCAGCCAGATCATTGACGTCACGCAACTGGCGCGTGTCGGACGTGAGCATCAGCGTGAGGATCGGCGCGTCAGCCGGATTCACCCGGTTGTACACCGGCGGATAAGGCAAGTTGCCGGGCAACGTGCCACGGGCCTGGTTGATCGCTGCCTGCACATCCTGCGCAGCCACATCGATGTCGCGGTCCATCGCGAACTGCAGAATGATCGTGGACAAGCCGGCGGACGAATCGGAGCTCATCATCGCCAACCCGGAAATCTGCCCGAGGTTGCGCTCCAGCGGAGTGGTGATCAGCGAGGCCATGGTGCTCGCGCTGGCACCCGGGTACTGCGTGGTCACCACCAGGCTCGGCGCCTCGATCTCGGGCAACGCCGACACCGGCAGTTCGCGATAGCCCAGGATGCCCAGCAGCAACACCGCCACCATCAGCAACGAGGTGGCGATTGGCCGGCGAATGAAGATTGTCGAAAATCCCATGACTATCCGTAACGTGTTGGAGCGGCGTCAGCCGCAGGCTTGACCAGTACGCCAGCTTCGCTGGCGCCCAGGGGGACCGCGGTACGTTGCAACCCGGCGCTGCTCAGCGCCCGCGCCGGCCACCCTTGGCCGCGTCCTGCTTGCCTTTTTGCAACTCTGCGGCGGTGGGTGCGGCCGGCACCTCGCCGGGCTTGAGCGCGTTGACCTTGGTGCCGGGCTTGAGCCGGAACTGCCCTTCCGTCACCACCCGCTCACCCACCTTAAGGCCACTGCCAATCATGACGTGGCTGTCGCCGACCTCACCGGCGATCACGACCGGCTGCATCTTGACCGTGTTGTCGGCCTGTACCTGATACACATAGTCGCCGTCCGGCCCGCGGCCCACTGCCTGGGCGGGGATCACCAGGCCGCCGTCAACCGTCTTTACCAGCAGTTGCACGTTGACAAACTGTCCGGGCCACAACTCGTTGTCGGCATTGGGAAACTCCGACTTCAAGCGGAACGTGCCGGAGCTGACATCAATCTGGTTGTCGATGACCTTGAGCACGCCGCCGGTGGCAATCGGGTGTGAGTCGGTCTTGTCCAGCGCCGACACCTGCAGCGCAGCGGGATCGGCCTGCACGGCCTTGCGCACCACTTCCAGGCTCTGCTCGGGCAAGCTGAACATGATGTTGATCGGGTGCAACTGGGTCAGCGTGACCAGTGCCGTCGAGGTGCTGACGACATTGCCCGGGTCCACGGCTCGGATGCCGGCCAGGCCATCGATCGGGGAGCGTACCTGGGTGTAATCAAGCTGCACCTTGCTGTCACGCACACTGGCCGCATCGGCGGCGACCGTCGCCTGCAACTGGTTGGAGGTATTGCGCAAGGTGTCCAGATCCTGCTTGGAAATGTAGCCCTTGGCCGCCAGGTCGGCGCTACGCTTCAGGTTGCTGCGCGCCGTGGCCAACTGCGCCTCGTCCTGATGCTGACGCGACACCGCCTGGTCATACGCAGCCTGATAGGTGCGCGGATCGATGCGCGCCAGCACCTGACCCTTCGTGACGGGTTTGCCTTCGGCAAACTCCAGACTCAGCAACTGCCCTGCGACCTGCGGGCTCACGGTCACGGTGTTGAGCGCCTGCACGGTGCCCAGCGCGGTCAGGTAGACCGGCACGTTCTGCTTGACGACCGGCACCACGGTAACGGGCACCGGCGCAGTATCCGCGCCATCGCCGGTACGCTTGGCCGACGTGTCGGCGCTGCCGCCCGCGGTTTTGTGCAACATGCGGTAGCCCACCGCAGCCACCACGATCACGGCTACGACCACCAGCGCGATCTTCCAAAAACGCGACATGCACAGCTCCTTCAGACTCCAATGACACGGCTTCCCGGTACGCCGTCAGACGGCGCTGGGCATGACTTGCGAAGGTGGCCGCGCCAATGCCAACCGGCATCGGCGCAGGTTTCATCGCGAACAAAGCATAGGGGTAATGCAACGAGTTTGGACAATGCCGGTTGACACAGACGAGGCATGACCGATGGCACAGAACAGGTCTGCTCAATCCGCTCAATCGGCCACTGGCGCGCATCACGTACAGGGTTACTGAAACTTGTCCCGTGCTTCGTTTATAATTGGCAGCCGTTGTCTGCGCGCCGCTGTGCGGCCGAGCACTGCCGGGGCAACGCCAACGTGCGACCAGGAGTCCAAGCCGGGCCGCCACGTCCTGCACCAGACGGCGATTTCAGGCAGGTCGGCCAGCCATTGGGGCTTTCCGCGTTGCCATTGACAGGAGTACGTGTGTGAGCCGTCCCACAAGCAAGGCAGACCAGACCACCGGACGCCAGTTCGCAATCATGATCGGCTTGCTGATTCTGGTGGCCTTTCTGCTGATCGTCATAGCGTCGGTCGTTTACAACCGCGCACCGAAGGAAACCAACCCGAACCAGCCCGCACGAGTCACTGCGCGCATTGCACCCGCCGGCGCGGTATATGCCGGGGACACCGGGCGCGCAGCCATGGCGGCAGCAGCCGCGGCCGCCACCAAGGCCGCAGCAGGCGAGGTGGCCTACGGCGGCACCACGGACGGCAAGGAAATTTACGACCACCTGTGCAGCAGTTGTCATGCCAGCGGCGTTGCCGGCGCGCCGAAGACCGGAGACAAGGGCAGATGGGCACCGCGCATTGCCGAAGGCATCGATACCTTGGTCAAGCACGCGATCGAGGGTTACCACGGTCCGGATGGCAACTTCATGCCGCCCAAAGGTGGCAACCCGGCGCTGAGCGACGAGCAAGTCACCAATGCCGTGCACTGGCTGGTGGACCAGGCCAAATAAACCGGCCACGCGGACATGACAGCAAGAACGCCGCCTACCAGGGTGGCGTTTTTTGTTTGTCACTGCCGCCAGCGCATAGCAGTCGCAGCGTAGACACTGCCCGCCACGCACCAGCCTTCGTCAGCGCGCTCCGGGGCAGAGACTGCTCGCGTCGACATCATGCACCGTCCCGACCGACACACAGGGTTCGCCAGCCGAGCCGTGCCCGCCGCGCAGCGCGACAAACAGCGGATATGACGTACGCGCAACGGCTTGTGGTGGGCGTCCGCAAAAGTCGGCGGGCAGTGCCCGCGCAACACAAGCGGCGGCTGCGTGCGAAGATCGCTGCCGTTGCCTTGCCTCGGAACCCCCATGCCGCCACGTCGCGTCCGGTTCGCCCTGCTTCTGTTCGCCGCCGCCACGCTCGGTGCGTGCGCCAATGCACCGCGCAAGGTCGACTTGCCCGACGGTGCCCGTGCGAGCGTGGCAATTCTGGAAACTACCGACCTTCATTCCAACATCCTCAGCTACGACTACTACAAGCTCAAGGCGGACCCCTCGCTGGGCTACGAGCGCACTGCGACGCTGATCCGCCGCGCCCGCGACGAATTTCCCAACAGCTTCCTGTTTGACAGCGGCGATACCATTCAAGGCACCGTGCTGGCGGATTACCAGGCACAGGTGAAGCCAGTCGCCTGTGCGCAGGAACTGGCCATCTACAAGGCAATGGACGCGCTCGGCTACGACGGGGGCACGGCCGGCAACCACGAGTTCAATTACGGTCTGGGCTTCCTCTCGCAGGTGACCGGCACGCCGATGAATGTCGATGGCGGTCACACGAACCGCTGTGCTGGTCCGCACTTTCCGCTGGTGCTGGCCAACGTCTTCAGCGCGCGCGACGGCAAGCCGATCTTCCCGCCGTGGACCATCGTCAGCAAAACCATCGAGGCGTACACCGCCGATGGCAGCAGGCTCCAGGTGCCTTTGAAGATCGGCATCATCGGCTTCACCCCGCCGCCGATCATGCAATGGGACAAACAGAACCTTGCCGGCAAGGTGACGGTCAGCGGCGTGGTGGAGGCAGCTCGCAAATACATCCCCGAACTGCAAGCGCAACACCCCGATCTGATCGTGGCAATCCTGCATGGTGGCCTGGACACCGCGCCGTACACCCCGGAGATGGAAAACGCCGGCTGGTATCTGGCCGAAGTGCCCGGTGTGGACGTGTTGTTGCTCGGTCATTCACACACTGCATTTCCCGGTCCGCGCTATGCGGGCATGAAGAACGTCGATGCCACGCGCGGCTTCGTGCGCACCAAACCGGCCGTCATGGGCGGCTTCTTCGGCAAGGATCTGGGCGTAATCCAGTTGGTATTGAACCGCGAGCACGGGCGCTGGATGATCGACTACAACGAAACGCACAGTGAAGTGCGCCCGATCTGCTCGCCACAGGAGCAGTGCGTACCGGCCGACCCGGCCATGGCGCCGCTGGTGCGGGAAGTCCACGAAGCCGCCCTCGCCTACGTCAACACCCCGATCGGCAGCAGCACGCTGCACATGAGCAGCTACTTTGCCGACGAAGGCAACATGACCGCATTGGCGCCCGTCAACGCCGCACAAGCGGACTACGTGCGCCGCGAATTGCCACGCCTGCACCCGGAATTGGCGGACGTGCCGGTGTTGTCCGCGGCGGCCGCGTTCCGCACGGGCTTTGGCGGCCCTGACGATTATACCGACGTTGCCGCCGGGCCGTTGACACTGCGCAGCGCTGCCGACCTGTACTTCTATCCCAACACGCTGGCCGCTGTAAAAACCGACGGCGCGGGCCTCAAGGGCTGGCTGGAAAAATCCGCTGGACGCTTCAACCAGATTCACCCGCACCTGACCGGCGAACAAAAGCTGATCAACTCACGCTACGTCGGCTACAACTTCGACCAGATCCAGGGCGGCATCCATTACGTCATTGATGTTTCCAGACCGCGCGGCCAGCGCATTACCACGCTGACTTATCGGGGCAAGGCGGTCACGCCCACGCAACCGTTCATCATTGCGACGAACAACTACCGCGCCAGCGGCGGCGGCCACTTCCCGGGCCTGGATGGCAGCACCGTCGTGCTTGCCGCGCCCGACGGCAATCGCGAGATTCTCGCGCGATGGTTGCAGCGGCAACACGCCATCGACAAGCAGGTGCTCGAACCGGCCTCGTGGCGATTTGCCGTGTTGAAGACTCGCGGGCCGGTCGTGTTCACTGCTGCCAGCGGCAAGCTGGACGTGGCGCGCGAAGCGGGCATGCGCAACATCCGTCAACTGCGGGATCACGGCGACGGCACCGCGACGTACGCGATCGATTTGGCGCATTGACGCCGCCCGCTGGTGCAGTGTGGCAGCACAAGAGCGCTGCCCCTGTTCGTTGGACGTCGTGCTCATGACACATCAAGCGACACCCGGGCCGAATGGAAATATCTGTTGACCGCGAGTGACCAATCCCCCTAAGGTCGGAAACATGTCAACGCTTTTCACTTCAGCCCACATGATTCATGGCCCGGTTTCGACCGCGCGCATGGCGCTTGTGCCTGACTGCGCCATACGTTCGTGCATGATTACGATTACCACCACGACTACCACGTCGGGGTGGGTGTCCGTGCGCGCATAGCTTTCCAACGCAACGGCCCCGCCCTCGACGAGGCGGGCCGGCGTACTTTCCCCACAACAGCCGAACTGCCAGCGAGCACGGGCCTTCATCCGGAGGTCATCGTGAACATCTGCGCCCTGCCAGTGGCTGTCGCCCCACCCGCACCCCACCCGTTTGCACTGGTCAGCTGCCAGCGCCGCGAACTGGCCGTGGGAGTTGTCGGCCCTGGCCGCGTCGGCACCGCCCTGTTGGCGCAGCTTCGCGCAGCTCAGCCTCGGCTGGCGCGCCAGACCGGACTGGAGTTGAAGCTGTGCGGCGTCGCCGCGAGTCGCAAAATGTGGCTCGATTGTGACGACCCGTTGTTGAATCACGGCGGCTGCAGTGCGCACATCCACCGCGCGCAGACTTGGCGCCCCGGCAATCTGGATGAATTCGCCGCACACGTACGCGGCAACGAAGGGCGTCACGCTCTGTTGATTGATTGCAGCGCCAGCGATGAGGTAGCCGACCACTATGCGGCTTGGCTCGCCAGCGGCATCCATGTGGTCACGCCGAACAAGCTGGCCGGTAGCGGAGCGCTGGCGCGTTGGCAGGCGATCCGCGAGGCATGCATGGGCGGCGCGCGCTTTCGCTACGAAGCCACGGTGGGTGCTGGCCTGCCAGTGGTGCAGACGCTGCGTGACCTGCTCGACACGGGCGATGAATTGCTGTCCGTTGAAGGCATGTTTTCCGGCACGCTGGCGTGGTTGTGCAATCGCTACAGCGGGCAGCAGTTGTTTTCCACACTGGTGCGCGAAGCTCATGCGCTGGGGTACACGGAGCCCGATCCACGCGACGATCTGTCCGGACTGGATGTGGCGCGCAAGCTGGTCATCCTGGCGCGCGAAGCGGGCTGGCCACTCGCGTTGGAAGACGTCGATCTGCACAGTCTGGTGCCGGATGAACTGGCCGCGTTGTCGCTGGATGATTTCCTGCTGCGCCTGCACGAACTGGACGTGCCGTTGGCCGCGCAACTGGCGTGCGCCGAAGCCGCAGGTGGCGTACTGCGCCACGTGGCGCATCTTGATCGTCATGGGCATGCCAGTGTGGGGTTGAGGATATTGCCGGCCACGCACGCGTTTGCGCATACCCGACTGACCGACAACGTCGTGCAGTTCAGCACCCGTCGCTACTGCGATAATCCCCTGTCGGTGCAAGGCCCCGGTGCCGGTCCGGAAGTGACCGCCGCTGGGGTGTTTGCCGATGTGTTGCGCATTGCCGAAGCCTTGCCGGTGTGCGCGTGAATCCCCTGCTGCTGGAACCGGTCATGTCCTTGTCATCGCCCGCCGAAACCCTGCAAGTCGCCTGCGCCATGGCCCCGGCCAGCGTTGGCAACGTCGGCGTCGGCTTCGATGTGCTCGGGCACAGCGTGGCCGGACCTGGTGATCGCGCGCAAGTACGCCGCATTGATGAAGGCGTGGTGCGCATCGCCGGTATCCACGGCTGCGTCACCAACTTGCCCACCGACCCACAGCAAAATACGGCCGGCGTCGCCCTGCTGTCGATGCGCAAGGCACTCGGTCTGGCACACGGCTTTGAGCTGATCTTGCACAAAGGGATTGCGCTTGGCTCGGGCATGGGTGGCTCAGCCGCCTCCTGCATCGCTGCGTTGGTCGCCGCCAATGCACTGCTGGAACGGCCACTACCGTCCGCCGCGCTGTATCCGTTCGCGCTGGACGGCGAAGCGGTGGCCAGCGGCAGCCGGCACGGTGACAATCTGGGCTCGATGCTGCTGGGCGGCCTGGTGCTGGCCACGCATGATCGCTTGCTGCGCATTCCCGTGCCCGCAACATGGTATTCCGCGCTGGTCCATCCACATTTTGTGCTGGAAACACGCAAGGCGCGCGCCGCGCTGATCGGCAGTTACGCACTCGGCGATTTCGTCGCACAAAGCAGCAACCTTGCGCTGGTACTGGCCGGGTGTTATCGCAGCGATGCGGCGCTGGTGCGCGCGGGCCTGCGCGACGTGTTGGTGGAACCTCGCCGCGCGCCGCTGATCCCGAATTTTGCACGCGTCAAACAAGCCGCGCTGGACCATCACGCGCTCGGCGCCAGTATCTCCGGCGCCGGACCGAGCGTGTTCGGCTGGTACGAAAACCGCACTGACGCGGACGCCGCAGCCCGCGCAATGCAGGCCGCCTTCGCCGAGACCGCGCTGGACAGCGATTCATGGGTGTCGCCGATCAACGGTCCGGCGGCCGCCTTGGTTGATTCACTCGACCTCTCCGGCCATGAGTAGGTCTGCCGGGCCGACACTGCCCGCCTGCCGTGGGCGTTGCGCCTTGCCCCCAGGCACAACAGCGGGTCGTGCCCGCGCTGCCCAAGCGCGACGGCCACGCGCGATCGACGCATGACTGCGCGCGCGCCGTTGCTCTACCACAGCACCCGTGGCACCAGCCCGCCGGTGCCAATCGGCCAGGCCATCGCTGCCGGGCTTGCGCCGGACGGCGGCTTGTATGTGCCCGGCGCGTTGCCACAGATCGATCCGGCCGTATTCAATACACACGGCACGCTGGCTGACACCGCCACCACTTTGTTGACACCGTTTTTCGCCGGTGATGCGCTGGCCGGCGAACTGGCCGCCATCTGCGCCGGGGCGTTCACCTTCGATGCACCGCTACGCCCACTGCCGGCCCATCCGCTTACGTCAATGCTCGAGCTGTACCACGGTCCAACGTCGGCGTTCAAGGATTTCGGCGCGCGCTTTCTGGCGGCGTGCGTGCAACGACTGCCGCGCCGGGACGGGCGACCGCTGACGATCCTGGTGGCCACCTCGGGCGATACCGGTGCTGCCGTGGGCGCCGCGTTTCATCGGCGAGCGGGCGTGCCGGTTCCTGGCGCAACCAAGGCAAGGGCAAGCACCCCAGACACTCGCGTCGTGATCCTGTATCCGGACGGCAGGGTGTCGCCGCGGCAGGCGCATCAGCTTGGCAGCTTTGGCGACAACGTCAGCGCGCTGCGCGTGGCCGGCCGCTTCGACGGTTGCCAGCGCATGGTCAAGGCCGCGTTGAATGATGCGGTGCTGCAGGAGCGCGTCCCGTTGTCTTCGGCCAACAGCATCAGCCTGGGCCGGCTGTTACCGCAAATGAGCTACTTCGCCCACGCCGCGCTCGGCTGGTGGCGCGAGCACCGCACGTCACTGAACTTCATCGTCCCAACCGGAAACCTTGGCAACGCCCTGGCCTGTCTGTGGGTACGCCAACTGGGCCTGCCAGTGGGCACTGTGCGGCTGGCGTGCAATGCCAATGCCACGCTCCCTGATTATTTTGCCGGCGGTGATTACGCACCGCGCGAAGCCATCACCACTCTGGCCAACGCCATGGACGTGGGTGCGCCGAGCAATTTTGAACGCTTGCGCTGGACCTTTCCTGACGAGACCGCGTTGCGCCATCTGGTGCAGGCAGGCAGCGTGGACGACGACCGGATCAGCCGCACCATCGTGCATCACGCGCAGGCACACGACGAAGTGTTCTGCCCCCACACGGCCACCGCCATGGCAGTGCTGGATGAGCTACGCGCCCGTGGCGACAGCGCCCCCTGGGCCGTCGTCGCCACAGCCCACCCGGCCAAGTTCGAAGCCGTGCTGGAACCTCGCCTGGGCCGTCGACTGGAGGTGCCTGCGGCGCTTGCGACGATGTTGGCTCGCGCCGCCACCGCCGAGCCACTGGCTGCTTCGGACGTTGCCTTGCATGACTGGCTGCTGGACCGAAGCGAACGCTGAGCGCACGCCTGCGGGGCATGACCATGCGCCTGCGAATGTTGAAAAAGGAGACGTGCCGGATGTGGCAGAACGCTCGCAGAGCGTCTCAGGTCGAATTTTGCCCAAGCCCATTCAGACTTCTGGACGTCCAGACCCAAAATTGTCGTGCTCGGGAAAATACTTTCCGATGCAAGTATTGACAAGGCGATTTGCGTGCCGTACGGTCGGTTGCATGTCGCAGTGCAACACACCCCGTCAATCCATCGGCACCAACCGTCCAACGACGGTTGACCCCGCTCTGCGCATGCGCGGCACGCTCACCCTCGTCCTTGTACTCGTACTCCTCATTACCAACGGAGGTGCGGGCTGAGGGCATGTGTCCAGGTAAATAGAAAATAACCTGAAGACTCCCAAAGAACCCCGCACCTGGCAACAGATGCGGGGTTTTTTTGTGCCCTCGGCGCCGCCTCGCGGAGCCAGCAATGAACCCCACGACGGCAACCGGCAACACCAGTTCGAACGGCGCGACCGTTCCATCTGATCGCGTACTGATTTTCGACACCACGCTGCGCGATGGCGAGCAGGCACCGGGCTTTTCGATGGATCTGCGCGCCAAGCTGCAACTGGCGCACGCGCTGGAAGAGCTTGGCGTCGACATTATCGAGGCTGGCTTCCCGCAGGCCTCGTTAGACGATTTCGCGGCGGTGGCCGCGATTGCCGGCGCACTGCGCCAAACCACCGTATGCGCACTCGCGCGCTGTCAACCCGGCGACATCGACAATGCCGCTCGCGCACTGGAAGCGGCGCAGCGCGCACGCATCCACGTATTTCTGTCCACGAGCCCGCTGCATCGCGAGCACAAGCTCGGCATGAGCAAGGCCCAGGTCATCGAAGCCACGGTGCGCTCGATCGAACGCGCCCGCACGTTGTGCGACGACGTCGAGTTTTCGGCCGAGGATGCGCTGCGCACCGAGCCCGAATTCCTGGTCGAAGTGTTCAGTGCCGCCGCTGCCGCCGGTGCCACCACCCTCAATGCACCGGACACCGTGGGCTATACCACTCCGGCCGAGATCATCGAGCTGTTCAGTTATTTGCGGCAGCATGTGCGCGGTGCGCACGACGTGATTTTTTCCAGCCATTGCCACGACGACCTGGGCATGGCGGTGGCGAACAGCCTCGCTGCGGTCAGCGCGGGCGCCCGGCAGCTGGAATGCACCATCAACGGTATTGGTGAGCGTGCCGGCAACGCCGCGCTGGAAGAAATCGTGATGGCGTTGAAGGTGCGCGCCGCGCATTTCGGGGCGGACACGCGCATCAACACACGCCAGTTGTACCCAACGTCGCGCTTGCTCACTCAGTTGACCGGACAAGCGGTGCCGCGCAACAAGGCCATCGTCGGACAGAACGCCTTCGCGCACGAAGCGGGCATCCATCAGCACGGCATGCTCAAGCATCGCGGCACCTACGAGATCATGCGCGCGGAGGACGTGGGCATTGCCCAGACCAGCCTGGTACTGGGCAAGCACTCTGGCCGGCACGCATTGCGCCAGCGCCTGCAAGCATTGGGGCATGCACCGGACGAGGCTGCGCTGGATGACATTTTCGTGCGCTTCAAGGCGCTGGCCGACCGCGGCCGCGATATCCACGACGACGACTTGCTGGCGCTGACGCTGGGACAGGACCCAGACACCCCGGGCCCCTGGCGCATCGTGCGGTTGAACGCCAGCTCACACCTGGGCGCTGGCAGTGCCACCTCGGTCAAGCTCGCACACACAGACGGACGCGAAGTCGCCGAGGCGGCAATCGGCGACGGACCAGTCGACGCCGTGTTGCGGGCAATTCAACGCGCCACCGGTACGGCCATGGAGCTGACGCACTTCCAGATCCGCGCCGTCAGCGAGGGCGGTGATGCGCAAGGGCGTGCCGAACTGACCGCACGTCACGCTGGCCGCGACTGGCATGGGCAAGGCATCAGCACCGACATCGTCGAAGCGGCTGCATTGGCGGCGCTTGCGATCGTCAACCGCATCGAGCATGCAGCACCGCGCATCGCGCCGCGCTCCGTGACACACACCGCCGTGGGAACAAAAGCATGAACACGCCCTTCATCTGGCACAACGGTCAGCTCAAAGCCTGGGGCGAGGGCAACGTGCATGTCAGTGCCCATGCGCTGCATTACGGGTCGTCGGTATTCGAAGGCGAGCGCGTGTACGCCACGCAGCACGGACCGGTGTTTTTCCGGCTGGCCGATCACACCGAGCGCCTGTTCGAGTCGGCCCGGGTCTACGAAATTGCGATTGGCTACAGCCAGGCGCAGATCAACGCCGCCAGCATCGAGCTGGTGCGCGCCAACCAGATGGACTCCGCCTATGTGCGCCCGATCGTGTTTCGCGGAGCCGGCGGCCTCGGGGTGCTGGCCAAGGCTGGCGACCCGGTCGAGGTGTCGATCCTGGCGCTGGATTGGGGTGCGTATCTGGGCGCCGCCGTCGAACGTGGGGCAGATGTCTGCGTGTCGTCGTGGAACCGTCCGGCGCCGAACACGATCCCGAGCTGGGCCAAGGCCGGCGGCAACTATCTGTCGAGTCAGTTGATCGGACTGGAGGCACGCCGCGGCGGCTACGACGAGGGGATTGCGCTGGGTCACAACGGCCTGCTCAGTGAAGGCGCCGGCGAAAACCTGTTTCTGGTCAAGCGCGGCAAGCTGCTGACGCCGCCCTCCAGCGCCGGGATCCTGGCTGGCATCACCCGCGACAGCGTGCTGACTCTGGCCGACGACCTTGGCCTGGTCGTGGAAGAACGTGACCTGCCGCGCGAAGCGCTGTACAGCGCCGACGAAGCATTCATGACCGGCACGGCGGCGGAGATCACGCCGATCCGGTCGGTCGATCGCAAGGCGGTCGGCAAGGGTGCGCCCGGGCCGATCACCAGGGCCTTGCAAGACGCGTTCTTCGGGCTCTTCGATGGCCGTACCGAGGACCGTTGGGGCTGGCTGACAACGGTGAACTCAATCGCCACGCGCGGCTGCGCTACCCAACCAAGGCCGGCAGCGGAGAGCAACCCATGACCGCGCGCACGCTTTTCGACAAAGTTTGGGATGCGCATGTCGTGATGGCCGAAACCGTGGCCAACCCGGCCGTACTGTATGCCGACCTGCACCTGGTGCACGAGGTCACCTCGCCCCAGGCGTTTACCGAACTGCGCGAACGCGGCCTGGCGCTGCGCCGTCCGGATCGCACGCTGGCCACCCTCGATCATTCCACCCCCACGCTGCCTACCGCTACCGATGGGTTGCGCCCGTACACGAACCCTGCCGCGCGCGCCCAAGTCGAACAGCTCGAAGCGAACTGCGTCGAGTTCGGTGTGCAGTTGCATGGCTGGGACAGCGAGCAGCGCGGCATCGTGCACGTGATCGGCCCGGAACTGGGAGCCACACAACCGGGCATGACCATCGTCTGCGGTGACAGTCACACCTCCACCCATGGCGCATTCGGCGCGCTCGCGTTCGGCATCGGTACCACCGAAGTCGGCCACGTGCTGGCGACCCAGTGCGTGCTGCAGCGCAAGCCGAAAACGCTGGCGATCCGAGTGGACGGCAGCTTGGCACCCGGCGTGGGCGCCAAGGATCTGATCCTGCACATCATCGGCCACATCGGCATCGCCGGCGGCACCGGACACGTCATCGAGTATGGCGGCTCCACCATCGAGGGCTTGTCGATGGAAGAGCGCATGACGATCTGCAACATGTCGATCGAAGCAGGTGCGCGCGCCGGCATGATCGCGCCTGACGACACCACGTTCGCCTGGCTCAAAGGTCGTGCGCTGGCACCGCAAGGCGCGGCCTGGGACACCGCAGTCGCCCGCTGGCGCGCACTGCGCAGCGACGCTGATGCGCATTACGACCGCGCAGTGCAATTTGACGCCAGTGCCGTGCAGCCGACCATCACCTACGGCACCCATCCAGGCATGGCCTTGGCCATGGACGCCGCGTTGCCGGCACCGGGCACGGCACAAGAACGGCGCGCCGCCGCCTACATGCGCTACCAACCCGGGCAGTCGATGCTGGGGATGCCGGTCGACGTGGTGTTCATTGGCAGTTGCACCAATTCGCGCCTGCCGGACCTGCGTGAAGCTGCGCGCATCCTGCGCGGTCGGCGTGTCGCTGCGGGCGTGCGCATGCTGGTGGTGCCTGGTTCCGAAGCGGTGAGACGCGACGCCGAAGGTGAAGGCCTGCATCAGGTGTTTCTCGCTGCCGGTGCCGAATGGCGCGTGCCCGGTTGCTCCATGTGCATCGCCATGAACGGCGACATCGCGCAGCCGGGCCAACTCGTGGTGAGCACCTCCAATCGCAACTTCGAGGGTCGCCAGGGCCAGGGCGCACGCACCGTGCTGGCCAGCCCGGCTACTGCCGCCGCCTGCGCCGTTGCTGGCGTGATCGCCGACCCGCGTGAATACCTGGAGCAGGTCGCATGAAACCCATTACCAGCATCCAGTCGCGCACCGCCGTGCTGGCGGACGAAAACATCGACACCGACCGCATCATGCCGGCGCGGTTCCTCACCACCACCACCCGCAGCGGGCTGGGCAAGCTGTGCTTCCACGACTGGCGCTATCGGCCCGACGGCAGCGACAACCCGGCATTTCCCTTGAATCAGCCAGCGGCGGCGGGCTGCGCGGTGCTGGTGGCCGGGCGCAATTTTGGTTGCGGTTCCTCGCGCGAGCACGCGCCGTGGGCACTGCTCGATTACGGCATCCAGGCCGTGCTGTGCAGTGAAATCGCGGACATTTTCCGCAACAACGCGTTGAAGAACGGCTTGCTCGCGATCGTGATCGACGCGACCGCACACCAGCGGCTGCTGGCCCACCCCGGCGTCAGTTTGTGCATCGACGTGCGCGAACAGCGCATCACGCTGCCGGACGGCAACCTGCTGGCCTTCGAGCTGGAACCATTCGCCCGCCACTGCTTGCTGCATGGCGTGGATCAACTCGGCTTCCTGCTGCAACAGCACGCAGCCATCACTCACTACGAACAACTGGAGCAACCCGCATGAAAGCCCGCATCGTTACCCTTCCCGGCGATGGCGTCGGGCCCGAAGTCACGGCTGCCGCAGTGGCTGTGCTGCAAGCCATCGCCATGCACTACGACCACGACTTCACATTTGACGAACAGGCTTTGGGCGGTTGCGCCATCGACGCCTGCGGCGAACCACTCCCCGCTGCCACGCTGGCCGCCTGCCGGGGTGCTGACGCGGTATTGCTCGGCGCCGTGGGTGGACCGAAGTGGTCCGATCCTGACGCACCGGTGCGCCCGGAACAGGGCCTGCTTGGCTTGCGTTCGGCACTGGGGGTCTATGCCAACTTGCGGCCGTTACGCGTGTATCCGGCGCTGGCCAAGCTCTCTCCGCTGAAGGACGAGCGACTGGCGAATACCGACGTCCTGTTTGTGCGGGAACTGACCGGTGGCGCCTACTTCGGCGCCAGGACGCGCACTGCCGACTGCGCTACCGACGAATGCAGATACACCGTGCCCGAGATCGAGCGCGTGGTACGCCGGGCGTTTGTGCTGGCGCGGCAGCGGCACAAGCGCCTGACTTCGGTAGACAAGGCAAACGTACTGGAAACCTCGCGCCTGTGGCGCAGCACCGTGCAGCGTCTTGCGGCGGACTATCCCGACGTTTACGTCGAGCACCAGTTGGTTGATTCCATGGCGATGCTGCTGCTGGCTCAGCCGTCGCGCTACGACGTGGTGGTCACGGAAAATCTGTTCGGCGACATCCTCACCGACGAGGCCGCCGCGCTGGCCGGATCGCTCGGTTTGCTGCCGTCTGCATCACTGGGCGACGGCCGGACAGGCCTGTACGAGCCGATCCACGGCTCGGCACCGGACATTGCCGGCCAGGACGTGGCCAACCCGATTGGCGCGATCCTTTCCGCCGCCATGCTGCTGCGCCACTCGTTGCAGTTGGAAGCCGAAGCGGGCGCGATCGAAACCGCCGCCGAACGCGTGCTCAACCATGGTCCACGCAGCCGCGATCTCGGTGGCCAAGCCGGTACCGGCGAAGTACTCGATGCGGTGCTGGCCGCGCTGGAGGATCAGGCCGGCAACTTGCACGCTTTTTTCAGCGGGATGCGCGCCTGTGGATAAAGCCATCCAGCACCACCGGCAACCCACCCCGGTTTTCCCGATTTGCGAGCCCGGCAGAAGCAACCGTTTCCGCCCTCCATCCACCCGGAACCATCATGCGTAGCGATGTCATGAAAAGCGGCCCCGACCGCGCCCCCGCCCGCGCCATGCTGCGTGCCACCGGCCTGGACGATGCGGCGATTGCCAAACCGCTGGTCGCGGTCGTGCACACCTGGTCTGACGTCAGCCCGTGCAACCTCAACCTGCGTGAGCTGGCCCAACATGCGGCCGCCGGCATCCGCGCGGCCGGTGGCACGCCAATTGAATTCAACACCATCGCCGTCACCGATGGCATGGCCATGGGCACGCCCGGCATGCGCTCGTCGCTGGTCAGCCGCGAGGTGATCACCGACTCGATCGAAGTGGCGGTGGACGGCCACAGCCTCGACGCAATGGTGCTGCTGTGTGGTTGCGACAAGACCATTCCGGCCGCCGCCATGGCGATGGCGCGACTGAACATCCCGGCCGTCGCGCTGTACGGCGGCACGATTGCCCACGGCCTGCACAACAACCACCCAATCACGATTCAAGCCGTGTTTGAAGCGGTCGGCGCGCATGGCGCTGGCAAGCTCAGCGACGCCGAGTTGAAGTCGGTGGAATGCGCCGCGTGCCCCGGCGCGGGCGCCTGCGGCGGCCAGTTCACCGCCAACACGATGGCCATGGTGCTGACCACGCTGGGCTTGTCGCCGCTGGGTTTGAACGACATCCCGGCCACCCACCCGGCGAAAGCCGCCGCCGCATTCCGCTGTGGCGAACTGGTCATGGACTGCCTGCGCGAAGACCGCCTGCCGAGCGCGCTGTTCACCCCCGCAGCGTTTCGCAACGCCGCGCGCATGGTCGCTGCGACGGCCGGCTCCACCAACGCCATCCTGCACCTGCTGGCAATTGCGCGCGAAGCCGGTGTGCCGTGGACCCTGGAGGATTTCGAACCCGCCTCGGTGCACACGCCGGTCATTGCCGACTTGTTGCCGGGCGGACAGCACACCGCCGTGGAATTGTTCGGCGCGGGCGGCGTCGCGCGCGTCGCGCAGGAGCTGATTGCCGCCGGCATGCTGGAGGATGCACCCACGGTCACCGGCCGCTCGCTGTTTGCCGAAGTTGCCAACGCGCCGCACGCGGCGCAGCAGGACGTGGTGCACCCGGTGACGAAGCCGCTCAAGCCGCGCGGCGGTTATTCCATCCTGTACGGCAATCTGGCACCGGAAGGCTGCGTGCTGAAGCTGCCGCGCATGGGCGGCCACTTCGCCGGCACCGCACGCGTGTTTGAAGGCGAGGAGCAAGCGTTCGCCGCCTTGCAGCACGGTGCGATCAAGGCCGGTGACGTGGTCGTGATTCGCAACGAAGGCCCGGTCGGCGGCCCGGGCATGCGCGAAATGCTCGCGGTTTCCGCGGCGCTCATCGGGCGCGGTCTCGGTGATGACGTGGCGCTGATCACCGATGGCCGCTTCAGCGGCGCGACCCATGGCTTCATGGTGGGCCACGTCTCCCCGGAAGCCGCACGCGGCGGTCCAATTGCGTTGTTGCGCGATGGCGATCCGATCCGCATCGACCCGGCAACGCGCGAGCTGGCCACCAGCGTCGACCTGGACGAGCGCCGCGCCAAGTGGCAACCGCCCGCAGCCAAGGTGAGCCGCGGCGTGCTGGCCAAGTACGCGCGCCTGGTCGGCTCGGCCTCCGATGGCGCCACCACCCACCCCGACACCGCCGTCACGGCGTTCAGCCATCCCTATCCATCCACCAAAGCAGGAGTCATCGCATGAGCAAGACCGACACTCTGGGCAAAGCCCGCATCGCCGTTCTCGGTTACGGCAGCCAGGGCCGAGCCCACGCCCTCAATCTGCGCGACTCCGGCCTCGACGTCGTGGTTGGCCTGCGCAAGGACGGCCCCTCCTGGCTGCGTGCCAAGGCCGAGGGCTTCGCCGTGGCTGAACCGGCCGACGCGGTGCGCGACGCCGATCTGGTCGCCGTGCTCACGCCGGACATGGTGCAACCCGCGCTGTATCGGGAGGCGATTGAACCGCACATCAAGCCCGGCGCCGCGTTGCTGTTTGCGCACGGCTTCAATATCCATTTTGGCCAGATCGAGCCGCGCGCGGATATCGATGTCGTGATGGTGGCGCCGAAGGGTCCCGGCGCCCTGGTGCGTACCGAGTACGAGCGCGGCCGCGGCGTGCCGTGCCTGTACGCCGTTCAGCAGGATGCCAGTGGCCATGCCCGCGCGACTGCCACCGGATATGCCGATGGCATTGGCGGCAGCCGCGCGCTGCTGATCGAGACTGATTTCAAGGAAGAGACCGAGACCGACTTGTTTGGCGAGCAGGCCGTCCTGTGCGGCGGCGTCAGCCAGTTGGTGATGAAGGGCTTCGAGACTCTGGTGGAAGCCGGCTACCAGTCGGAAGTGGCGTATTACGAAGTCTTCCACGAGCTGAAGCTGATCGTCGACCTGTTCTACGAAGGCGGCCTCGAGCGCATGCTGCATTTCGTCTCCGAGACCGCGCAGTACGGCGACTACGTCAGTGGCCCGCGGATCATCACGGACGACACCAAGGCGCGCATGAAGACGGTCTTGACGGAAATTCAGGACGGCACCTTTGCGCGCCACTGGACGGCCGAATACGCCGCCGGCCTGCCGAACTACCAGCGCCTCAAGCACGCGCACCTGACCCATCCCATCGAGATCGCCGGGAAAAAGATGCGCGCGCGGATGCCGTGGCTGGACAGCAACCAGCCCAAACCTGCGGAGCCGGTGCAACTGCGCCTGAAAACCGGTTGAGCAGGCGCATACGCGTCGGCAGTTTCCTCGGCACAACGTCCGGCTCGTCCAGCCAACGGCACAAAAGCCGTTGTCGACCCAGCACTTCCATTCAGCGCGGGCGCCTACCGCGCGCAGCCGACTGACGTCGGCGCTGCCACGGAGTCACACGATCGTGAACGCACAATTGATGCAAGCCCATGCGCGGCAGGACCAGGCCGGCGCATGCCATCCACTGGCAGGACGCGACATGAGTGGCGCCGAAATCATCACGCAAATTTTGGCCGATGAGGGGGTCCAGGTTTTGTTCGGTTATTCCGGCGGCGCCATCTTGCCGGTTTACGACGCAATATTCCGCTACAACGCCACCCACGCTAACCCCGATGCGAGCGAGCCGATGCCGCTGATCGTGCCGGCCAACGAACAGGGTGCCGGCTTCATGGCAGCCGGCTATGCGCGTGCGTCCGGCCAGGTTGGCGTGGCGGTGGTCACCTCCGGACCGGGTGCGACCAATATCGTCACGCCAGTGCGCGACTCGATGGCCGACTCCATCCCGCTGGTGGTGATCTGCGGCCAGGTCCCCGCTTCGGCGATCGGCAGCGATGCATTTCAGGAGGCGCCGGTCAGCACCATCATGGGCGCTGTGGCCAAGCACGTGTTTCTGGTGACCGACCCGGAACGCCTGGAAAGCACGCTGCGCTGCGCATTCGAGATTGCGCGCAGCGGTCGGCCCGGCCCGGTGGTGGTGGACGTGCCGAAGAATGTGCAGAACACATCTATCGTGTTCATGGGCCACGGCCAGCTGCCGATCCCGGGCTACCGCGCGCGGCTGCTGGCCGTGCAGTCAGCCTGGCTCGACGACGCTGCCTGCGCAACATTCTTCGCCGCACTGGAACGTGCCAGGCGACCATTGATCTACGCCGGCGGCGGGGTGATTGCCTCCGGTGCCAGCGCGGACTTGCGCGCATTTGTCGACGAATTCCAACTGCCGGTAGCTACTACCTTGATGGGCATTGGCGGGTTCGACACGACGGATCCGCTGGCACTGCATTTTCTCGGGATGCACGGTACCGCCTACGCGAACTACGCGGTGGATGACTGCGACTTCATGCTGACCCTGGGCGCACGCTTTGACGATCGCGTGGCGGGGGTGCCGACCAAGTTCGCGCCGGCAGCAAAGTTCATTGCGCAGATCGACATCGACCCGGCCGAGATCGGCAAGGTCAAGCCCGTGCAGTGGCACCACATTGGCGATCTCGGCAGCACGTTGCAGCGTCTGCGCGGCTATGCTCTCGCCCACCACATCCACCCGCGCACGGAGCAGCGTTACGCTACCTGGCACACGCACATTGCCGAGCTCAAGCGTGTGCACGCGATGAACTATGACCGCGCCAGCGCATTGCTCCAGCCGCAGGCGGTGCTGGACGCGATCAATCGCATCACTGCCGGCCGCGCGATCATCAGCACGGGTGTCGGCCAGCATCAGATGTGGGCCGCGCAATATCTTGACTTCCGCAAGCCCCGACATTGGCTTACCTCAGGCTCGATGGGCACGATGGGCTTCGGTCTGCCGGCCGCGATCGGCGCACAGTTCGCGCAACCCGATGCGCTGGTCATCGACATTGACGGCGACGGCAGTATTCGCATGAACCTGGGCGAGCTGGAAACTGTCACCACCTACAACCTGCCAATCAAGATCGTGCTGCTCAACAACCAGGGCGACGGCATGGTGCGGCAATGGCAGAAGCTGTTTTTCAACGGCCGCCTGGCGTCGACCGACAAGAGTTTGCACACCAAGGATTTCATCAAGGCCGTGCAGGCCGACGGCTTTCAGTGGGCGCAACGGCTGGAGCGCAAGGAAGACATCGAAACCGTCGTCGCCGACTTCCTTGAGTTTCCCGGGCCGGCATTTCTGGAGGTGCTGATCGACCCGGATGCGGGGGTCTACCCGATGGTCGGTCCCGGCGCCGCCTATGCCCAGATGATTACCGGCGATTTCATTGCGTCACGGCGCAACGACGTGCACGCCATTGACGCCGTGCTTCACGATGACATGTTCTGAATCACTTCCGGTGAGCATCGACATGCAACACACCCTGACCATCCTGTTGCAGAACGAAACCGGCGCGCTGGCGCGCGTCGCCGGTTTGTTTGCCTCGCGCAGTTACAACATCGACTCGCTCAACGTCGCCGCCACCGCCGACCCGACGATCTCGCGCCTGGTGCTCAGCATCCGCGGCGACGACAACGCCGTGGTGCAGATCGTGCGCCAGACACGCAAGCTGATTGACGTGCTGGAGGTGCGCCACCTCGCCGAGGATGCACGCCCATGAAGGTGGGCTCCAGCCAGCAGTCATGTACGGACGAAGGCGAACCCGCCGTGGCTGGACCGGACCTGCTGCAGCGCATGTACGCCGCGCGCGTCTACGACGTGGCCAGCAAGTCCGCTTTGCAGCCAGCGCCACTCCTGTCCATGCGGCTGGCGCGGCCGGTGCTGCTCAAGCGCGAAGACCAGCATCCGGTGTTTTCGTTCAAGCTGCGTGGCGCGTACAACCGCATGTGTCGTCTCGACCCCGTCCAACGTCT
Organism: Rhodanobacter sp.; assembly: GCA_039926605.1. Classification (GTDB taxonomy): domain Bacteria; phylum Pseudomonadota; class Gammaproteobacteria; order Xanthomonadales; family Rhodanobacteraceae; genus Rhodanobacter. The sequence goes on along the minus strand of JBDSWR010000103.1, from coordinate 80,286 downwards.
CCGTGGGGTGATTGCTGCCTCGGCCGGCAACCACGCCCAAGGGGTCGCACTGGCAGCGGCGAAGCTTGGCATCAAAGCCGTTATCGTCATGCCGGTGACCGTGCCACGAGTGAAGCTTGACGCAGTGCGCCGCATCGGTGGCACAGCGATCAGAGTCGTGTTGTGTGGCAATTCGTACAGTGATGCCCAGGCCGAAGCACTGCGTCTGCGCCACATGCACCAATACACCCCGGTGCATCCATTCGACGATCCCGACGTAATCGCCGGTCAGGCCACTGTTGGCCTGGAAATCGTGCATCAGCACGCGGGCCCGTTGCACGCCGTGTTTGTGCCGGTGGGCGGCGGCGGCCTGCTGGCAGGCGTGGCCACGTGCATCAAGTCGCTGCACCCGGAAATCAAGGTGATCGGCGTGCAGGCGGCAGACTCTGATGCGATGGCCCGCTCATTGGAACGCGGCGCACGTGTCAGCCTGGAACGAGTGGGATTGTTCACCGACGGTACCGCGGTGAAGCAAGTCGGCGTGCACACGTTCGCGCTGTGCCGGCAATACGTCGACGCCATGTTGCGCGTGGATACCGACGCCATCTGCGCGGCTATCCGTGACGTCTTCGAGGAAACCCGCAGCGTGCCCGAACCCGCTGGGGCGCTGGCGCTGGCCGGCCTCAAACAGTACGCCGCAGCGCAGCGGGGGAGCCACAAGCGCAGCCCTGGCGCGCTGGTGGCAATCGTCTCCGGCGCCAACATGAATTTCGACATGCTGCGCTTCGTGGCCGAGCGCGCGGCGGTCGGCGAGCAGCACGAGGCAGTGTTTGCGGTCACCGTGCCCGAGCAGCGCGGAAGCTTCCGGCGCTTCTGCGCCACGTTGGGCCAGCGCCACCTCACCGAGTTCAACTACCGCATCGGCGACGCGCGCCGGGCGCACATCTTCGTGGGTGTACAAACCGCCGACGCTGCCGAACGCAGGGTACTGGCTGCGGCGTTTCGTGCCGAGGACTTCGGTGTGCTCGACCTGACCGACGACGAACTGGCCAAGCTGCATCTGCGCCACATGGTCGGCGGCCGCTCGGCACTGGCGCAAGACGAGCAACTGTACCGCTTCGAGTTTCCCGAACACCCCGGTGCGCTGACCCATTTTCTGGGCCGTATGCACCCGGACTGGAACATCAGTCTGTTCCACTACCGCAACCAGGGCGCCGACTACGGCCGCGTCCTGGTGGGGATTCAGGTGCCGCCGGGTGCGCGCGTGCTGTTCCAGAAGTTTCTCGATACGCTCGGCTACCCGTACCGCAACGAGAGTGACCACCCCGCCTACCGACTGTTGCTGCAGGGCAGCGCAGGCGCGCCGCGATGACGCTGTGCGGAGTCGTCCCTGGGTCGCGCTCCTTCACACCGCCATTTTTGCCGCCATGCTGCACGGCTGTAACACCCGAGCAATGGTGCGGCACGCCGACCCCCAGGTGAAGCGGTCGCGTTTGCGCTTGCTTCGCCCCCAGGCTGATCACCACGCCCGTGGGAACCAATGATTCTGGTGCAGCACACGGGCGGGTGCTGGATCTCTCCCACGAGCAATTTCCGAGCCGCGAGGGCGTGCCGTCACCTCCAACGCCGAAGACAGGTCATCCGCTGTCCACAGGCTGTGATCCAGCGCGCAGGCGGCGCTGGTGCACGCGGTAAACTCTCACTCATGGCTCCCCGTCCCCGCAAACGCCAGCAGCGCAAGCGCGTGCCCGCCACTCGTCCGCGTCCCGACACGCCCAAAGGCAAGCTCGCCAGCAAGCGCACGGCGGCGCGGCCCGCCGACAGCTCCACTCGCGCCACGCGCGTATTGACCTGGCTGCTGCAGAAGTTTCCCGCGGATCGGCGCGAAAAGGCGCTGGATTATCTGGTGCTGACGCGCATGGACCGCCCGATCGGTGCACTGCTGCTGTTGTGGCCTACGTGGTGGGCGCTGTGGTTGGCCGCTGGCGACTTTCCTCCATGGAAACCGCTGCTCATTTTCACCCTCGGCGTGTTCTCGATGCGTGCCGCCGGCTGCGCGATCAACGATTACGCCGATCGCAAACTTGATCCGCAAGTGCAACGTACTGCGGGCCGGCCACTTGCCAGCGGACGGGTGACCCCACGCGAAGCATTACTGGTGTTTGCTGCACTGTTGGCTTTTTCGTTTGTGCTGGTGCTGTTCACCAACGCCCTGACGATCAAGCTGGCGTTCGTCGGTGCCGCACTGGCGGCGTGTTATCCGTTCAGCAAACGCTACACCAACATGCCGCAAGTGGTGCTCGGTGCAGCGTTTGGCTGGTCCATCCCGATGGCGTTCGCGGCAGTATCGGGCGGCGTGCCGGCAATCGGCTGGCTATTGTTCATTGGCAACATTCTGTGGTCGGTGATTTACGACACCGAGTACGCGATGGTCGACCGCGAAGATGATCGCAAGGCCGGCGCAAAATCCACCGCGCTGCTGTTTGGCGATGCCGACATACCGATCATCGGCGTGCTGATGGCCACGTTCCTGCTGACCATGTTGTTCGTGGGCCAGCGCTCCGGGCTGGGCTGGCCATACTGGGCTGCTCTGCTCGTCGTCATCGGCCTGTTTGGCTACCAGTTGTGGTTGATCCGCGAGCGCGAGCGCGACGCCTGCCTGGCCGCGTTCCGCCACAACAACTGGCTTGGACTGACCCTGTGGATAGGGATCGCGCTCGCGTTGGCAATGCGCTGAACCTCGAGCAGAACCCTCGTTGCTTTGGTGCGCGCGCACAGGGTGCGCTTTTGCCATCTGCCGTCACCCGCCGGGTGCCGGCGCTCGTGCCAGCGCCCAGACATCCACCGTCTGGACACCCGCACGCTTGAGCACGCGCGTACATTCGGCGAGCGTGGCGCCGGTGGTCATCACATCGTCGAGAACGGCCACGTGCACCGGCAAAGAGGCATCGGCAGCCAGTGCAAATGCGCCGCGCACATTGCGGCGTCGCGCACGCGCGTCCAGTTCGGTCTGGGCATGCGTAACACGCACCCGCCGCAGCACGTCAGTACGCAGCGGCACGCCCACGGCCCGCGCCACTGGTCTGGCCAGCTCCAGCGCTTGGTTGTATCCACGCTGGCGCAAGCGCCCGCGATGCAATGGCACCACCAGAACGGCTTGCGGCAACGTCAACGGTCGCGGCTCGCGCTGCCACAGCGTGGCCAGGGTGCGACCGGCTGCCAGATCACCGCCGAACTTGTAGCGTGCTTCCAGTCGATCCAGTGGCCAGCCATAGCGAAACGGCGCCCATGCGGCATCCCACGGCGGTGCGCGCCGCTGGCATTGCCCGCACAACGCCGCTGGCACCGCCAAGGGCAGCGCACAACGCGCGCAGCAGCGGGCGTTGCGTGGCAACTCCGCCGCGCAGTCAGCGCACAGATCCATGTCTGCAGCGCCGGCCGCGCCACACAACAGGCAACGCCACGGCAACATGAACTGCCGCAGATGGTGCCAGGTGTTGCGCCAGACGTGCATGCGGCAACCGGTTCAGCGCACCGGCTTGTACAAGGCAGCGTCAAGAATCGACCACAGGTGCACCAGCCAGCCCATCAGGATCAACCACAGCGCGGCAGCGAGTACAAACATGATGATCGCCTTGAGCAGACGGCCTTGCACGAGCTGGCCCAGCCCGGGAATGAAAAAACTGCAGATCGCCGCCAGTACGTTGCCGGTACTGCCTTGTCCGTCACTCATGTCGGTCTCGCTCGCTGCGCATGCGCACACGATGGTAGCGGCTGGTCTGTCCCGCCGTCATGTCGGCGCACGCCGCCTTGGCTGCCTGCGTCCACCCGTATCGCCTGCCACGGCCTCGCCACTGCAGGTCCCATGCGCCTGTCCAGTGTGCCTGGCTGCCCCTGACGTTCGACAGGATCGCCCAGGTCGCGCCTCGTATAATGACCCGTTTACTCCGGTTCATCTGCGCATGTCGATTGTCAACATTGCCGCCTACAAATTTGTCAGCCTGGGTGACCCGCCCGTGCTGCGCGAGCGGTTGCTTGCAACCTGTGCCGCACTGGCGTTGCAAGGCACGATCCTGTTGGCGGCCGAAGGGATCAACCTGTTCCTGGCCGGCACCCGAGTCGCGATTGATGCGTTTTTGCTGCGGTTACGCAGTGACGCGCGGTTTGCCGATATCCAGGTGACTGAATCGCTCTCGACCACGGTGCCATTCGGCCACCTGCGCGTACATCTGAAGCGGGAGATCATCACCATGCGTCAGGCTGCGATCAGGCCGACGCAAGGCCGGGCGCCCACGGTCTCGGCTACGGTATTGCAGCGCTGGATCCGTCGCGGACGCGACGACGAGGGCCGCGAAGTAGTGCTGCTGGATACCCGCAACATGTACGAAACCGCGTTGGGCAGCTTCACCGGCGCCGTTACTTATCCGCTGGCGCGGTTCGGGGATTTTCCCGCTGCCATTGCCGCCGATCGCGTGCGCTACGCGGACAAGACCGTGGTGCCGTTTTGCACCGGTGGCATCCGCTGCGAGAAAGCCGCACTGCACATGTGCGAACTCGGGCTGACCCACGTCTATCAACTTGACGGGGGGATCCTCGGCTACCTCGCACATACCGATGGCAGCGGGTGGTACGGCGATTGTTTCGTGTTCGATCAGCGTGGAGCGGTCAACGCCGTGCTGGCGCCGACGGCAGACAACGCAGAGGTGGCGTCCTCCGCTGTGAACCCCGGAACGCAAACGGCGCTTGCGGCGTGCAACGCGCCATGACGTTGCATGTCGACACACTCGGCCACGGCCCGGTGCCGATGGTGCTGCTGCACGGCTGGGCCATGCACGGCGGGGTCATGCGTCCGCTGGCCGACGCACTCGCCGCGCAATGCACGCTGTATGTCGTCGACCTCCCTGGCCACGGCTTGTCGCGCAACTGCACGGTTTCGCTGGAACCACGCGCATGCGCCGCGGCGATTGCGGCGGTGACGCCACCGGCGATCTGGTGCGGGTGGTCGCTGGGTGGCTTGATTGCGCTGACCGCGGCAATCGATTTGCCGCAGCAGGTGCGTGCGCTGGGCATGGTCTGCGCGACGCCGAAGTTCGTGCGCGACGCAAGCTGGCCATCTGCGAGCGACGCCCATCTGGTGCGCCAACTGGCCACCGACCTGGAAACCGATTACCACGCCACGCTGGAGCGCTTCCTCGCGCTCGAAGTGATGGGCAGCGCTGATCCGCGCGCCGAATTGCGGGTGCTGCGCAAGCTGGTGTTTTCCCGCGGCGAGCCGGACTTGCGCGTGTTGCAGGAAGGCATCGCGATCCTCGAGCATACCGACCGCCGTGCAGCCTTGCCCGACCTCGCCGTATCCAGCGTGTGGGTCGCCGGTCGGCGTGACCGAATCGTGCCGCCGCAGGCCATGCAATGGTCAGCCGCACGCTGTGGCGGGCGCTACGTGGAAATCAACCAAGCCAGTCACGCACCGTTCTTCGAGCATGCCGATGCTGTCGCGCAAGCGCTGCGACCTTTGCTGGACACCACCCTCGCCGAGCTACCCCCATGAGTGAATTCCTGCTCGATAGCGCCCATGTGCAGCACAACTTTGCACGCGCCGCCGCCAGCTACGAGCAGCACGACGCGCTGCAACGCGAAGTGCAGCAACTTCTGCTGGAGCGCCTGGCGTTCTATCTGCGAACTCCGGAGCGCATCGTCGACATCGGAGCCGGTACCGGCCGTGGTGCCGCCCTCCTCAAGGCGCGCTATCCCAAGGCCGAAGTCATTGCCATCGACCCGGCAATACCGATGCTGCACGCCGCCCGTCGACACAGCACCTGGCGCAAACCGTTCCTGCGCGTGGCCGGCGACGCCAGCACGCTGCCGCTGGCCGATCACAGTGTCGACATCCTGCACTCCAACTTGTGTTTCCCCTGGGTCAACGACCAGGCGGCGCTGTTTGCCGAATGCGTACGCGTGCTGAAGCCCGACGGCATCCTCGTATTTTCCAGCCTCGGGCCGGACACCTTGCGCGAACTGCGTGCGGCTTGGGCCCAAGTGGACGAGCTGGCGCACGTTGGCCGCTTCCTCGACATGCACGACGTTGGCGATGCCGTGCTCGCTGCCGGGCTGCGTGATCCGGTACTGGATGTGCAGCGCTACTCGCTGACCTACAGCGCGCCGCGCAAGTTGCTGGAAGAACTCAAAGGCCTCGGAGCCACGAACGCTGACCACGCACGTCGACGCAGCCTCACCGGCAAGCGACGCTACCAAGGCATGCTTGCAGCCTACGAAAGCATGCGCGTCGACGGGCGCATACCGGCGCTGTGCGAAGTAATCACTGCCCACGCCTGGGGCGCCCCTCCAGGCCAGGCCCGGCGTGCCGGCGGCGTGGAGATCGCGAGCTTCGCGGTGGACAGCTTGCGCGGATCACGCCGGCAGCGGTAAACCGGCTGCATACTCACGGTTGCGCCAGCGCACGACCCCAAACGCAGCGGCGCGCGCCAGGTGGTGCCGTGACATTCCCGTTCCCTCTCCAGTAGCCCATGTCCAGTCCTCCCACCACGTTGGCCCAGACGACAAATCCCATACCGCACGCGTTCACGGCGAACGGCGAGCTGCTGCGCGCACGCGATCTGAGCTTCCACATCGAAGCTCGCACCCTGTGGCGCGGGTTCGACCTGACCCTGCACGACGGCGAGCGTCTCGGTATTACCGGGCCATCGGGCAGCGGCAAGACGCTGCTGCTGCGAACATTGGCGGCGCTGGAATCGCTGCAGTCCGGCAACCTGGTGTGCGGCGGCCTGGAGCTGGCCCAGTGGTCGATACCGGCGTATCGCGCACGGGTGGTGTACGTGCCGCAGCGACCGGCGCTGCGTGAGGGCACCGTGGAAGCGGCGCTGCGCGCGCCGTTCGGGTTTCGGCTGCGGCGCGCGCAGGCCTTTCCGGACGCCCAGGTAAGTACGTTGCTGCAAGCTGTGGGACGGGACGCAAGCTTCGTGCGCCAGCGCGCGGAACGTCTGTCCGGCGGTGAGGCGCAAATCGTCGCCATGTTGCGCGCGTTGCTGGTTGCGCCCGAGGTGTTGCTGCTGGATGAACCGACCGCGTCGCTCGACGCGGCAACCGTCCGCGCGATCGAACAACTGCTCATGAACTGGATCAGTGCGCAACCGGGCCGCGCCTACGTGTGGACCAGTCACGACGCGGCGCAACTGGCGCGGGTTACGGATCGCCTGCTCACGCTGCAGTCCGCGGCATGAACACCGATTACATCAACCTGAGCAACTGGCAGCTCGTGTTCGCGGCGGTGTTGATCCTGGTCAACGTGGCCATTTCCGTGTGGCTGCGGCTGGGCCTGGGCAAAACGCTGCTGGTGGCCAGCACGCGCATGGTCGTGCAGTTGCTGCTGGTAGGCTTCATCTTGCAATCGGTGTTCGAACTGAAGACCCCACTGCCGGTGCTCGGTATTGGTCTGGTGATGTCGGCGCTCGCCGGCATCGCTGCCGTACATCGCACCAAGCGGCGCTTTGCCGGCGTGTACTGGGACAGCGTGATCACCGTGCTGGGCGCCGCATTTGTGGTCACCGGCGCTGCCGTGCTGGGTATCCTCGACGTGTCGCCGTGGTACGCGCCGCAATACACCATTCCACTGCTCGGCATGGTGCTGGGGAACATCCTGAGCGGCGTGTCGTTGGCGCTGGACCGGTTCATGGAAGGCGTCGCGCACGACGCCAGCATCATCGAGAGCGATCTGGCACTTGGCGCCACGCGGTGGGAAGCCGCACATCCGCTGATCAATGACAGCCTGCGCACCGGCATGATCCCGACCATCAACTCGATGATGGTGATGGGCGTGGTCAGCCTGCCCGGCATGATGACCGGCCAACTGCTGGCCGGCGCCGCGCCTACCGACGCCGTGCGCTACCAGATCATGATCATGTTCATGATTGCCGCCGCCACGGCGCTGGGCACGTTGGGCGTGATCCTGCTGGCGTTTCGCCGGTTGTTCAATGCCCGACACCAGTTGTGCGCAGAGCGCTTGCAGCTTGCCCGGCGGGAAGATTGACCGCGCGTGAGGGCAGCGGGCATGAATGCGACCGCGTGATTGCGCGCACGACGCGCCGTTCGGCTGGCTCTCGAGCAGCCGGCCGAACGCGTTACGACAGCCTTTGCGGCGGTCACCTCGCGGCAGCCATCGCCGTGAGGCCCGCGCCAATGACCGTCACGGCTTCACTGGCGCCGCAGCAGCGCCGCGCGCCCGCTCCGCCTGTACCTCGCTGGACGTGATCGGCTTGCCTTTGTTGTCCCAGGACGTGCGCTCGTGGTTGACGATGTCGGCAACCTGCGCATCATTCAACAACGTCCCGAACGGCGGCATCACCGTGGCATATACGGTACCGCCAACGTCCTGGCCGTGCAGCCCGTTCAGCACGACATCGATGTGCTTGGCCGGATTGGGATCCAGCACGGCGATATTGCGTTTGAGCGATGGGAACGCGCCCGGTACGCCTTGTCCCGTGGCCTGATGGCAGGCCGCACAGTTGGCGGTATACAGCGCCGCACCCTTGGCCGCGTCGAATTGGTAGGGACCAAGTGCAGCAGACGCGGCCACCATATCGACGGCGGGCGCCGTCGGGGTTGCTTCAGAAATATCAGGCTTGACCGGCGCGCCGGCGTCACCAGGCACTTGCAGCACCCCGATGGCGCCGACCATCGCGTGCGACATGTCGTGATCCACGAACGGATAGTCACCCGGTTCGGCAAGCACCACGTCGAACACCGTGCCCGCACCTGGCCCGATGGAATAAGTGGAGACGCCGCTCAACGCCTGCGTGGTGTCACCGCTTGGATAAACCTTGTCGAAAATGCCGCCAATGACGTGGAATGAGCTGGTGACGTTGGGCCCTGCATTGATGACGTAGAGCCGAACACGCTCGTTGGCCGTAGCCGTCAGCGGATGGTCGCGGTACTGGAACGCCGCGCCGTTGAAGACGACTTCATCAGGGCGCCCGTGCAACATCTCTTCATAATTGCCTCCCATCAAGCGGTCCGCCACCTGCTGCGTGTACCACTCGCTCTGGACAATCACGTAGCTCTGGGCGGCTGGCGGCAATGGCGTCGCCGGGTCCACGATCAACGCACCGTACATACCATTGGCGATGTGCAGCAGCACTGGCGGCGTGCCGCAGTGATACAGGAAGGCGCCAGGTACCCGCGCCACGAAGGAAAATTTGATCGTCTGGCCGGGCTGGATTTCCACGTAGTGCAGGCTGGGCGGCGTCATCGCCGCGTGGAAATCGATGGAATGCTGCATCGTGCCGTGGTTGGTGTACGTCACGTTGACCGTCTGTCCCTGACGCACGTGAATGATCGGACCCGGCACGGTGCCGCCAAACGTCCACGCCTGATAATCGACGCCACTGGCGATCGCCACCTTTTCGTCAGAAGACACCAGATGGACATCGACGCTGTCGCCAGTGCCGATGAGAGGCGGCAAGCGGGCGTCGCGTGGTGCGGCAATCGGTGTACCGGAGGCCAACATGAGCGGTGAAACCGCGGCAGCAGCAGCCGCCGGCGATGCCGACTTGACGTTCAGCGAGCTGTGCAGCCCTCCAATGAGCAGCACGACCAACACCACGACGCCGAGCATGGCCGGAATCTGTACGCTCCACGGCAACCTTTGCGGCTCCGGCGCAAGCGTTTCCCTGCTGCCGAATTCAGCAACATGGCGCCACCATGGCCAGCGCTTTTCAATGAAGAAATCCAGACTGTACGGACTGCGACCGCGGCTGTTGATCGCGATCAGGGCCACGAAGATCAGCACGTAACTGATCGCCGTGCCCATGTTGTTCGCACCGACGGTGTAGGGGCCACCAAAGCCCTCGGCCGTGCTCCACACCAACAGGCTGAACAGCGCACCGGCGATGTACAAGGTCTTGCGCGCGAATCCGGTGAGCAGCGCCAGCGCGATCGTGGTTTCAATGATTCGGGTAAGCCAGGTAAACAGGACGGCGTGCGGTGTCACCAAGCCGATCCACATGGCGAACCAGCCGGCCAACCACTCGGGTTGACCCTGCGCTGCATTGTGCAGGTAACCGACGTAGTGCACGGCAAAATCCGGCGCCCACGTCAATGCGGCGCCGACGGCCCAAACCACGCCAAACGCCACGCGCAGTGCAGCGCCGGCTACCGCCGGCCAGGTCCTGGCGGTGCTGCGATGAAGTCGGGATTGCGGCATGCGATGCTCACTTCCATTGGGCGCGGCCCGGAAGAGTCGCACTCGCCAGTTTACATCCGCGCCACACGAAGCAGGCCGGGCGACGCGCAACGGCCACTCCCACCTGTCACGCGATGGCACTGGTTTGGCGATACGCCATACACCAGTGACACAGCGCAGAGCGCTTCACTGGCATCAACGTTGCCAAAAAGCCACGGACAGTCGATCACCAGTTGGCGGCAGGTGTTTCCTGCACACATTCCGCATGCCGAAAACAGCCGAGCAGATGATCGTTGACCATTCCGGTGGCCTGCATCAACGCGTAGCAGATGGTAGTGCCGACAAACCGGAAGCCGCGTCTCTTCAAGGCCTTGCTCATGGCGTCGGACAAGTCCGTACTGGCGGGTACTTCGCTGGCGTTGCGCCAATGGTTGACCAGCGGCCGGCCGGAAACGAATGACCATAGATAGCCGTCCAGACTGCCGAACTCCGCGATGACATCCAGTGCCGCCAGCGCATTGCCACGTGCCGCGGTGACTTTCAATCGATTACGGATGATCCCCGGATCAAGCAGCAGTTGTTCCATCGCTTGATCAGTCATTGCCGCCACGTGGGCAATGTCAAACTGATGAAACACCTGGCGGTAACGCTCGCGCTTCGCCAGCACGGTGCGCCAGGACAGGCCGGCCTGCGCGCCCTCCAGGACGATGAATTCAAACAAGCGTTGATCATCGTGAAGGGGTGCACCCCATTCCTGGTCGTGGTAGGCCTGCAACAGGGGATCTGTACGGGCCCAGTCACAGCGGGATTGCTCAACGGTTGCGGGCATGGGTCTGCACAAGTGGGGGATGACCAGTGATGGTACCCACGCACGGCCACACACGCAGCTAGACTGGACCCCTTTCGTGCCGTTGGGCCCCATGCCAGCTCCCCTCTCACCCCAGCACGGCTCGCTGCTGGCGCTCGGCGTCACTATTCTCATCTGGGCGTATAGCTGGGTGGTGATGAAGCAGGCGATGGCCTACGCCGGGCCACTGGACTTTGCGGCGTTGCGTTTCGGGCTCGGCGCGGGGGTCTTGTTTGCGGCATTGCTGCTCAGCGGGAAGTCACTGCGGCCGCCGCCATTGCTGCCTACAGTGTTCATCGGGTTATGCCAAACCACGGCGTTCCAGGCTCTGGAACAGTGGGCGTTGATCAGCGGTGGCGCTGGTCGCGTGGCGCTGCTGGCCTACACCATGCCATTCTGGGCAGTGCTGCTGGCGTGGCTGCTGCTCGGGGACAAACCTACACCGCGCCATTGGCTGGGATTGGCACTGGCGGCGGCCGGGCTGCTGTGCATCATCGAGCCGTGGCACACGATGGGCAGTGTACTGAGCACCTCGCTGGCGATTGCCGGCGGCGCCGCGTGGGCCGGCGGCACGGTGCTGACCAAGCGCATGTTTCAGCGCCACACCCCTGACGTGCTGAATCTCACGGCATGGCAGATGCTGATCGGTGCGGCCGTGCTGGGCGTGGTGGCACTGGCAGTACCGCAGCGCACGATGGTGTGGAACTGGCAACTCATTGCCGCGCTGGCGTACACCGCAGTACTGGCATCGAGCCTGGCCTGGTGGCTATGGTCGATCATGCTGCAACGTCTCTCGACCACGGTAGCCAGCGTGTCCAGTCTCGGCGTGCCGGTCACCAGCGTGTTGCTGGCCTGGTGGCTGCTGAGCGAGCAACCCTCGGCGATGGAATTGTTCGGTATTGTGCTGGTGCTGCTGGGTCTGATCGCGATCAGCGGCGTCGGTGCGCGACGCCGGAGTTGAGCGCGCAGCCACGCGTCACCACGGCAGCGTATCAAGATCTACATTGCCGCCGGTGAGTACCACGCCAATGTGTTTGCCGGCAAACCGGTGCGGGTATTTCAGTAGCGCCGCCAGCACTGTCGCGCTGGACAGCTCCACGATTTGCTTCAACTCCGTCCACACCAAGCGCATCGCGGCGATGGTTTCCACATCACTGACCGTGATCACCGCGACATCGTGAGCACGCAATGCCACGAGATTGGGTTCGCCCACCAAGGCACGCAAACCATCGCACAAAGTGTCGGGAACGACCGTGGTAACGCGTACGCCGTGCACCAATGATTGCGCGGCGTCGTCCGCACCTTGCGGCTCGGCCGCGAACAACACCAGCTCCGGCTGCAGCGCATGCGCGGCAATCGCCACACCGCTGGCCAGGCCACCGCCGCCAACCGGCGTGATCAACGTATCCAGCCCCGGCATCTGACGTAACAACTCCAACGCAAGCGTGCCCTGTCCGGCCATCACCTGCATGTCGGCGTACGGATGCACCAATACGGCACCGGTATCACGCTGTAACTGCGCGCACATGGCTTCGCGCGCGGCCTGCGTCGGTGCGCAGCGGTGCAACACTGCGCCAGCGCGCTCGATGGCCGCGACCTTGGTCTGGACCGCTCCTGCGGGAACCACGACGTGTGCAGTCACTCCACGCGTAGCGGCAGCCAGCGCCAGCGCGTTGCCGTGGTTGCCGGAGGAATGCGTGACTACGCCGCGCGCGGCCTGCTCGTCACTCAGCGCCCATACCGCATTGCATGCGCCGCGAAACTTGAAGGCGCCCCCGCGCTGCAGGTTCTCGCATTTGAAATACAAGTGCGCGCCACTCAATGCATCGAGCATGTCATTGCGCAACACCGGCGTGACCGTGGCGTGTGGGGCAATACGCGCCGCTGCAGCGCGGATGTCCTCAACGCTCGGCAAACCGGCCAGTGAAGTACTCATGATCGCGTCACCTCCACGCCACAGCGGAAGCGTCGCTGTGCCCCCGGCTCCAAACGAATAGCCGCGGCACACTCCGGCCGGTTGAATGCATCGGCCATGCATTCCATCGGCTCCAGGGCAACGGCGCGACGCACGCCGCGCGCCACGGTGTCAGCGGTGAACGCGTGCAGCACGCCATGTTCTTGCCACAACGACAATTCCACGCCACCGACCGGGTCGCGCAGATGCGTGCGGATACGGCCATCAACGTCCGCTGCGAGATCGGTATAACCCTGGTCAAGGATGCTCGTGCCGATCGCGCGCGGCGCGCGGAAATCCAGCGCGGGGGCGTCGTCCAGTGGCACGTAAGCCTGTTCGCCAGCGAGGGCGATCAGGTCGGCACCGGTGCGGATCAGCGACTGTGCCGGAATCTGCAACTCCCAACCATCCACGGCGCCGTCGCCAACGACAAAATACGGATGCCAACCGAAGAAGCACGGCGCCGCATCGCTGCCAACGTTGCGCATCAGCGCTTCGAGCGTGATGCCGCCGGCATCCAGAGTGAACGTGACACGCAAGTCGATGGCGTGTGGATAACCCGGCCGCGGACGGATCGCCGACGTGCCCAGGGTCACTTGCGCACTGTCTTCATCCGCGGCCAGGACGACAATGGAAAAATCCGCATCGCGCACGAAGCCGTGGCGAATCCCACGCTCGGCTCCACTCACGCCCGGCTGCAGATCCTGCGCGTGACCGGCAAAACTGTAGCGCGCATCCGCAATGCGTCCGGCAAACGGCGCCATGATCGCGAAGCGTGAACCGGGATGCTCGGCAATCTCCGTATCGTTACGATGCCCGGCGGCGACATCGCGCTGCGTCCCATCTGCCACTCGCAGCGTATAGCTGAGCAATGCCGCACCATGACATGCGATGCGCACTTCGCGCCCCGCGACGGTGTCACGCAGCACGACGATCGGCTGCGTCCCGAGTCGCGTCTGGGTGGCGGTATATTTCGACATGCTGGATCTCCTCGGGGGGCATTATTGACGCGCGCGCGCCGAACGGCGGCAAACCGGTGCGTGCTAGCCTTTGCACTTTCCTGGCACTCGAGTACAGAGGGACACACAAGTGAAAGGTGCTGCACAACTCGTACGTCTGGCTGATTATTGCGCGCCGGCATGGCACGTCGATACGGTAGCGCTGGATTTCGACCTCGGCATTGACCGTACCGAACTGGCAGCGCGCATGGTGCTGCGCTGCACGGACGCCGATGCGCCACTGCAACTGGATGGTGAAAATCTCGAGTTGCTGGCGATAACGCTCGATGGTCAGGCGCTGCCAGCCAGCGCATATGACGTATACGACAAGCTGCTGGAAATCCGCGGCGCGCACGATGGCAGTGTGCTGGAAACCCGCGTGCGCCTGCAGCCCGCGGCGAACACGGCACTGGAAGGGTTGTATCTTTCGGGCAGCCGCGATGCCGGATTCCTGTTGACCCAGTGCGAGGCGCAAGGCTTCCGCCACATCACGTATTTTCCCGATCGCCCCGACGTACAGTCCCGCTATACCGTGACCCTGCGCGCCGATCGCGCGCGCTTTCCGGTATTGCTGGCCGGTGGCAACCCGGACGGCAGTGGCGAACTGGCTGATGGTCGGCATTGGGCGCGGTTTGTCGATCCGCACCGCAAACCCAGCTATTTGTTTGCGCTGGTCGCCGGCCACCTGGAGCACATCGACCGCGACTATGTCACCGCCGACGGTCGCGCGGTGCAGATCAAGATCTGGGCGCAAGCGGACGCCATCGAGCGCTGCCATTACGCGCTTGACGCGCTTGAGCGTGCGATGCGCTGGGACGAACAAACCTATGGGCGCAATTACGACCTTGACGTGTTCCACGTTGTCGCCACCCACGATTTCAACATGGGCGCGATGGAGAACAAGGGTCTCAACATCTTCAACACCAAGTGCCTGCTGGCGGATCTGGACAGCACCACAGACGATGAATACCGGCGCGTCGAATCCGTCGTCGCCCACGAGTATTTCCACAATTGGAGCGGGAACCGCGTGACCTGTCGCGACTGGTTCCAGTTGTCCCTCAAGGAAGGTCTTACCGTATTTCGCGAACAAAGCTTTGCCGCCGCCATGAACTCCGCGTCACTCAAGCGCATCGAGGACGTGTCTACGCTGCGCCGCGTCCAGTTTCCCGAAGACGCCGGCCCGCTCGCCCACCCTGTGCGCCCGGCGCAATACAGCGAGATCAACAATTTCTACACCGCCACGATCTACGAGAAGGGTGCCGAGCTGGTGCGCATGCTCGCCGGCCGACTCGGTACGGCAGGTTTCCGGCGCGGGATGGATCACTACTTCGCGCGCAACGATGGCAGTTCCGCGACACTCGAGGATTTCATTGCCGCGCTGGGCGACGCGAACGACATCGATCTGCGTTCCAGTCTGGCGTGGTACGACCATGCCGGCACACCGCGCGTGCGCGCACAGGGTGACTACGATGCCGCTGCGGGTACCTATGCGCTCACGCTCAGTCAGCACGCTCCAGACGGGTGCGCCGACATGGAGCGTGCGCCGTTGCCGATTCCGGTAAAGCTCGCGCTGTTTGCTCCCGATGGCGACATGCTGCCCCTGCACATGCATGGCCAGGCGGCGGGGGCCGGCAACGAACAGGTTGTCCTCCTGGATACGGCGCAACAGACGTTTGTCTTCGAGCAGGTGCCCTGTCCCCCGATTCCCTCTCTGTTGCGCGGGTTTTCCGCGCCAGTAAGCCTGGAATACGCCGCGACACCCGCGGACCTGGCAGTGCTGGTGGAGCATGATGCGGACGGTTTCAATCGCTGGGCGGCTAGCCAGCAACTGGCAGGGCGCGCCTACGACGATTTACGCGACGGTCTCGCCGGGCATCCGCTGGGCACGTGGTGTACGGCGCTCAGCCGGCTGTTCGCCGGGAACACGCTGGACGCTGCTCTGCTTGCCGAGCTGCTGACACCGCCGGCTGAAGCAGAGCTGGCTGAACGCGAAACTCCGGTGGATCCGCAGCGCATCCACGACCTGCGGCAAAAGTTGCTGCAGCAACTGGCCACGGCGCTGGGAGCGGCCGCGCTGGAGCAGCGCTACCAGGTACTGGCTGCAGACTCGGACACGGCGCTGGATGCGCTCAGTCAGGGTCGGCGTCGACTCAAACACCGCGTTCTGGCCCTGCTCGCCTTGGTGGACCGGTCGCGTGCATGGCCACTGGCCGCGGCGCAATTTTCCCACGCTGCGGGCATGACCGATCGTCTCGCGGCGTTGAGTGTGCTTGCGCGCAGCGACCTCGACGCCGCCGCACCGATGCTGGCACAGTTCCGCGCACGTCACGAACATGACCCCCTCGCCCTGGACAAGTGGTTCACGTTGCAGGCGCAATTGCCCGGCGAGTCGGCGCTCAAGCGGGTGCTCGCACTGGAACGCGACCCGAGTTTCGGCTGGACGAATCCAAATCGCGTGAACGCGTTGCTCGGCGCCTTCATGCGCAGCAACCCCAGCGGGTTTCATCGCGCGGATGGTGCCGGCTACAGACAGGTCACCGCATGGCTGGAATCGCTGGACGCGATCAACCCGCAGATTTCCGCGCGTCTGGCCACCGCATTCAATGGCTGGCAGCGTCTGGAACCGCAGCGGCGCAATGCGGCTCAGGTTGCTCTAAACACGTTGGCAGAGAGCGCGAAACTGTCACCCAATCTGACTGAAATCCTCAAGCGCGTGCGGCAACACTGACTCAGCACACCAAATTTCTGCACCCGGCCGCCACGCGCAGGGCGGATCGGCGCATCACCCTCACACGCGAGACAATCTGTACACAGCGCTGGCGTTGCTACCCCAGGCCAGCTGCTCACGCTCACGCCGCCAGATGGACCAGCTCTTCGCGCAGACGGTTCAGACGTGACGCCAGTACCGGCTGCAGCGCGTCCCGTTCATGTTCAGCGCGCGCGTCAAGGCGCTCCATGGCCATTTCCACCTTGCCCAATTCCACCAGCAAGTCGTGGTGCTGATAGAACGTTTCCAGATCCATTTCCATATTGCCCTCCCCAAGTCCTCGTTTCATAAACTTGGGAAAGCAATCGGCGTGCCATCGGTGTGCATCGGCAGCCGCCACCGCGTGCGGCCAGGCCTTGCTGACGTAAAACGGCATCTGCTGCCGCGTGTCGACAGAAAACTCGCAAATCGTCACCCCAGGTTCACGGCTTCACCGGGATCATCAACCCCCGATTTGGCGGCGAGCTTGCTGTTCTCGCGAAGTCAGCTGGTGATTTCGACTTCTGGCGTCCGGCATACGGTCATCCTGGACTCCCCCCCTGTTCTGAGAGGCCGCCGGACGCCAGATCTTACTGAGCCAAGACCCTATTGCAGGCGCCGTGGGGTTTTGTCTTTGAGGCCGTTCCTTGCCACATGCGCAACCCACGGCAGTCGACGCCACTGTCCGACTGCCTCGAGGGTGTGCGATAGATCCCGCCGCGTCCGATCTCCACGCTTACCTTGAACCCAGCTGCCCGGACAATTGCGGCAAAAACCAGGCGCTGCATTCCATCGCGGCATGGCGCGCGTGGACACCCGACATCGAACCGTCGCGGCCAAACGTCGACGCCGTGCGATCGCGTTACCATGAGCGGTCCTCTGCTGTGCTCCGCCCAAACAAGGCCCGTCCATGGTTCATCCAACCTCCTACGACGTCATCGTGATCGGTGGCGGGCACGCTGGCACCGAGGCCGCGCTGGCCGCTGCGCGCTGCGGCGCACGAACGCTATTGTTGACGCACAACGTGGAAACGGTCGGGCAGATGAGTTGCAATCCGGCCATCGGCGGTATCGGCAAGGGTCATCTGGTCAAGGAGATCGATGCACTCGGCGGTGCGATGGCGCATGCAGCCGACCTGGGTGGTATCCAATGGCGCACCCTGAATCAGTCCAAGGGTCCGGCGGTGCGCGCGACGCGTTGTCAGGCCGACCGCAACCTGTACAAGGCAGCAATCCGTCACGCCGTGGAGACGCAGCCAAACCTGCAACTGTTCCAGCAGGCGGTGGATGACCTGATCATCGAGCGCGGTTGCGTCACCGGCGTGGAGACGCAGATGGGCCTGAGCTTCCACGCCCGCACGGTGGTGCTCACCGTCGGCACGTTCCTCGCCGGCAAGATCCACATTGGCCAGGCGCACTATGCCGGGGGTCGCGCCGGCGATCCGCCCGCCACCGCACTGGCCATCAAACTGCGCGAGTTGCCAATCGCCGCCAACCGTCTGAAGACCGGCACGCCCCCGCGCATCGACCGGCGCAGCATCGACTTCAGCGCTCTGGAAGAACAGCAGGGCGATACGCCAATGCCGGTGTTTTCGTATCTGGGCAGCACCGAGGAACATCCGCAACAAACGAGCTGCTGGATCACGCACACCAACGCGCGCACCCACGATATCATCCGCGGTGGCCTGGATCGTTCGCCGTTGTACACCGGACAGATTGAAGGTATTGGTCCGCGCTACTGCCCTTCCATCGAAGACAAGGTGGTGCGCTTTGCGGAGAAGACCAGCCATCAGGTCTTCATCGAGCCGGAAGGACTCGACACGTTCGAGATTTACCCGAACGGCGTTTCAACCTCACTACCGTTTGACGTGCAGCTTGCGCTGGTGCAATCAATCAAGGGCTTCGAGCATGCGCATATCACGCGGCCGGGCTACGCCATCGAGTACGACTTCTTTGACCCGCGCGGATTGCACCCGTGGTTGGAAACCAAAGCGCTCGGCGGCCTGTATTTCGCCGGCCAGATCAACGGCACCACCGGCTACGAGGAAGCAGCCGCACAAGGTCTGATCGCCGGCTTGAACGCCGCGCGTGCGGTTCTTGGGCAAGCTCCGTGGTACCCGCGACGGGACGAGGCATACATTGGTGTGCTGATCGATGACCTCACTACCAACGGTACGCTCGAGCCGTACCGCATGTTCACCTCTCGCGCCGAATACCGCCTGCACTTGCGCGAGGACAACGCCGATCTGCGCTTGAGCGAGACCGGCTTCCAGTTGGGGGTGGTGCCCTCGAAGCGCTACGACGCCATGCGTGCGAAGCGCGATGCCGTCGAGCTTGAGCTGCAGCGCCTGCACGCGTTGTGGGCTACCCCGGCGAACGCGCTGGGCACGTCCGTCGCGCACGACCTCGGGATTGCCGTAGGTCACGAGACGAACGCAACCGAGTTGTTGCGGCGGCCGGAAATCAGTTACGCCGCGCTCACGGCAGTGAGCGGGTTCGGGCCAGCGGTGACGCGCAGTGACGTAGCCGCGCAAGTAGAGGTGCAGATCAAGTACGCCGGCTATCTGCAACGTCAGCGCGACGAAATCGAACGCCGACGACGCCATGAACACACGGCCATACCAACCAACTTCGACTACGACAATGTGCGTGGGCTGTCGGCTGAGGTCCTGCTTAAACTAAAGCGCACCCTGCCAGCGACGCTGGGGCAGGCCGCCCGCATCAGCGGCGTCACCCCGGCGGCAATCTCTTTGCTGCTGGTGCATCTGCAGCGCCGCGCCGCATAGTCGCACCAAGGCCACCAGCCAGCACCCTTGTTACACGGTCTCCGCGCTCCAGTGCCTGAGTGCGTGGCATCATGGGCCCCAGCGAGCCCACACCCACAATCGAGGGACACACCATGGAAATCTGGATTGGCCGCGACGGTGAGCGCCATGGTCCCTACAAGGAAGCCGACGTCCGCGAGTGGCTGCACAGCGGAAAGATGAGTGGCTCCGATCTGGGTTGGTATGAAGGTCTGGCTGATTGGCAACCGCTGTCCGTGCTGCTTCCCGACGCCGTGGTCAGTGCGTCTGCCGCGACCGGCACGGTCCCGCCTGGCTCCACGCCGCTGCCACAAACCACCACGGCGGCGCTCGAAGACTACGCCGGCTTCTGGAAGCGCGTCGCTGCCTACGTCATTGACTATATCGTGCTGCTCATTCCCAGCAAGTTGATCGGCTCGATGCTCGGTGCCACTGCCGCGACCGCCGCGATGGAGGAAGCACAAAAGAATGCCGCCGGTGACCCACAGATGCTCCTCGCCTCGGTCGAGGTGTACATGCACAGCATGTGGCCTGCGCTGTTGCTCACCAGCCTCGTGGTCTGGCTGTACTTTGCACTGATGGAAAGCTCCGTCTGGCAAGCCAGCATCGGCAAGCTGGTGCTTGGCATCCGCGTCACCGACCTGCACGGTGATCGCATCAGTCTGCCGCGCGCACTCGGGCGCTACCTGGCCAAGTTTCTCAGCGCAATCATCGTTTGCATCGGCTTTCTGATGGTCGCCTGGACCGAGCGCAAGCAAGGTTTGCACGACATGCTCGCCGGCACGTTGGTACTCAATGGTCGTGCCAGTCAGTTCAACAGCACTCCTGCCGACAAACCCGGTCAGCCAAACAGCGGTTCGTTCAGCGCCTGATCGCCAACATTGAGAGCTGCCGGCACCTGCCGACAGTCCTTGATCGGGCGCCCAGCGGGTTGAAGTCAATGGATGTCGACGAGGGCAACTGCGTTATCAGGGCCGACCCAACGGATCTGTTTCGCCACGCCGGCAGATTCGTCGACAGCCACGGCGGCAATGGTCTGTGCCCCCAGTCCCACGTGACGCCGCCCCTCCCAATTCCCGGCCGCCCGCTCCGCATTGGCGTATTCGGCGGGCGTGTGGCCGACAAAGACCATCAATCGATAGCCGAAATTCAAGTTGGCAGTGTATGTATCGTATTTGGCGGCGTTGGCGCTGCTGGCACAGACAAGACCCACAGCAACGGTCGCGGCAACGATCAGACGTTTCATGGGATTCTCTCGACGGACGGAATGTCCGTTGCCTTACCATAGGCCGCCGCCTTGGGCGATGCATGATGGATCTGCGGAGAATTCGCAGGAAAGGCTGATAGTATTGGACGAATTCGACCATGAAACGCCGAGGTCGCAGACCATGAAAACGGCACGCCGCCACGGCGCCAGCATGGACTGAAACGTCGTGGACCACGCATGTTTCCGCGTCGCCGGGAATCCGCGTCGGCAAGAACTCCACGCTGGGCGTCACGAGCGCAACGCCGTTCGCCGACGACGTCAATTCACGTGCACAAGCGCGTGCCGCGAAATACCGGGAGCTCCACCAGACGGAGCAGACCCGACCACCGCAACGGGGCCGCCGGCAGCTTGCGCCCGATGGATTGCTCAATCCGAGGATGGCGTCCTCGAACCTGGCGCTCACGATCTGGAACGCGGGGGGCATTCCGTGTTGGTGGAACCGACGGCAACCCTGACACGCTGGCTGGACGAGCAGCGCGCCCAGCCATCCTCCTCATGTGCAGCCAATGCTGACCGCGCAACTGCGTGACTGCGCCACCATGCGCAACGTGGCCATCTTCCGTGGCACCTGCACGCATTCAATGCACCGTGAAGCGCGGCGCATCGGCCACCCCACTGGTGTACCGGCCGAGACCACTGCGGTGAAACTGCGCGCGCAGTTTGTGCTCGACCTCGCGCGATACCAGCCAGTCCTGGCGGCTGAACGGCAGGCGGGACGGTCTCACGCCGCCCAATTCGGCCTCGATGCGACGCAGGCGGCGAAAGTCCATGTACTCCTGCATGTCATCCCTGATGCGCGGCCAGACCGCGTCGACCAGGACTGCATCGTCCAGGTGGCCAAGTACCGGCAGACCGGTCGGAATCAAATGCTCCGACCTGTCGTGATAGGCCAGCACGCGATGGATCAGCGTGGCGGCCTCTGGCGGCAATTCCCAACTGGACTCGGTGATCAACGCCCGCAGTGCCACGATGAGGCGCATGCGCGCGCTGATGCACGGCACGCTGTGCCGGCCAGGGTAACGATCCATCAGCGAGCGGGCGCTGCAGGCGAGCTGATCGGCGTCCATCTCGGCAGGCGCCTGAAGCAACTCTTCGACAACCTGAGTGAAGCTGGCGAACGCCGAACTGCGAAGATCGACGGGGCCGGCGTAATGACGACGCTGCAGCGCCACGGTTGCGTGTCCCAACTTCAGCGGCAGCGGGTAGTTGGCAAGTTCAATGAACATGGCGATCCTCCAGCGGTTGTATGGTCGTGCAGTCCCTAACGAGGCGCGCCGAATCGCGAACCCAAAGCGGCGACGCGTTCAGCGGCAGTCGCAACGCCGACGCGGGCGGGGTGAACAAGCCGTTCCAAGCAGTAACCAAGCCAGTGACCGGGTTCTGCACACGAACACTTGTCTCTTGTCCGAGGGTAGGCTTGTATCTCGCGTGCTGCATGACGGATCTGCGGGGAAACGTCGAGGGGAAGCTGAGGATTCCCGATGGATTCAATGGCGAAACACAGACCGCCATACGGTGCGGAGGCCCACGCGCATGCAGGCCCGCCAAAGACCTTTTCGGACCGTGCGGGACCGCCTTCATCGCCGCCAGCACCAACCATGCGCGCTACAGACTCTGTGGCCGCTCACGGGCAAGCTGGCAAGAGCGCATCACGTCAAATGCGAAGGGTCCGCTGCAAAGCAACACAGCCACCGACCTTTTCCCATTGGCCGCAAACTGACATCGCTTGGTAGCGGAGCGTATACTTCGACCGCACGGGGTGACGCAACGGGTCACGCGCATGAACATCTCAACGACGTGGTTCAAACCGTTGGACTGTTGGATTTACCTGTGCGAGGACATTCTGCTCGAGCCCGTCGCACACCGGCTGGAGCGTGCCGAATGTCCCATACTTCTGGAACCAAAGGCGTACGCCGTACTGGTCATGATGGTGGAAAACGCCGGCCTGCTGATCGAGAAGAATATGCTGCTCGATGCAGTGTGGGGCCACCGCAACGTGACCCCCGGCGTACTCAGCCGGGTGATCTCGCAGCTGCGGCGCGCGCTGGGCGATTCTGCCGAGCACCCGCATCTGATTGCCACGGTCTACTGCCTTGGCTATCGCTTCATCGGTGAGGTACATCGACAAGCGATACCGCTCGACGTATCCACCGACCCTGCAACCCGCCCCGGTACCCTGCCTGTCGAGCGCCGTCAATTCACTGACCGGCGTCGCTCGCCCGAGCGCCGCGCCAATTGGCCGGCGCGCACACACTGAGTTTGTCGGCTTTGCCAGCTTTGCAGCGCTCTTGAGTGTGGGTCCATCCGGCACTGCGCGCATCGTTCCTGCACTTGTACAGCACGGTCGTCTATCAGCCGCATGCCCCGTGTGTCCAGCGGGAACTCGCGCGCGACGCTGATGGCAGGATCAGGCTCCACATGGCTGCGCGCAACGAGCTTGCTATCATCAGCGGCCCTCCGCTACGCGACGGCATCAAGGAATCGCCAGTACCCATGCTCAGCATTGAACAACGCATTGCCAACGATATCGCCGCCAGCACTGAACAAGTGCGCGCGGCCGTGGAACTGCTCGATGGTGGCGCGACGGTGCCGTTCATCGCGCGCTATCGCAAGGAAATCACCGGTGCTCTGGACGACACGCAACTGCGCACGCTGGAAGAACGCTTGCACTATCTGCGGGAACTTGAAGAGCGACGCGCAACGATCCTGACCAGCGTTGAGGAGCAAGGCAAGCTGAGCGAAGAGCTGAAAGCCGATCTGCTCTGTGCTGATACCAAGGCACGCCTGGAAGACTTGTATCTGCCCTACAAAGCAAAACGCCGCACCAAGGCGCAGATCGCGCGTGAAGCCGGGCTGGAACCACTGGCGCTCGGCCTGCGGGAAGATCCGGCGCAAACTCCCGAAACAGCCGCGGCGGCATTTGTCGATCCGGACCACGGCGTCGCCGATGTGCGCGCAGCGCTCGACGGCGCACGCGCGATCTTGATGGAAAACATTGCCGAAGACGCCGCCCTCGTCGGCGAACTGCGCGACTGGATGTGGGCCAAGGGCCAGATCCACGCCAAAGTAGTCGCCGGCAAGGAAGCCGCTGGTGCAAAGTTTCGTGATTATTTCGATCACGTCGAACCGATCAGCAAGATTCCCTCACACCGCCTGCTCGCACTGATGCGTGCACGCAATGCCGGCGTGCTGGAGCTGGAGTTGACCCCTGCGGTCGATGCCGAACAGGGTCATGCCGAAGCCGAAGGCCGCGTGGCCGCTCGCGCCAACATTCATGACCGTGGTCGTGCTGCTGACGCATGGCTGCGCGAAACCGTGCGCATGGCCTGGCGCGTCAAATTGCATCTGCACCTGACGCTGGATTTGTTCGGTCGCGTGCGTGAGCGCGCCGAAGACGAAGCCATTCGTGTGTTTGGCGACAACCTGAAAGATCTGTTGCTGGCAGCCCCGGCCGGGGCGAAGACGGTGATGGGCCTGGACCCGGGTATTCGCACGGGGGTGAAAGTGGCCGTGGTCGATGCCACTGGCAAACTGCTGGCTACGGACGTCATTTATCCGCACGAACCCCGCAAGCAATGGGACGCATCCATCGCCCAACTGGCCAAGCTGAGTCGCCAGCATGGTGTGGACCTGATCGCCATCGGCAACGGTACTGCTTCACGCGAGACCGACAAGCTCGCTGCGGAGCTAATGAAGAAACATGCTGACCTGAAGCTGGGGAAGGTGGTGGTCAGCGAAGCCGGCGCGTCAATCTATTCCGCGTCCGAACTCGCCGCAAAGGAATTTCCGCAACTGGATGTCACCTTGCGTGGGGCGGTATCGATCGCCCGCCGGTTGCAAGACCCGCTGGCGGAGTTGGTGAAGATCGAACCGAAGGCAATTGGCGTGGGCCAATACCAGCACGATGTGAATCAGATCAAACTCGCGCACGCCCTGGACGCACGTGTCGAGGATTGCGTCAATGCCGTCGGCGTAGACGTCAACACGGCATCGGCGCCATTGTTGAGCCGCGTCGCGGGACTGAGCGCCAGCGTCGCCGAGAACGTCGTGAAATACCGTGACAGCAACGGGCCTTTTGCCAACCGCAAGGCGTTGCTGAAAGTGCCTCGCCTTGGCGACAAGGCCTTTGAGCAATGCGCAGGTTTCCTGCGCGTTGCCGCGGGCGACAATCCGCTGGACGCCAGCGCGGTGCACCCGGAAGCCTATCCGGTGGTGGAACGCATCATCGCGCAGTGTGGTCGCGAGGTGCGCAGCCTGATCGGCGACACGGCTTTCCTGCGCGGTCTGCAGCCGGAGCAATTCATTGACACGAAGTTTGGCCTGCCCACGGTGCGCGACATCCTGAGAGAGATGGAGAAACCCGGCCGCGATCCGCGCCCGAAGTTTGTCGCCGTCGCGTTCGCCGAAGGCGTCGGCGCCATGAAAGATCTCAAGCCGGGTATGGTGCTGGAAGGCCGGGTCACCAACGTCGCCGCGTTTGGCGCCTTCGTGGATATCGGCGTGCATCAGGATGGGTTGGTACATGTATCGGCGCTGTCGCACACGTTTGTGAAAGACCCGCACGACGCGGTGAAGACCGGCGAGATCGTCAAGGTCAAGGTGCTGGAGGTGGACTTGCCGCGCCAGCGCATCGCCTTGAGCATGCGCCTGGACGATGAGCCCGGCACCGCGCGCCGCAGCCACGTCAGTACCGCCAAACCCGCGGACGCCGCACGACCGACTCGCCAGCGCGGACAAGCTGGCGAAAATAAACTCACACCCGCCGCAAAGCCCGCAACCACGCCGACAAACAGCGTGTTGGCCGATGCCCTGGCACGCGCCAGAAAACCTTGAAGGCGGCTTGTCAATCGACGCTGCATTGCAGCATGCGCTTCCGTATGGAGTGCACTAACGTAACCAACAATTAACAAGGCCCCGAGCGGCCCAGGAGTCCGTCCATGCTTCGCACCCGTCACCTCGTCGGCGCCATCACCGCAGCATTGTTGTATAGCGCCAGTGCTGCCGCAGCCAACTTCTCGCAAGTCATCGTGTTCGGCGACAGCCTCAGTGACGATGGCAACATCTCGCTGGCCACGGCGCCCGCAGTTCAGCCGCCGCTGCGCTTCACGACCAATCCAGGCACCGTCGGGATTGAGAACGTGGCCCATGAGTTTGGCTTTGCGCTGCAGCCTTCGTTGCTCGGTGGAACGGACTTTGCCTGGGGCGGTGCCGGCGTACTCACCAACTCGCCTGGCACACCGGCCGCCGTGCCGACCCTCACCGCTCAAGTTGGTGCCTATCTGGCTGGTGGCACGGTTGACGGCAACGCCCTGTACTCAATCTGGGGCGGCGCAAACGATATCTTCTACGCTGCCACTTCGGCCGGGGCCGCCGCCGTCGCGCAGCAATTGATTTCGCAGAATGTTGCTGCGCAGATTGCGCACCTGCAAGGGCTCGGGCTACCTCAGGCCCAGATCGACGCTCTCGTTCCACAGATCACGCAGGCAGTGACCGCTGCGGTGGTTCAGCAAGTGCAGGCCGGCGCCGGGGTGTCTTCCCTGATGACTGCCGAACAGGCCCAGGCGGCAGTTGGCGCTGCCGCCCAACAAGAAGTGAAGCTGATCGCGCAACTGCAGGCGGCCGGGGTGAAAAATATCCTCGTCTTCAACTTGCCCAATATCGGCACGACTCCTTCCGCCACTGCGCAGGGACCGGCCGGTGCCTCATCGTTGACTGGCCTGAGCCTGATCTTCAACGGTCAGCTCAACGCCGGCCTTGGTCAGATGCAAACCGGCATCATCCCGGTGGATGCCTTCGGGCTGCTCTCCGAGGCGATCGCCAATCCATCCGCCTACGGTTTCACCAACGTGACCAACCCGGCTTGCGGCGCTGGCTCCAGCTCGGTCCAGTGCGGGCCGCAGGGTTCGGGGCTGCCGTTCACTTACGCCCCGGGCACGGATCAGACCTACCTGTTTGCCGACGGCGTACACCCGACCACCGCCGCGCACGCCATGCTTGGCGACTACGTGATGTCCATCATCCGTGCACCGGAACATATTTCCCTGCTCGGCGAAGCACCGCTGGCCTCCACCACCGCTCAAGCACGGGCAGTTCGCCGCCAGATGTTGCTTGACAGCAAAGCCGGCGAAACGCGCGCGTTCGTCAATATCGACTATGCGCGCCAGACTTTCGATGGCAGCAGCTCGTCGCCACGCACCGTCAGCGACAATTTCAACTTCACCGTGGGCGCTGACGTGCGCGCTACCGACAGCTTGTCCGTTGGCATGGCGCTCGGTGTCGGTCAGAACACCGCCGATTTTGCCGGCGGTGGTGGCTACAAGATGCAGGACATCAGCGGCCTCGGCTACGTGACCTATCACGTCGGCGGCGGCTACCTCGGCGGCTACGCAAACTTCGGTCAATCCAACTTCAAGGATGTCGAGCGTCGCTTCGCCGTCGGCGCCATGCAGCGCACGGAGAGCGGCAAGACCGATGGCAGCCATCTTGGCGGCGGCGTCACCGGCGGATGGTGGTTTGATTTCAACGAATTGAGTACCGGCCCGTTCGTCACCTTCGCGTGGGATACCGCCAAGGTCGCCGGCTATCACGAGAGCGGCAACGACAGCAGCTCCATGTGGTTCGGGCGCCAGCAGCGGGATGCCCTGGTGAGCACGCTGGGCTGGCGTCTGCAGGGCCATTGGCAAACCGGCAACATGGTGATGTCGCCGTACGCGGAACTGGCGTGGAATCACGACAGCAAGGCGGACGCCCGCGCCGTGAGCGCCGGCCTCAACAGCATGAACGGTACGTTTGCGCTCACCGGCTTCACCCCGGACAGTTCCTGGGGCACCGGCGAGTTGGGCCTCTCGGCGCAGCTCACACCCACGATCAATAGTTGGGTCGGTTACAGCGGACGGTTCGGTGACAACAGTCAGAAGTACCACAGCATCAACATGGGTTTCCGCTTCGTGTTCTGATCCGCCGGGGTAGTTCGGGGCAAAAAAAACCGCCTGCGCGAGCAGGCGGTTTTTGTTTCATCTGGCGCTTGTGCTTATTTGCCCTTGCCGTTGGTCGCGAGCGCAAGAACATCTACCGCCTGCTTGCGCAGTTTCGCTGCGGCGTCGGCATCAAGTTCCTGTGTGCTTCCGCCCACTTGATGCTGCTTGAGCACCAACTCACCAGTCTCATCCCAACCAGCACGATCGACAACGCTCGCCTTGGCACCGCTGTTGGCCTTGGTCTCCTGCACCACAACCCACGGCTTGCCATCCTTGTACGCGTAGTCGGTGCTTGTGAAACCCTTGCCTGTGTAATCCACCAGTTCGCGGATGAACTTGACCTCACCGGCCTGGCGAAAGAGCTGCCAACCGCGTGAGCTGTCCTTCTCCAGCTTGGTACCGCGGGTGATCTTCATCCCCCCAATCTGCTTCTGCACGTCATGGAACGCCGCGAGCACCTTCTCGCCCTTGGTCTGCTGTGCAACCAAATCGATGGCTGCCGTGTTCGGGTGACCCTTGGTCAACACCGGAGCCTGGATCGGCATCGTGTAGCGCCGGTCGCCATCGGTCAGCGTGGCCTTGACAATGTACATGTCGTCCGGCTTCACCTGCGCCGGGTCAAACGTCAATTGGAAACTTTGCGGAAACTCATTCGCCGGCATGACAGTCTTGCTCGCCAGCGCCGGACCGCTGGCGGAGGCATCGGCCGTGACGTCGACCAGACGAATATCCAGCCGCGCGTTGGCGGACAATTGCGCCGGTTCGCGCAAGGCAACCGTGCCGGTGACTTCGCTTGGCATCGGGGCGCGGTTACCTGCCTCGTTTCCGGCGGCGGCAGTCTTGGCGGCGGCTGGCGAATTGGCGTCAGTCGTCGCCGTCGAGGAAGGAGCATTGCAGCCCGCCAGTGTCAGCGCTGCGGCCGACATCAGCGACAAAACCATCCTGCGCATAGGAAAACCTCATCAAACGATGGAAACAAGCTCGAGAACCGGTCGACGCGCGTGCGCCACCTGTCTTCCGCAGACGAAAACGCGAAGCATAGCGGAAAAGCGCACCTCACGAAAAGCTGGCTGCAACCTTCAGCCCACTCCACGCAGCGTGGAACCAATGCAACGTGCTTCAGCGACGCAACGCACGATGAGCAATGTCTCGGCGATAGGTCTTGCCCGAAAACGTGATCGCGTCGACACCCTGATACGCCCGCTTCCGCGCAGCGGCGATATCCGTTCCGAGCGCACAGACCGTCAGCACGCGCCCGCCGGCAGTCACGACCCGTGCCTTGTCGTCGAGTTGCGTCCCCCCATGAAATACTTGCATGTCCGCACCCACCGCGACCTCCAGGCCGCTCACGGGATCGCCCACACGCACCCGCCCCGGATATCCCGCAGCGGTCAGCACCACGCCAATTGCCGGGCGCGCATCCCAATGCGCTCGAACCTTATCCAGCCGACCATCGAGCGCGGCATCGATCAACTCCACCAGGTCGGATTTGAGACGCAACAGGATCGGCTGCGCCTCCGGGTCGCCAAGGCGCACGTTGAACTCGATCACCTTCGGCGCGCCGGCGGCATCGATCATCAATCCCGCATACAGAAACCCGATGAACGGCGCGCCCTCAGTGGCCATGGCATGCACGGTCGGCTCGATGATCTCGCGCAGGATGCGCTGTTCCACCTGCGCACTGACCACCGGCGCCGGCGAGTACGCACCCATCCCACCGGTGTTCGGCCCCAAATCGCCTTCGTCGCGACGCTTGTGATCCTGGCTGCTGGCCAGTGGCAGCACGTGGCTGCCATCGCACATGACGATGTAGCTGGCCTCTTCACCGTCCAGGAATTCCTCGATCACCACGCGTGACGATGCCGCGCCATAACGATGCGCACCGAGCATGTCGTGCAGCGCCAACTCGGCATCCGCCAGCGTCAGTGCAACCACGACGCCCTTGCCTGCAGCCAGGCCGTCGGCCTTGATGACGATCGGTGCGTGACTGCGATGTGCCTGCTCGCGAACATAATCCAGCGCCGGCGCCAGTTCGGTGAATACCGCATAGCCGGCAGTCGGAATTCCGTGACGCGACAGGAAGTCCTTGGCAAACGCCTTGGACCCTTCCAGTTGCGCAGAAATTGCACGCGGGCCGAAGATGCGCAGCCCGGCCGCACGGAAGCGATCAGCGATGCCGGCCACCAGCGGGACCTCGGGGCCGACTACCGCAAGGTCGACTCGCTCGCTGCGCGCCAGCGCCAGCAGTCCATCGATATCATCCATCGCCACGGCCACGTTGCGCACGTGCGGCTCGCGCGCAGTGCCGGCATTGCCGGGCGCCACCAGCACCGCATCGACTCGTGGAGACCGTCGCAACTTCCACGCCAGCGCATGTTCGCGTGCGCCACTGCCGATGACCAGAACCTTCATTGCCGCACTCCAACGTCGCGCCGCGCCTGGCGTGGACGTGCATTGTAGCGGCAGGCACGACGGCGCCGTGCTGCGCAGTGCGCGAGGCACCGCGCCGCAGTACGTAGTTGCGAACTGACCATGATCAGCGCAATGCGCACAGCTGCCAGCGGGCAGGACAGGCTGCTAGGTCAGGTCCTCGAGGTTCCGTTGCCAGCACTGGCGATTGCGCGGCGGCCGAAGACTCAAACCGCCGGCTCCCCCAGCAGCGCGAGCAGGGCACTGCGCGGCAGCTTGCCGGTCTCGTTGCGCGGCAGCGCGCTGACCAGACGTAGTGGACGCGGGAGAAAGACCGGATCGATCGAGCGTCGCAAGGCGTCGGTAATCGTCGTTGCATCCAATTGCGGCGCCACCACCAGAGCGGCTATGCGCTGCACCCCCAGCGCATCACAACCGTCAAGCTGCAACACCACACCATCGCGCACCCCGGGAATCGCCATCAGTCGTCGGGTGAGGTCGCCCAGTGACGCACGCTTGCCGGCAATCTCCAGCAGATCAGCGCGCCGACCACACAGGTGGAAAGACCGACCGTCCGCAGCAAGAGTGACGATGTCGGCCAGCGCCACGGTGCCGTTCAACTGCGGCGCGGTTACGGCGGTACCGTCGGGTTGCGGGTGCAATATCACGTCGGCATACAACTGCCACTCCACACCGACGGTCGGCCGCCGACTGGCAAACACGCACGTCTCGGTCGAACCAAACACTTCACGCAAAGGTGCACCAAAACTGTCTTCCACCGCCCGCGCCAATGACGGCGACAGCGGCGCGGTGGCCGAAACAATCAACGCCATCGACGGCAGACTGATACCCGACGCAACCAACGCACACAGATGTACTGGCGTGCTCACCAGCACGCGCGGGGCGGGTATTTCGGCCAGCGCCGCAGCCACATCGGCTGGAAAAAACGGCCGCCCGGTATTCACCGCGTGCCCGCCCAGCAGCGGCAGCAACACCGACATCTCGATGCCATACATGTGTTGCGCGGGCACCGTCGCGACAATGCCGAACGGGCCACCAACAGCCGCGCGCAACATGTTCAAATTACCCGCGTTGCTGGCGTGGAAACTCCTCCAGGTTTTCGCACTGGGGTGCGGCAGACCAGTCGAGCCAGAGGTGTAACCGATGGCAACGACCTGGTCAGCGGGTATCTGCGGGCAGTCCAATTGCGTGGCCGCTGCAGGCGCATCATCCAGCGTCGGCAATCGGCAATAGCCATGCGGGGCGGGATCCAATGCCAGCTCGCCAAGCGCGTAGCATCCCGGATGCGCCGCCATGACTTCATCTATGGCCTGCGGTGCACGTGACGAAGGCAGCAGGGTGATTTGCCCGCGCACCATGGCTGCACAAAACGCGACCATGAACGCATAGCGGTCGGCACACAGATTGACCACCGCATCAGCGGCGGGAAGCGTCGCCGCGACAGCTCGCACGTGGGCGAGAAACTGCGCCGCGCTGATGGCACACCCACCACGCCACGCCAGCACACGTTGCGAATCGCTCGCCACCAGCAGCGGCAATCGCCGTGACGGATTGTGCGCGAAAGCGTCAGGAACGTAGCTCAAGGTGCAATCTCTCCGCCAAGCAAATCGTCACCGATGGGCGCACAGCAATGCACAACCGCCGTGCAGCCAGCGTGCAGCCAAGATGTCTTCACGCGCAGGTGCGCTTGTCACGACAGATGGCGCACGCCGCTGTGCAGGCACAGTAAGGAGCAGCGTCGGCGCTTTCATCAGGCGCGGATGATAGCGCCTGAGAGCGCATCACGAATCGTCGTGGGGCTGGTCTGTCCGCCCAGCGGCGCGTCAAGCAACCCATCCAGCCTGTCATCGAAATAGCCGGCCACCGTGCTCGCGGCGCGTGCCGGCGGTTGTCCATGCGGATTGGCGCTGGTGGACACGAGTGCGGCACCAAACGCGCGACACAGCGCCGCCGCAGGTGCATGCGCCGTCACCCGCAACGCAATCCCGGCGTGGTTGCCGCAGATCCATGGCGGCACCGCGCCGGTCCGGGGAAACACCCAGGTGTTGGCCCCTGGCCAGCTTTGCCGCACCTGCTGCATCACCGCAGCGGGAACGGCGGACATGTCGATGTACGCCTCTACCTGCGCAAAATCGGCCGCGATCAACAACACGCCTTGCGTCGATGGCCGTTGCTTGAGGGCAAACAAGCGCTCGAACGCGTGTTGATCCTGCGGGTCACAGCCGAGACCGAACACGGCCTCCGTGGGATACGCCAATACCCCGCCGGCGCGCAACAGCGTAGCGGCGGCATCCAGATCAGCCAACGTGAAATGTTGCAACACTCATGCGTCCTGTTTGTTCGCCGGCGTGAGCGGCACGGGCTTCCTGGCGGCAGGCTTCTTTGCGGCTTTGCCTGCCGCCTTGCGAGCCGTTGTCTTTTTGGTCGCACTTTTCTTGGTTGCAGCTTTCTTGACTGCGATCTTCTTGACTGCGGGTGCGGTCTTTTTGACCGCCGTCTTCTTTGCCGCCACCTTGCCCGCGGGCTTCTTGCCAAAGCGCCCCTTGCGCACCGGTGCCGCCGCCAGCAGTTCCAGGCACTGCGCCTGCGTGAGCAGCTTCGGTTCCTGCTCCTTGGGAATACGCGCGTTTTTCTCGCCATTGGTGATGTATGCACCGTAACGACCGTTCAATACTTGCACGCCATCACCGAAATCCTGGATCAGGCGGTTCGCCAGCATCTCCAATTTCTCGGCCACGATTTGTAACGCGCGCGGCAGCTCAATCGTGTACGGATCATCTTCGGGCTTGAGCGAGGCATAGGTGCTGCCTTGCTTCACGAACGGCCCAAAGCGGCCAACGCCAACGCTCACCGCATCCCCGTTCTCCGCCTGCCCCAACTGGCGCGGCAGTTTGAACAGCTCCAGCGCATCAGCCAAGGTGATGGAGTGCATGCTTTGCCCGGTGCGCAGGCTGGCAAACGTGGGCTTCTCCTCGTCTTCCTTGGTACCGATCGCAACGTAGGGTCCATAGCGGCCAAGACGCACGGACACCGGTTTTCCAGTCTTCGGATCAACGCCCAGTTGTCGCGCACCGGTCGCCTCGTTGCGATCGACGGATTCGGTTTTTTCATCCACCAAGCGTTTGAACGGCACCCAGAAACGCTCGAGCAACGGTCGCCAGGCGGTCTCGCCACGACTGACCGCGTCGAGCTCGTCCTCAAGCTTCGCGGTGAAGTCGTAATCGACGTACTGGGTGAAATGCTGGGTCAGAAACCGGCTGACCGCGCGGCCGACATCGCTGGGCTTGAAGCGCCGGCTGTCGAGAAACACGTACTCCCGATGCAGCAACACCTGGATGATGCTGGCATACGTCGACGGTCGCCCAATGCCTCGTTCCTCCAGTGCCTTGACCAGGCTGGCTTCGGAAAAACGCGGCGGCGGTTCGGTGAAATGCTGGTCGGCAACGATGTCATGCAGCGCAATCTGCTCGCCCACGGTCAGGCGTGGCAGGCGCCGACCTTCGTCCTCGTCATCCGGAGTCTTCTGATCGCGACCTTCCTCGTACACCGCCAGGAAGCCCGGATCGATCACCGTGGTACCGGTGGAGCGGAACGAAGCAGCGCCACCGGTTGCGGCCGCGGCGTCCGGGACCGGATAGCCCTCCACATCGCGCACCGCAAATTCCACGGACACGGTGTTCAACGTGGCATGGATCATCTGGCAGGCCACCGCACGCTTCCAGATCAGCTCATACAATCGACGTTGATCGTCGTTGAGCACCGCTGCAAGCGCACGCGGCGTGCGCATGGCTGAAGTCGGGCGGATCGCCTCATGCGCCTCTTGCGCATTCTTGGATTTGGTCTTGTACACCTGCGGCGCATCGGGCAACGCCTTGGCGCCGAATTCCTGGACGATCGCTTCGCGGATCTCAGTCACCGCATCGACCCCGAGCATGGTTGAGTCGGTACGCATGTAGGTGATCAAGCCCACGTTGCCCTCGGCCCCGAGCGCCACGCCTTCGTACAAACCCTGCGCCACCTTCATCGTGCGACTGGTGGTGAAGCCGAGTTTGCGTGCCGCTTCCTGCTGCAGGGTTGACGTTGTGAACGGTGCGGCGGGTCGGCGCTTGCGCTCCTTGGACGACACGTCACTGACGATGAGGCGACCGTGCGCAGCCTGCTTCAAGGCTGCCCGCGCAGCCAGCGCAGCGGCTTCGCCGGTAAGGTCAAACTGCTCGAATTTCTTGCCATTTAGCTTGCTCAACCGCGCACTGAAAGCGCCGTCGGCATGGTTCAACTGCGCTTCGATGGTCCAGTACTCGCGTGCGTTGAAGGCCTCGATCTCCTCCTCACGCTCGACGATCATGCGCAACGCCGGCGACTGCACGCGCCCCGCAGACAGCCCGCGCTGCACCTTGCGCCACAGTACTGGCGACAGGTTGAAGCCCACCAGGTAATCCAGCGCGCGCCGCGCCTGCTGCGCGTCCACCAGGTCGTAGGACAACGTGCGCGGGTTGGCCACGGCAGCCTTGATCGCCTTTGGCGTGATCTCGGAGAACACCACGCGGTAAACCTGCTTGCCTTCAAGCAGCCCACGTTCCTGCAGGATTTCCCTGACGTGCCAACTGATGGCTTCGCCTTCGCGATCCAGGTCGGTTGCCAGATAAATGTTCTGGGCCACTTTCGCCGCCTTGGCGATCGCATCAACGTGCTTTTCGTTGCGCTCGATGATCTGGTAGGCCATGGCGAAGTCGTGCTCGGTATCAACCGCCCCCTCCTTCGGCTTCAAGTCACGCACATGGCCATACGAGGCAAGCACGTAAAAATCGTTGCCCAGATATTTATTGATCGTCTTCGCCTTGGCGGGCGATTCGACGATTAGCAGGTTTTTTGCCATGAAGCTGGATTTCCACAAAACGAACTTGACGGCACATCACCAGCGCCGGACATATATATAGTTGAAACCATGCGCCACCCATGCTGTCAAGCACAATCGACGCAGCGAGCCTCTGTCGCGGACTCGCGGACGCGTTCTCAGTCGACTCCTGAAGCAGGCAGACGCTGGTAGCGATTGCCGGGCAGACTCTCGACCTTGGCCTCCAGTTCAAGCATCAACAATTGCGCCCCCAGCGCCGCCGGTGGCAAGCCCGTGCGTGCAGCAAGTTCGTCCAACGTCACCGGTTCATACCCAAGTTCGCGCAAAAGTCGCTGCAAAGCCGGGTCCGGAAGATGCTCCGCGGGAGTTGCAACGACGGCCCCGACGCCCGCCGCAGACGATCGCGCACCCGGCTCGTCACTCACAGGTATGGCCAGCCGCGCCGCCAGTTCGCCGCCAAGCATGCGCGCAGCCGGCGACAAAGTCTCCACAATTTCCGCCGCTACCTCCACCAGACGGGCGCCATCGCGGATCAGGCGATGGCATCCGCGTGCCAGCGGATTGCCAATTGAACCAGGTAGCGCAAACACTTCGCGCCCCTGTTCACCAGCCAGGCGCGCGGTGATCAGCGAGCCGGAACGCAAACCCGCTTCGACCACCAGCGTGCCCAGCGACAAGCCGGCAATCAGACGATTGCGTCGCGGGAAATGATCCGCACGTGCAGCGGTCCCCGGCGGAAACTCACTGACCAGCGCGCCGTGCGCAGCGATGCGCTGCGCCAGCGCCGCATGCTTGCGTGGATAGACCAGGTCAGGTCCCGTCCCCATCACAGCCACCGTCAATCCGCCCACCTCCAGGGTGCCGGCATGGGCTGCTGCGTCGATGCCGTCGGCGAGGCCGCTGGTGATGGCAAACCCAGCCTGCGCCAAGGCGCGCGCAAAAACCCGCGCATGCGCCAGACCACTGGCGCTGGCTGCCCGTGCACCGACGATTGCCACTTGCGGATGCAGCAGCGCGCTGGTGTTACCCACCACAAACAGAGCTGCTGGCGGTTGCGGGATGTGCTCCAGTTGTGGCGGAAAGTCAGCGTCAGTGCAGCGCAACAATCGATGCCCGGGGGCCGCCAGCCACGCCAGATCCGCCGCCAGGAGCGCTTCGTCCGGTTGCCGCAACCACGCCGCCACCCCATGCGCCAACGCCGCGCGAGGGCGTCGCAACCGCACGAGCACGGCGTGGATATCGTTGTCGGCTTGGTAAAGCTGCTCGCGCAAGGCCCCGGGCCCCACTCCAGGCGTGCGCAACGCCGTCAACCACGCTCTCAGGTCGTCGATTTCGTCCATGGGCAAAGTGTAGGGGCCAGCCACCAACAGGAACGGCGCGGTGAAAGCCGCGCCGTGCTGTAGGGATGCAACGATCCGGCAGGTCGACCTACTCTGGCACGCGCAACCTGGCGTTGATATGCACCGGGCGCAAGCCGTCCATCACCAAGCCATAGCTGACCCGATCAAATGTGCGGAACACCATCACGTGACCGACAAACTCATCGGGCAACGTCACCTTCTCGCCAACCCCACGGCGCCAGCTATTGCTCGCCACGTCGTCGTTGATAGTCTGGCCCGGCTCGTACACCGCGAAGGTCTGGCCGTTGTCCACACCATCGCGGGCGCCGACCGAAAGCATCACCACCTGACGTGATCCAACCGCATCCAGCGCATCGGCAAACCCGATCACGCGGGCTGAAGCGGGCACATTCGTGGGTGCGTGTGGGTAGTAATACGGATCATACGGCGTGTCATCCACGGGCATGACGCGGTCGCCACTGCGGATCTCCATGGTCGAGTTGAGCAGCAACAAGGTGGAGGGATCACCCATGCGCAAGGTTTCCGCCGTGCCGATCACGCTGACCTCCACCCCCAGGTCCTCACCGCGACCCCAATGACCGTCGTTGCGCTTGTTCTCACGCCACGGCGCATTGACCATGGCGGCATTGCTGTCAAGAGTGTGGCTGACGATGCCGTGCTCGGCGTCACCCGGATCATCCTGCTCGAAGCCGCGAAACACATGGGTCGGCCGTACGATGGCCCAACGCTGACCCGCTTCACCCTGCAGCCCACGTACATACAGATTCTGGCCAACCGCACCACGCAAACGGGCTTCTTCCAGCCCCACCACATAGGGCGCCGCACTCACAGCGTTGGAATCCATCACCCGCATGTCCTTGAGGAACATGCGCAGATCGGCGAGCGGAATGGCCGCCACCGCATCACCCTCGCGATGCACGCTGGGCTGCAAGGACAGGCGCGGACCATTGATGAACGACAGATTGAGCACGTCGCCGGGATAGATCAGATGCGGGTTGCGCACCTGGGGATTGGCCTGCCAGATCTCCGGCCACAGCCACGGCTTGGCCAGAAACTTCGCGGAGATATCCCACAGCGTGTCACCACGAACCACGGTATAGGTGTCCGGATGGCCGTTGCGCAGCGGGGCACTCGCGGCGTACACCGCCACCGTGACCAGCATACCGGCGAGCAACACGAGAATTTTTTTGATCATTGGTGGGAATCCCCCTCCCCAGATGCTCGGGCGAGTGTAACCGAACCGTTAAGGTGCGCAACAGAGGTGGTGTTGGGCAAACTGCTGCCCGACGCACCGTGAACACGTACAATATGACGGATTGTAAGGTGCCATCGGGCGTTGTTTTCGCCGATTTGCCCGCAGTTTCGGCACCTGAGGTAACCCATGAGCAGACTTTCCATCCTTGAATTCCCCGACCCGCGGCTGCGCCTGCACGCTGCGGTCGTAACCGTATTTGACGCGCGGCTGAAACAATTGGGCGCCGACTTGCTGGAAACGATGTATGCCGCCAGGGGCGTGGGGCTGGCCGCCATCCAGGTCAACGTGCAGCAACGCGTACTGGTTGCCGACATGAGTGACGACCGTACCCAGCCGCTGATCCTGGTCAACGCCCGGGTCGTGGAAAAGTCCGGATCGCAGGTTTACCAGGAAGGCTGCCTGTCATTTCCCGGGATGTTTGCCGACGTCACACGCGCGCTCAGCATCAAGGTCGCCGCGCAGGACACTCACGGCAAAGACATGACACTCGAAGTCGAAGGTCCGCTGGCGGTGTGCATCCAGCACGAGATTGACCATCTTGACGGCAAGATGTTTGTCGATTATCTGTCTTCGCTGAAGCGCTCGTTGCTGCTCAAACGCCTGGACAAGCAACGGCGGCAGGCCGCGAGTGCTTGAATGATCCGTACACTGAGACGCGCCCCCTGCGGCTGATCTTCGCAGGCACGCCGGAGTTCGCCGTGCCATGTCTGGCGGCCTGTCAGAGTCCAGGGTTCGAAGTGGTTGCGGTGTACACGCAGCCGGACCGCCCTGCAGGTCGCGGCCGCAAGCTCACACCGAGCCCGGTCAAGCACGCAGCATTGGCCGCCGGCCTCTGCGTGGAGCAGCCCGAGTCGCTGAAGCCCGCCGTGGCGCAACAAACGCTGGCGGCCTATCGGCCGGATCTGCTGGTAGTCGTGGCCTACGGACTGATTCTGCCACGCGCGGTGCTGGCTGTCCCGACCCACGGCTGCTGGAATGTGCATGCCAGTCTGTTGCCACGCTGGCGCGGTGCGGCGCCGATCCAACGCGCCATCCTGGCCGGTGACGGCGAAACCGGAGTGGCGCTCATGCAGATGGAAGCAGGTCTGGATACCGGTCCGGTCATGCTGGAACGGCGCACACCAATCAGCCCGCGCGACACTGGCGGCAGCCTGCATGACCGGTTGTCACTGCTGGGCGCGCAACTGCTGGCCGATGGCCTGGCGCAATTGCGTACCGGCCATGCTCCGCCCGCCCGTGCACAAGCTGATGACGGCGTTACTTACGCGCACAAACTGGACAAGATCCAGGCGCGCCTCGCGTTCAAGCGCACGGCGCCGGAGCTTGAGCGCCAGGTGCGTGCGTTCGACCCCTGGCCCATCGCCACAGCAGAAATTGCCGGCGAAACTCTGCGCATCTGGGCCGCGCAGGCATTGGCACTCGATCACGATGCGCCGCCCGGCAGCGTGCTGGCTGCCAACCGTACCGGCATCGATGTAGCGTGCGCCGATGGTGCACTGCGCATCACCGCCGTGCAACGTGCCGGCGGCAAACGTATCACCGCGAGTGACTACGTAAATGCGCGCCCAGAATTGCGCCAGCCGCAATGAAAGTGGACACGCGTGCGGTCGCCGCCAGGGCGTTGGTCGACGTTGCCATGCGCGGCGTCTCCCTGCGCGAGGTCATGCAACGTCAGGCGCCCCGGCTACCTGACCCGCGCGACCGTGCGTTGTTGATGGCCCTGCTGAGCGATGGCGCACGCTGGTGGTTGCGCTTTGACGCGGCCATTGACGACCTGCTGGAAAAACCGCTGCGGCACAAGGACCCGGCTATCCACGCCTTGCTTGTGCTCGGTCTGGTGCAACTGGAGGTCCTGCAGATGCGTGACTACGCTGCCGTCGCCGCCACGGTGGAAGCCACGCGCACATTGAAACGACCGCAACTGGCCGGACTGGTCAACGCGGTGCTGCGCCGCTGGCAACGAGAACGTGACGCACGCAACGCGCAACTGGACGCCCGCCCGGAAACGCGCCACGCGCATCCGCCGTGGCTGGCCGCGGCGCTGGCGCAAGACTGGCCTGAGCAGGCTGAGTCGATCATGGCGGCAAACAACGCCGAGCCGCCGCTGATGCTCCGCGTCAATCGCCGGCACGGCTCGCGCGAGGCACTACTCAGCGAACTGCAAACCGCCGGACATGCAGCCAGCGCCCATGCATGGCTGCGGGACGCGCTTATCCTTCCCCACAGTGCGGACGTCACGCGCCTGCCCGGTTTCGCCGACGGGGCATTCGCGGTGCAGGATGGTGCCGCACAGGTCGCCGCGGACCTTGCGCAAGTGAGCGACGGACTGCGCGTGCTGGATGCGTGCGCCGCGCCTGGCGGGAAGGCTTGCCATTTGCTGGAGCGTGCACGCGTCGAGCTGACCGCGCTGGAATTTGATCGGCAACGCGGCGAACGCATTCGCGAAAACCTTATGCGGCTGCGGCTGGACGCACGCATCGTGATTGGCGACGCCGGCACGCCACAGGCCTGGTGGGATGGCAGGCCCTACGATCGCATCCTGGTCGACGCGCCGTGTTCGGCGACCGGAGTGCTGCGTCGGCGCCCGGATGTGCGCTTGCACCGGCGCGCGAGCGACCTTTCGGCCATGTGCGCACAACAGCGGCGCATCGTGGCTGGGTTATGGCCATTGCTGGCACCAGATGGACGGCTGGTATACATCACTTGCTCACTGCTGCGCGCAGAAAACGAGGCGGTGATCCGCGAGTTGCTGGCGACACAAGCCGATGCCCAAGCTGTGGATTTCACGCTGCCTGTCGGTCAGAGCGCCGCATTCGGCTGGCAGATCCTGCCTGGCGACGGCGACCTTGACGGCATGTACTACGCAGTCGTGCACAAGCTTCCGGCATGATCTCTGCCGCCCGCTGAACCGACGCGACGAAAGTTCGTCCGCGCGTCCGGCAACGCACCGCGGATGTCCGCGGACGGTCGCTCCACGCGCGCTGTCGGCGCGCACGCCGCATCACATCGCCATTTCCTCACCATTGCCAGTGCTGGCACAACGCTTGCACTCCCTTGCGTTGCGGGCTACCCCGCAACCACGAGGAGACAGCCATGAAATTGGAAGCCATCGTTCTCGGCAGCCTGTGTGTCGTCGGCACGCTCGTCTGCACATTGGTGCTCGGCGCCATGTTGACGGCCACCCCAATGTCACCAGGCGACAAAACCGCAGCCACTGCGACGCCAGCTACCGTTGCCGCGTGTCCACAGGTGGCCATTGCCGCCGTCTCCCCACCTGCGCACGATTGAGCAGGCGGCACAGGTAGCCGGGTAGACGCCATAATGGCGTCATGCTGCACGTCATCCTGTTTCATCCCGAGATTCCGCCGAACACCGGCAACGTGATTCGCCTGTGTGCGAACACTGGCGCGAGCTTGCATTTGATCCGCCCGCTCGGCTTCACCATGGACGACGCCCACCTGCGCCGCGCCGGGCTGGACTATCACGAATACGCCCGCGTCGTCGTGCACGACGATCTGGCGCAATGCCTGGCGGACATCGGCGCGCCGCGCGTGTTCGCGTTC
This sequence comes from Rhodanobacter sp., assembly GCA_039926605.1. Classification (GTDB taxonomy): domain Bacteria; phylum Pseudomonadota; class Gammaproteobacteria; order Xanthomonadales; family Rhodanobacteraceae; genus Rhodanobacter. Next base: position 39,056 of record JBDSWR010000103.1, on the reverse strand, counting down.
AGCACGCGTAGCCGGGTCCGTTATACCGATGCGCGCTTCAGCGACGGTGATGCCTTGTTGTTTGGTTGCGAAACCGCCGGTCTGCCGCAAGATGTGTTCGACGGCATTCCGGCCGAGCAACGGTTGCGCTTGCCCATGCGTCCGCACAACCGCAGCCTGAACCTGTCCAACAGCGTCGCCATCGTCTTGTACGAAGCGTGGCGTCAGCTCGATTTCGACGGCGCAGTTACAATTCCCGCATGACCACCACGCCAAATTCCTGGTTGCCACAACCGCTGCGCAAGTTGGGCGGACGCGCGCTGCAAGCCGCGTTCAATCATGCGCTGGCGCTGGACCCGGACACTCAGCAGCAACTGCCGGCACTGAACGGACGGAGTGTGCAATTGCATCTGCACGGTCCGGAAATTGCCTTCGGCATAACGGTCACCGATGGCAAACTGCAAGTGGGTCCTGCGCAGGACGACGCAAGCCTGCGCGTCGCCGCCACGCCGGGCAGCTTGCTGGGCATGCTGCTCAATCGTGACAGCGACCATGTCGCACCGGGCAAAGTGGAGATTGCCGGTGATGCCGATCTGGCGCGCCGACTGCAAAAGCTCGCCAGCGCCTTCGCCCCGGATTTCGAGGAAGCGTTTGCGCGGACGTTTGGCGATGTGCTCGGCGTGCCAATCGCGCGCGCCGTGCGCGAAGGCCTGAGTCACATGCACGACACCGCCACGCATTTGCGCGAGGACGGCGCCGACTGGTTGCGCGACGAAGCCCGTCTGGCGCTTGCGCCGGGTGAAGTCGAGGGCTTTCTGGATGGGGTGGACACCGTGCGCGAGCGCAGTGAACGCTTGCAGGCGCGAGTAGCACGCCTCAGCGCTCGCGTGCGCGGTAACGCCACGTGACGCCGCTCACGATCGTCCCGCGTCTGCTGCGCGTGGCTTCGGTGCTGCTGGCCTATCAGCTCGACGAACTGGTCGAGGTCACGCATTTGTACCGCCCGCTGAAACTGCTGCGGCCACTGCTTGCACGGCGCCGGGCGGATATCGCCAGCCTGCCGCGCGGGGCGCGCCTGCGTCTGGCGCTGACCGAACTGGGGCCGATCTTCGTCAAGGCTGGTCAGGTGCTGTCCACGCGTCGTGATCTGGTGCCGGCCGACATTGCCGACGAGCTGTCGTTGCTGCAAGATCAAGTGGCGCCTTTCCCGGGCGCTGCGGCACGCGCCATCGTCGAATTCGAGTTGGGCGCGTCGATCGACCAGCTATACGCCCGGTTCGACGAAGCTCCACTCGCATCAGCGTCCATCGCACAAGTGCACGCGGCGACCACGCGCGACGGTAGCGACGTCGTCGTGAAGGTGCTGCGCCCCGGTATAGACGAACAAATTGCCCGCGATGTGCGTCTGCTGCGTGCCCTCGGCGAATTGGCGCAGCGCTGGCACCCGCACGCTGACAAGATCCGCCCGCTGGATATCGTGGCGGAAATCGAGAAGATGCTGGAGAACGAACTGGACCTGCAGCGCGAAGGTGCCAGCGCCAGTCTGCTCAAGCGCAACTTTGCCAGCGGTGTGGATCTGTACGTGCCCACGGTGCACTGGGACTTGACCAGCACGCGCGTGCTGACGCTGGAGCGGGTACGTGGCGTGAGCTGCGACGACATCGCCGCCATCGACGCTGCCGGTATCGATCGCAAGACACTTGCGGTGAAAGGCGTGCGCGTGTTCTACGAACAGGTGTTCCGCGATAATTTCTTTCATGCTGATGCGCATCCGGGCAATATCTGGGTGGATATCACGCGCCGCACCGAGCCACGCTTCATCGCGCTGGATTTCGGCATCATGGGCTCGCTGCCGCAAGCCGATCAGTACTGGCTGGCGCAAAATTTCATTGCCCTGTTCGAACGCGACTACGCGCGCATCGCACAACTGCATGTAGCGGCCGGCTGGATGCCCGCAAGCGTGCGCCTGGACGAACTGGAGGCGGCGGTGCGCACAGTATGCGAGCCGTACTTCACCCGCCCGCTGGCGCAAATCTCCCTCGCCGAACTGGTGGTGAAATTGTTCCAGACGGCACGCCACTTCGAATTGACCGTGCAGCCGCAACTGATCTTGCTGCAGAAAACCTTGCTGAATATCGAAGGCGTCGGCCGCACGCTGGATCCCGAAATCGACATCTGGGCGGTGGCGCACCCGGTGCTCAAGCGCATTCTGCGCGAGCGGTACAGCCCGTTGCGCACCTTGCGCGACATGCGCAAGCGCCTGCCTGAATGGCTGCACCACGCCCCGGAGGTGCCCGAGCTGGTGCGCGACGCGCTGCGCCAGATTGCACGCGACGATCAGCACGCAACCAGTGACCCGCGCCTGCTCGCCCAACTGCATGCCGACGCACGACGCCAGCACACATCGATGCTGTGCGCTGTGCTTGGCGCGTCGCTGCTGCTTGCCGCCACGCTACTGTGGGTTCTGGCACCCGGGCAGGCGCCGTGGCCGCCGCTGTTGGGGACCGCAGGTGCGCTGCTCGCCTTCGTTGTCGGCTGGCGTCAGCGCTGAAGTTCTTGCGGGCACTCCGCCAGCCGCACAAGGCAACCCGGGCCACCGCCAGAAAGTACCGCGCCGGCTAGACTATCCGCATGTTGATCATCAGCCCCAGCATCACCTTGCCCGAGTCCGAATTGGTCGAGCGTTTCCTGCGCGCGGACGGTCCGGGCGGACAGCATGTGAACCGTACCGAGAGCGCGGTGGAGCTGCGCTTCGATGCAAGCAACTCGCCGTCGTTGCCGGATGAAGTGAGGGCACGCCTGCTGGCGCGGCGTGATCGGCGCCTGACGGGTGATGGGGTACTGGTAATCCAGGGCCGGCGCTTTCGTGATCAAGCTCGCAACCGCGACGATGTGCGCGCGCGTCTGGTCGCGATCATCCAGGGGGTGCTGGTACCAGCGAAAAAGCGCGTGGCCACCAAGCCCTCGCGCGCCGCCAAGGAACGCCGGCTGCACGGCAAACTACAGCGCGGCAAGCTCAAGCAAACGCGCGCACGCCACGCGGAAGCGGAATGAGCGAACGCGTCCCGAGTCCGGCCGAACTACCCGCGCACATGCCGACATTGCGCGACGGGGCGCGCCGCGCGGTGTGTCGTTTTGCCTTGCGCGCGACGGGCTGGGGTCTGGGTGGCGCGTTTCCCGACGTTCCGCGGCTGGTATTGATCATCGCGCCGCACTCATCGTGGTGGGACGGTTTCTGGGGCCTGCTGGTGAAGGTCGCGATCGGTGCCAACGTGCGCTTCATGGGCAAGCAGGAACTGTTCCACACCGCGCTCGGCGGCACACTGCGCGCGCTTGGCGGCATCCCCGTTGACCGCAGCGCAACCAAAGGCGTCGTCGAACAGATAGTCGACCAGTTCGCCCAGCGGGACACATTCTGGCTGGTAGTGTCTCCCGAAGGCACGCGCAAGCCGGTGAAACGCTGGCGATCCGGTTTCTGGCATATAGCGCACGGCGCTGGCGTGCCCATCGTGCCGGTGGCATTCCACTATCCGACGAAGACTATCGTCATCGGGGAGCCACTGACGACCAGCGGCGACATGGCGGCAGATGTGACCCGGCTGCGCGCGTTCTACGCGCCGTTCCGAGGCAAGCATCGCAACGTGTGACGACCGCGACGCTGAAACCGGTCGCGGCTGGCCACTTCGCCACACCGGACACTTGCTACCGACGCAACGAACAAAAGGTCGCCCAGACCAGTCGCCGCAGAGGCATGCCTGCCGCTCGCGCCGACACACCACTCATGCCTGGCGTGCCCCGCTCCGTACTCTGACTCGTTGCACGCCTGGCTGTGTAAATCCAGCACGTTGTTCGTGAGATCACACCTAGCGCTCCGAATGTCCGGACTCGTCGTGCTCGCGATGAGTCAGCAAACCGGGGCGAATCAAGTCGATGAACGCGCGCGCTTCGGCACTCAGGAATTTGCCCTTGCGCATCACCACCCCGTAGGCACGTTGCGGAAAATATTGCCGCAGATTGCGGACGGCCAGGCGGGTGTGGTCGGCCTCGGTGATACAGATGCCGGTGACGATGGAGATACCCAAGCCGCGCGCCACATATTCCTTGATGACATCCCAGCCACCGACTTCGATGTCCACGTGATAAGGCACCTGGCGCTGCTGGAATACCAGATCAACCAGCCGATACGTGGATAACCGCTGCGGCGGCAGGATCAAACCGTACGGGGACAAAGCCTCCAGCGTGATTTTCTCCTTCGCCGCCAGCGGGTGGTCCAGCGGCATGATCAGCATCGGGTCGAAGTGCTGCACAGGTGCCCACGCGATGTCATTGGGTACGTCGAGCATGGAGCCCACCGCAAAATCCGCCTGATCGGCGCGCAACCACGCCAAGCCGTCCTTGCCGGTGACGTTGGCCAACTGCAACTGCACCGCGGGGAACCGCTCGCGGTAGGTGCGCACAAACTCCGGCAGCAAATACTGAATCGTGGACGTTCCTGCGGCAATGACCAGGGTGCCGCCGCGCAAGCCTTTGAGGCTGGCGTGGAAATCGCGATCCAGCGTCTCCCACCCCTCAACCAGAGGGCGCGCCAGTGTGTACAGCGCTTCGCCCGCATCCGTCAGGTTGATGCGGCGTCCGCGGCGATCGACCAGCGCCGTCCCCAACTCACGCTCCAGCGCCTGCAACTGCAGACTGATCGTGGGCTGGGACACGAACAATGCCTCGGCCGCGCGGGTCAGCGTGCCCAACTTCACCACCATGACAAACGCCCGCAACTGTTTGTGCCGATTGCCCTTGTAGTAATAACGCCCCTCTTTCCGCTGGTCGTCCTGGCGCCCGGCTGCCCGTTTTCGCGCAACTGAACGAGGATTGCGCGGCCACAGCGTTTTATTTCCTACCTTTTTCATCATGATGCTCAGTAAGTTGGAGCCTATATTAACGATACTCATGATGATGATTGAAACATTCACTTTGTCAAACAGTCGCTATCGCTCTAGCTTCGAGGTCCATCCGAACGGAGCAGTGGCATGGCCGTCCCCAGCGAACGATTTGTCCCCGATGCCGTCGAGATCAGCGCCGAGTACGGCGACTACGCAAGCGTCCTGACCCCGGCCGCCCTCCGCTTTCTTGGGCAATTGCACCGCCAGTTTGAAGGTGCGCGTCAGGCTCTGTTGCGTGCCCGCCGCGAGCGTCAGGCAGCCTGGGACGCTGGATCTCTACCGGCGTTTCGCAATGACACACGGACGATCCGTGAGTCCGCGTGGCGCGTGGCACCGATCCCTTCCGCCCTACTGGATCGCCGCGTGGAAATCACCGGCCCGGTGGAACGCAAGATGATCATCAACGCGCTGAACTCCGGGGCCAGGGTGTTCATGGCCGATTTCGAGGACTCGTCCGCGCCCACCTTCACCAACCAGATGGACGGTCAGGTCAATTTGCGGGACACGGTGGACGGGAGCATCGCGTTCACCTCACCGGAAGGCAAAAGCTACCGCGTGCAGGCCAATCCCGCCGTGCTGGTGGTGCGTCCGCGAGGCTGGCACCTGCTGGACAAGCATTTCCACGTCGATGGCGAGCCGGTCGCTGGCGCGCTGGTGGACTTCGCCTTGTTCGCGTTCCACAACGCACGCCGTCTGCAGCAACGCGATCGCGGCCCTTACTTCTACCTGCCAAAGCTGGAGTCGATGGAAGAGGCGGCGTTGTGGCAAGACGTGATGGCGCAGGCCGAAGACGAACTGCAACTACCCACAGGCTGCATGAAGGTCACTGTGCTGATCGAGACGTTGCCCGCCGCGTTCCAGATGCACGAGATTCTGCATGCGCTGCGTTGCCGCGTCGTTGGACTCAACTGCGGGCGCTGGGACTACATCTTTTCCTACCTGAAGACTCTACGTGGGCATCGTCACCGCCTGCTGCCCGAGCGCGCCCAGGTTGGCATGACCGCGCCCTTCCTGAAGGCGTATTCCGAGCTGCTCATTCAAACCTGCCATCGCCGTGGTGCGTTCGCGATGGGCGGCATGGCGGCGCAAATCCCGATCAAGGGTGACGACGCTGCCAACGCCGCTGCACTGACCAAGGTGCGCGCCGACAAGCTGCGCGAAGTGCACGCCGGGCATGACGGCACGTGGGTTGCGCACCCCGCATTGGTGCCGGTTGCCCAACAGATCTTTGACGAGCACATGCCTGCGTCCAACCAACTCGGCGTGCTGCGCGAAGACGTACATGTGACCGCAGCACAACTGCTCGCCGCACCAGGCGGCACGATCAGCCGCGGCGGCTTCGACAACAACGTCGAAGTGTGTTTGCACTACACCGCAGCCTGGCTGGACGGTCTGGGTTGCGTACCGATCCATCACCTGATGGAAGACGCTGCCACCGCCGAGATTGCCCGTGCGCAGTTGTGGCAGTGGCTGCATCGCGGGGACCTGACATTTGACGATCAGGCACCGATCGACTTTGCCTTGTTCGACCACGCGCTGGCCAGGCACATGCATCGCCTGCGCGGCAGTACGCATCCCGGCGCCGCCCACGCCGAGGCTGCGGCCGCACTCATTTCCACGCTGACCCACGCCCCTCAACTCGCTGACTTTCTTACTGTGCCTGCGTACGACCAACTGGCCTGAAACGCGGTACCCAAACCCAGCCCACAACATCTACCGCCGTCGGAGCCATGCCATGAAGAAGAACATACCGAGTGCCGAACAGATCACCCTTGACTGGAACAATTCTGCCCGCTGGTCGGGCATCCAGCGCAACTACAGTGCTGCCGACGTCGTGAATTTGCGTGGCACGGTGCATGTTGAGCACTCGCTGGCGCGCCATGGCGCCGAGCGGTTGTGGCAGCTGCTGCACAAGGAGGAGTACATCAGCGCACTCGGCGCGCTCACCGGTAACCAGGCACTGCAACAGGTGAAGGCTGGGCTGAAGGCGATCTACCTGTCCGGCTGGCAGGTAGCTGCCGACGCGAACGTTGCGGGCGAAATGTACCCGGACCAGTCACTGTACCCGTCCAACTCCGTGCCACTGGTCGTCAAGCGCATCAACAATGCGCTGTTGCGCGCCGACCAGTTGCATCACGCGGAAGGAGACGACAGCACCGAATGGATGGCACCAATCGTTGCTGATGCCGAGGCGGGGTTCGGTGGCGTCTTGAATGCGTTCGAGTTGATGAAATCGATGATCGAGGCGGGTGCCGCCGGCGTGCATTTCGAGGATCAGTTGGCATCGGTGAAAAAGTGCGGACACATGGGCGGCAAGGTGCTGGTGCCCACCCGTGAAGCGGTGGACAAGTTGAACGCGGCGCGTCTGGCTGCCGACGTTGCCGATGTACCGACGTTGCTGGTTGCCCGCACCGACGCCGACGCTGCCGATCTGATCACCTCGGACATCGACGCCAACGATCGGCCGTTTCTCACTGGCGAACGCACGGTGGAAGGCTTTTTTCGCGTGCGACCAGGCCTGGATCAGGCGATCAGCCGCGGCCTCGCCTACGCGCCTTACGCGGATCTGATCTGGTGCGAAACGAGCAAGCCGAACCTGGCCGACGCGCGGCGGTTTGCCGAAGCCATCCACGCAAAGTATCCCGGCAAGATGCTGGCGTACAACTGCTCGCCCAGCTTCAACTGGAAGAAAAACCTTGATGACGCCACGATCGCCCGCTTCCAGTGCGAACTGGGCGCCATGGGTTACAAATTCCAGTTCATCACCCTGGCCGGCTTCCACAGCCTCAACTACGGCATGTTCGATCTGGCGCACCGCTATGCGCGCCATCAGATGAGTGCGTTTGTCGAACTGCAGGAGCTGGAGTTTGCCGCCGCCGAGCGAGGCTTTACCGCAGTCAAGCACCAGCGTGAAGTCGGCACCGGGTACTTCGACGCGGTGACACAAGCCATTCACCAGGGGCAGTCGTCGACTACGGCGTTGACCGGCTCCACCGAAGAGGCGCAATTTGCCCGGCACGCCGCCGCCGTTGCATAGCCGGGCGTTGCACCGCGGCGCTGCACCGCGTATGGGCCGATGGCATTGGCAACATTACAAATCCCGCAACCGCGGTGGGTGTTGCCACTGCCAGTCCTGCACTCACGCCGATGCCTGCTCGGGCTGCGCAACTTCCGCCCCGGAGGGCGGCACCAATGCCAACACGGTCCAGCCGGGTTTGGGTTGGAGCTCACGCTTGGACGAGGCGACACGCAACGTGCCTTTCTCCTCTACCCCGAACATCAGTACGGCTGCTGTGCCGTACTGTTCAACAAATCGCGGCCAGTCAAATGTAGTGGTGAGCTTGGTGGATTTGATGCTCCAGCCTTCCTCCAGCATGTGCGCGAACCGCGCATGCGTCATTTCCTCGTCGAACAGCGGTGGCGCCAGCACGCTTCCGGAAAGCGCTGCGCGTTCAGTATTTTCCTGCGGGGTGAGATTGCGCAGCCGGTACACCTTCTGCCGACCAAATTCCTGTCGATAATGTACGCACGTCAGCGTGTTGCGCTCGCGATGTGTGGACACCGCCAGCAGACGACCGATACCGGTCAGATCCAGATTGCGATCTGCGTAGGGCGACGCAGGATTGCCGAAGAATGTGTTCAACCCCTCCATGCGCGCGACACGAATACCTTCCCAATCGTCATCGGCAAGCACCGTGTGGAAGCCGGCGCCGGTTAGCGCCTTGCCAATCGCACGCGCCACTTCGTCCGAGCCGTAGACAAGCACCCCATTAGGTTCTGGCTCGGCGACTTTCAGCCACAGCGCAAGCGGGCGCGCGGTCGCACTCTGCAGCACCACGGTACCGATGATCAGCATGAAGACCAGCGGTACCAGCGCGTCTGCACCCGCCACGCCCAACGCCTCCAGGCGCAAGGCGAACAGGGCGGACACCGAAGCTGCAACGATGCCGCGTGGCGCGACCCAGCCAATCAACGCGCGTTCGCGCCACGTCAGCGAGCTGCGCCAACTGGAAATGGCCACGCTGAACGGTCGCACCACCAACTGCGCAATCACGAACAATGCAATGCCTGCGCCAAGCATGCCGTCGGGCAGTGGCCAGTGCAGGCGCGCCGCCAGCAGCACAAACAGCACCGACACCAGCACCGTGGTCAGGTTTTCCTTGAAATCGAGAATGTCATCAATATGGATGCCGCGGGCATTGCCCAGCGCGATACCCATGATCGTCACTGCAAGCAAGCCGGATTCGTGCGTAAACGTGTTGGAAATGCTGAACGCCAGCAGCACCGACGCGAGCACGGCAAAATTTTGCAGATATTCGGGAATCATCTGCCGCCGCAACAGCACAGCCATCACCCATGCTGAAAGTGTGCCGAACGCCACCCCACTGGCAATCGTGAGGACGAAGACACCAATGGTGTGTCCCTCCTGCCGCGAGACGATTGCCTCGTAGATCAACACCGCAAACAATGCGCCGAGCGGATCGATCACGATGCCTTCCCAGCGCAACGTGTTCGCGATCCGTGCATTTGGCCGCAGCGTGCGCAGCATCGGCATGATGACGGTCGGTCCGGTGACACAACCCAGCGCACCAAACAGCAATGCGACTGACCAACTCAGCCCCGCCACCAGGTGTGCGGCCAACGCGAGCAACAGCAGCGTGGTCACTGCGCCGTAAGTGACCAACCCGCGCACCGCCCGGCCGATGCCGGGCAGCTCGTGCAGGCGTAGCGTCAAGCTGCCTTCGAACAGGATCAAGGCCACCGCGAGCGATACCGTGGGAAACAACAAGTCACCCAGCAACTTGTCCGGATCCAACAGGCCACTGACCGGTCCGAGTACCAGACCGGCCAGCAACAGAAATACGATGGCAGGCAATTTCACCCGCCACGCCAGCCACTGCGCAAGAAAGCCGACCATCAACAGGCCGGCCAGCACGAAGGCAAGATCAATCGTCATCGCAATCTCAGGAAAAAGCAGGACGCCATCGAAACACGCGGCAGCCGGCACGTCCACTGGCAGACGTCGCGTGCCACGCCAGCAACGATCGCCACGTTACCTGTACGTGCGCCCGTGGACGGCTGTGGACGTCGCGCGGAGCGTGCTGTCAGCTACATTCGCCGGTACTGCAGCGCCTCTGCCAGGTGTTCACGCTCAAGCAGTGCGGCCCCACCGTCCAGGTCGGCGATCGTGCGCGCCACGCGCAATACGCGATGATAAGCCCGCGCCGACATGCCGAGCTTTTCCAGCGCCGCGTCGAACCAGCGTCGTTCGACCGCGCCCAGTGCGCAATCGCGCTCCAGTTCGCGCGTGCCGATTTCCGCGTTCGGTTGGCCGGCGCGTTGCAATGCCTGGCGGCGTGCACCGAGCACGCGTTTACGCACTGTGGCCGAATCTTCATCACGCTCCCCGCGCGGTCCACCCAGTTCGGCCAGCGGTACGGGCGGCACTTGCACGCACAGGTCGATGCGATCGAGCAACGGCCCGGAAATTCGCGCCCGATAGCGCTGAATCTGGTCCGGTGTGCAGTGACAACGTGCTTCTCCGGCATAACCGCACGGGCACGGATTCATCGCACCGACAAGCTGGAACTGGGCCGGAAACGTCGACTGTCGTGCCGCGCGCGAAATTGCAATCTGCCCGGACTCCATCGGCTCGCGCAGCACTTCCAGGACGTGGCGGCTGAATTCGGGCAGCTCATCGAGGAACAACACGCCGTTGTGCGCCAGGGAAATCTCCCCAGGCCGGGGATAGGAACCACCACCCACCAGCGCCACCGCCGACGCGGTGTGATGTGGAGCGCGAAACGGCCGCCGTCGCCACCGCGCCAGATCGCATTGACCCTGACCTGCAACCGACAGCACGGCATACGTCTCCAGCGCCTCCGATTCGCTGAGCGGCGGCAGGATGCCGGGCAGGCGCTCCGCAAGCATGGTCTTGCCGGTGCCAGGCGGTCCGACCAGGAGCAGATGATGGCCACCCGCTGCAGTGATCTCCAGTGCCCGACGCGCCTGCAACTGACCACGCACGTCGCGGAGATCGGGACCCTCCCACGCGCCACCATCGCTGGGAATTCCGATGGGCGCGGAGAGTTCCTGCGCGCCCCGGAGCCATGCACAAACCTCCGCCAGGGTATCGGCTACAAGTACGTCGATATCCGGAACCAGCGCCGCCTCGGCCGCGTTCTCGCGCGGCACCACGACACGCCGGCCTCGGGAACGCGCACGCAGCAATGCCGGGAGTACACCGCAAACGCCACGCAGCGCACCGGTAAGTGCAAGCTCACCGAGAAACTCGCAATCATTCAGTTTGGCACGCGGTACCTGACCACTGGCGGCGAGGATACCCAACGCAATCGGCAGATCGAAACGACCGCCATCCTTGGGCAATTCGGCCGGCGCCAAATTCACCGTAACACGCCGATTGGGATATTCGAAGGCGCTGCTCTGAATCGCCACCCGCACGCGATCACGCGCTTCACGCACCGCCGCTTCCGGCAGGCCCACGATGTTGGTCCCCGGCAGACCCCCCGAAAGATTCACTTCCACCATGACCTGCGGAGCGGCAACGCCTTCCTGGGCACGGCTGAGGGTTACCGCCAGACTCATGAGCTGAGTCGATCGCGCATGGCCGCCGCGCGGTCGGAAACGGACATCGCGCAACTCCATTGCCTGGCGCTGAAAAAATAACCGCCCCCGACCATTCTCGGGGTGAGTGACAAGTCGGGGGCGGCTTCCGGAAGACTGCTGGCTGACTAACCTTCGCGAGAGCTGATGACCGTCTCCAATTCGGCAACGGTATGTTCCAAGGCATCGATCTTCGCGCGCGTACGCGCCAAAACCTGGCTCTGGACGTCAAACTCCTCACGTGTGACCAGGTCGAGACGGCGCAGTCCTTGCACCAACGCGTCATGGAAGTTGGCTTGCAAGTCCTGATGCACCTTCGCCAACCCTGGCGGTACCAACGACACAAGCCGTAGGGCAATCTTGTCGATTTCCCCCCTATCCATCATGGACAGCGCCTCGCACCCGTCGAGACAAAGCTTAGGTGAACCGGGATCAAGTGTGCCATCGGTGCGCTCCATCAAAGACTGTAGGGATTGTCCTACACGTGCCGCTCAGGCGACAGCACGCAGCGACAAGGGCAGAATGCACGCATGACACCGCAATATCATGGTGTCCACCCATCGAGGAAACCCCATGAAGCTGGTCGTCGCGATCATCAAGCCCTTCAAACTGGACGACGTGCGCGAGGCGCTGGCGGAAGTTGGCGTGCAGGGCATCACAGTCACCGAGGTGAAAGGTTTCGGTCGCCAGAAGGGGCATACCGAGCTGTATCGCGGTGCCGAGTACGTCGTGGATTTTCTGCCCAAGATCAAGCTGGAGGTCGCCGTGGCCGACGATCAGCTCGAGCGCGTGATCGAGGCGATGCAGCAATCGGCGCGCACCGGCAAGATCGGCGATGGCAAGATCTTTGTCACGTCGCTGGAGCAGGTCATCCGCATCCGCACCGGGGAGCTGGATCACGACGCACTGTAAGGCACCTTCACAACCACGGCCACGGCTTGAGCGCGTACTCCGGCGGCGGGGTGTGGCCGGCGAGGTATTGCACGAAGTAATCCCAGCGCCGGCGCGTGACGTATGGCGTGTCCTCGGCGTAAGCGTGACGTGCGTTGGGCAGCAGGAGCATGTCGAAGTTCTTGTTTGCCTTGATCAAGGCGTCGACCACCAGCAAGGTTTCATACGGCGGAACGTTGTCGTCCATGCTGCCGTGGACGAGCATCAAGTGGCCCTTGAGATTGCCGGCAAAGTTCTGGTTGGCCTGGGCGTCGTAGTTGCTCTTGCCGTCCTTGGCGGTGACCAGCAAGCCCTGCCACTTCTCCGCCCAGTCGTCCTCGTAGTTGCGATTGTCGTGGTTGCCACTTTCAGCCCAGCCGACCTTGAAGAAATCCGGGTAATGAAACATTGCTGCGGCCGTGGCATTGCCGCCGCCGGAGTGGCCCCAGATGCCGACGCGATCGAGGTCGATCCACGGGTATCTAACGCCGAGCTGGCGCAGCGCCGTGACCTGATCGGGCAAGGTGTTGTCTTCGATATGTTCGAAGTACGCGTCGTGAAACGCTTTGGAGCGCCACGGCGTGCCCATGCCGTCCACCGCCACCACGATGAAGCCGAGTTCGGCCATGGCCTGATGATCGCCGCGCGCCGCAGAGAAGCTGCGGCCACGCACCGAGCCGGTCTGCGGGCCGGGGTAGACGTAGTCGATGATCGGATATTTCTTCGACGCGTCGAAGTTCGTCGGCTTGAACAGCATGCCGTACAGATCGGTCTTGCCGTCGCGTGCCTTCACCGTGAATGGCGTCGGCGGCACCCAGCCCGCCGCGAGCAGCCGGCTGATGTCAGCCGTCGCTACCGTCGCCACCGTGTGGCCGTCGCTCGCCTGGCGCAGCACCGTTACCGGCGGCGTGGTCGGCGTGGAATACGCATCGACGAACAGGCGTCCATCCGGTGACAGCGTTATCGTGTGATCGGCTGCCTCCGGCGTCAGCAGCACCGGCTCACCACCGTCCAGGCTGACCTTGAAAAACTGCTGGTAGTAGGGATTCAGGCCTGCCGTGAGGCCTACGCCACGGAACCATACCGTGCGGCTTTTCGTGTCCACCCGCAGCACCTCGGTGACGTTCCCCTCACCGGTGGTGATCGCGTGCTTGAGCTTCCCGGTGGTCAGGTCATACAGGTAAAGGTTGCCCCAGTTGTTGCGCTCGCTGAACCAGATTGCCTCATGGGTTTCTGGCAGGTAGCGCCAGTTCACCGCGCCATTGCCGCTCTCGTAATAGGTCGGCACCACTTCCTCGAATACCGTGCGCACGGCACCGGTCCGGGGATTGGCGATGCGGAACCATGCGTGCTTGTGGTCACGCGAAGTGGAGACAAACGCCAGGGTCTTGCTGTCGGGTGCCCACTTCACGTCATCCCATCCGCCATCCGGACCACAACTGACATCGTCACACAGGCTCGAGCGATGCTGATCGGGCGGCATCTTCAAGCGCACGATCTTGTGCGTGGCGACATTGATGATGACGCGCTCGATCATGGTCACGTCCTGGTCGCCCGCCAGCGGATATTTCCACTGTGTCAATCTGGGTTTGCCGACATTGGTGCTGACCAGATACATCTCGCTGGTCTTGCGCTGGTCCTGCTGGAACGTGGCGATCCGGGTGGAATCAGGCGACCACTCCAGAATGGCTTTGTCAGTGTGCTTCCAGCCCGCGTTGTCGGTGGCATAGCCGAAGTTTTCCACGCCATCGGTGGTGAGCCGGGTTTCCTTGCCGGTGGCCACATCACGCCGCCACAGATTCCAGTCACGGATGAACGCCTCGGACTTCTTGTCCGGCGAGAGCACGCCCGGCTCGTGGCCCGCGTGCGCTTGCTTGCCGCCGGCGGCAGCATCGGACCCGACTGAGGACTTGTCGACAACACACTCGCCCATTTCACGCAGGTCGCACAGGTAGTGCTTCTCCTTGATCGCGATATCCAGCCGCCCATCAGCTTTCTCGCGGTAACCGGTAACCGGCAGTTTTCTGGGATCTACCGGCTCCTTGGTGACCTGGCCGAGCGCGGTCGCCAGCTTGGCTTGGTCGAACAGCGTCACGAGAGCGCCAGTGCTTGCGCTCATCCGTACAAAATGATCGGCACCGGCATCATGATCGCGATACCAGAAGTGGTCATCATCCAGCCAATGCACCTTCTGCACCGCATGGTCGACCAGCGGCGTGGTGTTGTAGGTCATGAAGCGCTCGGCCTGCGCATAGGCATCCACGCCAAGTGTTGTGCCATGTGCTGCAACACCGCCAGACAGCATCCCCATCACCACCGCGCCCAGCAGTCGCAGCTTGCCAAACTTTGCATACATGCATGTCTCCATTGCGGATCGGACCACCCGTTACAACTGCGGTTGAATCGCAGCAAAACCTGAATGCTAACCCGGATGCGCGTGACACTGCCCGTGCGGGAAGTTGCAACAACCGCTGCGCCTGCCGTCAGCTTGACTAAACGACTCATCTCCGACCACGCTGCATGTACCACTCTCATCGAGTCAGACCATGGCGCAGGGTCTCAGGGTCATCGGCAACTATCTGTCGCCATTCGTGCGCAAGGTGCTGGTTTTCCTGGAGCTGAAACAAGTCGAATACGAGATCGATCCGATCGTGCCGTTCGCCGGCAATGACGAGTTCTCGCGACTCAGCCCACTGCGCCGCGTGCCGGTGTTGATCGACGGCGCAGTGGTCCTCAATGACTCGTCCGTAATCTGCCAATATCTGGAAGATAAATACCCGATGCCGGCGCTCTTTCCGCGCGACATCGCCGAGCGGGCGCAGGCGCGCTGGTTGGAGGAGTACGCCGACACGCACCTGGCTGACCTGTTGACGGGGAAACTGTTCTATCAGATCGCGGTGCGCCGGCGTCTCTTCCAGGAGCCAACCGACGACGCCGTGGTGCAGCGCGCGCGCGACGTGGAAATTCCCGAGGCACTGGATTACCTGGAAGACCTCATGCCGGAGGACGACTTCCTCTTTGGTGCGCTGTCAATTGCCGACATCAGCATCGCCAGCTACTTTCGCACCGCCGGCTTTGTTCAGTATGTGATCGACGCCGCGCGCTGGCCGTTGACTGCGTCGCTGATGGGCCGCGTGCAAGCACTACCCGTGTTTGCGAAGTTGGCCAAGCTGGAAAGCTGTCTGCTGCTGCCGGTGCCCCCGCTCGACCAGCGTGCAGCGCTGGTCAGTGCCGGTGCGCCCCTGAGCAGCGACACATTCGGTACCGCAGCGCTACGCCACGGCATACCTCGCGGCTGGTAACTGCGGTCCTGCACGGACGCCGCTGCACGCGCAGCCGCTAGACTGGACAGCATGATGAGCGCCATTGAAAACTCCACACTCGGCAAGGCCACCAGCTACAGCGGCCGATATGATCGCGACCTGCTGGTTCCGCTCTCCCGCGCAGCTAATCGAGCGGACATCGGCGTGAGCGAGCCGCTGCCGTTTTGCGGCGTGGATATATGGAACGCTTACGAATTGTCGTGGCTCGATCAACGCGGCAAACCGCACGTCGCACTGGCGGAGTTCCGGGTATCAGCCAGGTCGCCCAACCTCATCGAATCCAAATCCTTCAAGCTGTACCTGAACGGCTTCGCCCAGGAACGCGTGGTCGACGCACCGGCACTGCAGGCCATATTGGTACGTGACTTGTCCGCTGCAGCCGGCGTTGCAGTCGACGTGACCCTGCGCGACGCCCATGTCGCGCAGCAGGTGCTGGGCGATCTGCCGGGTACACCACTTGATGAGCAGGACCTGAGCATCGATTGTTATGGACCGCCGCATGCCGGCTTCCTGCGCGCCCACAAGGATGCGCCGGCCATCAGCGAAACGCTGGTGTCGCACTTGCTGCGCTCGAACTGCCCGGTGACCGGTCAGCCGGACTGGGGCAGCGTGCAGATTACCTACCTCGGCGCGCCAATCGAGCACGCCGGCCTGCTCCGCTATCTGGTTTCGTTCCGTACCCACAGCGGATTCCACGAACATTGTGTGGAGCGCATCTTCGTGGACCTCATGCGGCGCTGTGCGCCACAGCAGCTCAGCGTCTACGCGCGTTACACCCGCCGCGGCGGCCTCGACATCAACCCGTTCCGCAGCACCACTGCGGCCCAGCCGGACAACGTGCGCACGCCACGCCAGTAGGACTCGACCGGTGTCGCGACGTTTGCTGCATGCAGCCATGGGATGGTTTGGCACGCCGTTGCGCCGCCCTGCGCCAGATCATGGCGATTCACTCGTGCATTGCTACAGTCGCACGGTGCCGTGGCGTGCGCAACTTCATGGCCACCCATCATCATCGCGGAGAGCAGCCATGCACGAGGTCGTCCCGCCCACCATTCCCGTCAGCCACGCCGGCCACTCGTGGTTGCACGGAGCGATCGCGAAACTTGCACAGGAATCGGCACGGTCAGCCGACACCCATTTGCTGAAGCTGAACTTCCCCGGTTTCGCGGACATCGATTTCTACTTCAAGGATGAAGCAGCACACCCCACCGGAAGTCTCAAACACCGGCTGGCGCGCTCACTGTTTCTGTACGCGTTGTGCAACGGCCGTCTGCACGAGGGGCAAACCGTGGTGGACGCCTCGTCCGGCAGCACGGCCATTTCCGAGGCGTGGTTTGCACGACTGCTCGGCCTGCGCTTCATTGCGGTGATGCCCGCGGCTACGGCGCCAGCAAAAATCCGCGACGTGCAGTCCCTCGGCGGCACCTGCGACCTGGTCGACGACCCCGCGCAGGTCCACGCACGCGCTGCGGAACACGCGGCGCGCGGCGCCTGTCATCTGGACCAATTTGGACTCGCCGAGCGCGCCACCGACTGGCGCGGCAACAACAACATCGCCGAATCCATCATCGGCCAGCTTGCGCACGAACCGTCCACGCAACCCGCGTGGATCGTGTGCGGCGCCGGCACCGGCGGCACGTCGGCAACGATCGGCCGTTACCTGCGCTACCGCCGGATGGAGACGCGTTTGTGCGTCGCCGAGCCAGCAGGCAGTGCATTTGCCAACGGCTGGCGTGCGCACAGCCGCGAAGCGTGCGCCAGTCAGCCCACCCTGATTGAAGGCATCGGCCGCCCGCGGGTGGAGCCATGCTTTCTGTTCGACGTGATCGACCACGTCGTGGAAGTACCCGACTCAGCCTCGATCGCTGCCGCGTGGATGCTCGACGAGCAGTTCGGTCACCGTTACGGTGGCTCGTCCGGCACCAATTTTGTCGCTTGTCTGCATCTCGCCGCGGCGATGCGCGAGCGGGGCGAAAGCGGCAGTGTCGTGGGCCTGCTCTGCGATCGGGGCGAGCGCTACGCGGAGACCCTGTTCGACCCGTCATGGCTGGTCCGGCACGGCATCGATCG
The DNA here is from genome assembly GCA_039926605.1 of Rhodanobacter sp. Classification (GTDB taxonomy): domain Bacteria; phylum Pseudomonadota; class Gammaproteobacteria; order Xanthomonadales; family Rhodanobacteraceae; genus Rhodanobacter. The sequence goes on along the minus strand of JBDSWR010000103.1, from coordinate 21,193 downwards.
CGCGCCGTGGGATGCAGCCTTGCGCACGTGCATTCGTTCCGGCACGTGGCAGCCACCTGCCGACGCGGTGGCTTGAACGGGCGTTGTACAGCGCCGCGACCCGGTCTGCACAAGCCTGCGGGCATGGCCCGCCCTACGGCGCGGCGCGGGGTTCAGGCGGCTCGGACGGGAACTACGGCTCGTCGGGCTCGCCCGCATCGGCTGCGGCCGGCTGGTCCCAACCCGGATCATTGAAATAAATCGGATAACGCGCGATTGCCGCTTGCATGTCGGCGACCGGCTCGGTGTTGTCCGGATCGGCCCTTAGGGCCTGCGCGGCAGTGAGCAATGGCAGCAGGATGCTGTGCAAGGCCGCATCGGGTTCGGCGCTGAGTTTGCAGTTGGCAAACATGAACGCTACCGCCTTTTCCACGCTGGCCGCGCGATCGCGCGTCATCGCGGCGCTCATGTGGCCCATCTCCGCATGCTGCAATTCAGCGACGGCCTGATGCGCGTCGCGCATCCCGGCACGCAATGGTGCGTCCGGGGTGTAGCGCTGCGCGGGAACCGCCTCCAGCGTTGCCGTTGGCGCGTGCTCGTGCGTGTGCTGCTGTTGTGGCATGGCCTGCAATGCAGGCGTAATCCAGGCAGCCGCCAACAACGCGGCGAAGGTGACAGACCAAAGATTCATGATGCGGGCTCCTGATCGTACGGGCACACCTGAAATACAGTCGCCTTGCGCAGATCAAAAGCGGGCGCGACAGTTTGCCGCTGCCCGGCGTTACACGCGCGCAAACACCAACGTGCCATTCGTGCCACCAAAGCCGAAACTGTTGGACATCACCGTGTCGAGCGACGCCGCGCGACTCTCGCGCACGATGGGGAAACCTTCGGCGTGGGGGTCTAGCGTATCGATGTGCGCCGAGCCAGCGATAAAACCGTCACGCATCATCAGCAGCGAGTAGATCGCCTCGTGCACGCTCGCCGCGCCTAGCGAGTGCCCTGTCAGCGCCTTGGTCGAGGACAGCGGCGGCACGTCATGCCCAAACACCTCGCGTACCGCATTCAGCTCCACAATGTCGCCGACCTGGGTGGCGGTGCCGTGGGTGTTGAGATAGTCGATCGGCACGCTGACCTCAGCGAGCGCCATCTGCATGCAGCGAACAGCGCCTTCACCGGTTGGCGCGACCATATCGGCGCCATCGGAAGTCACACCATAACCGACCAACTCGGCGTGGATCTGCGCGCCACGCGCCCTGGCGTGCTCGTATTCCTCCAATACCAGCATGCCTCCGCCTCCGGCAATGACAAAGCCATCGCGCGCCGTATCGTAGGGCCGCGATGCGCGCGCCGGCGTGTCATTGCAGCCTGTGGACAGCGCGCCCATCGCATCAAACTGCGCGGTCATACCCCAATGCACTTCTTCGCCGCCACCGGCAAACATCACGTCTTGCGCACCGTGGCGGATCAAGTCGGCCGCAGCGCCAATGCAATGTGCCGAAGTCGCACACGCGGCGGAAATCGAATAGCTCAGGCCGCGGATGCCAAAGCCGGTAGCCAGGGTGGCTGACACTGTGGAGCACATCGTGCGCGGCACCATGTACGGACCGACCTTGCGCACGCCCTTTTCGCGCAACAGATCACCGGTAGCGATCTGCCATTGCGGCGAGCCACCGCCAGAGCCGGCGATGACGCCAATGCGTGGATTGCGGATCGCCTCGGCATCAAGCCCGGCATCGGCCATCGCATCGCGCATGGACACGTAGGCATACGCTGCCGCATCACCCATGAACCGCTTCAGCTTGCGGTCAATCGCCGCGGTCAGATCGATTTCCGGCACCCCGGCCACATGGCTGCGCAGGCCCATCTCGACAAACTCGGGTACCGCGCGAATGCCGCTGCGGCTGTCACGCAATGCCGCCGATACGGTTGCCAGTGTGTTGCCCAGACACGACACCACGCCCATTCCGGTCACCACCACACGGCGCATGTCAAAACCCCTCGGTTGACTGAAACAGGCCCACGCGCAAACCCGTGGCGGCATAGATCGGCCGCCCGTCAACCGCCATGACGCCATCGGCGATGACCAGCGCGAGCTTGCCGCGCATGACACGCCGCACGTCGATTTCATAGCTCAGCAACTTGGCCGTCGGCAGGACCTGCCCGGTGAACTTGACCTGGTCCACGCCCAGCGCCCGGCCGCGACCGGGCTCGCCCAACCAAGGCAGGTAGAAGCCCGCCAGTTGCCACAACCCGTCCATGCCCAGACAACCAGGCATTACCGGATCGCCCTCAAAATGGCATTGGAAAAACCACAGATCCGGGCGGATATCCATCTCGGCGCGCAAGACACCTTTGCCGTGCGAACCACCCGTGGGATCCACCAGCGTGATGCGATCGAACATCAACATCGGCGGCTGCGGCAGGCGCGCATTCGCATCGCCAAAGAACTCGCCGCGACCGCACGCCAGCAATTGCTCGTAACTGAACGAGGAAGGTTGTGTCATATGACCATCTGCAATGTGAGTACATGAAAGTTTGCGGGGTAGCCCGCAAATTCGTCGTGATGCCGGTGAAGCCTGCTACCTCTGCGAGCATTGAGCACAGAGACCACGACGACCCGACCGGTACGCCGAGGGTAGCGCAGAGCGGCTTCGTCGCAAGTGAAAACTGCGCCAGGACGCATGACCGTCCGCAACCGCCGCTGCTGAAAATGGGATCGGGCGTGCCCGCTGAAATGCCAGCACGGAAAAGGTCAGCAGCCACACAGGCGCCCACCAAGCCCATCCGGACGCCCATTGGGCCGTTCAATGCCTGATGATGAGCCTGGTCGGGTTTTCCCCACGAATCCCGCAACGGGCGGCTCAGCGCCCGGTACCTGAAGCATCGGCAGTTGACGACGATTACAACGAGTAATACATGTCGAATTCAAGCGGATGCGTGCTGGCGCGGTACCGGGTGACTTCCTTCATCTTCACCTCGATGTAGGCGTCGATGAAGTCGTCGGTGAACACGCCGCCGGCTTTCAGGAAGTCGCGATCCTTGTCCAGCGCTTCCAAAGCAGCGTCGAGACTCGAGCATACCTGCGGGATATTCTTTTCTTCTTCCGGCGGCAGGTCGTACAGATCCTTGTCGGCAGGGGCGCCGGGGTCAATTTTGTTGAGGATGCCGTCCAGGCCGGCCATCATCAGCGCCGTGAAAGTAAGGTAGCCGGAGTTCATCGGGTCGGGGAAGCGCACTTCGATGCGCCGGCCTTTCGGGCTGGCGACGTACGGGATACGGCAGCTCGCCGAGCGGTTGCGCGCCGAGTAGGCCAGCATCACCGGTGCCTCGAAACCCGGTACCAGACGTTTGTAGCTGTTGGTGGTGGAGTTGGCAAAGGCGTTGATGGCCCGCGCATGTTTGAAGATTCCGCCGATGTACCACAACGCCATCTGGCTCAGGCCACCGTACAAATCGCCGGCAAACAGATTTTCGCCGTTCTTGGCCAGTGACTGGTGCACATGCATGCCACTGCCATTGTCACCCACCAGCGGCTTGGCCATGAACGTGGCGGTCTTGCCATTCTGGTCGGCCACGTTGCGGATGACGTACTTCATCGTCAGCAACTCATCCGCTTTCTTCACCAGCGTGTTGAAGCGCACACCAATCTCGCATTGGCCGGCGTTGGCAACTTCATGGTGGTGGACTTCCACCACCTGGCCAAGTGACTCCAGCACCTTGCACATGTCCGCGCGCAGATCGCTCAATGAGTCGACAGGCCGGACCGGCAGGTAGCCTCCCTTGACGCCAGGGCGATGGCCGGTGTTCTGGCCGTCGTACTTGAAGCGCGACGACCAGGCCGCCTCCTCCGAGCCAATCTCGTAGAACGCGCGGCCGGGGTCGTTCTGCCAGCGCACCGAATCGAAAATGAAAAACTCCGGCTCGGGCCCGAAGTACGCGGTATCGGCAATGCCCGTGGATTTCAGATACGCCTCGCCACGCTTGGCGATCGAGCGCGGATCACGTCCGTACGCCTGCATCGTCGATGGCTCCAGCACATCGCAGTGCATGACCAACTGCGGATGCGCGCTGAATGGGTCCAGATACGCGGTGTCCGGATCGGGCAGAAGCACCATGTCCGACTCACTGATCCCCTTCCACCCGGTAATCGACGAACCGTCGAACATCTTGCCGTCCTCGAACGTCGACTCATCGATCGTGTGCGCCGGGAACGTCATGTGGTGGTGCACGCCGAGCATGTCGGCGAAGCGCAAATCGACGAATTCAATGTCGTGTTCCTGGATTTGGTCCAGCACAGTATTGGCAGACATGGAGCGCCTCAATGAAATGGAAACAGCCATGTGCAGCAAGACCTGTGCCGTGGCGCGCAATCCTTGTGCGGCAACAGCTTGCGCCAGCCGCGACAGGTAGAGGCGCTCACCATAGCACCGTAATCATGCACTAATTTTTAGGCTTGCACGTCGTTGGTGCGTTCTGAGTCTTCACCTCAGCGGCTGTTCGGCGCACCCACCATCCGGGCGGAACCGATCGGCCTCCGTGCCTTCCGCAGCTTGCTTACACACGCCATGCGCCGGCACTGCTCACCGCCTTCACCCAAACGGATGGCGGAATTCGCGTGAATGCGCACTGCGGCGTCCGACCCCTCTAAGCTATGCGCCACGCCGCGTTGTTGGCGTCCACGCCTTTCACCTCATCGGACCCCTCTCGTGATCGACCTGCTTCGCGTCATCCTGCTCGGCATCATCGAAGGCATCACCGAATTTCTGCCCATCTCCAGTACCGGACACCTGCTGATTGCCGAACGCTTCGGCCTGGGTGCGCGCTCGGACCTGTTCAACATCGGCATTCAGGCCGGCGCCATTCTGGCAGTGACGTTGATCTACTGGAAACGCATCTGGGAGTTGTTCACGCAGTGGCAGGTACCAGCCAACCGCGATTATCTGCTCAAGCTCAGCGTCGCCTTCGCCATTACCGCCGTGCTGGGCCTGATCGCGGTGAAGCTTGGCTTCAAACTTCCCACGGAACTGACGCCGATCGCGTGGGCACTGGTGATCGGGGGCTTCTGGATGATAGGTGCCGAACTGCTGGCGGCGCGGCAGCCGGAGCGTACGGCAGTCACCTGGCGCGTCGCGATCCTGGTAGGCATCGCGCAGATGATCGCGGGGATTTTTCCCGGCACTTCGCGTTCGGCGGCGACGATTTTTGCCGCCATGCTGTTTGGCACCAGCAATCGCGCCGCCGCTACCGAATTCGCCTTTCTGGTTGGTATCCCGACCATGTACGCGGCCACTGGTTACGAGTTGCTCAAGGCACTGAACGATCCAGCGGCGCCGCCGGAGGACTGGACCGCGCTGGCCGTCGGTTTCGCGGTGTCACTGATTGTCGCTTTCATCGCCATCAAGTGGCTGCTCGGCTACATCGTGGGGCATCGGTTCACGCCGTTCGCGATCTACCGCATCGTGCTCGGCATTGCATTATTGCTGCTGGTGCCAGCCGGTGCCTGAGCGCCGTCAACGCTGCACAATGACTGCGAACCAACCCCAACCACGCACCCGCTCGCAGATCAGTTTGGTGCAGGTGAGCATCGGTACGGCCAGCAAGGCCCCGGGAATACCCCACAGCCAGCCCCACACCAGCAGCCACAGCAAGATCGCGATCGGGCTCAGGCGCATGCTGCGGCCCTGGATGAGCGGAGTGATCACGTTGCCCTCAAGCGCAGTGATGCCGGCGAACGTCAGCGCTGGCAGAAACACCTGGAGGCTCACGTCCTTCGCGTACAACATGCTGACAACGGCCAGCACGATGGTGGTGAACAGCGCACCGACGTAAGGGATGAAATTGGCAAACATCGCCACCGCGCCCCACAGCAATGCATCGGGCAGGCCGTAAAGATGCAACATGCCAGCCGTGATCCCGCCCAGGGCGCCATTGATCAAAAACGCTGTCAGCAGATAGCGCGATACTTCGCTCTGGATGTTGCGCACAATCTCCACAGCATGACGCTTGTAGGCAAAGCTCGGCGCGATCTCCACGAGCCGTCGCAACATCGTGTCGCCGTAGATCAGGAAGAAGAACACCAGCAAGAACACGCTGAGCACGGCAGCGAGCACGGTGGGCGCAGTCGACACGACATCCCAAGCGCTTATCGTCATCGGGGCGGGTGCCGCGACGGTGGCGCGACTGGTACCGTTGACCAGGGTTTGGGTCGCGCGATTGGCGGCTTCCAGTGGCTTGGTGACGTTACGGAATTTCGGTACGAGCGTCTTGATGGCGGCCGGTGCGCCATGGAACCAACCCACGGCCGGTTGTGCCAGCAAGCTCACACCCGTACTGATTCCCGCGAGCAAGCCCAGCATCAAGACACAAGCAGACAACCAGCGTGGCAAGTGCACCCGCGTGCCCGCCGCCACGATGGGGTTGAGTGCCAGCCCGATGAACGCCGCCAGCACCAGCGGAATCAACAACGTCTTGCTGATGGTGATGGTGTACAGCAGCGCCAGCAGCAGCAACACGTTCAAGGTCATGCGGATCGCGCGCACGTGCCGACGCATGCTGCGCACGCTATGTCCCGGGACAGCGAACTCCTGCGGCGTTTCCGAACTGGCGGATTCGCCCGACGCTGTGTGGGCTGCCGTACCCGGCACCGCAGCGGCAGCCAGCGACGCGTCTACCGCATCGGCAGAGACGCTCATGGGGCGTTGCTGTCAGCAGGTGCACCGGTACCGGTATCGTTGGGGCGGTCAGCCGTGCGGCCATCCTGCGCGCCGATGCCCGCTATTCCCAGGTCAGTGAGCAAACGCACCGCAAACGCTCCCGTGCCAGCCAGGCCACCGCCGAGCAGTGAAGCCAGTCCGGGTATCCGCAGGGGACGCAGGTTGAGGCTACCCAGCACCAAACCGGCACTGGCGGCCACGCCCACTGTTGTCAGTGGATGCGCGACTCCGCGTGCAAGCAGGGGATGCGCCGCGCCTTCGAGCTCGTAGCGCGCCGCGATAACGCGCAGATGCGCAGCCCGCACCGCTGCCAGGCGACGAAAGATATTCATCAAGAGTCCGCCCTCGCCGGAGTCAACGTTTCGTCCGTCGGCGGCAGCGCCTCAGCGTGAGCAGCGCGCTCGGCATCGCGCAGCAACGCCGACCAATGGTCGCGGCTGCGCGGCAGACTCAGCCAGTGCATGCAGCGGCGAAACACCACGATGGCGCCCAGCAGGAACAGCAACTGCAACGCACAGAGCGCGAGCAATGCCCACATCCAGGAGCCCCACCACGTTGCCAGCGCCAGTCCAACCAGCGCCAGCAAACTCAGACCCAGACCGACTCCCGCCACGGTGGCGGCCAGCCCGGCAAGCAACATCCACGACGCTGCGCTCCGCGCCAAACCAAACTCGGCCACCAGCAAATGCCAATGGGCCCCCAGCAAGCGCTTGGCCGCGCCCCCGAGTTGCCCAACCTCGGCCATCAGTCCGGGCGCCGCTGGCGGCGCGCCGGGGGACTCATCGTCAGCTTGCATGGATACCCCCTGCGATGTCGATCAACGGCGCAGGATACGCCCGAGCAACCAGCCCGCACCCAGTGCAATCGCTACTGACTGCGCCGGCTTTTTGCGGACATAAGCGCGCGCGGTCTCCAGCCACTCATCGGCGCGATCCATCGTCTGGTCGTACAGTTCGCGGCTGCGTTCGCTGACCTCTGCTGCCTTGTCGCTCGCATGGTGCGCTGCACTGGCAGTCTTGTCGGTGGCACGATGCAGGCCGTCCTCGACGCGATCCGCCGCCCGATCAACCGCGTCCTTGGTACTGGCGACTGCACTGGATGTAGCTTGCTTGATGCGCTCGGCGCGCTCGTCGATGCGCGTGGTCCCGGTGCCTGGCTGCCCGGTGCCGGGCTGGATGATGGAATCTTGCTCGTTCATGAAGTGCTCCGAAAGTTTGAAGGTTGCGGTCAAAAGGAATTTTCGAGCGCACTCAACGTGCGCGACGGAAGAACGCAATGATCGCAAGGATCAGAAAGACAACAAACAGGATCTTGGCAATGCCGGCGGCGGCGCCGGCGATACCGCCAAACCCGAGTACCGCAGCGATAATGGCAATAACCAGAAAAACGAGTGCGTAATGCAGCATGAGCATGTCCTCGTGCAAGGCGGTGGGTTACCAGGAGACGGGTGAGATCGGGAGATCACACTGACTCATTCACCCACACTGCCCGCCATGCGCATGTGAAGACACGCCACGCTCTCGTGCACGCCATGCGCACAGGTGTTCAGTCATGCACGGTCGGATTGAGGCTGCAGGTGCCCGTCAGCGCGGCTTGCGCCAGCACATGGCCCATCATCGCGGCACGCAAGGCCACCACGTCAAAGCCCATCGGCAGTGGCAACGCAGGGACGTCCAGTGCGGACAACGTGAAATGGTAGCGATGCAGCAATGCGTCGTTCCACGGCGGGCAAGGACCGTCGTAACCGAGATATGTGCCATCCATGTCCGCGTCCCCGGCAAACCAGCCTGTGAAATCGTTCATCCCCTGGACGCTGCGAGGCGGTCCGAAGGGTGCCCGCTTGCCCCGCGGGGTCACCTCGTCGCTGCACGCTCCGGCAGCCAGCTCGCCACACTCTGGAGGAATGTTGGCCATGAGCCAGTGCACAAACTCCACCCGCGGCAGATCCACCGAGACGATGCGGCCCGGCTTGTTCACGTCATCACCGCGACTTGGCGCGTCGGTGTCGATGCAGGTAAGCACAAAGCTACGCGTACCCGCAGGCGCGTCCCGCCAAGCCAGGTGCGGACTGTGGTTGTCGGACAGCGCAACCGGGTCTGCCCGTTTGCCGAAACAAAATCGCGAAGGAATGAGCTGACCATCGGCAAAACTGTCACTGCGTAGCTGCATGGGTTTCCTCCGGGGCGGGAAATGCGACGTGGTCAAGCATTGACAGGGATTGGCAATGCCGCGCGTGGCGCCATCCATCATGCTGGCAGGATGTCACGACACAGTTGCCACGAATCCCGGCGGTCCACGCCAACTCGCCAGTGCAGCTTCGTCGGGCGGGCGCTGCCCGTCAACTGCTTGCCATACTGCCACGTAGTGCACAAGTACGGTGGACAGTAGCCAGGTGCGCCGCGCCAACCATTATCGCAGTTGCTGGCGTGACGTCGTTGTCGCGCCGTGCGTTTTGATGCCCGTGGGACGCGGACTACCGGTGCCGACGCTTGTGCGCATGGAGCCGGTCTACGGGCGGTAGGTGAGCCGATACACCGCACCGGCCAGATCATCGCTGATCAGCACGCTGCCGTCCGCCAACGGCTGTACGTCCACCGGACGGCCCCACGCGAGTTCGTTCTGCTCAAAGCCGGTCACCAGCGGCGCGTACGACAAGACTTTGTTGCCGTGCAAGCGTACGGTCATCACTCGATAGCCGGATTTTTTGGAGCGGTTCCACGAGCCGTGCTCGGCGATCAACACTGCGCCGTTATAGGCGGCCGGAAACTGTTTGCCGGTGTAAAAGCGCATGCCCAGCGCAGCGACATGCGCGCCAAGTTTCAGCACCGGCGGCGTGTAGTCCTTGCACGATTTTCCAGCGCCGAACTTAGGATCCAGCGTGTCGCCCTGATGGCAAAACGGATAGCCGAAATGCTCGCCCAGGCGGGTTATCTCGTTCAACTCGTCGCTCGGCATGTCATCACCCATCAGGTCGCGACCGTTGTCGGTAAACCACAGGTGGTGCGTACCCGGTTGCCAGTCAAAGCCCACGGTGTTGCGCACACCCAGTGCCACGTCCTGCCAGGCACTGCCATCGGCGTTCATGCGCAGCAGCTTGCCGTGATCCGGGGCCGGGTCGCAGATGTTGCACGGCGCACCGATCGGCAAATACAACTTTCCATCCGGGCCGAAGGCGATGAACTTGCCGCCGTGGTGCGTCTCAGTCGGCAGCTTGTCGGAGATCAACTCCGGCTCGGGTGGATTGTCCAGGTGATGCTCGATGTCACGCAGAACCACGATGCGACTGACCGCCGATACATACAGATCACCATCGTGAAACGCCACGCCCATCGGCAGCTGCAGCCCGCTGGCAAGCACGCGTACCTTGTCGGCCACGCCATCGCCGTTGCTGTCGGTCAATGCGTACACCTTGCCGGCGCCCGCAGAGCCGACAAACACCGTGCCGTTTGTGCCCAGCGTCATCGCCCGTGCGTTCGGCACCTGATCGCTGTACAAGGCAATGCGAAAACCCGGCGGCAGCGTCAACTGATCCAGCTTCGTTGCGGCACAGGCCGGAAGCGACAAGACAGCAAGCAGCAGGATCAACAAGGGGCGCATGGTCGTGCTCCGTCGGTGATGAATTGGGAGCGTATACCGTCGCGCGTCTACGCGGAAACCGCGCGCCCTCTGCTAACGTGGCACCTCATCCCGGGGGGAACAATGAGCGAGCTTGAAGATCTCACCACGCTGGTGCGTGCGTCGACGCCGCTGCTGGTGATCGAGACGGTGGACGAACAACGCGTGATCGAATGCTTTCGCCACGTGATAGCGCAATCCCTGCGGCCCTTGTGGTGCTGGACACTCACCGCCGGCCTCAAGCGCCTCGACTTCGCCCAGTCCGCTGAGGTCGCCCCCGACGCCACCACTACACTGGACGCAATCCGCGCGCAGAGCGAAAGCGGCATCTACCTGCTGTTCGATTTCCACAGCTTGGTGCGCTACGCCATGACCCAGCGCCAGTTGCGCGAAATCGTGCAACGTCAGCGCTCGGCTGCCCATACCATCGTGCTCGTCGGCGCTAGGGTCGAGTTGCCCGATGAACTCGAGGCCCTGGCATTGCGGGTCCCGTTGTCGCTGCCCGACAGCAAGGAGATCACCGGGATCGTACGCGGAGAGGCACTGGCCTGGCAGCGCGAACAAGGCCGCAAGATCAGCGTGGACAACGATGCCACGCGCAGCATCGTGCGCAACCTGCTCGGCCTCACCATGCCCGATGTGCGGCGCATCGTGCGCAAGCTCATCTACAACGACGGCGCGCTCGGCCCACAGGATCTGCCCGAGCTGATGCAGTCCAAGTTTGACCTGCTCAATCGCGCCGGCCTGCTGCATTACGAATACGCCACGGCCAGCTTCGCCGATGTGGCCGGCGTTACCCGTCTCCACGAATGGGTGCAGCGCCGGCGCACGGTATTTCTTGACCCAGCCGCCGCGCCCACGCTCGACGCGCCCAAGGGGGTGTTGCTGCTGGGTGTCCAAGGTTGCGGCAAGAGCCTGGCGGCAAAAGCCATCGCCGGCGGTTTCGGCGTGCCGCTGGTGCGTCTGGATTTCGGCACGCTGTACAACAAGTACCAGGGCGAAACGGAAAAAAACTTGCGCGAAGCCCTGTCCAGCACGGAATTGCTGGCGCCATGCGTCCTGTGGATCGACGAAATCGAGAAGGGTCTGGCCAGCGGTGGCGGTGAAGATGGCGGCGTATCGCGGCGCGTGCTCGGCTACCTGTTGACGTGGATGGCCGAACGCAAAGGCAACGTATTCCTTGTCGCCACCGCCAATGCCGTGCAGGAACTTCCACCCGAACTGCTGCGCAAGGGCCGCTTCGACGAGATCTTCTTTGTCGGCCTGCCCAGCGCATCCGTGCGCGCCGAAATCTTCGGTCTGCATTTGACCCGCCGCAAACTCGACCCCACCAGCTTCGACCTGCCCGCCCTCGCCAACGCCAGCACGGGCTTCTCCGGCGCCGAAATCGAGCAGGCCATCGTCAGCGCGCTGTATGACGCAGCAGGTAGCGGCACAGCCCTGGATCAGGCGATCCTGATCAATGCGCTGAAGCAGACCCGACCATTGTCCGTGCTGATGAAGGAGCAGGTGGACGCGCTATGCAGGTGGGCGGAAGGAAGATGCGTGCCCGCGGACTGAACAACCGATGCAGCACCTGTCGCGAGCCACGATGGGTCCGAACCGTGGTGTTGGGCCGCGGGGCAGGGGCTCACCCGCCTGCCGGGAAACTTCCCCTTCCCGCCGCGCAGGCGATACGCATACTGCAGTCCTCAGTCGCAGCATCCAGGCTCTTTCTACTGCGGTGATTGCTCGTTCGGTTGAGTCGTGCGGTACCGCGCAAACCACGCCAGGATGGCGGCAGTTTTCGCTGCCGATTGTGACGGACGAGCGGCCAGACCCGCGTGATTGGCACCGGGCACCTTGACCAGCGCGGTGGGAATGCCGCGCAGTTGCAGGGCCGCGTAATACTGTTCCGATTCGCTATCGGGCGTGCGATGGTCTTCCGCGCCGACCACGACCAGGGTCGGGGTTTTGACGTTGCCGACCAGCGACAGCGGCGAACGCGCCCAATAGCCGGCCGGGTCTTCCCATGGCAGCTTGCCAAACCAGTAGCGTGCAAAGAATGGGGTCATGTCTGCCGTCAGCACGAAGCTGGACCAGTCGATGACCGGCTTCTGGGCGGCCGCTGCGCGAAAGCGGTCGGTCTTGCCAACGATCCAGGCGGTCAGCGCACCGCCGCCTGAGCCGCCAGTCACGAACAGATTTTGCGGGTCGATGAAACCCTTCGCAAGTACCGCGTCGACCGCACTCATGAGGTCGTCGTAATCGTGACCGGGGTAAGCCTTGTCGATCTTGTTGGCGAAGCTCTCGCCATAACCGGTCGACCCGCGTGGATTGACATACACCACGACGTAGCCGGCTGCGGCGTAAAGCTGATCGTCGGTCGAAAAGCTCGGACCATAAGCGGCGAACGGGCCACCATGGATTTCCAGAATCAGCGGGTATTTGTGTGCTGGATCGAAGTTTGGTGGCGTGACGACCCAGGCATCAATCGGCAGTTGGTCGAACGCGGTGACCGCGAGCGGCTGCACCGTGCCGAGCGTCTTTGCGCCAAGCAACGCGGCGTTGAGGTGCGTCAATTGCCGCGGATTGCTCCCGCGCGTGACCCATACATCGGACGGGCGCTGCGTCGTACCACTCGTGAACGCGACGGTACCATCGCGGGACACGCTGAACTGGCCACCCGTGTATGGCCGATCCAGGCCGCTGCCGGTGAGGCCTTCGGCAACCGTGTGCACGCTCCCATCAAGCTGGACCCGCGCGACGCGGGTAGCGCCCTGGTGGTCGTAGCTCACATACACGGAGTCGCTGTCGGCAGCCCAGAGCGGATCGGCGACACTACGATCGAGCTGCGCGGTAAGTACGCGGTCGCCGCTGGCATCCGCACGCATGATCGACAACTGCCGATTCTGATAACCAACGTAGCGATCAGTGAAGCCGACATAGGCAATCCACTTGCCATCCGGCGACACCCGGGGCTCGGCGTCCGGCCCGTTGCGATGGGTCAACGTGCGCACATCGAGGGTATCGATCGAGACGGCGTGAACCTCGGTGTTGACGACATCACGCTGCCAGTCCGGCGCCAGGTTCGCGCTGAAGATGACGTCGCGCCCATCGGCCGACCAGGACAACTGGCCACGGATGCCGTGCGCGCCGAACGTCAATTGCGTCGGCGCGCCGCCGTCGGCCGGCACCCAGAACACCTGCTCGTAGCCGGGTTTGGTATAGCCACCCTCGTCAGTGCGGTACACCACAGAGTCAATGATCTGCAACGGCTCCGCCCATTTCGCACCGACCGGCTTGTCCGGTAGCGCGCCGAGTTTCGCCGCCACGTCAGGAACAAACATGGTGTAGGCGATGCGCTTGCCATCCGGCGACCAGGTGATGCCATGCGGTGCGTCCGGCAGGCCGGTGATCCGCGCGGTCGCCCCAGTCCTCATCCAGCGCACGAAAAGCTGCAGCCCGCCCTGACCATCCACCTTGGAAAGATAGGCGATCCGGCCGCCATCTGGAGACCAGCGCGGCTGAGTATGGCTACCAGGTCCGGCGACCAGTGGCGTCTGTTCGCCGCTGGCGACATCGATTGACCAAATCGACGTGCGCGTGCGGTCGACCATGATGTCGTTTGCGCCACGCACATAGACGACCGTCTTGCCATCGGGGGCAATCTGCGGGTCGCTGGCCACTTCCAGATTGAACAAGTCCGCGCCGGTCAAGACCCGCGCCGGTCCGTTCGCCGGTGCGGCGAACGCCGGCAATGCCATGAACGCGAAGAGCAGCAGCACACTGATTCTGATCAGCACATGTGTTCCCCTGAAAGATGCGTGAATCCAGCGCCGCAATCAGCCCGGCGCAGTCGAGGTTCAAATATAAATCATCCTTGCGGGCGTATGCCGGATACAAGGTCTGTCGGTGCCCAATGGCTACGCCGGCAAAGCCGGCTTGGCCTGGCCGCATTACACTGCGCCAGTAGGCAAGGCTGTCCACTTACGCATCCAGCCACGCACAGTGTTGAGGTCACAATGAAAGCAAGCTCTGCATTTTCGCCATTCACCACGGAAACTGCGACGCAGAAGGTACGCGGAGCCGAGGATGCCTGGAACACCCGCGATCCTGAACACGTGGCTCAGGTTTACGCGCAGAACACCCTCTGGCGTAACCGCGCCGAGTTCGTCGCCGGTCGTGATGCGGCACGCGCATTTCTACGCCGCAAATGGGACAAGGAGCTCGACTATCGCCTGATCAAGGAGCTCTGGCTGTTCGGTGGTGCACGACTGGCGGTGCGCTTTGCCTACGAGTGGCACGACGACTCGGGTCACTGGTTTCGCAGCTACGGCAACGAAAATTGGGAGTTTGATGACGCCGGCCTGTTGTTGTACCGCCACGCGTCCATCAACGATGTGCCGATTGGCGTCGCGGATCGCAAGTTCTTCTGGCCCCTCGGTCGCCGGCCGGACGACCACCCGGGCCTGAGCCACTTTGGATTCTGACCTCGCAGCAGCGGCCGGCCATAAAGCCCGTTGGGTATTGCATCGAGCAAGTGGCCAGCGACCCGCCTGGACTACTCGGCCGGGGGGTCAACCTGATAACCCTCGGCCTTGAGCTTGGCCATATACCCGTCCGGTTTGAGCAACTCATCCATCGGCAGTACGGCGAAGGTTTGCGCATTCGTGCTTAGTGCAGCACGGGCCGCGCTGAGCCACGTGGACTCGAGCTGGTGCACGACATCGTCCAGCCCAAGTGTGTGCGCAAAGCCGGCATTGGTCAGCGCGGCCACACAGGCCTCACGTCGATCACTGTTCGGCAGCGTGCGCAACGCCGGCAGGTCACCGGTAGCCCACGCATTCGCGCGTAACGTCATCGCCGGCATGTCCTGCTCGATGCTATCCAGCGTGCGGCTGAAACAGGTGATGTCGTTTGGTGCCGACTCCTTGAACGCCTTGATCGCCGCGCTCGGGTGGTCTATGACCACCTGATATTCAACCGGCGTTTCCTTGACCCCATGTTGCCTGGCCAGAACGTCGATGCGCTCGCGCACGCCGCCACCATTGCTGAGCTGATGTGCCGCCAGAGCTTTCTTGTACAACTCCTGCGCGGCAAACAGTGGGCGCCAGCGTTCCACTTTGCGCGCATCCGGCAAGTACTTTTGCTGCAGCGCCTGCCAGCGCGCAAACAGCGGTGGCGGCAGTACCTGCTGCAAGGTCGCACCATCGGGGTTCTTGCGTGCGCCGTACGCTGACGGCAGCAGGAACAACTTGCCGAGCCAGCCAGCGTTGACCTTCATCTTCACCGTCGGCAGCAGTAACACCTGCTGCGACTCAGCAATGACCTGCTCCAGCGCATGCGACTGCCATTGCATGTTGCGGGGCAGCGGCGACAACGTACCCAATACCCACATGACATGATCGCCGCGCGATACCAGCCACAACCCCGGTCCTGGCTGCACGCCGCTGACCACCACCGGTGCCAGGTCGGCAACGTTGTCACGCGAGGGCGGCGGCGCCGCGCTGACGACAGACTGAGCGCACGCCGGCGCCACAACAATCCACGCCATCACAAGAACCACACTGCGCAGCCGATGCATACAAAATAGCCCGTTGACCAAAGAATGCATTGTGTCAGCGACTTGCTGACTGCCGGTTGGGTAACCACGCAGCGCCAGCAAATCGCCGATGCCGATTTCTGCGCACAAGGCGCCGGCGTTCAGTGCGATTGCAACGCCGCCAACGCCGCGTTGAACGTCGCACTCGGACGCATCGCGCGACTGACACGGTCCATGTCCGGATGGTAATAACCACCGATATCGACGGGGGCACCCTGCACGGCGTTGAGCTCGCCGACAATACGTGCCTCGTTTTGCGACAACGCTTGGGCCAGCGGGGCGAATGCGGTCTTCAATGCGGGATCGATGTCCTGCGATGCCAGCGCCTGCGCCCAATACAGCGCCAGATAAAAGTGGCTCCCGCGATTGTCCAGTTCGCCGGCGCTGCGTGACGGTGACTTGTTGGTATCGAGGAAGCGGCCGTTGGCCAAGTCCAGAGTCTTGGCCAGCACGTCGATGCCGGCATCGCCACTGCGGCTGCCAGCCTGTTCCAGCGATGCACCCAGTGCCAGAAACTCGCCGAGTGAATCCCAGCGCAAATGGTTTTCCTGCAGAAACTGCTGCACGTGCTTCGGCGCCGAGCCGCCGGCACCGGTCTCATACAATCCGCCACCGGCCATCAGCGGCACGATCGACAGCACCTTGGAACTGGTACCAAGCTCCATGATCGGGAACAAGTCGGTGAGATAGTCGCGCAGTACATTTCCGCTGACGGAAATGGTGTCCAATCCCTTGCGGATGCGTTCCAGCGAAAACTTCGTGGCCGCCACCGGATCCATGATGCGAATATCCAGGCCACGCAGGTCGTGTTCACGCAGATAGTGCTGCACCTTGAGGATCACCTGCGCGTCATGCGCGCGCTGCGGGTCCAGCCAGAACACCGCTGGCGTGTGACTGGCACGACTCACCGCCAGCTTTACCCAGTCGCGGATCGGCGCGTCGCGGGTTGCACACATGCGCCAGATATCGCCCGCCTCCACCGCGTGCTGAAGCAGCACCTTGCCCGCATCATCAATGACCTTGACCACGCCATCGTCAGCGATCTGGAAGGTCTTGTCGTGCGAGCCGTATTCCTCGGCTTTCTGCGCCATCAAGCCGACGTTCGGCACGCTGCCCATGGTCGCCGGGTCAAACGCACCATGCGCCTTGCAGTCCTCGATCACCGCCTGGTACACGCCGGCGTAGCTGCGATCAGGGATCAGCGCCTTGACGTCCTGCAGTTCGCCTTGCGGGTTCCACATCTTGCCCGAATCGCGAATCATCGCCGGCATCGAGGCGTCGACGATGACGTCGCTGGGCACGTGCAGATTGGTAATGCCCTTGCTTGAATTGACCATGGCCAGCGCGGGACGCTGCGCATACTCAGCCTCGATATCGGCCTTGATTGCATCCTGCTGCTGAGCCGGCAAGCTGGCGATGCGCGTGTACAAATCGCCGATGCCGTTGTTCGGGTTGAAGCCCACCGACTGCAGCACGGCAGCATGCTTGGCCAGCACATCGGCGTAGTAGCGGCTGACCACCTGACCGAACATGATGGGGTCGGAGACCTTCATCATGGTGGCCTTCAGGTGCACCGAAAACAGCACGTCCTGGCGCTTGGCATCGGCAATCTGCGCGTCGACAAAATCAGCCAGCGCCTGCGCGCTCATCACTGCAGCGTCGATCAGCTCGCCTTCCTGCACCGGCGTTTTATCCTTCAGCACCTGGGTGCTGCCGTCCTTGCCGGTCCATTCAATGCGTACGTTGCCCGCGCGCGCGATCAGCGCGGATTGTTCGCTGGCATAAAAATCACCGTGCTCCATGCTCGCCACATGCGTACGCGAATCGGCGCTCCATGCACCCATCTTGTGCGGATGCTTGCGCACGTAATTCTTTACCGACAGTGGCGCGCGCCGATCAGAGTTCCCCTCACGCAGCACCGGGTTCACGGCGCTGCCCTTGAGCTTGTCATAGCGCGTCTTGAGCGCTTTCTGCTCCGCGTTGGCCGGTTCATCGGGGTAATCCGGCAGCGCATAACCTTGGGTCTGCAACTCCTTGATCGCGGCCTTCAACTGCGGCACCGAGGCGCTGATGTTCGGCAGCTTGATGATGTTTGCCTCCGGGGTCAGCGTCAGCGCGCCGAGTTCGGCCAAGTCGTCGGGGATGCGTTGCGCCTGCGTCAGCAGCTCGGGGAACTGCGCAATGATGCGTCCGGCCAGCGAGATATCGCGCGTCTCCACGCCAATGCCGACGGTACGCGTGAACGCGGTAATGATCGGCAGCAGGGACTGCGTGGCGAGAAACGGAGCTTCGTCGGTCAGGGTGTAGATGATGGTGGGCGTGGGCGACATGGCGCGGAAACCTTCTGGCAGCGATGGGGATTGCAATGCAGCCTGTCGCGCGCGGACACCGTGCGCTGCAGCGGGCTCAAATCGACACAGGTGCCGACCGGCACACGCATCGCAACGGACTATTGTCGCGGTTTGCCACGGCCGGGGCAAAGGTGCCCATGATCCAGCGCCACTGCAGGCCGCCAGCAACGACGCCCGCAGCAGGGATCCACCCGACATGTCCGCTGCCGTCGACCCAACACAGTCGCAGCACACCCCGGCGGCGTCGCGCGGCAACGCCGCCGCATGCTCCCTGCATACCCCTGTGCCGTCACGCCGTTGCAGCCTGCGGTTCCACGCCGGATCAGCCCATTGACGCTGCATCACCAGGCAGGCGTGCGCCCGACGATCGGTGTGCACGGACGCATGCGTGGCCTGGAGGATGCGCAACCATAGTGCCGACGAGCCATGCCATTACAATGGGCAGATGCAAGATATTTCCCGCGCCCACCCCGTCCCTCGCCAGCGCACATCGTGGTGGTTCGATTTTGTCGGCTCGCTGCTGCAACCTTGGGTGAAGATTCGCCGGGACCCAGCGGAGCCGGCAAGCCTGCTGCAGGGCGATGCAGCGGTGTGCTACGTGATCGAACGAGACGGCTTTTCCGACACACTGATCCTGCAGCGCGCTTGTCGCGAGGCGGGCTTGCCCAATCCACTGCAGGGCTTGGCAGGCACCCGACGGCGGCGTTCGGTATTCGCGTTGATACAGCGCGAGGGTTGGGTGTTCGGGCGCACCCGCAAGCCCTCTGGCCAAGTCGCGCTGCGTCAGTTGCTGCAATCCCTGCGCGACCGGTCAGAGGTGGATATCCAGCTCGTGCCGGTGGCGATCTACGTGGGACGTGCACCGAATCGCGACAGTGGCTGGTTTCGTGTGCTGTTTTCGGAGAACTGGATCGCAGTAGGCCGCTTTCGCCGTTTGCTTGCGCTGTTGCTGAATGGGCGCGACACGATAGTGCATTTTTCCGCGCCAATCTCGCTGCGCAGCGTGCTGGACGAATCCCCCGACCTCACTGACGAGCGTTTTGTCCGCAAGATTGCGCGCGTGCTGCGTACCCATTTCCACCGCATCCGCGCCGCCGTGATCGGGCCGGACCTGTCGCATCGGCGCACGGTGGTGGATGCGGTGTTGAATGCCGACACGGTGCGCGCCGCGATCGCTGCCAATGCAGCGAAGGAGAAGATCACGCCGGCCAAGGCCTGGCGCAACGCGCACAAGATTGCCCTGGAAATTGCCGCCGATTATTCGCACCCGGTGGTGCGTTCAGTATCGTTCGTGCTGCGCAATTTCTGGAACAAGCTGTACGACGGCATCACCATGCATCACTTCGACAAGGTGCGTGCCGTGGCACCCGGGTTTGAAGTGGTGTACGTGCCATGCCACCGCAGTCACGCCGATTACGTGCTGCTCAGCTACCAACTTCACATCTCCGGGGTGGTAGTGCCCCACATCGCCGCTGGGGTGAACCTCAACCTGCCCTTGCTCGGGCCGCTCCTGCGCCGCGGCGGAGCGTTTTTCCTGCGCCGCAGCTTCAAGGGCAACCCACTCTACTCGGTGGTGTTCAACGAGTACCTGGCGCAACTGATCGATCGCGGCGTGCCGATTGAGTACTTCATCGAGGGTGGGCGGTCGCGCACCGGGCGCCTGCTGGCGCCGCACGAAGGCATGCTGGCGATGACCATCCGCGCATTCTTGCGCGCGCCGCGCCGCCCGGTGTTGTTCCAGCCGGTGTACATCGGCTACGAAAAGATCATGGAGGGCAAATCCTACGCTGGCGAGCTCAGCGGCAAGGCGAAACAGAAGGAATCGCTGTTCGGTCTGCTGCGCGGCCTGAAGGTATTGCGCCAGCGCTACGGCCACGTCACGCTGAATTTCGGCGAGCCGATCGAACTCACGCCGCTGCTGGATGCTACCGGAGCGGACTGGCGCAACGTGGACGCGGCGGCATCCAGCAAGCCGGAGTGGTTGGGCGCGGTCACCGATCGTCTGGCAGCGCAAATCCAGATCAACATCAATCGCGCCGCTGACGTCAACCCGATCAACCTGCTCGCGCTGGTGCTGTTGGCGACGCCCAAGCACGCGATGGCTGAGAGCGACCTGCTCGCCCAGCTTGACCTGACCAAGGCGCTGTTCGAGGAGTTGGCATATTCGGACCGGGTCACCCTGACCGCGATGAACAGCACCAGCATCATCGAGTACGGCGAACACATGGGCTGGATCCAGCGCGTCGCCCATCCCCTGGGCGACGTATTGTGTGTAGCCAGAGAGCAGGCCGTACTGCTCAGCTATTTCCGCAACAACGCACTGCATCTGACCGCCGCCGGTGCATGGGTGGCGTGCTGCTTCCTGAATAATCGGCGGATATCACGCGCCTCCGTGCTGCGCCTGGGAGGCATCATCTACCCGTTCATCCAGGGCGAACTGTATTTGCCATGGGATGCTGACGGCTTCAGCACGCAATTGCAGGCGACCATTGATTTTTTCTTGCGTCGCGGCCTGCTCGAGTCCGGTGGCGACGGCCGCGTGCTGGAACGCAGCCCCGGCCAGGAGGACAGCGCATTTCAACTCAAGATCATCGCGCGCAGCCTCATCCAGGCTTTCGAGCGCTACTACATCACGGTTGCCGCGTTGGTCAAAAACGGCCCGCGCACGATGACTGCCGCGCAACTGGAAACGGTGTGCACCCTTACTGCGCAACGCCTGAGCCTGCTCAACGAACTATCCGCCCCGGAGTTCTTCGACAAGGCGCTGTTCCGCGGCTTCATCCACAAGCTGCGCGAGCGCCGCGTGGTGTGGACTGACGACGCCGGCAATCTCGACTACGACAGCGGGCTGGAAGACATCGTGCGCGACGCGCGCGTCATTCTGTCGCGCGAAGTACGTCATTCCATACTCAAGATCACACCCGGCGGCAATGCGCCCGAGACAGAAC
>JBDSWR010000102.1:0-10609 GCA_039926605.1 Rhodanobacter sp. | reverse complement strand
GTGCGCGAGGTGAAGGGGCAGGTATTTGGCGTAGTCGTGCGCAGTCGCGGCATCGGTGGCAACTTGATGGCCGGGCTGCGCTCAATCGTGGGTGGTGAGATTTACGAATACACGCAAATGCTGGAAGAGGCGCGACGCCATGCACTCGACCGCATGGTGAAGAATGCCACGGCAATGGGCGCCAATGCCGTCGTGATGATGCGCTTCGACTCGAGCGAGATCGGCCAGTCGATGAGCGAAATTGTCGCGTACGGCACCGCCGTGGTGCTTGAACCAGCGGTCTGACCTGTGCTTCCGCTCACGCTCTACGTGCTTGGCGCGTTCATGCTGCTCGGCGCGGTCCTCGCGATGGTGGGCGTGTGGGCCGTGGCTTTCCTGCCGCAGCTGCTGCTGGGCGGCTTGTTCCTGGTGATCGGCCTGGCGATCGAGCGCTGGCGCTACAAACCGCTGCAACAGCGCGCACCCGATCCGCGCTGGATCGACACTGGCGAGCGCTTCACCGATCCGCAAAGTGGTGTGCTGGTGGCCGTGTATTTCGATCCGGCCAACGGGGAAAGGCATTATCTGCAGTGGTAAAGGTTCGCGACGAAGCCGACGGACGTCGCTGCCGCTGGCACACGCGCCATCAGCCGCCGATCACTACCGGTTCGGGCTCCAGGCGAAGGCCGAAGCGTGCCTGGACGCTGTCCATGACATGTCTCGCGAACGTCCACAATTGCGGGCCGCTGGCGTGGCCGTGATTGACCAGTACCAGGGCATGGCGATTTGACATGCCGGCGTCGCCTTCACGCGCACCCTTTAAACCTGCTGCTTCGATCAGCCAGGCAGCCGAAAGTTTCCAGCGCCCGTCGTTGACCGGCCACGCCACAAGCTGCGGGTATTCCCGTTGCAGTGTCTCAGCGAGCTCAGCGCTGACGATGGGATTCTTGAAAAAACTTCCCGCATTGCCTATCACCGATGGGTCGGGCAGCTTGCGTGTGCGCAAATGCACCACCGCTTCGGCGACGTGGAACGGCGCCGGGTGCTCCACGCCCATGCGCGTCAACTGCTCGCCGATGCCGGCGTAATCAGTGCGCAATGGTCGGTCGCGTGGCAGCACAAAACGCACAGCCGTGATGATGTAACGCCCAGGTTCCCGCTTGAACTGGGAGTCGCGATAGCCAAACGCACACGCTGCGTGATCCAGCGTGACCAGGCACCTGTCGTGTACATCCCACGCTTCAACCGCGGCGACAAACTCCGCCACTTCGCAGCCGTAGGCGCCGATGTTCTGGATCGGAGCGGCGCCGACGGTGCCTGGAATCATGATCAGGTTTTCCAGCCCGGCATAACCCTGACCCAGCGACCAGCGCACAAAATCGTCCCAGCGCTCACCGGCCGCCACGTCGATGCGCTCGCCGTTGCCATCGCTTTCCACGTGCACGCCATGGGTTGCCATGATCAACACAGTGCCGGCGAAATCCTCGGTGAACAGCACGTTGCTGCCCTCACCCAGCACCAACACCCGACCCTTGCGCACCGCGGGAAAATCGAGCAGCTCGGGCAGCTTGCTGGCGTCGCGCACTTCAGCCAGCAGCGTCGCGCGCGCGCTCACGCGCAGCGTATTGCGAGTTGCCAGCGACGCGTGTTCGATCAGCGTATAGCCACCCATGTCAATGCGATCCGCCGCCAGCGCCGCGCGCGGAGTGGGCGCATTGTCCAGTTCATTGGACATACTGGACTCCGTCGACAGCGTCGGCACGCTGGCGGCGAATTTCATCGACGCATTCATTCACCAATGGCGGGCCGCGATAGATCAACCCTGAGTAAAGCTGCACCAGCACTGCACCCGCCTCGAGCTTCTCGACGGCATCGCTGCCGTCCAGTATGCCGCCGACACCGACGAGCGGAATACGCCCCTGCAAGCGCTTGTGCATGCCGCTGAGTACGGCCGTGGAGCGCTCAAACAGCGGCTTGCCGGACAGTCCGCCGACTTCGCTGCCATGGCGATCAGTACTCACTTGCGCATGATTGATCGTGGTGTTGGTGCAGATCACGCCGTCGATACCCGTGCGCAGCAGCACTTCGGCCATCGCATCAAGTTCGCCCTCGGAGAGATCCGGCGCAATCTTCAGCAACATCGGCTTGCGCCCGCCGTGCTGCGAACCAAGACGCTCCTGCGCCTCACGCAGGATCGCGATGAACCGGCGCAACGTGGCCTCCTGCTGCAGGTCGCGCAAGCCTTGCGTGTTAGGTGATGAGATGTTGATGGTGATGTAGCTGGCACGCTCGTACACCCGACCGAGGCACAGCAAATAATCGTTGACCGCCTTCTCGTTCGGCGTGTCCTTGTTCTTGCCGATGTTGATGCCAAGGATGCCGTGGAAGGCCGACTTGAGCACGTTGCTCATCAGTGTGTCGACGCCAACGTTGTTGAAACCCATGCGGTTGATGATCGCCTCGTGCTGCGGCAGCCGAAACATGCGCGGTTTGGCATTGCCGACCTGTGGCTTGGGCGTCACCGTGCCCACTTCAATGAAGCCGAAGCCCAGTGTGTCCAGCGCATCGAGATGCTCGCCGTTCTTGTCCAGACCGGCGGCAAGACCGACCGGGTTCGGGAAGCGGATGCCGAACACCGTCACCGGCACGTCGGCCGGCGGCCTGGCGAGCCAGTGCGCGAAACCGCTGCGCTGTGCCACGCCGAGCGCATACAACGTCCCTCGATGCGCGATTTCCGCATCGAGCTTGAACAGCAACGGACGCAGGTAGTCGTACATCGTCAAACTCGTTGTCCCACGAAGATGCGGGTGTCGTAATCAAAGCTTATCTTGCCGTCCACAGCGCTGCTGTCGAACAGTTGGCGCAGTGCTCTCAGCATTGGCGCGTGGCCCGGGTCGCCGGCCTGTGGTGCGTAGGAGGACGACATCAGGCGCCCGCGCAGCGCCGCGAAATCCAGTAGCTGGCAGTGTGCAAGATGCGCGCTGCCGCGGAAGCTTGCGCCGAACCATTCATGCATCTGCGCGTCATCGGCGTAGCATGCAGCCACGCGGGCATAGTCGGTACCGAATAACCTCAGCAGCGCCTCGTAGCCTTCGAGGAAATGCGTGCCGGTGAGTCGGCGCGAATTCCACCAGATGGCGATCAGCCCGTGCGGACGCACGACGCGGGTGAATTCGCGACGCGCGGCCACAGCGTCAAACCAGTGGAACGCCTGAGCCACGGTAACCAGATCCACGCTGGCGTCGGCCAGCCCGGTGGTGTCTGCGGTGCCATCGAGCGCGCGGAAATCCGGATAGGCTTGCAGCCAGCGTTCGGCAGCGCAGCGCATTGCCATGTTCGGCTCCACTGCAGTGACACGATACCCGGCGTCGAGAAACATTTTTGACGAGATGCCGGTGCCCGCACCGATGTCGGCGACATGCCAGCTCGGTGCGACGCCGTGTTCGCGCTGCAGCCAATCCAGCAGGGCTGGTGGATAGTCGGGGCGGTAGCGCACGTAGTCGTCAACGCGGTCGCTGAAACGCTCGGTGGCTTGCACGGACCTGCTCTCGTCAACCATGACCCGTGCCGTTGTTGAAAAACGCATCGGCGCCGCCCAATGTCGCGGCAGCGTTCTGGACCTGCCCCGCAACAACAACGGCATGGGCGCGTTCGCGACACCCCGCATGGACAGCGGCGCCGTACGCAACCGGCACCATGCGGATTTCCTTCCGCGCCTTGGCACTGGGCACGCAAATCGACACAGCCACGCCAAGGCGTGCAAACACCATCGCCATGCTGCGCCCAATGCCGCGACTGCCACCTGTGACGACAACGGAGTAGCCGTGAAAATCAAACGGTGGCGACGGTAACCCGGGCATGTCGGTCAGAACCAGTGAAGCAGACCGGCGCCCAGGAACAGCACACCCAGCAACACCATCACCGCAATCACGCACAACAACAAATGCACATAACCCAGCACAAGCCCGGCGACAGCCATGCCATCACCTTCTTGTGGCGACTCTGGCGGCGCGCGACGGATCTCGCTACGCGCAAGATGGCCGCAGACAACGGCCACGAGCGCGCCGATGAACGGCAGCAAACACCAGGTGAGAATGCCGAATACCAGGCTGACGACCGCCAGTGAGCTGGTCCGCGTCGCGGGTCGGTAGGCTGGTTGATAACTCATCGTCGCGGCACTCGTGGTGGGAATCCGGGGCTGTGGTATCGCGTTGCCGACACTCCCGGATCGTACGCCGTTCGTGATTCTGCCAGCTTTCTAGAAATCGAACTTGATACCCTGCGCCAGCGGCAATGCATCGGAGTAGTTGATGGTATTGGTTTGTCGGCGCATGTATATCTTCCACGCATCGGAGCCGGATTCGCGACCACCACCGGTTTCCTTTTCGCCCCCAAACGCGCCGCCAATCTCCGCGCCACTGGTGCCGATATTGACGTTGGCGATGCCGCAATCGGAACCTGCCGCCGACAGATAGGTTTCCGCCGATTGCAGATTCTGCGTGAAGATGGCTGCTGACAAGCCTTGCGGCACGCTGTTCTGCAGCTCGATTGCCTCGTCCAGCGTCTTGAACGGCATCACGTACAGGATCGGCGCAAACGTTTCGGTCTGTACCACTTCATCGGAGTTCTTCAGCCCGGTGATGATGGTCGGCAGCACGAAGTTGCCCTTGCGCTCGCTCAACGCCTTGCCGCCGGTGCGCACCGTGCCACCCGCGGCCTTGGCCTTCTCGATTGCCGCGACATAACCCTTCACCGCGTCCTGGCTGTTGAGTGGGCCCATCAAGGTGGTGGCCAGCGTCGGATCGCCGATCTTGCTTTCCACCTGCCCGTACGCCTTGACCAGGGTGGCCACCACGTCGTCGTGAATCGACTCGTGCACAAACAGACGGCGCGTGGTCGTGCAGCGCTGACCGGCGGTGCCGACTGCGCCAAACACGATGGCCGGTATGGCCAACTTCAACTCCGCGCTTTCGTCCACGATGATGGCATTGTTGCCGCCCATCTCCAGCAACGAGCGCCCCAGACGCTTGGCCACGCGCTCGCCAACCGCCCGACCCACCTTGGTCGAGCCGGTGAAGCTGATCAGTGCAATGCGTCGGTCATCGACAAACGCTTGCGCCAAATCGCTGCCAGCGTCGTTGAACAGGAAAAACAGGTCGGGAAAACCGCCATCCTTCAACGCTTCATTGCAGATCTTGAGCGTGGCAATGGCCGACAACGGCGTCTTCGGTGACGGCTTCCAGATGCAAATGTCACCGCAGACCGTCGCCAACATCGCATTCCACGCCCACACCGCGACGGGAAAGTTGAACGCACTGATGATGCCGACCAGACCCAGCGGGTGGTACTGGTCGTACATGCGATGCCCCGGCCGCTCCGAATGCATGGTGTAGCCATACAACATGCGGCTCTGGCCTACGGCAAAGTCGGCGATGTCGATCATCTCCTGCACTTCGCCGTCACCCTCGGGCTTGATCTTGCCCATCTCCAGCGCGACCAGCGAGCCGAGTGCATCCTTGTGCTTGCGCAGTGCTTCACCACACAACCGTACCGCCTCGCCGCGGCGTGGTGCAGGCGTGGCACGCCACAGCTTGAATGCGGCTTGCGCGCGCTCGACGATCCTGGCGTAATCGGCGGCACTTGATGCGTGCACCGTGGCAATCACCTCTCCGGTGGCCGGGTTCATCGGCTGCAGTGTGCCGGCGTCGGTGGTTTTCGACCACTCGCCCTGGCCAAGGTAAGTGCCCGATTGTTCGGCCTCAAGGCCGAGTGCGGAAAGGATAGCGTGCGACATTGTCACTCCTGAACAGCCGGTGGTGCCCACAGGCACCGGATTGGGTAACGCTCAAGAGGGTCATTCTAACAGGCCGCCCTGCCAGGCCACATTGCGCCTGCTCAGAGGGCGTCGGGAATCGCGTGGTTGGTGCGCAACCCGCTTGGAGGGCGCGCTGCGACAAACCCGTCCCGCGCCATCGACACCGCACGCGATGGCCAAGAGTCCGATGGTGTCCGGACGATAACGCTACTCGCAGGGTGCGTTGGCACCGACACCGTCCTGCACGGCTTGCCTAACTGCGCATGAGCAGCGCCCTGACGACGCGGCTTCGCGCATTCAATCCGGCAGCGTGGCGAGCACTTCGTTCAACCGCAGATGCTCGGGCAGGCTCAACAGGAATTCGCGCTCAAGCACCTGCCGAATCTGCGCTGCGTCGGCCAGCGTGCGCCGCTCCGGCTCGCGATCCATGCGGCGCACGGTGAACTCGTGATTGCGCAGGCTCAGCCGGCGCTGCGCATCCGTGCGTGACACCACCAGATTGGTGACGAAGGAAGATTCCGGCCAGGTCGAAACATAGTAATTCGCCACGGCGTAATCCACCGGCCAGGTGCGGCGCAAGTCGAACCGGTACAGCGACAACCACTGCCCGTGCACCAGCGACTGCATGCGCCAGTCGCCGTCGACCATCATCAAGCGGAACGGCTCGTGGGTCGTCGGCTGCTCGAGACCCGGGCGCAAGCGCAACGCGCCGGTCAGCGTCTGACCGCCAAAGCCGACGTCAGCCAGCCAAGTTTCGCCGCACAGCTCGATGCGCAACAGCATGTGCGTATGCGCCGTGATCGCGTCCTCGGGTCGCTTCCACAATACGCGCGCGATCAAGCCGGACACCTCGAAGCCCACAGCGCGCAGCGCTTCGGCAAACAGCAGGTTCTGCTCAAAGCAGTAGCCACCGCGATGCGCGCGCACCAGCTTGCGCTCCACCGCCTCGGGTGTCAGTTCCACCGCCTCGCCGAGCAACGGGCTGAGGTTCTCGAACGGAATCGCCGCGACATGCGCTACCGCCAGCGCGCGCAGCGTGAACACATCGGGCGCTACCGGGGCGTCGTAGCCGATGCGTTGCAAGTACGCTTTCAGGTCAATGGAATGAGGCATGCACGCCGCCCTGGAACATGCTTTAAAAGATACCACCGGGCTGCGTGCAATCGGGCGCGTGTCGCGGCTCGCCGGCAACGGCGCGCAGTGCCGCCGTATGGAGCCCCGGGCACGCATGCGCTTGCCTCGGCGCCATGTGGTCTCCATATCACCACTTCGCCGCTGCACGGTGCAGCGTCGCCCAAGGACCGCCGTGCCGCCGACTGCACCACCGCCATCCACTGAACCGATCGAACTGAAACGCAGTTTTCTTGGCGTCTTCCGCTTCAGTGGGCGAGCGCTGACCCTGGTGTGGAGCACAAGCCACGGGCTGACCATGGCGCTGGCGTTGCTCACGCTCACCGCCGGCCTGTTGCCTGCCGGCATCGCCTACATCGGTGCACAAATCGTCGACGCTGTCGTCGCCGCCAACCGCTTGTGGGAGAACAGCGGCTCTTCGGCGCTCAGGCCAGTCTTCGAATGGGTGGTCGCCGAAGGCGTCCTGGTGGCTGCCCTGGCCGGCGCGCAACGCGGCCTGTCGCTGTGCCAGTCGCTGCTCCGCGCACAACTGGGGCAGCGCGTGAACGTGATGATCCTGGAAAAGGCGCTGACGCTGGAACTGGCACAGTTCGAGGATTCGGAGTTCTACGACAAACTGACCCGCGCCCGCCGCGAAGCGTCCAGCCGACCGTTGTCGCTGGTCACACGCACCTTCGGGCTGGGCCAGAACGCGATCTCGCTGGTGAGCTACGGCACCTTGCTGTACCAGTTTTCGCCGTGGGCGGTGCTGGTGTTGCTGTTGGCCGGCGTGCCCGCGTTCATTGCGGAAACGAAATTCTCCGGCGATGCGTTCCGCCTGTTTCGCTGGCGGTCGCCCGAAACGCGCATGCAGATGTATCTGGAAACCGTTCTGGCGCGCGAGGACCACGCCAAGGAAGTGAAATTGTATGGGCTCGGGCCACTGTTGCTGCAGCGCTATCGAGACATCTTCAACAAACTCTACGGCGACGACCGTGACCTGACCATACGCCGCGATACCTGGGGTTTTGGCCTTGGCCTGCTCGGCACGCTGACGTTGTACGGCGCGTACGCGTGGATCGCCATGACGACCGTCGTCGGGCGCATCACTCTGGGCCAGATGACGATGTACCTGATGCTGTTCCGCCAGGGTCAGGCCGCCGTGTCCGCGATGCTGTCCGCCATTGGTGGCATGTACGAGGACAATTTGTATTTGTCCACCTTGTACGATTACCTGGAGACGCCGGTCCCTGCTTCCAGCGGTACCACGACGCACGGCGCGCAGCCGGGTGATGGCGTGCGCTTCGAGCACGTCACATTTACTTACCCCGATGCCGGCACGCCAGCCTTGCACGACATCACCCTGCATATCCGCCCCGGAGAATCACTGGCGCTGGTCGGGCAAAACGGCTCGGGCAAGACCACGCTGATCAAGCTGTTGACCGAGCTGTATCGGCCCGACAGCGGGCGCATCCTGCTTGACGGCACCGACCTGCGCGAGTGGGACCCGGCCACGTTGCGCCAACGCGTCGGGGTGATCTTCCAGGACTTCGCCCGCTACCAGATGCGCGTGGGCGAGAACATCGGCGTCGGTGACGTCACCCACTTCGAAGATGCCGCACGCTGGCGCACCGCCAGCGACATGGGCATGGCCAGCGAATTCATCGACACGTTGCCCGGTGGATTCGAAACGCAACTGGGCAAGTGGTTTCAGTCCGGGCGTGAATTGTCCGGCGGCCAATGGCAGAAGATCGCGCTGGCGCGCGCGTTCATGCGCTCGGGTGCGGACATCCTGGTGCTGGACGAGCCCACCGCCGCCATGGATGCCGCAGCGGAAGCCACCATCTTCGAACACTTCCGCGAACTGGCTGGCCAGCGCATCGTGATCCTCATCTCGCACCGCTTTTCGACTGTGCGCATGGCCGATCAGATCGTGGTGATCCAGGACGGACGCATCATCGAACGTGGCAGCCACGACGCGTTGATGACGCTGAATGGTCACTACGCACACTTGTTCGCGTTGCAGGCGCAAGGCTACCGCTGAGTTCGTGCAGTCCAGCTTGACCGGGTGCGTCCGTGCAGCCCATGCTTTGCCGTCTTGCCTTGATCGAAACCCACGCATGAGCAGTCGTTACGACGCCGCCGATATTGAAGTCCTCTCTGGTTTGGACCCGGTCAAGCGCCGGCCCGGCATGTACACCGACACCACGCGGCCGAACCATCTGGTGCAGGAGGTGGTGGACAACTCGGTGGATGAGGCGCTGTCCGGCTATGCCAAGACCATCGACGTAGTGTTGCACACGGATGGCTCGATCGCAGTCAGCGACGACGGGCGCGGCATGCCGGTGGACATCCATCCGGAGGAACACGTTTCCGGCGTCGAACTGATCATGACCCGGCTGCACGCGGGCGGTAAATTCAGCGGCAAGAATTACAACTTCTCCGGCGGGCTGCATGGCGTAGGCGTGTCGGTGGTCAACGCGCTGTCCGAGCGCGCCGAAGTCACGGTGCGCCGCAACGGCACCGAATACCGCATGGTGTTCGCCCACGGTGACCCGCAGGGCGAGCTGGAAACGCTGGGCAGCGTGCCGAAGAAACACAGCGGCACCACGCTGCAGTTCTGGCCGGAAGCGAAATACTTCGACTCGCCAAAGCTTTCCATACCCAGGCTCAAGCACCTGCTGCGCGCCAAGGCGGTGTTGTGCGCCGGCTTGACCATGACGCTCACCAACAACGCCGACGGTGAAACCTGCCAGTGGTATTACGAGGACGGCCTGCGGGATTACCTGCGTGGTGAACTGGACGGCATGGAAGCCCTGCCGAACGAATTGTTCGTGCACCAGACCGCCCGCGACAGCGAGGGGCTGGAAGTGGCGCTGGCCTGGCTGCCAGAGGGCGAGCTGGTGCAGGAAAGCTACGTCAACCTGATCCCGACCCTGCAAGGTGGTACCCACGTCAATGGGCTGCGCACCGGGCTGACAACCACCGTGCGCGAGTTCTGCGATATCCACAACCTGCTGCCACGCGGCGTGAAGCTGGCGCCCGAGGACGTGTGGGAGCGCATTTCGTTCGTGCTGTCCGCACGCTTGCAGGACCCGCAGTTTGCCGGGCAGATCAAGGAGCGGCTGTCCTCACGCAACGCCGCAGGAATGGTGGAAAACATCATCCACGACGCATTCAGCATCTGGCTCAACCAACACGTAGAGATCGGCGAGCGCATCGCGCAACTCGCTGTCGAGCACGCGACGCTGCGTTTGAAAGCTTCCAAACAAGTCGTACGCAAGAAGATCACCCAGGGGCCGGCTCTGCCGGGCAAACTGGCCGACTGCAGCGCCACCGATCTCAGCCGCACGGAACTGTTTCTGGTGGAAGGCGATTCTGCCGGGGGCAGCGCCAGGCAGGCGCGCGACCGGGAATTTCAGGCGATCCTGCCGCTGCGCGGCAAAATCCTCAACACCTGGGAAGTGGAGTCCAGCCTGGTGCTCGCGTCCGAGGAAGTGCACAATCTGTCCGTTGCGATTGGCTGTGATCCGGGCACCGACGATTTGTCCGGTCTGCGCTACGGCAAGGTCATCGTACTTGCCGACGCCGACTCCGACGGTCTGCACATCGCCACGCTGCTGGCCGCGTTGTTCCTCAAGCACTTCCCCAAGCTGGTCAGCGAAGGCCACGTGTTCATCGCCATGCCGCCGTTGTTCCGCGTGG
>JBDSWR010000101.1:0-30281 GCA_039926605.1 Rhodanobacter sp. | reverse complement strand
AGCTCCTTGACCTTTTTGTGATCAGCCTTGAGCAGCTGGATGGCATCCATGAAACGCTCCGGTTGGTGGAAGGAGAAGTGATCGTTTCATTCGCTTCGTGAACCCGACGTGCGTAAGCGGCGATGGGTCGTTGACAAACCTTCTTCCAATGCAGGTGGAGACGTGTGCCGCGCTAAACGGGAGGCTTTGGCAGAGGCCGAGGAGCTGAACCACGATGTCTTTTCACTTCTCAATTTCACTTTGCGCTGCGCTGGATTCAGCAACCTCGATTGTCGCGATCTCCGGCGTCGCCCTGGTCACCGCCATATCGTCTCCACATCGCGCACACGTTGCGCGCCGCATTCTCTTGCCCGTGCCGTATCAAGATGCGCGCGCAACCGCTGTCTGTGAGGTCAAGCATGCCTGTTGGTTCACAATGGTTTCGCCGCTTTGCCGAAGGCACGGCGCGACGATCGGGGCGTCCCGGCGCGTTTCTACTGGCCGCGGGCATGGTCATCGTCTGGGGAATTACCGGCCCTGTGTTTCACTTCAGTGAAACGTGGCAGTTGGTGATCAACACGGGTACCACGATCGTTACCTTTCTCATGGTGTTCCTGATTCAAAATAGCCAGAACCGCGATAGTGTGGCCTTGCAAATCAAGCTGGACGAATTGATCCGTGCAACGGCAGCGCACAACGAGCTTCTGGCGGTCGAAGATCTGGACGACGACGCCCTTGATCGCGTGCGTCAGCAATATCGCTCGATCGCGTTGCGGCGCGACAAGGCACGCAAACAAGGCTTGACCGGTGCCAGTGCTGGGGAAGCGGAGCGCAGCGACGACGCCTGCGGAGAGGTCACGGCGATCGAGCACGAATTGGAAGCGGGTTGCGCGGCAGATGCAGCAACGGTCGAGCGACCTGAGTCCGACGGTGTGGTGGATGAGGTCTCTGCGCAAGCTGGCAAAGGGTAATTCGCCGCGAGTCCTCGCTGGCGTTGCCGAGGTTTCAGCGCGCCGTGAAGCGATCCGCAACCTGCCGAACAGGTCGCGCGCCGAGCTTTTGCGGCGTGGTTACGCTCGACATGCCGGCCAGGCTGCTCAACGGCGCGCTTTTTGGCACGGATGCTGCTTACCTGTTACCGAACTGCTGAAGTTCGCTCTGTCGAGTAGCCGTCATGCAAGAAGACATTGATGCGGTCGATGCCCGGAATTCGCCGCAAGAGTGGGCGATCCACTTCTTGCTGCGGCACAACCAGTGCCGCATGGCGCTCGTGGGCGACGCGGGCGAAGGCGGCCAGTCCATGCGAGTAATGCCGGCCATTGCCCTGAGTTGCGAGGTTCCTGTCGTAGCGGTCTTGCAGGAGCCAGTCCGCTCCGTCGCAAGCGCCGGCGTGTCACCGCGTATGAGCGCTTCGGGCGACAGTTGTGCCGCACGCTTTTCGCGCGCATTTGCCGCTGCACGTCACTCGTAGGCAGCGTACGGCGTGCTGGAAGCGGCACCCAGGTAGAAGTTGCCCGCGCAGATCGCCCGTGTGCTCCGCGCCCGCGATGGTTCGCACGTGATATGCCAGCCATATGCTGCTGCGGGATGGGTGTGAGGTGTGGGGCGACGCGAGGAAGGTCGTGCCTCCGCTGCTGCTGATTCTGTGCGCTGTCCCCGGCGCGCCGAGCAGGGCCACATACGCGGCAAAGCCGTTGGTTGTGCCCGGTCTTGTCGATCCAGACATTTTGCCCCCGTTCCTGCGCAGGGTTTATTTGCACAACTGTGGTTGGGTCGAAGATCACGGCCGGCGAGTTCCCTTCCAGCGGCGCACCCTGGACAAGTTTCGCGGGAACGCACGTTTCTCCACCTGGCTTTACTGTATCGCCTACGCGTGCTTGCCACAGGCGTGTCGGAAAAAATCGTGTCGATGCAGCGGTGGAAACGCCGGAGAGGGCGATTTGTTGCCGGCGCCAAACTGCGGGATCAATCTGCAATTGGATTTGAGTGGTGGTGGACGAATCCTCCCTGATTCACCGGTTGACCAGGCCAGCCGCAACAACAGGTCAATGGGTCTTTCAATTAGCTTGCACGCGCTCACCGAACTTCGAGTCTGGTTCAAAAATTGGCTTCACCGTTCGGGGCAAGGGTGAACCCATCCGCGCTCCACCTCTCGCTGCCGACGCCGTGGTGAACCACGAACAGGCCGTCTGGATCGTAGCGACGCTTCGCGCGCGCGAGGCGAGGGTAATTGGCGCCCCAGAAACCTTCTTGCCAGTTCCGCAGGAAATAGTCGCTTTCCGAGACATAGGAACCAGCGGCCGGTGCCACGGCACGCAAGGCGGCCATGGCTTTTTCGACTCCCTGGGCGTCATGCCGCGCCTTCGCCAGATCGGGAGCGGTTCGGTGCAGGCCCGGATAGGCAGGAGCACCGGCGCTGCCGATGATTGCCAGTGCGAACGCGTCGATGACGTCCGGATGGGTGGCCGTGTCGCGGCTGCGCGTGATGGCGTCGGCCGCGCCGCCGGCCTGTCCTTTGTTGAAATGCAGTTCCACGTCCCACTGCTGCGAAGCCGCGAACAAGGCATCGGCGAGCCGTGATTGGACCGCTTTCGCGAGCAGGCTCGCGGGGAGCCAAGCCGATTGGTAAGCATGGATGAACCAGCCTACCTGACCTTGATCGCCGGCCCACACCACGTGATCGAGCGGCGCACCCGAGCGGTCATCCGGGACCATCAGGCCTGGTGCGTGCTGGCGAAAGAACTCGGGGTCCCAGAAATGCCGGGCCGGTAGCGCCATGACCTTCAAGGGCTCGACAATGGTGTATTCCGGCCGCGCGGTTACCCATGCCAGGAACGGCGCCCAGGTGTTCTCTGCCGCCGCGCTCGTGAGTCCCTGGAAAACCATCGAGATCGCCAGCGTCTCGCCGTCGCGAAGCGAGATTTTCTCGCCCCAGTGCGCGTTGAACAGTGCACTCTGATAAAAGCGCATGGCCTCGGCGATCAGTGTGCGAAAGGCGGCTGGCGAGGACGCCTTGATGCGACCGAATGCGCCGCCGAAAAACTCGGGCAGGTCAAACGTTCGCAGGGTCAGCCGGGTGACCACGCCCAGGCTGCCGCCGCCGCCACCCTTGAGGCCCCAGAACAACTCTGGATGCGTGGCGGCGTTGACGATGCGTACCTCGCCATCGGCGGTGACCACCTCCGCCTCGAGCAGGTTGCTCGCCGCGGTTCCCCAATTCTTGGAGAAACTGCCGAAGCCGCCGCTCTGCACCAAGCCGGCCACGCCCACGGTGGTGCAGCCCCCGCCCTGCACATAACGGCCGCCGTGCGTGGTCACCGCCGTATAAGCATCGATCCACATCGCACCTGCGCCGACGCTCACCGCCGGTTGCGGTTCGACGTGGCAAGTTTTCGGCACGAATGCCTCATGCAGTTCCACCTGCTTCATTCGTCGGGTCCACACCAGCAGCGAATCGGGCGCATCCGACGTGCCCTGGTAGCTGTGACCGCCGCCCTTCACCACCAGGCGCAACCGATGCTCGCGCGCAAAATTCACCGCTGCGGCTACATCGCCCGCTGTCTCGGCCGCCACGGCGTACGCGCTCGGCCGGGAAATCCACGCGTCGGCCCAGCCGCTGGTCTGGGTCAACGCCGGCTGGTCTCCAATGTAGAACGGATTTTTCAGGTGTTTCAGCGCTTCGGCTCTGGCAGCAGCAGGCGCCTCCGGCGCGAACGGCGACTGCAGCTTCAGCAGACGGCCGCCGACTTGGCGCTTGAGCGCGGCCCATGCTGCCGGTTTCGGCCACGCCGGGTCACCAGGTCGAGTTCTGCTCAGCAGTCGCCGCACGTTTCTGCGTGTACCCGCCAGTAAATTGCCGCTCGGCGACAACAACACCGAGAGCAGCGGAATGGCCAGGGCGGCTTTCAGCAGATTGCGACGATTCATGGGAGCTTCCAGATGGTCGGTGGTGCCCATGTTGCGATAGCGGAGGCGTACTGTCCCGGATCATGTGACGGAAAGATCGATCATGGTGACGGATGGTGGGGCGGCAGGGACGGGCCGCGACGCCTTTGGCATTGGTTTGCGTAGAATTGCCGCATGAACGAACGGGCGGACTTCGGCTTCCATGAGTTCCAGCGCTGGCGGCGGCCGATCGAAGTCAGCTTCTGGATCACGCTGGTTATCCTCAACACGGTCTTCAACAGGCTGGTCGCGCAGATCGATCATGCCACCACGGCCGCATGGGAGCCGTGGGCGTGGGAGTGCACCAGCTCGATCCTGATCCTGGCGCTGATCCCCGTGGTGATTGCGCTGGAGCGGCGTTGGCCGTTCCGCTTCGACACCTGGCCACGATCCCGTTCAGCCTGGTGCACGTCACCGGCATGGTCGCGCTGCGCAAGCTTGCCTATGCACTTGCCGGCTCGCGATACGAGTTCGGCGCGGCCTTTGGCTACGAATATCTGAAGGATATTCGCAGCTATTTCCTCATCATCGCGCTGGTTTGCCTGTCGCGGCTGTGGGTAGTCCGCTGGCAGGGCGAGGCGCGTCTGCTCGTCGAACCGGACGAGGGGCAGCCGGCTGAACCAGTCGAACGACCCGAGCGCTTTCTGGTGCGCAAGCTGGGGCGGGAATTTCTGCTCAACGCCAGCGAGATCGAGTGGCTGCAAGCGTCAGGCAACTACGTGAATCTGCACGTGCGTGGTCGGGACTATCCGCTGCGCACGACCATGGCAGCCATTGAGGGACGGTTGGACCCAGCTCGTTTCGTCCGCGTCCACCGCGGCTATTTCATCAATCTCGATTTCCTTGCCCAGATCGAACCTTTGGAAACAGGCGATGCTCGATTGACCTTGCGCGATGGTGCAACGATTCCCTGCAGCCGCCGCTATCGTGCCGCATTGCGCGAGCATTTCGGTAGCTGACTGGTCGCCGGCAGAGCCCGTGAGGCGCAAAAGACGGACCTTGTGACGGCCACCAATAGGGAGAATGGCGCTCGATACCGGCAGCCAGAGTGGTAAATCCCCTGCATGAAGTGCTTTACGCGGATCTGCCTACGGTTGCAATGTCAGTCTTCGTTTGTGCTCCGCCCGCTTGCTTTCCTCTTGGTTACTCAGGAGACACGCCGCTCGGGTACCTTAGGCACACGGCAGCTCTTCGCTGGCGAAGGGTTACGGTTCGCTCACGCCTGCATATCCACCCGCAACACCAACTTTCCCCGATGACTTCCATCAAACAACCGGTTGAGCACCTCCGGCGCATTCTCGAGTCCTTCGGCGACGGTCTCCTCGGTTTTCAGTTTCCCTTCGCCAATCCAGCCGGTGATGGCGGCCACCGCTTCTTTCGTCCTGGTGTAATCAGCACCAGAAAGCCGCGCATGCTCAGGCGCTTCATGATGAACGGACTGAAGTCGTCGCTCGGGCGTTCGGCGCTGTTGTAACCGGAGATCATCCCGCACAGGGCGACGCGTCCACCGATCACCATGCGTGAGAGGACCGCTCGCATCACGTCGCCGCCAACGTTCTCGAAGTTGACGTGCACGCCGTCGGGCGTGGCGGCCTTGAGTTGCTGCTTGAAGTCGGCGGCCTTGTAGTCGACGGCGGCGGCAAAGCCGAGCTCGTCGGTGAGATAGCGGCATTTCTTCGCACCGCCGGCGATGCCGACCACGCGGGCCCCACGGATATTGCCGATCTGGCCGGCGATGGAGCCGACCGCGCCGGCCGCGGCGGACACCACCAGGGTTTCGCCCGGCTGCACCGGGGCGATGTCGGTCATGCCGTAGTAGGCGGTGACGCCATTCATGCCCGCCGCGCCGAGTAGCGTGGGCAGCGGGATGCCGGGGTCGGCGGGCAGGTGCACATAGCCCTTGGCGTCTTCGTGCAGCACCAAATAATCCTGCCACCCGATCACGCCCTGCACCAGGTCGCCTTCCTGGTAGTGCGAGGAGCGGGATTGCACAACGCGGGCGAGCCCCAGCGCACGCATCACTTCACCAATCGCCACTGGCGGCAGGTATTGCGGGATGTCGCGCATCCACACCCGGTTGGTGGGGTCCATCGAGAGGTACAGGGTGCGCAGCAGCACCTCGCCGTCTTTCAGTTCGGGCACGGGCCGTTCGACGAGGTCGAAGTCGTTGCGCGTGACCAGTCCTTCGGGGCGGGTTTTCAGACGCAGTTGGCGGTTGGTGAGAGACATGCAGTTGCTCCGGGGAACGGGGGAAAGGGTCAGTGCTGACTACACCGCCGACGCGCCGCCGTCGATGCGCAGTTCGGCGGCGGTGACGTAGCGGCTTTCGTCTGACGCGAGATAAAGTGCGGCGTACGCCACGTCGTCGACTTCGCCGAGGCGGCGCATCGGGTTGCCGCGCGTGAGTTTGCGAATGGCTTCCTGCTCACCCAGCGCCTCGAAAAATGGTTCGACGATGCCGGTGCGGATGAACGCGGGGTGGATCGAGTTGCAGCGGATGTCGTGCTTCTGCCGCGCGCAGTCGACTGCCACGGATTTGGTCAGCGACGCGACCGCCGCCTTGGAGGCGTTGTACACGGTGTAATCCGGGTCAACCTTGTACGCCGCCATCGAGGAGATATTGATGATGGAGGCAGGCTGGTTCTGTTTGAGCCAAGGCAGCGCGTATTTGCAGCCGAAGTAGACCGCCTCGACGTTGACGCCCATCACGCGCTGCCAGTCTTTCGTTGCCAGGCTCTCGACCCCGCCGGTGGCACCGATGCCGGCGTTGTTGATCAACACGGACAATCCACCCATCGCCGTGACCGCCTGCTGCAGCAGTACAGGCCACCGCGCTTCGTCGCGGACGTTGTGCTGGGCGGACCACGCAACGACAGCGCCGCTTTCGGTGTTGATCGACTCGGCCACGCCCGCTGCGGCAGCTTCGTCGATATCCACGAGGAACACCCGCGCGCCGTGACGCGCGAGCATGCGTGCCATCGCTGCGCCGAGGCCGCCGCCCGCTCCGGTGATGTAGGCCTTCTTGCCAGCAGCGCGCAGTGCAGAAACGTCAGTCATCGGGAAACTCCGCAAGCAGGTGGTACATCAGACCGAGAGATAGCCGCCGTCGACGTTCAGTGCCGCGCCGGTGGTGTACGAAGAGGCTGCCGACGCCAGGTACAGCGCGGCACCGGCCATCTCCGAGGGTTGCGCCACGCGACGCATTGGCACGTGGGCCAGCGCCTGCTTGAGAATCACCGGCGTGTTCACCAGCACCGAGGCGAACTTGGTATCGGTCAGGCCCGGCAGTAACGCGTTGCAGCGCACGCCGGATGCGGCGCATTCCACCGCGAACGCCTTGGTCATCGAGATCACCGCCGCCTTGGTGATCGAATAAATGCCCTGCTGGAATCCGGGTACCACGCCGTTGACCGACGCGACGTTGATGATCGAACCGCCGCCGTGCTGCGCCATCAATTTCGCACCGTGGGTACAAATGTAGAAATAGCCGCGGATATTCACGTCCACCGTCTTCTGGAAAATCGCCGGATCGGTTTCCGTGATCGGCCCGAAGTAAGGGTTGGTCGAGGCATTGTTGACCAGGACGTCCAGACGGCCATGCGTCTGTTCGAGATGGGTGAACAGTGTGCCGATCTGCTCCATCTCACCGATATGGCAGGTGAACGCTTCGGCCGAGCCGCCGGCCGCGACGATCTCATCGGCTACGCTCTGGCAGTCGGCCTGTTTGCGGCTGGAGATGATGACGTGCGCGCCGTGGCGGGCGAGCAGTTTGGCAATCTCTGCGCCAATGCCGCGGCTGGCGCCGGTGACGAGCGCGATCTTGCCGGAGAGGTCGAACAGGTTGCTGGGGTGCATGGCGCAAGCCTCGTGGGTGCGTGAGGGGATTCAGCGAAGGGTGACCAGGCCACGATGTTCGGCGGTCTGCAGGTGCGGCCAGGTGTTGTAGGTGAGCAGTGACGTGGCGGCGCTGCCCAGGCGCAATTCGGTCATGCTGGTGTTTACCAGCGGCCAGCTCAGTTGCAATGCGCGTGCGGGAGGGGCGTCGAGCACGGCGTTGACCATCACGGCGATCGGACCGCCGGAGGTGAACGCCCAGATTTGTTGCACGGGATGCGCCGTCAATATCCGCAGCGCGTCCAGCGTGGCGGCGCGGAACTGCGGCCAACTGCGGGTGTAGTCACCATCATGCTCGCCCCCGCTCCAGCGCGCGACGGCGGCAGCAAACAGGTGCTGGAACGCACGCCGTGGATCAGGGTCAGCGCGCAACTCGGCGCGCATGGCGCCTGCACCTGCGAGGTCGGGGCGGTGGCGGGCCAGCACTTCCACATGATCGAGTTCGTCCAGGCCTTCCACCACGAGCAACTCGGTGTCGATGCCGGCGGCTTGGAGACACAGTTCGGCGGTGCGTCGATGGCGCCGGCGCGGGCCGATGGCAATCAGGTCGGGCGGCGCATTGGCGGCTGCCAACCAGGCGCCGAGCAAGCGCGACTGGGCTTCGCCGATGGGCGAAAGCTTGTCGTAGTCGTCGGCGCCCAAACTGGCCTGGCCGTGGCGGATCAGCAGCAGACGGCGTCCACTCACAGCGTCGAGCCGGCCATGATGCGGCGGCAGCGTGCGCCCATGTAGCGGGCTGCATCGCCGAAACCCGCGAACTGCGGGTTGCTGGTTTGCCCCAATACATAGCGCCGATAAATCTGCTGGATGATCACCATCAGACGGAACAGTCCGAATACTTCGTAGAAATCGAAATTGCCGACCTCAAGACCGCTGCGCTGCGCATAGCACGCGACTACCTCGCGCCGCGTCAGCATTCCCGGCACGTGGGTTGGCTGACGGCGGAAAGATTGGAACACGGCGTCATCATCTGCCTGTACCCAGTACGCCAGCGAGCCGCCCAGATCCATCAGCGGATCACCGATCGTTGCCATCTCCCAGTCGAGCACGCCGATGATCCGCAGCGGGTCGTCGGGGTCGAGCACCACGTTGTCGAAACGGTAGTCGTTGTGGATCACGCAACTCGCGTTGTCGTGCGCTGGCTGCCTGGCCGCCAGCCAGGCAAGCACGTCGGCGCACGGATCGGTGCCTTCAGTGAGCGCGTTCCTCCAGCGCTCGCTCCAGCCGCTGACCTGGCGCGCGATGTAGCCATCGCCCTTGCCGATGGATGCCAGTTCAGGCCGCGTCGCATCGATCTGGTGCAACGCGACCAGACGGTCGATGAAGCTCAGGCACAACGTGCGCACGCCGCTGGCATCGAGACCGAGTTCGGGCAGCAACTCGCGGCGCAGGATGATGCCGCGCAGGCGTTCCATTACATAGAACTCGTGACCGATCAGCGCGCTGTCGGTGCAGGTGGCCAGGATCGCCGGGACCCAGGGATAATGCGGCTTCAGCGCCGCCATCACCCGCGCCTCGCGCAGCATGTCGTGTGCGGAACCGGACTTCGCGCCGGGTGGCGGGCGGCGCAGCACCAGTTCACGCTCGTCGTAGGTGATGAGATAGGTAAGATTGGATGCGCCGCCGGGAAATTGCGCCACCACCGGTGTGCCGGTGAGCCCGGCGATGTGTTCGCGCAGGAACGCATCAATGCGCGGCAGGTTGAGTGCGTCCTCGTTGCGCACGGTGCGGGGCTGATCCAGCGGCGCGGTCATCGGGTGCCCTCGGCCGCTCGCTGCGCCTTCATCTCCAGGCGCGCAACCACGCCGCGATGGACTTCGTCCGGCCCGTCAGCCATGCGCAGCACCCGGGCGTAGGCGTACAACCGGGTGAGCGGAAAATCGTCGGACAGGCCGGCGCCGCCGTGGATCTGGATTGCCGCGTCCGCCGCTTGTTGCGCGACTGCCGGCACCACGACCTTGATCTGCGAGATCAGGCTGAGCGCAGCCTTGGTGCCGTGGGTATCAAGGGTCCACGCGGTTTTCAGCGTGAGCAGCCGCGCCTGCTCGATCGCCATGCGCAGGTTGGCGATGATGTCCGGGTTGCCGCCCAAGGCATTTAGCGGCTGGCCGAACGCGACGCGCGAACGTGCCCGCGCGCAGAGCAGCGCGAGTGCGCGTTCCGCCGCGCCAATCGCACGCATGCAGTGATGCACGCGGCCGGGACCGAGCCGCCCCTGCGCGATTTCGAAGCCGCGACCAGCGCCGAGAATCACGTTTGCCAACGGCAAGCGCACGTCGCTGAAGCGCAGCTCGCCGTGCCCGCCCGGTTCGTGGAGGTCGTGGAACACCGGCAACATGCGATCGATTGTCACGCCCGCGCTGTCGAGTGGACAGATCACCATGCTGTGGCGCTGGTGTGGCTCCGCCCGTGCGTCGCTGAGTCCCATGAAGATCACGAAGCGGCAATGCGGATGGCCGGCGCCGCTGGTCCACCACTTGCGCCCGTTGAGTACCACCTGATCGCCTTCGATGCGCGCGGTGGCTTGCATGTTGGTGGCGTCAGAGGAGGCCACGTCCGGCTCGGTCATGCCGAATGCCGAACGAATCTCTCC
The DNA here is from genome assembly GCA_039926605.1 of Rhodanobacter sp. Lineage (GTDB taxonomy): Bacteria > Pseudomonadota > Gammaproteobacteria > Xanthomonadales > Rhodanobacteraceae > Rhodanobacter. The sequence goes on along the minus strand of JBDSWR010000101.1, from coordinate 19,870 downwards.
GGCCAGCAGGGGGCGCAGCCAGCGCTCGCGTTGCGCTGGCGAGCCATAGCGCTGCAGTACTTCCATGTTGCCGCTGTCCGGTGCACTGCAGTTGAACACTTCCGGAGCGATGAAGGAGTGGCCCATGATCTCGGCCAGCGGCGCATATTCCAGATGGCTCAGCCCGGCGCCGTGTTCGCCGTCGGGCAGGAACAGGTTCCACAAACCGGCAGTGCGTGCTTTGGCTTTGAGCGTTTCCATGACCGCCGGCTGGCACCACTCGCGAAAGTCGGCGCTGCCGCTGAGCTGCGCGGCGTAGATCGCTTCCGCGGGAAGAACTTCGTCGCGCATGAACGCGCGCAGGCGGCGGACGATGGTCTCGGTGCGTTGCGAAAGTGCGAAGTCCACGGGCTTTCTCCTGGCCAATACGCAGCGTACGCCACGCTTCCATCATCAGGGGAACGAGTATGCCGTGGGAGTATCCATCGTCGTCGCCGCTGAGCAAGCCCGGTGCGCCTGGCGGCTGGCAAGAAAGTGATTGATCACGGAAACTTTTGCCGTCGTCCGGACCGATTCGCTGGGTCGATTCTCCGGGTCTGGCCGTCAGCACGCGCGATATCGGGTTTCTCCGCTCGGCAGGGCCGGAAGATCGGTGGGCGGACACATCGCGACGTTTCCTGCAGCGGACTCCGGCGGGGGAAAAGCGCTCAGAGCAAACCCCGGATTTAGGGTTCAGATGGTTCCTGCCATCCTCCGCCCGATGGCGTTGACGTGGGCTGCATCCGCTGGCGCCCGGAACATGTATGCAGCGATGCGCACGCCATGCTGTCGCCTTGACGCAGCCGGCAACCCGGTGTGGTCGAGCAGTGCTCCCTGCTTGCAAAAGTAGCTTGCTGTGGGAGCGTGGCAGAATGGTCTGGATGGCCATATCCATCCGGAGCCATCGATGCAACCAGTCACGCGTCAGTCCGGAGCGGTGGTGGGGCGAGGTCTTGGCGGGACACCAGGATGGTTCACGGGAACGCCCGCGTGATCAGCGTGTCCATGGCCGTATGTGCCGGCAGGGTGCCAAACGTCTGGCCATGTACCCGTTCGATGCGCGTCTCGCAGAACGCGTCCGCCACCGCATGATTTCCGGCGCGCACCAGCAGGCTGGCTTGAAGCGCGAGCGCCAGCCGCTCCGTCACCAGGCGCGAACGGACTTCCAGATCCTCGGCATTGGTCAGATCGTGCGTCAGGCGTGCCACTTCAGCGTCCAGCGCGCCGTTGCCGCCCTTGGCCGCGGCAAGCTCCGCGAACAGCGCGTCTCGACTGGCCGGCTCGCGCGCCAGCGCACGCAGCACGTCCAGGCACTGGACGTTGCCGCTACCTTCCCAGATCGAGTTCAGCGGCGCCTGCCGATACAACCGCGCGAGGTTGCTTTCCTCGATATAGCCGTTGCCACCCAGACATTCCTGGGCTTCGTTGACGAACGCGGTGGTGCGCTTGCATACCCAGTATTTGCCGATCGCCGTAATGATGCGGGCCAGTGCTGCTTCCTGCGGATCGCGCTGGCTGGCATCAACCGCGCGGGCGACACGTGCGGTCAGCGCAGTGTGCGCTTCGCTCTCCAGTGCCAGATCGGCGAGCACGTTCTTCATCAACGGCTGTTCGCTCAAATACTTGCCAAACGCCTTGCGATAGCGCGCGTGGTGGATTGCCTGTACCAGCGCCTGACGCATGATCGATGCGCTGCCGATCATGCAGTCCTGGCGTGTAAGTGCCACCATTTCCAGGATGGTGGCCACTCCGCGACCCTCTTCCCCCACCGGCCACGCCAAAGCATTCTGAAACTCGACTTCGGCGCTGGCGTTGGACCAGTCGCCCAACTTGTCCTTGAGCCGTTGCACGTGGACCGCGTTGCGAGTGCGGTCGGGAAGCCAGCGCGGCAGCAGGAAACACGATAATCCCGCGCCGGTATTCGCCAGCACCAGATGCGCATCACACAGCGGCGCCGAGTAGAACCATTTGTGGCCGACGATACGATAGTTCGGTGCGGCGCCTGCTGCGCCGATCTGGGTGGCGTGCGTAGTGTTTGCGCGCACGTCCGAGCCGCCTTGTTTCTCGGTCATCCCCATGCCGATGGTGTTGCCGGGTTTGTTTGACGCCGGGAGCGGGCGTGGGTCGTATTCGTTGCTGACGATGCGTGGCAGCCACTGTGTTGCCAGCTCCGGCTGGTGACGCAATGCCGGCACGCAAGCGTAGGTCATGGTAAGCGGACAACTGGTGCCCTGATCGGCCTGGTTGTGCAGATAACTGAGGGCCATCCGCGCGACGTGCGCGCCAGGAGTGTCGGCGTTGCGCCAGGCGAAGCCAGTGACGCCGTGTGCGACACCAAGCGCCATCAGGCGGTGGTAAGCGGGGTGAAATTCGACGTCGTCGATACGATGACCAAAGCGGTCGAACGGTTTGAACTTTGGCTTGTTCTCGTTGGCGAGCTGGCCCAGTTCCATCATCTCGCCGCCTACCAGGGGCCCGTAGCGCGCGATGTCGGCGGCTGCCCAGTCACCACCTTCGCGGGTAATCGCCTCGCGCAGGGGCAGGTCGGTGGTCCAGGCGTCGTAAGGCGACAATTCCGGCGGCTGGTTTTCCACGGTGTGGGTGGAAAAATCTGGTCGTGCGGGCTGATCGATCGTGTCGTCGCGCATGACTGCAAACTCCCTCACATGAGCTCTCTCAAAGCATACGCCAGCGGGCCAGCGCGCGAGATTGCGGTTGCCCGACGTGTGCTTCGCCGGCCTGGATCGAGGAGGAAAATAGTCTGCAATCGACCGGCGGACGCACCATCAGGTTTGGTCCGCGCGGTGCAGGCGTGGTACTCACCGCGTTCCGTCAAATGCAGACGGGCCCGGTCGAATTGACCGGGCCCGTCGTCTCACTGGTGGTGCCGTTTGAACCACGCGCCGGAGCGCCCCTGGTCCGGCCGATGGTTTACCAGGTAACTTTCAGCGTTACCCCCGAATACGCGCGGTAAGCGTTGAGCATGATGTGGTACGTGCCTGACAAGTTGGTGCCCGAGCAACTCTCGTTGTTGCCGGACTTGTACGGCCTGCAGTCATAGCTGGTGGTCGTCGGCTTCACATCTTTCTTCACGTACATGTCCACATCGCCGGTACCGCCGGATATGGCGAAGGTGACGTTGCTACCTGCAGGCAGCGTGACCTGAAAGTAGGTCTTGGAGTTTGTTGCCCCGGAGATGCCGGTCACCGGCACGCCGTTCTGCAGACCACCCGAGCTGCCGCCTCCCGTACTGTACGAGGCCTTGACAGTCACCCCGGAGTAGGCCGAGAAGCCGTGCACCTTGATGAAGTACTTGCCAGCTACCGGTGAGGCCACGGTGCAGCTTTCCGTATTGCCCGCCTTGTAGGGCCTGCAGTCGTAGGTGCTGGTGGTCGGCGCGGTGCCAAACCTGGTGTACAAGTCGGCATCGCCGGTGCCGCCGGACATCGACAGTACCAGATTGCTGGCGCCGGTCGGTACCGTGATGAAGTAATCGTTGTCGCCGCCGGTTGCACCCGATACACCCGTGACTCCAACATTATTTTGCAACTCGATGGTACCGGTGCCGCCACCACCGGAGCCCGGGCAGGTCACGCCGACGCCATTGAAGGCGGCAGTTACGGCAGCCTTGTCATAACCCAGGTCGGTCGCTGCCGATTCCACGCCGCAGGCGCCGGAGTTGAACGTTGCGGTAGGGGTCCAGTACACCTTGTTCGCCAGCGCGTAGACCTGGAACGCCTTCTTGACGTTCCAGCCAGTGGTCTTGGCCAGCAGGCAGAACGACTTGTTGTAGACGCCACTGGAAAAATGCACGTCGAGCCCGGATCGGTAGTTTCCGGCGTTGTCGATCGAGCCGCCATCCTGTGGCGGGTTGCACATGTAGCGCAGCGCTCCGCTGCTCTTCATGATGTCGGCGCCAACCAGAAAATCAACCGTGCCACGGTCAAAATACTCGGCTGCCTCCCCAGCGATGTCCGAATAGGCTTCGTTCATGCCGCCGGACTGGGCGGTGTACTCCAGGGCGGAGTGCTGTTCGGTGTAACCGTGGCTGATTTCATGGCTGGTCACGTCCAGCGATACCAGCGGGTAGAACGTGTTGGCCCCGTCGCCGAAGTACATCGCCGAACCGTCCCAGAATGCATTCTCGTAATTGGACTGGTAGTGAACGCGCATCAGCAGCTGGATACTCAGCGGCGGTGCACCGGTGTACGACTGGTACATGTCGTGCACTACACCACCAAAATGATGGGCGTCATTGACTGGCGAGAAAGCGCCGTTGATTGCGTCCGTATTGCTGGTTGGACAGGTGAAGCTGACCACCGAGCCACCGCTGCTGGCGTGATTCAGGTTGAAGGTTTTGACGTTCGCGTTCTGCAGCGTGCACGTACTTCCGGATTGGGTCACGTCAAGCGCGGCGAAATCCGTGCCATAGGTGTATTGGCCGGTTTTCTGGTTGCCGCCCGGGCCGTTGGCCGAGGCGTCGGTCAGGCCGTTCCAGCTTCGGAGCACCGCGCCGGTGTTCGCGTCGATGATCGCGGTCGGACGACTCGGATTGTCGCCAGCGATGAAGTAGGAGACGCGATAGACGAGTTGCGGCGCGGCGTTTTCCAGCGGATACACGAACAGGTCGGCCCGCTCGTTTTCGATCTTCGCGCCGCCGATCAGCATGGTGTGCGCGTGCGCGCGGAGCGCAGCGAGCGCCCGGCTCTGGGTCAGCCCGGGTTGCACCGAGATCAAATGCTGCGATTCCTGCATAAGCTCGCCGCTGGCGCGCAACGCGATGCCTTGCGCATCCTCCACCACGGCAATGCTGCGGCCGTACACCGGCACCCCGCGATACAGTTGCTGCTGGCGTACCACGTGATGACCATTGACCAGGGCCACCGCACCTCGTGGGACAAGGGTCATATCCTGGCCGAGACTGAGTTGGGCCGCGAGCGCACTGCTGGGAACGGCGCCCAGATTCTGCGCATGCAGGGTTCGGGTATTGGCGGCCGTGGCAATCGTGGCGGCTCCCATGCCGATGGCAGCCACCAGCAGGCTCAGACGCAAATGAGTGAACATTTATGGAACTCCTGGACAAAATCGGGGGTGAGCGCGTCCGATGCGGCCGCAACGACCCCATGCAAGAATTTCCGTGCAAGGCACGGTCCGATATTCGTGAGCTGTCCGACGGTCCCCAATGACATCCGCCAGCGGTTGCCCCACTACTTTCCCTGCGAAGGCAGCACGCGAATGTCTGATTGAACAACGGCGATCCCGCCGCCAGAGGATCATTCGCCAACCTTCCTGGTGGCGGACTCGGCGACGTTATTCCTTGCGAATCCTCCTGACAATCAGACTTTTTCCTATGCCGGGTGACCGTGGTCACAGTCACAACGTCTGCTATTCCTCGAAACTGCTTCAAAGCGCCAAGCCCGCTCCGGGCCTCACGTCCCCGGGTCAATACCAGTCACCGCACTAGGTGGAGGACCCTGTGTTTCGCTGCGGCGTCTCGTCAATTTTCAAGTACCAGAGGCGCAATAAATTACGTTAAAACCTGCAAGCACCTTTGAGCATTCAGGGCGCAACCGCTGCCGGCGCGGCCTCGACGGAAGGGTGCCTGGACGCAGGGCTCAAGGGGCTCTTGGTGGCCGGTGCGCAAGTCGGCGCGAGAGCCTGGATCTTCAGTGCGCCGGTGATGCGGCCGTCGTGGAGATTGCGGCGCGCACGCTGCCTGAGCGGTCCTCCAGACCCGACCTCGCTGCCGGCGTTTCGTGCCATCGCTGGGTACCTGATGGCTCACGATGGAGCCCTCGCTGACAGGAGCGGAATGGTGATCGAGGACATCGTCGGCCATGGCGTGAGCGGTGACAGCCATGCCAGCTTGCAGTTTCACGAAAATGGACGGGTATCTGGCAGCGGCAGATTCCATCGGCTGATTGGCAGCTCTGGCGCCAGGGGCGGCGCACTGTTGATCGAGCCGACGGGTACCACGATGATGCCCTGTCTGCCGGTGTCGATGGATCAGGAGCGCAAGCGGCTCGATCTGTTGTCACACATCTGCGGCTGGCAGATGCGCGCCGATTTTGGAAACCACAGAGAATGCATCAGCGCCCGGCGGTAGCCCGCGCGGGGTCGTTTCTTGATTGAGTGCCAGCGGGCGCACGCATGGGAGTCACTATTTTCCATGGAAGCAGTGAAGTGATGGTCATTCGCACCAGACGTGGCCCCCGTATTTCGAGCGTGCTCGCAGGTTTGCTGCTGGCATTGGTCGCAGGTGCGCTGCTCCTGGTCGGGCACCCCTCGCTGCCATCACTTGAAGGCCGCACGGTGACCTCGGCACTGAGCGCGGAGCAGGCACACGCCACGGCACTCGGGCAGGCCGTTGAGCCGCTCGTAGCTGCGCACCCGGACGTGAGCGGCCTGCACCCGCTGGGCGATCCGCTGGCAGCATTCGCGGCGCGCATGGTGTTGGCGCGGCACGCTGAACGCGGCATCGACGCCCAGTACTACATCTGGCAAAACGACAACACCGGCACTCTGCTTCTGGGCGAACTGGAGCGCGCCGCCCGCCGCGGGGTGCGCGTTCGCCTGTTGGTCGACGACAACGGTATCCGTGGACTGGACGACACGCTGGCGGCGCTCGCCTGGGAAACCAATTTCGAAGTACGCCTGTTCAATCCGTTCACCTGGCGCCACCCCAAATGGGCCAACTACCTCACGGCATTCTCGCGGCTCAATCACCGTATGCACAACAAGTCGTTCACGGTGGACAACCAGGCCACTATCGTCGGCGGGCGCAACATCGGCGACAACTATTTTGCTGCGACCGACGGCGTGGTCTTTGCCGATCTCGATGTGCTGGCGATTGGCCCGGTGGTATCCCAGGTCGCACGGGAGTTCGACCGCTACTGGGCGAGCCCCCTGGCCTATCCAATCGAGCGGATCGTGAACACGCCACCGGCTGACACGCTGGCGCGCCTGCACGCCCGCGAGAACCAGCTCGCAGACGATCCGGCAGCCGGGGCCTATCGGCGGGCACTGGCGGCAAGTGGCGCCGTGCAGCATTTGTACGCTGGAACTGCGGCATTGACGTGGGCGCCTGCACGGATGATCAGCGATCCACCGTCAAAATCCCTCGGCAAGTCCGCGCAAGGTGAGCGGCTGATCGACGATCTGTTGCCGATATTCGCCGCCACCACCAAGTCGGTGGAACTCGTCTCGCCTTACCTCGTGCTCGGCGCAAACGGTACGCGCGACCTGGCGGACATGGCGCAACGTGGCGTGGATGTTCGCGTCCTGACTAATTCCCTGGCTGCCACCGATGTGGCCGCCGTACATGCCGGTTATTCCAAGCGACGCAAGCAGTTGCTCGCGGCCGGCGTCAAGCTCTACGAATTGCCGCGCACCCGGGGGCAGCCAAGTGATCGCGAACTGGCAGGCGCGTTCGGCAGCTCGAGCTCCAGCCTGCATGCCAAGACGTTCGCTGTCGATGGGGAGTGTTTGTTCATCGGCTCATTCAACTTCGATCCGCGTTCGGCGAATTTGAATACGGAAATGGGATTTCTGATCCAAAGTCCGATACTTGCACAGAGCATGCGCGCAGCGTTCGAGCACGAAATTCCCAAGCGCGCCTATGAGGTTGGTGTTGACGCTGACGGCCACCTGTACTGGCTGACCGAGCGCAACGGCAAGGTGCTTCGATACGACACCGAACCCGATACCACGTTGGGGCGCCGCATGGCCGTGAGTTTTCTCCGGCTGCTGCCGATTGACTGGCTGCTTTAGGCACGCCAAGCGGTGGCACGCTCACGGGAAAGGGGCCGCAGTGCGTGCGAACCCCCGGCCGACGTGGCGAAGTTGGTCGTCCTGTCGATCTTTCTTCACATCAAGGAGAACATCGCTGGCCGATGATGGGCCTTGGACCTGAGGAGATGTGATGATGAACACCAAGATGACCATTCTTGCCCTTGCCTGTGGCCTGGCACTGGCCGCGTGCAGTGACAAATCGCCGCCGCCAACGGCGACGGATGTGGCTCCGTCAGCCACGGTGACCGCGCCGATGGAAGCACCGGTTCCTGCCGCTTCGTCGCCTGCTGAAATGCCGGCCGCGACCGCTACGGCATCACCCGCAGCCATGCCGGCAGCGGATGGCAAGGCGACGGCTGTGGTCACTGACTGCGCGACAGAGATCGAAGGTAGTGATGCGATGCAGTTCAACGTGTCGTCGATCGTCGTGCCAGCGTCGTGCACGGACTTCAAGATCACCCTCAAGCACACCGGCACGATGCCGGTCTCGGCGATGGGTCACGACGTGGTTATTGCCAAGGCGGCGGATGTGAAGGCGGTGGATGCCGATGGCATTGCTGCGGGTGCTGCTGCCGGTTACGTCAAGGCAAATGATTCGCGCGTGATCGCCCACACGAGCCTGATCGGTGGTGGCGAGACCACGTCGGTGAGCTTTCCGGTAAGCAAGATCAAGAGCGACGGTCCCTACGAGTTCTTCTGCAGCTTCCCGGGACACTCGGTCATGATGCACGGGTCCATCAGCGTCCAGTAACCTCGTTCGCCCCGGTCTGACGGTGATCGATCGGCCAACTGCCGGGCTGGACCCCGGCAGTCTCGGCGGTAGCGCGCAAGGCATGTCACGCAAGCGCGTGCGTGGCGCCGGACTCTTGCGCGGCTGCCGTTCCCCACGCGCAATGATCGCGCGTGATTATCGAGTAGCTGAGGTCGTCTGGCCGACAACCGGGCAGAATTGGTGTGCGCCGCCGTTTGTGCTTACTCGCAGGTTGCGACTACCAGATCTTCACCCGGTCTTTCGGCGGGAGGTACAACTTCTCGCCCGGTTGCACCTTGAACGCCGGATACCACTGGTCGAGATTGCGTACGGTTTCGGCACGGAAGTCGCCAGGCGCGTGGACGTCCGTGGCAAGACGCTGGCGCAGCGCGGCGTCGCGAATCTTCCCACGCCATGACTGACCGAAAGCGATGAAGAAACGCTGGTCACCGGTGAGCGCGTCGATTACCAGTGCGGGTTTGCCATCCAGTGAGGTGTGATAGGCGAGATAGGCGATGGTCAGGCCGGAGACGTCCGCGATGTTTTCGCCGAGCGTCAGCTCGCCGTTGACGTGCAGACCGGGCAACGCCTCGTACTGATCGAACTGCTCCGCCAGTTGCTGGCCGGCGGCCTTGAAATGGGCCAGGTCTTCCGGCGTCCACCAGTTTTCCAGCTTGCCTTGCGCATCGAATTGGGCGCCGAGATTGTCGAAGCTGTGGCTGATCTCGTGGCCGATGATCGCGCCGATGGATCCGTAGTTCGCTGCAGCGTCGGCCTTGGGGTCGAAGAACGGCGGTTGCAGAATCGCCGCCGGGAAGTTCAGCGCATTCTGCAGCGGCAGGTTCACCGCGTTGACAGTCTGCGGGGTCATCCACCACTCGCCTTTGTCCACTGGTTGACCCAGTTTGGCGCGCTGGTGTTCGTATTCGAACTTCTCCGCACGCCGGGTGTTGCCGAGCGCGTCGTCGGCGCGAATCTCCAGCGCGGAATAATCCCGCCATGTTTGCGGATAGCCCACGCCAACGCGCAGCGTAGCAAGCTTGGCCTTGGCCTTGGCACGGGTGGCCGGCGTCATCCAGGCCAACGTGTCGATGCGGTCATGGAATGCTGCCACCAGGTTCTTCACCAGTTGCTCGATTTCCGCTTTGGACGAGGCCGGGAAGTAGTGCTTGACGTAGATCTGCCCCACCGCGTCGCCAAGCTCGCTGCTGGTGGCAGCGACAGCGCGCTTCCAGCGCGGCCGTTGCACTGGCGTGCCTTGAAGGGTGCGCGTGTACAAATTGAAACTGAGGTCGGCAAAGGCCTTGGGCAGCAGGCTCGCCGCGCCGTTGATGGTATGGAACGTCAGCAGCTCCTGCCAGGCCTGCAGTGACTCGCTGGCGGTGAGCGCGGACAAGCCCGTGATCGCACCAGGTTGCCATGCATCGATCTGCGTTTGATCCTGCAGTCCGGCAGCCTTGAAGTAGACCGGCCAGTCGAGCCCCGGCGCCTTCTTGCTGAAGTCGGCCGTGCGCCACAGATTGTTCGCCTTGTGCACATCCTCGCTGTCGAGCAGGCTGGCCTGCGCCTTGGCGATCTTCGTTTCGAGGGCGAGGATGGTCTTCGCCTTGGCTTGCGCGTCGGCGATGCCGGCTTGCTGCAGCAGCGCGCCGACGTAGGTCAGATACTTGTCACGCGCCGCCACCATGTGTGGATCGGTGGACAGGTAATAATCGCGGCTGGGCAGGCCAAGGCCGCCTTGCAGCAGGTAGGCGATGTGCCGCGATGGATCTTCCAGTCCCTGCGTGACGAACAGCCCGAACAGGTGCTGCGTGTGGAAGTTGGTGGCGTTGATCGGATCGACGTCGGCGCGTAGTCGGTTGCCGAGTACGCGGGCCAGGTCTGCACGCGAGGCGATCGCAGCGATCTGCGCCAGTTCCGGCTTGATCGGGGCCAGGCCGCGTTGCTCGATGGTGGCCGTATCCATCCACGCCGCGTAATAGTCGGCAATCTTGCGGGCGTTGCTGCCGGCTGCGGGATGGTCGGCGCCAGCGTTTTGGATCAGCTTGGCCGTATCCTTCTCGGACTGTTCGAACACCTTGAGGAACGTGCCGGTGCTGGAGCGGTCGGCCGGGATCTGCGCAGTCTTCAACCACTCGCCGTTGGCGTAGCGGAAGAAATCGTCACCCGGCTGCACGCTGTGGTCGATTCCGGACAAGTCGATGCCAATCGGCCGGCTGGTTGGCGGTGCCGCCCATCCCGCCGGGCTGCACAGGATTGCTGCCGTCAGTACCCATTGCATGCGTCGCATCGTCGCGCCTCGCTCATCGGTCACCGGGAAGCGTCCACGATAGCGCTGTCAGCGGGCCGCGGTGTGCATGACCTCTGGACTAGTCGGACGTGCCGACGGAGCACTACATTGCCGTCAGTGCGCGGTGACCGCGTCAATGCAACCATGCATCAGCATCGGGTTTGGTGACGCCAGCGGCATGGTGGCAACGCACTCTGGCGCAGCAGTGGTCACCCGGCGGCGCCGAATAGCTGCGAAGTCAATGGAGGGTTTGGCAGACATTTTTCGCCGCGAGCGGCACTGGCGTGGTTGTCCGGGCAAGCTTCAAGGGGCGATCACCACGCTGTTGTGGCAGGCTCGCACACACGCGTTCAAGCATGGCCGACACTGCCATGGCCGATACTGCACGCACGCGTGCGCTGTGCGTGATCGTCATCAACCATTGCCCGCAACAGTTTCTGGACAGCCCATGGCGGTTTCCTCCTACCCGTTTGCTACCTATTTCCTGCGTGTGTTGCTGGTGGCTGCTGCAGCGTCGCTCGCGGCCTGCCACCCGCTGCGCACGACTGCGCGCTCCGCTGACGGTGACTGGCAACCGTCGCGCCAGTTGGTGTTGGTCACCATCGACAACTGGAATGCTGATCACGGGGTGCTGCGCGCCTACGCACGGGTTGGCGATGCCGGCTGGCATGCAGTCGGGCCGGCGCAGCCGGTGACCATCGGCAAGGCTGGCGCAGCGTGGGGACTGGGATTGCATGCGCTGCAGACGGAAGGGCCGCACAAGCGCGAAGGGGACAATCGCAGTCCGGCCGGGGCGTTTCGTATCGGCGCGGCGTTTGGCTATGCGGCGCGTGCGGACACTGCGTTGCCGTATCGCGCAATGACTGCAGCGGATTATTGCGTCGATGTCAGCGGCTCGCCGCAGTACAACCGCATCGTCGATGCGAACGTGGTGGGCGCGGCTGCGGTGCAAGGCTCCACCGAGCCCATGCGCCGTGATTTGCATGTCGACGGTGATCAGCGCTATCGGCTCGGCTTCGTGATTGAGCACAACGTGCAAGCTGTACCGCACGGTGGCAGTTGCATCTTTGCGCATCTGTGGAAATCATCGACCGATCCCACCGCCGGTTGCACCGCGATGCCGCCGGCGGCGATGCAAACCTTGCTGGCATGGCTGCGACCGGAACAGAAACCCGTGTTCGTGCTGTTGCCGCAAGCGGAATACGAGCGCTTGCGCACGGCGTGGCATTTGCCAGCGCTGGACTACGCGGAAATCGCCCGATGAGCGCAACCGCACGCGTGCTGCTGGGCCTGGCCAGCGGCGCGCTGATCGGGTTGTTGCTTGCGGCATGGGACCCGGAGCGTGCGGCCCAAGTGGCGTACGTGGTGCAACCAATCGGCACGTTGTGGTTGAACGGATTGCAGATGACGGTGGTGCCGCTGGTGCTGGCGCTGGTCGTCGTCGGCGTGAATACCGCAACAGATGCGGCGGCGTCTGGGCGCGTTGCGCGGCGCGCGATTGTCGTGTTCATCGTGCTGTTGACCGGTGGCGCGTTGTTTACAGCGTTGGCGGCGCCGGCAGCATTCAGCTTGTTCCCGCACAACCCGATGCTGCGCGCGACGCTCGACACCGCGGCGATCCCTGCCGCAGCACAAGCGGCGCCACTGAGCTGGGTGGGTGCACTGACCGGGATCATCCCCAGCAATGCGATCATGGCTGCAGCGCAGAGTGCGATGCTGCCGCTGGTGGTGTTTGCCTTGTTTCTCGGCTTTGCCTTGACCCGAATTGCCGACGCGCGCCGTGCGCTGCTGCTGGAATTTTTCCAGGCGCTTGCGGATGCGATGATCGTGGTGGTGCGCTGGGTGTTGTGGGCGGCGCCAGTGGGCGTGTTCGCGTTGATCCTGGCGGTGAGCGCACGCTCGGGACTGGGCATGTTGAGTGCGCTGGGCGTGTACGTGCTGGTGGAGTGCCTGCTGTATCTGGCAGTCACCATCATGTTGTTGCCGGTTGCGTTCCTCTGGGGCGGTGAAAAGCTGCGGCGTTTTGCTGCCGCGCTGGTGCCAGCGCAAGTGGTGGCGGTCAGCACGCAATCGTCGCTCGCCTCGCTGCCGGCGATGCTGGAGAGTGCCGACCGGCGACTCAACTATCCGCAGCAAGTCACTGCGCTGGTATTGCCGATGGCGGTCACGCTGTTTCGCCTGACCAGCCCGGTGCAGTACGTCACCTCGGCCGCCTTCATCGCCTGGGCTTATGGCATCGACTTGACCAGCGCGCAATTGCTTGGCGGTGCGTTGCTGGCCGTCGTCATCAGCCTCGGCTCGGTGGGTCTGCCCGGCCAGGTCACGTTTATCGCCACGAACTTGCCGGTGGCGCAAGCCATGGGGTTGCCGCTGAGTCCGCTGGGCTTGATGCTGGCGGTTGACACCATTCCTGACGCACTCGCCACGCTCGGCAACGTCAGCGCCGACATGACCGCGACCAGCGTGGTCGTGCGCCAGTCACGACGTGATACGGCGTGACCGGGTAGATGCCATCGGTGACAATTCGGCGTCTTCTGCGCTTGGGTGCGGACGGTGTAGCTTAGCCGGCTTCAATCGCCTCGCCGCTGCGCGGGGCATCGCAGATCGACGGCTATAATGCGTCGTTCCCGGCGTACGCTGCGCCGTCACTGCAGGGCGTGCCATGCTGCTGATGATCGACAACTACGACAGCTTCACGTTCAACCTCGTGCAGTACCTCGGGGTGCTTGGGCAGCAGGTGAAGGTGATCCGCAATGATGCATTGGATGTCGCCGGCATTCGGGCACTGCATCCCGCGCACATCATGATTTCGCCGGGGCCGGGCACGCCGGATGATTCGGGCGTGTCATTGGCTGTGTTGCGTGACTTGTCCGGAGAGATCCCGATTTTCGGCGTGTGCCTGGGCCATCAGGCGCTGGGTCAGGTGTTTGGTGGCAAGGTAGTGCGCGCCGCGCGGATCATGCACGGCAAGACTTCGCCGGTGCACCATCGGGGAGAAGGCGTGTTTGCCGGTTTGCCCAGTCCGTTCGACGCCACGCGCTATCACTCGCTCGTGGTGGAGAAGACTTCAGTGCCCGACTGTCTGGAAGTGACCGCGTGGACGGAAAATGCGGATGGTTCGGTCGACGAGATCATGGGCCTGCGGCACAAGACGCTGGCGGTGGAGGGGGTGCAGTTTCATCCAGAGTCCATCCTCACCGAGCACGGCTACAACTTGTTGCGCAATTTTCTCGGCCTGCCGCGGCAGCTTGCGGCATGAGTGGTGCAGGCGAGGTGGCCACCATTACGCCGCAGGAGGCACTGCAGCGCACGATTGAACATCGCGAAATTTTCCACGATGAGATGATCGCGCTGATGCGCCAGATCATGCGCGGCGAAGTCAGTCCGCTGATGACCGCCGCGATCATCACCGGCTTGCGCGTGAAGAAGGAAACCGTCGGCGAGATCACTGGTGCCGCGCGGGTGATGCGCGAACTGTCCGCGAAAGTGATGGCACCAGCGCACGAGCATCTGCTGGACATCGTCGGTACCGGCGGCGATGGGGCATCAAGCTTCAACATTTCCACCGCGTCGATGTTCGTCGCCGCCGCCGCTGGCGCGTGTGTGGCCAAGCACGGCGGACGCAGCGTTTCGTCAAAATCCGGCAGTGCGGATGTACTCGAAGCGCTCGGCGCTTCGATCAACCTGACGCCGGTACAGGTTGCGCAATGCATGGCACAGACGGGTATCGGCTTCATGTTCGCGCCCAATCATCATCCCGCCATGAAAGTGGTGGCGCCGGTGCGCAAGGAGATGGGCGTGCGCACGTTGTTCAATATTCTCGGCCCACTGACGAACCCGGCCAGCGCGCCGAACATCCTGATGGGCGTGTTTCATCCCGATTTGGTCGGTATCCAGATCCGCGTGCTGCAGGCGCTGGGCGCCCATCATGCGCTGGTGGTGTGGGGACGCGATGGCATGGACGAGATGTCTCTGGGCGCGGCCACTTTGGTGGGCGAGTTGCGCGACGGCGTCGTGCGCGAGTACGAGATTGAGCCGGAAGATTTTGGCCTGGCGATGGCCTCCAGTCGCAATCTGCGCGTCGGGAATCCAACCGAGTCCAAAACCATGCTGCTGGAGGCGCTGACCGATCGTCCGGGCGTAGCGCACGATATTGTGTGTCTCAACTCTGGCGCCGCGCTGTATGCCGCCAATGTGGTCGATTCGATCATGGCTGGCATTGAACTGGCGCGCCGCACGATTGCCAGTGGCGCGGCGCAGGTGAAAATGCAGGCGTTCGTGGCGGCTACGCAGCGGCTTGCACAGGGCTGAAGGGTGACTCCACTATTGCCAGCGGGGTCCTGGAAGTGACCAACGTGCTGCAATGGTGGATTCGGCGGCGCGACTCCCGTACCTTGACCCTTGCTGCTATCGAGTGGTCCACAATGAGCCTGCCATGACTGACATCCTCAATCGTATTCTCGAGCGCAAGGCCGAAGAGGTTGCCGAACGCCGCGTCCAGAGGCCGCTGGCAGAGCTGGTCGCCCGCGTCGCCGACCTTCCGGAAACGCGCGGCTTTGCGGCGGCGATCGAGGCGAGAATCGACAGCGGCCTGCCGGCAGTGATTGCCGAAGTCAAGAAAGCCAGCCCGAGCAAGGGCGTGATTCGCCCGGATTTCTGTCCCGCCGCGATTGTTCGCAGCTATGCCGCGGGCGGGGCGACGTGCTTGTCGGTAGTGACCGACCGGGATTTTTTCCAAGGCAGCGAGGCGTTTCTGCAGGAGGCGCGTGCGGCGTGCGAGCTGCCGTTGTTGCGCAAGGATTTTGTCATCGACCCGTATCAGGTCTACGAGGCGCGCGTGATTGGCGGCGATTGCATTTTGTTGATTGCCGCCGCACTGGACGACGACGTGCTGTTGCAATTGGCACTGCTGGCGGCCGAACTTGATATGGACGTGCTGTGCGAAGTGCACGACGAGGAGGAGATGGAACGCGCCCAGGCGCTGCCGGTACCGTTGATCGGGGTCAATAATCGCAATCTGCGCAGCTTTGAGACTTCGCTTGAAACCTCCCTGAAACTGCAGCAATTGCTGGAGTACGACCGCACCCTGGTGGCCGAGTCGGGCATTCGTACGCCCGAAGACGTGGAGCTGTTGCGTGCCGGTGGCATCCATGCGTTTCTGGTCGGTGAAGCGTTCATGCGTGCCGAAGATCCAGGCGAGGAATTGCGCCGGCTGTTCGCGATTCCGTGAGCGCGTCCGTTATCGCAATGACACCGGCCGCGGCGGTGGCTGAGCGCGATACTTCGCGCACGTCGCCGCAGCCGGTCGTGTTGTTTGATTTTGATGGCGTGCTGCTGCATGCCGATGCGTTTCACCTGTTTGTACGGCAACGCTACATGCGTGCGCCATGGCGTGCTCTGCTGGTGCTGGCGTGCCTGCCGGTGCTGCTGGTGCAATTACCCGTGTCGCGTCTGGCGGCCGGCCGCCTGTTGAGTCGCATCGCGCTGCTCGGTATCCGCGAGTGTCGTTTCCAGGCCTTGACCAACGCGTTTGCTGCGCAGCTTGTGCGCCTATCGCGCAGCTGTTGTGGCGATGGGTTGCGTGCGCTGCGGCGACATCAGGCACGTGGCGAGCGCGTGCTGGTTGTCACCGGTTGCGAGTATCGGCTGACCCGTGCGATCTTCCGGGAGCTGGGTCTCCCGGACCTCGATGTGCTCGCCACGCAATGGGTCGATGCCTGGTTTGGCATGCGCCTCACTTGGCACAACGTGGGTGAGCACAAGGTGCAACTCTTGGCGCAGCACGGGCTCACTGCATGGCAGGTTGCGTACAGTGATTCGCTGCATGATTCGCCCATGCTCGGACTCGCCGCTGAGCCGGTGTTGGTCAATGGCACGCCGGCGCTGTGCAAGAAGCTGGAAAAGACCCTTGGGCGTCCCGTCACCCGCGTCGCTTGGCACTGAGTCGATACCGGACAGTGCATTCCGGGTTTGCTCCGCCTGGCCCGCTCCCGGCTTCCACGCTCGGCTCGTCCTGCACTGCAGAGTGGGCAACTCGCGGGTACGGCCAGGGTCGCGCCCTCCAGGGCGTGCATGCGCTGTGAGCGGCAAACGCCGTGGGCCAATGCGCGTCCAGTTGCAGTGGTGCCAGCCGTTGTCCGGAATGGCTACAGCAGCATCCGCCACAGTTGTGCAACGCTGATGAGTACGATCAGGGTGCCGACGGCCGCCATGACTGCACGCTCGGGCAAGAAACGCACCAGCCACGCGGCGAACGGCGCGGCAATCACACCACCGACCAGCAGCCCCAGCACGATGGACCAGTGGCCGATACCGACATGCCACGCCAGCGTGGCGGAAACGCACACCGTCACCACGAATTCGGCCGCATTGACTGAGCCGATCGTGGTGCGCACGTTGCCGCCACGGGCGAGCAACGTACTGGTGGCCAGCGGACCCCAGCCGCCACCGCCAATGGCGTCGAGCGCGCCGGCGACCAGTCCAAGCAATCCGGGATGGCGTACCTGGTGCCGCGTCACGCGCCTGCCGAACGAGCGCAACAGCACCATTGCGCCGAGAATCAGGAGGTATGCGGTGACATACGGGCGAATTGTTTCGCCGGGCACTTTCGCCAGAAAAGTTGCACCGAGGATGCCACCGATGGCGCCGGGAATCGCCAACTGCCAAAACAACCGGCGTCGCACGTTTCCAAACCACGCATGAGATACCCCGGAAACACCGGTTGTGAAAATTTCAGCGGTGTGCACCGTAGCGCTGGCCACCGCTGGCGGCAGTCCCAGCGCGAGCAGGATCGAGTTCGACACCAGCCCGTAAGCCATCCCCAGGGCCCCGTCCACGAGCTGGGCGAGCAGCCCGATGCCCACGAAAATGAAAAACTGGGTGAGATCCACGTATCGCCTTGCGGGGTGCGGGAGGCGGGCCATCCTTACCCAGTGCAGGTAAAAACCTCGTTCGCCCGCATTAACGTTGTCCGATACGAACGTTGCCGGCGGGCGGCGGTAGACCTCAACGAGTGCCGAGCAGGACGATGGTCTTGCCGGCGACGTCGATCAGGCGGCGCTCCTCCAGTTGCTTGAGCACGCGTCCCACCATCTCCCGCGAGCAACCGACGATGCGACTGATTTCCTGACGCGAAATACGAATTTGCGTGCCGTCGGGATGAGTCATGGCGTCGGGCTCCTGGCACAGGTCAAGCAGCGTGCGCGAGATCCGGTTGGTGACATCCATGAAGGCCATCCGACTGGCCTGGCGCGAAGTGCGCAGGAGTCGAGTGGTCAACTGCGAACCAATCGCGAACAGGAGCTTTGGGCACTCTTCGCGCAGCGGGCCTTCCATCAGGTGGAACAGTCGTTCATAGCTGACCTCGGCCATCTCGCATGCTGTGCGCGTGCGCACCAGCGACTCGCGTTGGGCTTGTTCGACGAACATGCCCATTTCGCCGATGAACTGGCTGCGGCTGATGTAGGCCAGGATCAGCTCGCGGCCTTTTTCGTCCTCCGTGCACACTGTCAACGAGCCTTCGATGACGTAGTACAAGGTGTTTGCCGGGTCGCCAGGACGAATGATCGCGGTCTTGCCGGGATAGCGGCGGCGATGACACTGTGCGAGGAACCGTTCCATCGACGCTGGATCGGGTGCCAGGCTCAGCGGCGCCTGCGAGCTCTCGAACGCTTTTTGAAGCTGGTATTTTAGATGCGGCACGACTAACCCCAATCGTTGGTTGCATAACCATGACACGTCGCGCGCGCTAGGGCACACGTACGTCCCGCCGGTGCAGCCATTGCATTATGGCAAACCCGCGCGCGCAGCGCTGGTTCAGTTTTTCGAACTTTTACCGCATACTTCCGCCATTCCCAGCGGTGACCAGGTGGTTGCCTGTCGCGCGCTGGTCACAAGGGTAGCGTCACGCTGCAGCCGACGCTTCTTTCCATCGCGGGGACCCTTGTCGCTAACCCGCCCTCGAATATCTGGCCGTTGTCGGTCACGGAGAGCCATTCGTGGTGAAATCACTTCCGCGTTTGCGCCTGCAAGGTTTCAACAACCTGACCAAGGCGTTGAGTTTCAACATCTACGACATCTGCTACGCGGTGTCCGAGGACCAGCGTCGGCGCTACATCGAGTACATCGATGAGCAGTACGACGCCGACCGGTTGACGCAGATCCTCACCGACGTGGCCGAGATCATCGGCGCCAACATTCTCAACATAGCGCGCCAGGATTACGACCCGCAGGGTGCCTCGGTGACGATGCTGATCTCCGAGGAGCCGGTGCTGGAGAAGCTTGGCCGCGATACCATTTCCGGCGCGGTGGTCGCGCACATGGACAAGAGCCACATCACCGTCCACACCTACCCGGAAACCCATCCGCACAACGGCATCGCCACGTTCCGTGCGGACATCGACGTTGCCACCTGTGGCGTGATCTCCCCGCTGAAGGCGCTGAACTACCTGATCGACAGCTTCGAGTCGGACATCGTCGTGTGCGATTACCGCGTGCGCGGTTTTACCCGCGACGTGAAGGGCAAGAAGCATTTCATCGACCACAAGATCAACTCGGTGCAGGATTATCTGGCCAAGCACATTCGCCAGAAGTACGAGATGTTCGACGTCAACGTGTACCAGGAAAACATGTTCCACACGAAGATGCACATCAAGGACTTCGATCTGGACACCTATTTGTTCGAGGCGCACGCCGACGATCTCTCGTTCAAGGAACGTCAGCGAATCGAATCGCTGCTGCGGCGCGAGATCGAGGAGCTGTTCCACGGCCGCAACCTGATGTGATGAAAAGCCCGCCGAAAGGCGGGTTTTTCATTCCGCCTCTGGCAGGAGTCCGCGAGCAGGTTCTTACAGACGGTAGGCCACGGTCTTCATCACCTGCGAGCTGGCATGCATCAGCTGCGGCAGCGGAAACGGCAGGTCGATGCCGCCACGCTGTTGCGCGGCCTGCGCGTGGCGGATTTCGTCTGTCTGCATCTGGGTCAGTACCGCACGCGAGCGTTCATCCTGGACTGGCAGCTG
>JBDSWR010000100.1:0-16159 GCA_039926605.1 Rhodanobacter sp. | reverse complement strand
GTCCACCAACTGCGGCACGATGGGCGCGAAGTCGTTGCCGTCGGCGCCCAACCCGTGCAGCCAGATCACGCTGTGGGTGGGGTTGACGGCGGTTTCGTGTTCAACGCTGGGAAGGATCATCGGCTACTCGCATGGAAGTCAGTGTGCACCAGCGTGCGGCAGCGCCCGTGCGGCTCTCGTCAAAGCTGCGGAATTGTCCATCACACATCCGGCTGCAGCCCATTCACTGCCCGGGATGATAAACGCGTTCAGTATGTCCCTCGAGTTGTTCCGGCCAGAAGTACACCGTGCGCAGGTTGCCGGTGGTATAGCGCTCGGCCTCGTCATTGAAGTGCGGTGAATCCGGATGGCCGCTTTCGCCGCCGGCAGTGATGGCGCGCGCGCTGACTTTCGGGCCGAACTCCACGGCCGCCACGAAGCTGTTCCCGCTGGTGCCGTAATAGCGTTTGGTGCCTGGCCAGCGGTGCGCGCCGAACGAGGCCAGCGAGCCCCAACGCGAGGACACGAACGGCACGGGAATACTCGGCTTGCTGTCGTCGAATTTCTGCACGATGTCGCCGTTGACGCGCTGGAAGCGGTTGATCTCGCCCCACGGCACGCCCCAGCTACCGAAGTCCTGCCGCAGACGCGCGGAAGCTTCGACCAGGGCGTTGAGCCGCGCCTTGGCGCCGGCGTTCCCGGCCATCCTGTCGTAAACCGACAGGCCTTCGGCGGTATCGGCCTTGCTTACTTCGTCCCACAGCGTGTCGCCCCAGAACACAGCCAAAGACGTCGGCATCGAGGCGATGCCCCAGCGGTAGTCCCAGTCGCGCAGCATCTGTACCTGCCCGGCAAGCTTTGCCCGCAGCGGGTCGTTGCCCGGCAGCGCGTCGTAGTCGGCGATCAGGATCGGCAACTGCCGCGCGAACGCGGGCAGGTACGAGTCGAACGCCGCGGTGATCAGCGACGGCAGGGTCACGTTCTTGATCCCCGTGAGCAGGCGCGTGGCGTGCAGGCCGCGTGGGTTCTCGCCGAACGTGTCCATGTAACGCGGGTAGTTGGCTTTCTTCGGGCTGTACTGACCGGCCGCGGACCACGGCCAGTTGTTGGTGTTGAAGGTCCAGCCGTTGGGCGGATTCACCACCTGCGGGAGCTGGTCCAGCGGGGTCAGGCCCTGCCAGTCGGTGGCCGGGTCGCTGCCGTCGACGGGCTTGGTGTAGTCGAAGCGGTTATCGCGCTTGGGCACGAACTGCGGCAGCAGGAAGGCGATCTCGCCCTTGTCGTCGGCAAACAAGGTGTTGTTGGACGAGTTGGCCTTCAACTCGGCGACTTGCATGTAGCTGGCGTAGTCACTGGCCTTGGTGCGCAGCCAGCTTTGTTCAAGCGCCGCCATGGGCTTGTTCATCAGCGCGGTGGCAATCCACTTGCCGTCGGCGGCGCGCACGATCGGGCCGTGATGGGTGGCCCAGGTGGTGAACGTGCGCGTCGCCAGCGAGCCATCGGCCGCGCGGTACGGCACGCTGATCTGGCGCGTGGTGACCGGTCGTAGTGCCTTCCCGTAGCGATAAAACAGGCGATCGCCCTGATGCACGATGGTCTCGGCAAATTCGTCAATGACATCGACGCCGGTGGAGGTGTGCATCCAGCCGATGTGATGGTTGAACCCCTGATAGATGAAAAACTGGCCCCAGGTGACTGCGCCGTACGCATCGAGCCCGGCGTCACTGGTCATCTGCAGCTCGGAGCGGAAAAAAAACGAGGTGTGCGGGTTGATCAGCAGCAGCGCATGGCCGTCAACCGTGAGTTTTGGCGCGATGGCGATGCCGTTGGACCCGGTTGGCTCGCGCCAGCTTGCCGGCGGCTCGACGCTGGCGACGGTCTGCGGATCGTGGCCGTAGAACGCGGCAAGTTGTGGCAGCGACACGCTTTCAATGTCGCCACCGATGCTGCCCTCGGAAAAGCTCAGCGCCATCCACGGTTCGAAATGGTGGATGACGCGCGGCTGCACCTGCGTATGGGTGGCTAGGTAATAATTGAGCCCGTCCGCCCAACTGTTCATCAGGGCCTTGAGCCAGCCCGGACTCTTGGCGTATTGCGCCTTCAGCTCGACGGGGTCGATGAACAACTTCATGCGCAAGTCTTGCCAGACGGCGGACGGGCCCTCGGCCTCGGCCAGCCGGCCCAGCGCGTTGAGGTAATTCGTTTCCACGCGGTTGAAGTCGTCCTCGGCCTGCGCGTAGGCCATGCCGAAGACCGCGTCGGCGTCGGTCTTGCCGTGCACGTGGGCAATGCCCCAGTCGTCGCGGGTGATCGTTACCGCCTGCGTTTCGTGTTGCCAGCGTGCGTGTTCGGCGGATTGCGCGGCGGTTGATGTTTGCGCGCTTGCAGCGAGGCTGAGCGCCAGCAGTGGCGTCAGTTCAAGCGCGCGCGTCAGCCAACGCGGATTCTTTGCAACGCCTGCGAGTCTCGGCATTCCCATCCCCTGAGTGTCATTGGTTACGCGGGCTGTGGTGGCGCCCCGGGCGTACCCGGCGCCACCATGCCAGCGCGTCGTGGCGACGGCTTTCAACCACCCTAACAGGATCGGCGTGCGGGCGATTTGCCCGCCGTGGTACATCGTCGTGCGCTCTGGTTGCCGGGCGTGGTCTGGAGAGGCCGGCAGCAAGGCCGGGCGCGTACCCCTGACTTCCGGCACGGTGCCAGCGCGGTGCGGGCGCGCCACGTTATGCTCGGACTTTTATGCGGGGACTTGTCATGCGTCGATTGTTGCTTGCCGGATTCGTTGCCCTGGTCCTGCCGATGGTCGCGATCGCGGCCACGCCACCGGCCACGACGACCCTCGATCTGGAAACCATCATGGCCAATCCGGACTGGATCGGGCAGGCGGTGGAAGCACCGTATTGGAGTGTGGACGGGAGTCAGCTGTATTACTCGCTGAAACGCGACGGCAGCCCGGTACGTGATCTCTATCGCGTTGACCCGGCCAGTGGCCAGAACACGCGGCTGGATGCGGCGGCGATGGCGCAGGCCGAGGGCCCGGCGGTGTTTGATCGAACCCATCGGCAGGCGGCGTTTATCCTGCACGGTGATGTTTTTCTGCGCGACCTCACCAGTGGCAAGCGCGTGCAAGTTACGCGCACGCCGCAGAAGGAAACCGCGCTGCAGTTTTCTGCCAATGGGCGGGCGTTGCAATATCGCGATGGCAATGTCTGGTACAGCTACGACATCGCTGGCGCGGTAAGCGCACCGGTGGCCGTGCTCAAGTTTGCGGATGATCCGCTGGAGAAGAAACCTGACGCGCTGGGCGAGGAGCAACTGAAGATTTTCTCCACGCTGCGCGAGATCAAGGCCGACAAGCAGGCATTGCGCGAGCACAGCAAAATGTTGGCCGCAGCCGATCCAAGCCGCGCGCCGCAGCCGTTCTGGCTGGGTGACAAGATCAAGCTGCTGGATGCGGAGCTGTCGCCCGATGGCCGCTGGCTGCTGCTGGTCACCGTGGCAAAGGACCATGCTGACGGCAAGGCGCCGCAAGTCATGCACTACGTCACCGAATCCGGTTACGCCGAGCAGCAGGACGCTCGGATCTATGTCGGGCGCAATGACCCTGCGCCGCAAGCGCTGCTGCTGCTGGATCTGACGGCGCATGCCGCGTATCCGCTGGCGACCGACGGCCTGCCCGGCATCAAGGACGATCCCCTCCACGAACTGCGTGCCAAGACCGTCGCCGCGTTGCAAAAGGCCGGCAAGTCCGATCAGGCAAAAGCCTTGAAGGCACCCGACGTGCGACCGGTGACGGTGTCCGACGGCCAGGGTCACAACGGTATCGTCTGGAGCGACGACGGCGGCAACGTGGCTGTGCAATTGCGTGCGATCGACAACAAGGATCGCTGGACCACGAACGTGGATTTAGCCAAGCACGCGCTGGTCAATCAGTATCGACTCACGGATTCGGCGTGGATCAACTGGAACTTCAATGATTTTGGCTGGCTGCATGATGGTCACACGTTGTGGTACCTGAGCGAACAGAGCGGCTACTCCCAGCTTTACACCAAGCCGCTCGGCGGCAAGGCGACCGCGCTGACCTCCGGCAAATTCGAAGTGAGCCATCCGCGGCTGAGTGAGGACGGCCAGTGGTTCTATCTGCGCAGCAATCAAGTGGCGCCCTACAGCTACGACGCGTACCGCGTGCCTGCCGCCGGTGGCGCGCTGAGCCGGCTGACCAACTATCAAGGCATGGACGAGTTCGTGCTCTCGCCCGACGGCACCCGGCTCGCCGTGCTGCATTCCTCGCCCTACATGCGGTCCCAATTGGCCGTGCAGTCGGCAGCAGGCGGCACACCGCGTGAGCTGACGAATACCATGCAAACTGCGTTCACCGCGCACGCGTGGATTGCGCCGAAGATTGTTCCCGTGTCATCCAGCCACGGTGCCGGCACGATCTGGGCGAAGTACTACGGACCGGCGAGCGAGTCGAGCGCGGCCACCGCACCCAGGCCGGCCGTCATCTTTGTGCATGGCGCGGGTTACCTGCAAAACGTCACGCTGTCGTGGTCGAATTATTTCCGCGAGCAGATGTTCCACAACCTGCTCGTGCAGCAGGGTTTCGTGGTTCTGGACATGGATTACCGTGCCTCCGAAGGTTACGGCCGGGCATGGCGTACCGCGATTTACCGCCAGATGGGCCACCCGGAACTGGAGGATTTGCTGGACGGCAAGGCATGGCTGGTGAAGTATCACCATGTCGACCCGCAGCGCGTGGGCATCTATGGCGGCAGCTACGGCGGCTTCATGACCGAGATGGCTCTGCTGCGTGCGCCGGGCGAGTTTGCCGCCGGTGCCGCGCTCCGCCCGGTGAGCGACTGGCGGCTGTACAACGACGAGTACACGTCCAACATTCTCAACGATCCACAGCTCGACCCCGAAACCTACGCGACCAGCTCGCCAATCACGTATGCCGACCAGTTGCGTGATCCGCTGCTGATCGCCCACGGACTGATCGATGACAACGTGCTTGCGGAGGACTCGATCCGGCTGTACCAGCGATTCATCGAGCTGCACAAGAAAAACTTCTGGCTGTCGCTGTATCCGCTGGAACGTCACGGCTTCGTGCACGCCGACTCGTGGTACGACGAGTACCGGCGCATTGACGAGCTGTTCATCAGGTATCTGCAGTCGGCGCCGGTGACCCCGGCCCACTGACGGGGCGCGGGCGGTGCGAGCGGGGGCGCCGCAGAAAAGTTGCCGCAAAAAGAACGGGGCATACAGCGCTTGCGCGGTGTATGCCCCGGTTTGCCGCAGCGCCCAGCTTCGGGCGCCTGAATGCGTGTGCGTGAACTCAGTGCAGCGGTGCGAGCTTGACGTCCTTCATCTTCAGCGCCTGGGCGACGTCGAACATTGCCTGGTTGAGGATCTTGTGCGTATTCTCGTCGGCCCCGTGACCGAACTTCGCGTCGATGTCCTGCATCACCTTGACATGAATGTCGTGTGACAGCGCCTTGTCGAACAGGTAGCCGGACCACCATGTGCCGTCCGGTACCGTACCGGCACTGACCAACGTGCTGGCCAGCTTGGCACCCTTCAGGTCAGCCGGTGCTGCCGGCAGGGTAACGCCGGCTTCCGTGGCACGCTTCAGACCGGCCTTGACCGCGAAAGTCATGCCGTTGACGAAGTCGGTCACGTTTTTCTCGCCGTACTGCTTGGTCAGCTTGGCAACTTCAGCGTTGACGGTCTCCTCGCCGAGCATCGAGACCAGCGCCGTCGAAAAGCTGAAATCAGCTGCGCCACCACCGGCCTTGACCAGCGCGGCGGTCACGTCCAGAGCAGGTGCGCCGTTGTAAGTGGGACCGCCAAACCAGTTCATTGCAGAGGCGGTCGCCGCCTGGCTGGGCGCAGCCGGAGCAGCCGTCTGGGCCTGCGCTACGGTAGCCGCGCCGAAACTGAGTGCGATGGCGAGGGCAAATACAGTCTTGTTCATGAACGATGTCTCCTCAAGGAATGCCAAAACACGGGTCAAGCGAACCACTGCGGTTGCCCGCCCTCGCCACATGTGATGCGACTCCCCACTTGAGGTTCCCCCGTGTCCTGCCGGCGTCGGATTCAGGCGCAAGCCGGCGCCGCGGGAACCTGATTTACCCCACTGCATCGAATCGTTGACCGGACCCCACGCGGAGAGCTTCCGAACATGCTGGATGGCCATCTACCTGCGGCGCAAGCCTGCCCGCTTGCGGAAGCACCGCTTCAGCCGACTGCGCGCCCGTCGCGCGCCGAGGCCGAGGCGGCGGTACGCACGCTGATTCGCTGGGCTGGCGATGAGCCTGCCCGTGAGGGTTTGTTGGCTACGCCGGCACGTGTCGTGCGCGCGTATGAAGAGTGGTTCGGCGGCTACGCCCAGGACCCGGATGCGCTGCTTGCCCGCACGTTCGAGGATGTGGGTGGTTATGACGACTTGGTGCTGCTGCGCGACATTCCGCTGCAATCGACGTGTGAACATCACATGGCAGCGATCACCGGAGTGGCGCATATTGCTTACTTGCCCGGCCGACGTGTGGTCGGTATTTCCAAACTGGCACGGCTGGTAAACGTGTTGAGCCATCGCTTGCAGATTCAGGAACGCCTGACGGCGCAGATCGCCGATACCGTTGAACGGGTGTTGCAGCCGCGTGGCGTGGCCGTGATCGTGCGTGCCAGCCATGCCTGCATGTCCTCTCGCGGCGTGCATGTGCACGGCGTATCAATGGTCACGCGCGGCTTGCGCGGGCAATTTCGTGACGAACCGCAGCGGGCGGAAATTCTCGCCATGTTGGCCGGGTGAGTGTGATGCTGACTTGCGCGGCTGCCCATGTGCGGTCACAGCGCTCGTGCTGGCCGTCGCCGCAGCCGTGGCTGGCGTCATGCGCGCTGTCGCCCGGCGAGCCTGCGGCACTGGACAGTCCGCTGCGACTCACGCATCCTGTGATGAAACTGCCGCGGACACGCTGGCAACCACGGTCGACAAACCGTCCGGTGGGCTTTCCGGCTTGCGCCATTACACGGAGACAACCATGTCAGCACGCCCTACCGACGTTGCTCCAGACATCACCAGCCTCGACGACCGCGAACTCGTCGCGCTCGTTCTGGCCGGTCATCGCGACGCGTTCCGCCAGATCATGCAGCGTTGCAATCAACGGCTGTTTCGCATTGCGCGCAGCGTTGTCGGCGAGGACTCCGAGGCCGAGGATGTGCTGCAAGAGTCGTACATGCGTGCGTACCGCAAACTCGACACGTTCCGCGGGGATGCGGCCTTGCTGACCTGGCTCACCAGCATTGTGCTCAACGAGGCGCGCGGCCGCTTGCGCAAGCGCCACCCCATGGTCGGCCTGGAGCAAATCGAGCAGGGAGCGGAGGACAGCCGCGTCGTCGCGTTTCCAACAAAGTTCGGTAGCGAGGACCCGGCCGTCGGCGCCGCGCGCGCGCAGATCCGGCATCTGCTGGAGGAAGCCATTGACGAACTGCCACCGGCATTTCGCATGGTCTACATGATGCGCGAAGTCGAAGAGTGCAGCGTGGAAGAAACCGCCGCGCAGCTTGAGATCAAACCACAAACGGTGAAGACCCGTCTGTTTCGCGCACGCCGCCAGTTGCGTGCGTCGCTGGAAGGTGCCCTGGCGACGACGCTGACCGACGCGTTCCCGTTCATGGGCGAACGCTGTGCAAGGCTAAGTGATGCAGTGATGGCGCTACTCGAGAACGAAGATCTGCCGCATTCGCGATAACTGTGGCTAACGGCTTGCAGGCCGCGCAATGCGTGCCAGATGGGCCGCCAACGTCGCCTGCGACAGTTCGCCGATCTGGGTGTCGCGCAGCAGGCCGTCGGCGTCAATGAACAGCGTTGTGGGGTAGCCCCGCGCGCCATACCACTTGCTCAGGTCCATGTTCGGGTCGATCAGTACGTGGTCCAGGCGCAGGCGCTCCTGTGCAAGGTAGCGCCGTACCGCAGCGGTGGCTTCGCCCTGATCGGCAAACACGAAGCGGATATGCGGCATCGCCTTTTGCGCGGCGGCCAGCACCGGCATCTCGCGCCTGCAGGGGCCACACCACGTTGCCCACAAGTTGATCACGGTCGGCTGGCCGCGCAGGTTTTGCAACGTCACTTTGTGGCCATCCACATCGTGCAGCACCAAGGTTGGCAACGGCTGACTGGCGCCGGTGCGCAGCGTCTGCACGGTGAGGCGCCCCAGCCCCCATGCCAGCGTGCCGACGACGAACGCCGCGGCCAGCGAGCGGCGCAGCGGGGGTCGGCGCCAGCCAATCAAGGCGGCGAACAGCAGCATCCCGAGCACACCGACGAGCGGGTCGAAGCCGCCGTCGCGGATGTTCAACATGCTCAACGGTTGCTGGAGGTATTGCGGCCACCAGGCGGCGACGAATGCCGCGCGCGCCAGCAGCAGGCCGCAAGCCAGCGCGACAAACAAGGCGTTGCCGGCGTCCGCGTAGCCGCGCCGCGTCAGAAACGCATTGGTGCCCATGCCGGCCACGATGCCGAAGAGCAGCGTCAGCACCGCAGTGGAAAACAACAACGGTCCGATACTCACGCCGTACGAGTCCCCGGTGATAGGTGCAGCGCGCCACAGCGATGCTCCGCAAGTCGTCACTCTAACCGCGCTGGTGTCGACTTGCCCGGAGACCGAACGATTCATCCTGGACGGGGCGTCCGGCCGGGCATTCCATGGATGTGTGCGACGCGATACTGACCTCGACGCGTCAAGGCGCCGCAGCACGGACACGGCGCGCCACTGCACGCACAGCGCTGGAGCGTTTGCAGGTCGTAAGCCGCCGATCGCCCTGCCGGAAGATCTGCGTGCTGGCGCCTAAGGGCACCAATACACCGAGACGGGCACGCGGTTCTGTGTCAGTACCGCTCGCACCGGATAGTGCTGCGCCGGCCCCAGACCGAATTGAGCGTCGGCGAGCACTTCACGTTTGCCCGCGCCGTTGATCAGCAGGTACAGGGCGCGTGTTTCCAGCAACGTCGCAAGCGCCAGGGTGATCCGTGGTTCTCCGGCCGAGGGTGCGCGCATGGGTAGCACTGGTGCGCGATTGTGCAGATTGAGGGCGACGCCCAGATGGTCGCCCCCGGGGAAGAATGACGCTGTGTGCCCATCCTCGCCCATGCCCAGCACCACCGCGTCAAATGGGAGCGGCAATGCATTGATACGCGCGGTTGCTTCGGCCAAGCCCGCTTCGGGCGTGGCAGCGCCGGTATACAGCGGCACGAAGATGGCCGCGCGGGCCGCGTGCTGCAGCAGGGTGGATCGCACCAGCGCCGCATTGGCGCGTGGGTCGTCAGCCGGCACCCAGCGCTCGTCGACCAGCGTGATGCGCACGTGCTCCCAGTCCAGGACTTGCTGCGCAAGATGCGCAAAGAACGCTTGCGGAGTGCTTCCGCCGGACACGGCCATCAAGGCGTGCCCACGCACTTCCAGCGCGGTGCGCAGGCGCGCGGCGATGTGTTCAGCCAGCGCCACCGCCTGCGTGTCACGGTCAGGGAACTTGTGGGTGATGACCTCGGGCAGATCGCGCATGGAAGGGTCGTTCATCATGTCTCGGATTCGTCAGGGAGAATGGTGGGCACCGCGCTCCAGTATGGCGGAACCCGAGACGCGGACCGTTGAACACAAGCTTTGTTCCGGCTGCAGCATGATGCAGAGCAGTGCAGGGCGTGGTGGCCGCTGCGATGAATACCGGCGGTGCTCACCCATTGCCGATTGTCCGGATGTGCGGTGAGCGCCCAATAACATACCAATGACGCAGAATCTGTCGGCTCGATAATGGCGCCCGCTCGGTCGCGACAATTGTGACCAATCAACTGATTAATATCATCATTGGAGATATAAATCACTGCGGACAACGTGCTGAACTGCCGTTTTGTTGCGCGGCAAAACGCCTGAATCTTAGTCTTAATGGTATTTCATTGGTATTCTTGGCGGATGCTGACCCCGCTCATCAACGAATATCGGCGCCTTTCCCGGGACCCGGCTAGACGACAGCCGTTGGCCTACCTACGCTTGCGCGGCGCCCTTCGCACCACGCTGGCGCGGCAGCATGTACGCAGTGGTCAGGCGTTGCCCAGTGAACGCGAGCTGGCACTGGCACTGGCGCTGTCACGGGTTACCGTCCGCAAGGCGCTCTCCGGCCTGATGGAAGACGGCTTGCTGGTGCGCCGACGCGGCGCGGGCACGTTCATCGCTGAGCGAATCGTCAAACCGATCGCGCGCCTGAGCAGTTTCACCGAAGATTTGCGCGAACGCGGGCTGCATCCGCGCTCGGAATTTCTCGAGCGCACGCGTGGCACAGTGACTCCCGCCGAGGCCATGGCCCTGAACCTCTCGCCGGGTGCGCTGGTGGTGCGCCTGTATCGCGTGCGCTACACCGATGAGGAACCGCTTGCGGTGGAACGCAGTGCCATCCCGGCCAGCATGCTTGCCGATCCGCTGCTGGTGGCCGACTCGTTGTACGCGGCGCTGGAACAAGCCAATTGCCGACCACAGCGCGCGTTGCAGCAACTGCGCGCCGTCGGACTGAGTGCGGAACAGTCGCGGTTGCTGGCCGTTGCCACCGGCAGCGCCGGGTTGGCGATCGAGCGTCGAAGTTTTCTGGCTGACGGGCGCGTGGTGGAGTTCACGCGTTCCTGGTATCGCGGCGACCGCTACGATTTTGTTGCTGAACTGCACGCTGAGCGGACGAGCTGATGGCCTCGGTTGACGTCTGCGGGCAGCGGCAAACGCATGCGACGACCCAGGTCATGAGGCACCAGTTTGCCCGCAACCAGGTTGTGCCCGCTGGTTCCGCGCGCTCGACAAGTGACTGCTTGCAGCAGCGGCCACACACATGCTGACGCAGGCGCTCACCCATGCCCGTGTACTCACGCCCCAAGGCTGGCGCAACGATCTGACCGTGTTGCTGGATGGTTCGCGCATTACTGGCCTGCTGCCTCCATCCGCTGCGCGCGCAACGCAGGTGCAGGACCTGCACGGTGCACGGTTGCTGCCCGGTTTCATCGACGTGCAGGTGAACGGTGGTGGCGGTGCTTTGTTCAACGCCGCGCCCACAGTGGCGACCATTCGCCGTATCGGTGAAGCTCATCGGCAATTCGGTACTACCGGCTTTCTGCCAACCTTGATCAGCGACACGCCGCAAGTGATGCGCGCCGCTCTGCTGGCGGTCGAGCAGGCGTTGGTACAAGGCGTGCCGGGGTTGCTGGGTATTCATCTGGAAGGCCCGTTTCTGGCCGATGCGCGCAAGGGTGTGCACGACGCCCGTCATTTTCATGCGCCGAGTGTCGATGAGCTTGCATTGTTGTGCGCGCCGCATCGTGGCGTGCGCGTGCTCACGCTGGCACCGGATCGCGTGCCGGCCACGTCCATTCGCGTACTGGCGGAGGCCGGCAATATCGTCTGCATCGGCCACACCGGTGCTGACTACGCGTTGACCTGTGCGGCGTTGGCCGCCGGTGCGCGTGGCTTTACCCATTTGTTCAATGCGATGACGCCGTTCGGCAGTCGCCAGCCTGGCGTGGTCGGTGCCGCGTTGGAGGATGCCGCCAGTTGGTGCGGCATCATCGCCGATGGTCACCACGTGCACCCGGCCAGCTTGCGCGTGGCAATTGCCGCCAAGCCGCGCGGCAAGATGATGCTGGTCACCGATGCCATGCCACCCGTGGGTGCGGATGATCCGGAATTTGTGCTCAATGGCGCAATCATCCGGGTCGTGGCTGGCGTGTGCCAAACCGCGCAGGGCGTGCTTGCCGGTTCTGCGCTGGACATGGCCAGCGCCGTGCGCAACGCGGTGCAACAGCTTGGGTTGCCGCTGGAAGAAGCCGCCCGCATGGCCAGCACCTACCCCGCCGATTTTCTCGGTCTCGGCGCCAGCCACGGCCGTATCGCTGTCGGCGGTCAAGCCGATCTCGTCGCGCTCGATGAAGACGGCCATGTGCAATGCACCTGGATCGCTGGTGTCGCCACTCCGGCGGGCAAAACTCGGTAAGAGGCGACGCCGCTGGCCCTGCCGGCGGGGGCTGCCGCTGTGCCATCCGCGAACGCAGAGCCCGGTGGTACCTGTCCGCCGTGTTTGCCTTGGTGGGTGTGGCGCAGCAGCTCCCGAGCCGGTGGGTACGGGTTGGAGTGAACGCGGTGTGGCAAGGCCGGTGGTCGGTACCTGTCCGTGCGGCGGCGGTTGCCTGAATGGGTGGACGCAGCTAGAGTGGCGCCGTTCGGGTGTCCTGATGGCGTGCCGCCGGAGGGATGAAACGGGAAGCCGGTGCGTAGTGTGTGAACACACTGCAAGGCCGGCGCTGCCCCCGCAACGGTAAGCGAGAATCTCGCGCGGTCCATTGCCACTGTGCTTGCAAGCATGGGAAGGCTCCGCGACGAGGCATGCGTAGCAACGCGTGCTGCTCGTGAGCCCGGAGACCGGCCTGAACGATTCCTGGTGGCTCGCGGTGGGCGAGGCCGAACCACGTGTGTGGCGTTCGTGCCTGCCCGTTGTTCTGTCTTCCCGCGTTTGCTGCCAGCTCATCGACTCTGCATGAGCCGTGCGCGGGTGCGCGGCCGAGGAAACCATCTTGAACAAGACTTTGCTGGCAGTCGCACTGCTCAGTTGCACCTTCATCGCATGCGCCGCGGATACCGGTCAGGCCGATGATCTGACGCCGGTGCTGGTTACCGCCACGCGCACGGCGATCACTGTCGACGACGCACTGGCCTCGGTCAGCGTGATTACCCGCGCGGACATCGAGCGCCTGCAGCCACTGTCCGTGGCCGACCTGCTGACCGGCCTGCCCGGCGTCACCTTTGCCAATGCGGGCGGCTATGGCCAGCAGACATCACTGTTCCTGCGTGGCACCAATTCCGCACATACGCTGGTACTGATTGACGGTGTGCGCATCGGTTCGGTCGGCAATGGCCTGGCCGCGTTCGAGCAACTGCCGGTGGAACAGATCGAGCGCATTGAAATTGTGCGTGGACCGCGTTCCAGCCTGTACGGTGCCGATGCGATTGGCGGCGTGATCCAGATCTTCACCCGGCACGGTTCGCGCGACGGCGGCGTGGTTCCATCGTTCAGCATCACCGGCGGCAGCGAGCATCTGTTGCGTGGCGAGCTGGGAGTGTCTGGCGGAAGCACCAACGGGTGGTACAACGTCAGCGCTGGCAGCCAGTACACGCGCGGCATCAACAGTTGCCGGATTGGCGCCAGGGCCGCTTTCGCCGGCTGCTTCACGGACGAGCCGGATCGGGATGGTTCGCGCAACCACAGCCTCAGTGCCAGCGGCGGTTATCGCTGGGACAACGGCGCGCAGCTCACCGGCATCTGGCTGCGCAGCCTCGGCGATATCAAGTTCGATGGCGACTTCCAGAATCGCAACCGCACGGTGCAGCAAGTGGCCGGCAGCAGCTTTTCCATCAATCCCGTGTCAGCCTGGAAAACCACGCTGAGCGTGGGCCAGAATCTGGACCGCTACGACAATTACAAGGACACGACGTTCACCGGCTACATTTACTCGCGGCGCAATCAGGCCGGATGGCAAAACGACATCAGCCTGGCAACGACGCAGCTTCTCACGCTGGGCCTGGACTGGCAGGGCGAACACATCAACAGTGACACCGGCTTTCTTGCCACGCGCCGCCGCGACACCGGTGCCTATGCGCAGTATCAAGGCACGTTTGGCCACAACGAAGTGGAGCTTTCGGCGCGCCGCGATCACAACAGTCAGTTTGGCGATCACAACACGGGCGCCGCTGCGTGGGGTTATCACTTCGAGCACGGGCTGAAGCTGGCGGCCAGCTATGGCAGCGCGTTCCACGCGCCGACTTTCAACGATTTGTACTTTCCCTTTGGCAGCGGCAACCCGGACCTGAAGCCGGAAAAATCGCGCAGCGCGGAGCTGGGTGTGAGCCAGCAGTTGCACACGTGGAACTGGGCCGTGAACGCGTACCAGACGCAAATCGCGCAGATGATCGCGCTGGACAGCAACTTCTTTCCGTCCAACATCAGCAGGGCGCGCATCCGCGGCGTGGAAGCACAAGTTGCAACCGATATCGCCGGCTGGAAGGTGCGCGGTTATCTGACCTGGCTGCAGCCGCACAACCGTGACGGCGGCCCGCATGATGGCAACGTGCTGCCGCGCCGGCCCGAGCGCAGCGCACGCGTGGATCTGGATCGGAGCTTTGGCGCGTTCGCCATCGGCGCCACCATCAACGGTGCTGGCCGCCGTTACGACGATGCCGCCAACCGTCATGCCGTGGGGGGCTACGCCACTACCGACTTGCGCGCGAGCTACCACTTTGCGTCCGCTTGGCAAGTCGAGGGCCGTCTGGCCAATGTCTTCGACCGCCGCTACGAAACGGTGTGGTACTTCAACCAGCCTGGTCGTGGCGTGTTCCTGACCTTGCGTTACAGCCCCGCCGCCCGCTGAGCGCATCGATGCGGCGGGGGTGCGCAGCTGACTTGTGGTGTTGACGGGCATCGCCGTACCCCTGCCTTCCGGCACGGTGTGGACTTCAGGCACATACGCGCGGATGCGCCAGATGGCATAACGTCAGCATGATCGGGATTGACGTCATGGCAGGGCCGTTGCTGTCTGCGCGCAGGTGGCGTGGGCGGCACGGGTGTGGCGTGTCGGGTCTGCCATTATGCTGGCCGCCCACGGATGCCCCATGAATATATTTGCTCCCCTGATCCGTCGTCCGGCCGGTACTTCGCTGCTTGCGCTGGGCCTGCTGCTGGCGGGCTTTTGCGCCTATCTGTTGCTTGGTGTGGCCGCGTTGCCCTCGCTGGATTTTCCCGGCGTGTACGTGGTCGCAAACCAGCCAGGTGCCAGTGCGCAGACCATGGCAAACACCATCCTGGCGCCGCTGGAACGCCATCTGGGGCGGATTCCCGGCGTTGACGAGATGTACGGCAACGCCAGCGAGGGATCCGCCTCGGTGATGGTGCGCTTCAACATGAGCCGCAATGCCGACAGCGCCGCCCGCGACGTGCAGGCAGCGCTCAATGCGGCTGCAGTCGACCTGCCCCCGGGCATGCCTTCGCCGCCGGCGTATTTCAAGTTTGATACGGCGCAGATCCCGATCTTGTTTATCACGTTGACCTCGACCGGATTGCCGCAGGACAGGTTGTTTGATCTTACCGATACGCTGCTCAAGCCCGCGGTGGCGCAAATCAGCGGCGTGGCGCAGGTGCAGGTGTTTGGTGGGACGCCGCATGCCGTGCGGATTGAGCTGGACATCGCTGCGCTGGCGGCCAAGGGGCTGACCGCCAACGATGTGGCCAACGCGTTGCGTGCCGCCAACGTCACCTCGCCGCAGGGCACGCTGAGCGATGGCCACACGCAGATGACGGTGACGGCAAGTGACGGCTTGCATGAGCCATCCGAGTTCGCCCGCTTGTTGATCGCAGTGAAAAAAGGCACCCCGGTGCGGCTGTCCGACGTGGCGCGGGTCTACGGTGGCCAGCAGGACCAGTATCAGGCCGCGTGGTTCTCCAGCACCACGCAAGGCGGTGCGCGCACTGTCGGCATGCAGATCAGCAAGCGGCCGGAAGCGAATGCGGTGGCCACGGTGTCGGCCATCCGCGCCAGACTGCCGCAGCTGCGCGCGTCGCTGCCGGCGAACGTGACCGTGACGCCGGTGTTTGATCTCACCCAGACCACCGAATCGGCGTTGCACGAAGTGCAGTTGGCACTGTTGATTTCCATCGTGATGGTGGTGCTGGTGATGCTGGTATTTCTGCGCCGGCTGCGTCCCACGCTGATTGCCACGCTGAGCGTGCCGTTGTCGCTGGCCGGTGCGTTTGTGGTGATGTGGACACTTGGTTACACGCTCAACACCCTGTCGCTGGTGGCGCTGGTGCTGTGCATTGGTTTCGTCGTGGACGACGCGATCGTGGTGATCGAGAACATCGTGCGCCATATGGAACGTGGCGAGGCACCAATGCAGGCGGCATTGACCGGGGTGGGCGAGATCGGCTTCACGGTGATCTCGATCACCTTGTCGCTGGTGGCGGTATTCGCCCCGCTGCTGTTTGGCAACAACATGCTGGTGGTGTTGTTGCGCGAGTTCTCGGTGACCCTGACCGCCGCCGTGGTGATCTCGGCGCTGGTGTCGCTCACGCTTACACCGGCGCTGTGCGCGCACCTGTTGACGCA
>JBDSWR010000099.1:0-47584 GCA_039926605.1 Rhodanobacter sp. | reverse complement strand
CCACGGTCAGATGTGACACCTTGACGCAGTGCCGCAGTTACGGTCGATTGCATGACCCAGGTCAATTTTGCGTGGAGCTGCTCATCTAATGTGGCGGTGAATCCACCCAGGGAACCACCATGCAAAGATTGTCCCTCAGTGCCTTCGTCGCGGCCGGCATGCTTGCGCTTGCCGCCTGCTCAAACAAGACGCCCCCTCCGCTACCGTCAATCGCGCACGCACCCGCCGTGTCCACCTCCTTGCCCAGCGAGATGGGAGATTTTG
This sequence comes from Rhodanobacter sp., assembly GCA_039926605.1. Classification (GTDB taxonomy): domain Bacteria; phylum Pseudomonadota; class Gammaproteobacteria; order Xanthomonadales; family Rhodanobacteraceae; genus Rhodanobacter. The sequence continues at coordinate 47,320 of JBDSWR010000099.1, read as the reverse complement.
GCCCGCCACAGGGTGAACCGATTCACGCAGTGCTGACCAGCCCACCGCACGTGCCGCCGCCGATCCATCGCAACTATCCGGCCAAGGTGATCGTCGAGCTGGAAGTGATCGAAAAGGAGATGCCCATCTCTGAAGGTGTCAGCTACACGTTCTGGACCTTTGGTGGCACCGTACCGGGCAGTTTCATCCGCGTGCGCCAGGGTGACACGGTGGAGTTTCACCTGAAGAACGCGCCCGATTCCAAGATGCCGCACAACATCGACCTGCATGGCGTCACCGGCCCGGGCGGCGGCGCGGCGTCGAGCTTCACCGCGCCGGGGCATGCCTCGCAGTTCACCTTCAAGGCACTCAACCAGGGACTGTACGTGTACCACTGCGCCACCGCGCCGGTGGGGATGCACATTGCCAACGGCATGTACGGCCTGATCCTGGTCGAGCCACCGGAAGGCTTGAGCAAGGTCGATCACGAGTACTACGTGATGCAGGGCGATTTCTACACGACCGGCAAATATCGCGAGAAAGGTCACCAGCCGTTTGACATGGAAAAGGCGATCGACGAAAACCCGACCTACGTGTTGTTCAACGGCAAGGAAGGGGCGCTTACCGGTGATCAGGCGCTCACCGCCGGCGTCAACCAGAATGTACGCCTGTTCGTCGGCAACGGTGGACCGAATCTGATCTCCAGCTTCCATGTGATCGGTGAGATCTTCGACAAGGTGCAGCCGGAAGGTGGTACCCATCCGCAGGAAAACGTGCAGACCACGTTGATCCCTTCGGGCGGTGCGGCCACGGTGGAATTCCACACGCAGGTTCCGGGCAGCTATGTGATCGTCGATCACTCGATCTTCCGCGCGTTCAACAAGGGCGCGCTGGCGATCCTGAAAGTGGATGGTCCGGAGAACAAGGCGATCTATTCTGGCAAGGAAGTCGACTCGGTGTACCTGGGTGATCGTGCCGAGGGCAACCTCAAGGCAGTGGCCACGGCAGCCAAGGCGCATGCGGCCGGCACCCTGACCAAGGATGAGCAGATTGCCGCCGGCAAGCAGTTGTTCGTCGGCACCTGTTCGGTATGTCACCAGCCGGATGGCGCGGGTCTGGCCAACGTGTTTCCGCCGCTGGCCAAGTCCGATTACCTGGCGGCAGACCCGAAGCGCGCGGTGTCGATCGTGCTGCATGGCTTGAGCGGAAAACTCACTGTCAACGGCCAGGACTACGACTCGGTGATGCCGCCGATGAAGCAGCTCAGGGACGACGAGGTGGCCAACATTCTTACTTACGTGATGAACAGTTGGGGCAACCCCGGCGGCCAGATCAGCAAGGAGGACGTGGCCAAGGTTCGTGCGGAACCTGTGCCATCCACGGCCGCCCCGGCGCATTGAGCATGCACGCGAACCGGCACCTGCGTGGGATATTCGGAGTGCTGCTGGCGCTGTCGGCGGCACCCACGCTGGCGGCAAAGTACGCGGCGCTGCCGGGCGGCACGTTTGTCAGCGTGCTGCCCGCGGATGGCAAAACGGCACCGGCACAGATCGCGCCGTTTCGCCTGCGCACCGAGCCGGTGACCAATGCGGAGTTCCTCGCCTTCGTCAAGCAGCATCCGACGTGGAAGCGCGACAAGGTTCCGTCGGTGTTTGCCGACAGGGGTTATCTGTCGCAGTGGAGCGCGGTCGATGCGTTGGGTGCCAACGCCCAGCCGCAACAGCCGGTGACGCGCGTCAGTTGGTTTGCCGCGCAGGCCTATTGTGCAGGTGAGGGTGCGCGTCTGCCCACTTGGTACGAGTGGGAGTACGCCGCCGCCGCTGACGCGACGCGGGCGGACGCGCGCAGTGACCCGGCGTGGCGCGAGCGCGTCCTGAACTGGTATTCGCGTCCGTCCAACGTCGCACTGCCCGCAGTCGGCGGCGCCGCCAACTTGCATGGCGTGCGCGATCTCAATGGCTTGGTGTGGGAATGGGTGGACGATTTCAACGCGCTGCTGGTCGGTGTCGACAGTCGTGATCAGGACGGCGCCGACAAGCTCAAATTCTGCGGTGCGGGCGCGATCAGCATGCAGGAGAAGGAGAACTACGCCACCTTGATGCGGGTTGCCATGCTCTCCGCGCTCAAGGCGGTCGACACCACCAACAACATGGGTTTTCGCTGCGCGAAGTCCCAATGAGGAGCGCCATGAAACGTTCGTTGCCATGCTTGTGGGCGTTGCTGCTGCTGGCATGCACCAGCGCGCTTGCGGTAACGCCGCTGCCCGGTGATTCGGTGTATCAACTCAACGTGCAACTCACCGGCCAGGATGGGCAGGTACGCCCGTTGGTCGCACGGCGCGGCCGGCCGCAGTTGGTGACGATGTTCTACACCTCGTGCACGATGGTCTGCCCAATGATCCTCGACACGGTCAAGCTGACGCGCAAGGCGGTCGACGAGCCGGCGCGCGATCAACTCGATGTGCTGGCGGTCACTTTTGACCCGCTGCGTGACGATGTCACCACGCTGCGCAAATACGCGGACACGCGCAAGCTCGATACCCGGCACTGGACTCTGGCGCGCACCGCGCCGCAGGACGTGCGCCAGCTTGCCGCATTGCTGGGCCTGCAGTATCGGCAACTGCCCGATGGCGAATTCAACCACAGCAGCGAGTTGATCCTGCTCGATGTTGACGGCCGGATCGCCGCGCGCACGGATGTCATCGGGCGCCTTGATCCGCAGTTCGTCGCCGCCGTGCGTGAGTTGCTGGCAGCCCGCCCCTAACATGTGGCGCTCGATCAGACGACTGCCGCCAAGCGGATGTCTGTGCGCGATCGCACGACGATGACGTTGCGCGGCAGCGGGTCACGCGCTCATCAGTTCATGTCGCGCAATAAAAGCCATGCAGTGTCGCGATGATGTCCGCGGACGGACCGTCCGCCAGCGCATAGTGGATCGACTGTGCTTCACGGCGGGTGGTGACAAGACCTTCCTCGCGCAACCTGGCAAGGTGTTGCGACAACGCGGATTGGCTCAGTTCCACTTCGGTATTGATTTCGCTCACCGAACGCTCCCCGCCGACCAGCAGGCACAGGATGCGCAACCGCTGGCTGTTGGCGAGAGCCTTGAGCAGCGCGGCGGCAGCGTCCGCGTTTTGGTCCATGACGGACCAGTCAATGACTTTGCGGGCGGCAGGCGTGCGCGTGCGCTGTGGCATGGCGTCAGTCCGTCGTCACGGTTGGCCGACCGCTGTCGCGCCAGCCCTGGATCCCGCCGGCGAGTGAGGCGACCGCGCTGAACCCCATATCCTGCAGACTTTTTACGGCAAGCGCTGCGCGGCCGCCACTGCGGCAATAAACGATGATCGGTCGGTCGCGCAGGGCGAGTTCCGGTGACGTGACACCGGCCATCGCCGGATGTGCTTCGACCCTGAATTCGAGTAGGCCGCGCGGAATGTTGGCCGCACCAGCGACGTGACCTTCCGCGAATTCCTCCGGTTCCCGCACGTCCAGCAGTACCGCGCCGGCGGCGACGCGGCGTTCCAGTTCGACAGCGGGAATTTCCTCGATTCCACCGCGCGTGGCGGCAACCAGTTGCGCGGCGGTCAATGGGCTTGTGGACATGTCGGTCTCCAGACAATTGAAAGGTGAGCTCGGATGCTGCTGCCTACTATACGTTATATCTAATGTAGCTGTTGCTAAAATACGCCATGTTGACTAGGCTCCAGATTGACCCCGCTCAAGTCATGCGGGCGTTGAATAGCTCAAGCTGGTGTTTTCCCGGCATGGAGTCAATAGATGCGCAACGGTAAAGCCTGCCCGGCCTGGGAGAAACCCGTCATGCAGGCGTTTGGCATCGACCGGCTGAAGCCCGATGCGAACGCTGATCAATGAGCACAGCGACGTACGCGCTCCCAACCTGTCGACCACGGACCTTCCGATGAGCTGGAACAACACCGCCGATCGCTATGGTTCGCTGTCGATCTTCATGCACTGGCTGATGCTGGCGCTGCTGATTGGGGTTTACGCGTGCATCAATGTGCGCGAGCTTTACCCCAAGGGCAGTGATCTGCACGACAGCCTGAAGATGTGGCACTTCATGCTTGGCCTGAGCGTGTTTGCGCTCGTGTGGCTGCGGCTGGCGGGGCGCCTTGTGACGCCGTCCCCGCACATGTCGCCGCAGATAGCGCCGGGGCAGCGACACCTGGCTGGACTCATTCACGCCGCGCTGTATGCGTTGTCACGGCGCCTGCGTTCGCTGGCGCAAAAAAAGGCCGTCAGGGGAAACCTGGCGGCCTTTTGCTGTTGCCCCGTGCCGTGTGCCGGGCGTTGAGCCTCAGGCTTGTGCGGCTGTACGAGGCATCGCCGGCAGCCCCTCGGCCACCGGCACGCGCACCCCGAGTGAAGCCAGGAAGCGCCACACGAAGCCCAGTGTCACGAGGAACAGTCCGGGGTAACCCACGCCGGCAAGCAGGTAGGGCAGGGTCGGATCACCGTCCACGCGCACCCGCGGCAGGTTGAAGCTGAGCAAGCCGAACGTGATGATCAGCCCGAACACGCACATCATCAGCAGCCAGATGCCGGCTTCGAACCCAGTGAGTGGTCGGTGCCAACCGGTAACGGGCGGAGCCACCCGCAGCGCGGTGTGCTGTGCATCCATTGCCGCTGGCGTCTGCACGCGCTGCCCCAGCGTGATCAAGTCAAAGATGAGGGCGCCGGCGCCGGCAGTGAACACCAGTCCAAACAGCGGCAGCATCAGCTTGTAGACGCCCATCGTCGGGTAGATATCACCGCCGAACCAGTCCAGCCCAAGGATGCGATACACGTAGATCTGCACGGTGCCGCCAATGGAGAATGCGAATGCCATGCCGAGAACGCCGGTAAACACCAGCCAGAACGCGAGCTTGCCCAGGCGCTGATCGTAGTTCGGCACCTTGCGCATGATCGGGATGGCGTAGTACGCGGCGGCAATACCCAGCATGCCGAACGTGCCAAACAGCGCCAGATGGGCGTGCCCTGCCGTCACCCAGGTGCCGTGTGACCACACGTTGGTCAGCGCAAAGGTCATGACGAAGCCGAGGATGCCCGCACCGACCAACTCCAGTACCGTCGAGCCGAGGATGAAGTAGAACGCCGGTGCATTCTCCAATGGGCGTTTGTTGGTGTGCGCGTCCAGGTAGATGTGCCAGAAGCAGAAGATCAGCGGCAGCGGCTCCATCGCGCTGAACAGCGACCCCCAGAACTGCCAGAACTCCGGCGTGCCGATCCAGAAGTAATGGTGCGCGTTGCCGATCAGCCCGGACAGCCACACCAGGGTGATACCCCAGAACACCGCAAAGCCCACCGACTTGATATCGGCCTTGAACATCAGCACCAGGAACATGCCGATCAGGCTGATGTGGATGACCTCCCACACGCCTTCCACCCAGTAATGCACCACGAACCAGCGGAAGTATTCCTGCAGGTCCAGGCGATCAATGTAGAACAGGCCGAATACCCACACCATCATCAGCGCGGTGACGCCCAGGCCGAGGCCCCAGTGAATTTCGTTCCACTGACGGATTGGCGGAAACGTTCGCAGTACCACGTAGCACACGATGGCGAAGCCGACGAGAATCAGGATGCCGGCGATGCGCCCAGCCTCCAGATACTCCAGGCCCTGCTGCAGCCACGGCTGTCCCAGCCACCAGCCGGCGATGCCGCGTTCGGCCAGGAACTGGGTGAAGAAGTTCCACACCACGATCACGATCACCGCGTAGAACAGAAACTTGATCAGCCATGGCGCAACCATCTCGCGCTTGGACAGAATCGGCCCGACAAACAGGATCGAGCCGATGAAGCCGCAGACGATCCACATGATGCCGAGGTTGAGATGTTCGGCGCGGGCAACGTTGAAGTTCAGCACGCCGGCGAGCAGTGTCGGGTCAACCTGCTGGGCTGCCAGGATCATTCCGTAAACGACCTGGAACGCAAACAGCACGAGCATCAGCAGGAAGAAGCGCAAGCTCAGTCGTTGGGTCTGGTATTCGATTTGCATCACTGCTTCTCCGGGCCGTGGAGCGAGGCTATATAGGCGACGAGGGCTTTGACCTCGTCTTCCTTCAGCAGCGTGGAATAGGCGGGCATCACGCCGGCCGGGTAGCCTTCCACAATCTTTGCGTCAGGCTCACGGATGGACTGCGTTACGTAGGCGTCATCCGCCCGCACGATGCTGCCATCGACGAGCTTGACGTCGGACCCGTACAGGCCACCCCAGCCGGGACCAACCAGGCGTTGCTTGTCGGGTGAATGACAGGCAGTACAGGCGTAGTCCTTCGCCAGTTGCGCACCCAGAGCCACCGGGTCGGCTGCTGCGGGCGCCGCTCCGGCAGGAGCCGCGGCAACGACCGGAGCGGCGGCGATGGCGCTGGTGCCATGAGCGAGCCGCACACGGTTGTCAAACCCGGCCACCTTGATCTTCGGGGGCCAGCCTTCGGTGTTCATTGCCGAGGTGTATTTGAGGTAGGCGATCAACTGGCCAACCTCATCCTTGGTGAATGGCAGGTTAGGCATGTTCGAGGTACCGCCACCACGCCGTTCGATACGCTCGGCGGCGCCAGGGAATTTCTTCAGGTACGCGTCCATTGAATCCACGCCCGCCGCGGCGAGCTGTTCGGAGGTCACCAACTGCGTGCGCACCGCCGCGGCAGTGGGCCAACCGCCCGCAGAAGGCAGAAATGCTGCCAACCATGCCGGTCCCGCGTGCATGTATTCCTCGGTGAGATCCGGCCCGAGGTAAGCGCCGTTGCCCACCATGGTGTGGCAGCCCATGCAGTTGTAGGCCTGGAATACGCGCTTGCCCTGGTCGGCCGTATATTTGCCATAGGTAATTGTTTCGGGAGTCGTTTGGCCGCGTGAGGGCAGAAACGAGAAGATCGACAGGGCGATGAAGATTGCCGTCATCACCAACAGCATGATCAGCGCGCCGCGCCGGCGAGGGGTTTCGCAACTGCTCTCGCCCACTCCGCAGCTCATGAGCGCTCTCCCTTGTCAGCGCCTGTTACCTCGTTTGCTGCTGGTGTGGCCGCTTCGTCTGCGCCATGCAGAAACAGGATGTGCAGGCTGCCGATGAAAACGTAGAAGACATACACGGTCAGCACGAAGCCGATCCCGAAGTAGATCCACCACGCCACCTGGGACTCGGGCCAGTATTGGAAATCGCGCCAGAAGGGCCACGACAGCAGGAATGCGGCCGCGCTGGCCAGCACCGATAACGTGAGATCAACGGTCCGTTGCATCGTGTGATTACTCCCCTAGGTTGATCTTCATTGCGGCCGAGCCAGGCTGAGATCGCGGAATCCATCCACCAGGGTTCGCTCATCAGTGGGGTCGAATATAGGGATGGCCGCACCCAGGCCGCATGACGCAAGTCAAAGCCGGCGACGGTTGTGGGCCAATTCGCCAACCTGCGTCAAAGTGTCGCAGACCCGCGGTTTGCTGCTTCCTGTCAGGCGCTGCGCTTCAAGGCAGCCAGGGTTTCAGCGCTTGCTCGGCCATGGCAGGCCAGCTCTTGTTCGCTGCCGGATTTGCCGGGCTCGGATGCGGCAGATAGAGAACCTTTGCGTCCGCCCCAAGGACTTCAGTGGCACGCCGCTGCGCATAGCGCCCGATACCGACAACTGCCGTCGGCGCCAGCGCGCGGAATACGGAGCGCAGTGCGCGGTCGCAGACTTCTGCCAGCGCGGCAGTCTCGGTTCGGCTCAGATGCTCCGGGGTAAGGTTGTGGCCCTTGCCGATGAACAACAGCGGGCAGTAATTCCACACGAAGAAGCGCGCGAAAAAGGCGTCCGGCGTGCCGAGTCGGGTTTCGGCCCAGCGCCACAGCCGCGAGCCGCTGCCTTCATTGCGGTGGCAGGCCATGCCGAGGATCGGGTACTTGGGGTGCTGCGCCGGCAAGGTACCGCTGAGCTGCGAGGATATGCCGAACCATTCGCGCACCATCACCACATCGCCGAATGGCACCCCGGTCTGGGTCATGCCCCACGGCCCGGGATTCATGCCCAACAGCAAAACTCGACTGCGCTGGGCACCGTAACGGCGCAGGTATTCCCGGTGCGCCGGCCACGCGTAAGCCAGCGGATTGTAGACATGGCTCGGCGTGGAAAAGTGCAACTGGCCGACTTCCCGAGCCAGTTTACGCGTGATACGCAGCACTCCGGACGGCGTTGCAGGTGTGGTCATGGTGGCGGCAAGTTCCTCGACACGATGGAGCAGTTTGTCACGTGCCATGTCGTGCATACAGCGCGCGCTGTGTCGCTGGCATGGAATGCCATGTAGTACACGCAATTTCGGTTGACCGGCCGCTCCACGCAGTGCGGCCAGTAATGACCCGGCAAGGGGTGCCGAACATGAGTTCAACCAGGCTTGCTGTGGAGCTGATTTGCGCGCGGTTGCGACGTCCGATCGATGAACGCTGTGGACGATGTGCCCGGGTAATCACCGTTACCCGCACTGGTCGTCACGATGGCGGCAGTTGGGCCTGGGCCGTCCACGTGGCTGCTGGCTGCTGGCTGCTCGCAGCTTGCCGCTTGCCGCCGCGCAGATCAGGATTTGCGCGGCTGCCACCGCCATTGCCGGATTTCAGGGAGATCTTCGCCGTGCTCGACGATGTACTGCGCATGCGTCGCCAGCTTTTCCGCCATCGTCTTGCGCACGCGCGACGCGTCCTGGGCGAACCCGGCCACGTGAGCGATCGCATCCAGTACCAGATGGTAGCGATCAAGGCCGTTGCGCACAGTCATGTCGAACGGCGTGGTGGTCGTACCTTCTTCCTGGTAACCGTGGACGTGGAAGTTGTTGTGGTTGGTGCGCCGATAGGTGAGTCGGTGGATCAGCGCGGGATAGCCGTGATAAGCGAAGATCACCGGCCGATCCACCGTGAACATGGCATCGAAGTCCGCGTCGTCCAGTCCGTGGGGATGCTGGCTGGGCGGCTGCAACTTCATCAGGTTGACCACGTTGACCACGCGCACGCGAAGTCCGGGAAGGTGCTCGCGCAGCAACTCCTCGGCGGCCATGGCCTCCAGCGTCGGCACGTCGCCGCAGCAGGCCAGCACCACGTCAGGTTCTGCGTCGCCGCCACTGCCAGCCCAGGACCACACGCCGAGACCTGCGGCGCAATGAGCCGCTGCGGCGTCCAGGTCCAGCCACTGTGGCGAGGGCTGCTTGCCGGCGACGATGACGTTGACATAATTGCGGCTGCGCAGGCAGTGGTCGGTCACCGACAGCAGCGTGTTGGCATCCGGTGGCAGGTATACCCGGACGACTGCAGCTTTCTTGTTGACGACGTGATCGATGAACCCCGGGTCCTGATGGCTGAAACCGTTGTGGTCCTGCCGCCAGACATGCGAGCTCAGCAGATAGTTGAGCGAGGCGATGGGTCGGCGCCAGGGAATCTCGCTGGAGACCTTCAGCCATTTCGCGTGCTGGTTGAACATCGAGTCAACGATGTGGATGAACGCCTCGTAGCAGGAGAAAATGCCATGTCGTCCGGTCAGCAGGTAGCCCTCGAGCCAGCCCTCGCACAGGTGCTCGCTGAGCACCTCCATGACGCGGCCATCTGGTGCGACGTGGTCGTCCTTGGGCAGGATTTCAGCCATCGAGCGGCGAGCGGTCACCTCGAACACCGCATTCCAGCGGTTGGAGTTGGTCTCGTCGGGGCTGAAGACAAGGAAGTTGGTCGGGTTCTGCGCGATGACATCGCGGATGAAACGTCCTTGCGCACGGGTCGCCTCGGCAATGGTTGCGCCCTGCATCGGCACATCGACGGCGTAGTCGCGATAGTCCGGCAGCTGCAGATCTTGCAATAGCACACCGCCGTTGGCGTGCGGGTTGGCGCTCATGCGCCGGTGGCCGCTTGGTGCCAGCGTGGCAATCTGGGCTCGCAAGCGTCCCGCTGCGTCGAAAAGTTCTCGAGGTCGATAGCTGTGCATCCAGTCTTCAAGAATGCGCAGGTGCTCCGGCCGACTCATCTCGCCCATCGGTACTTGATGCGCGCGAAAGGTGCCTTCAATAGGTACGCCGTCCACTTCCTTCGGCCCGGTCCACCCCTTGGGCGAACGCAGCACGATCATGGGCCAGCGCGGCGGCTCGCTCGTGCCGTCGGTGCGCGCGACCCGTTGGATCGCCGCAATCTCATCAATGACCTCGTCCATGACGGTGGCCATGCGCTGGTGCATGGTTATCACGTCGTCGCCTTCGACAAAGCGCGGTGCGTAGCCGTAGCCGCGCAGCAAGGATTCGAGATCCCGGTGCGGAATGCGCGCCAATACGGTCGGGCCGGCAATCTTGTAGCCGTTCAAATGCAGGATCGGCAGCACGGCGCCATCCTGGACCGGATTCAGGAACTTGTTTGCATGCCAGCCGGCGGCGAGCGGACCGGTCTCGGCCTCACCGTCACCAACGACGCAGGCGACCAACAGGTTTGGGTGGTCGAACGCGGCGCCAAAGGCGTGTGCCAACGAGTAGCCCAGCTCTCCGCCTTCGTGGATGGACCCGGGCGTTTCCGCGCCCACATGGCTGGAGATGCCACCGGGAAAGGAGAATTGCTTGAACAACCGCTGCATGCCCTGCTTGTCCTGGCCTACTCGTGGATAAACCTCGCTGTAGGTGCCTTCCAGCCATGCATTGGCCACCAGCGCCGGGCCGCCGTGACCGGGGCCGGTGATGAAGATCGCATCGAGATCGCGCTGCTTGATCACGCGATTCAAATGCGCATAGAGAAAGTTCAGCCCCGGTGTCGTGCCCCAGTGACCTACCAGGCGTGGCTTGATGTGCGCGGCCGTCAGCGGCTGTTCGAGCAGGGGGTTGTCGAGCAGGTAGATCTGGCCCACCGACAGATAGTTCGCGGCGCGCCACCATGCGTCGAGCGCTTGCAGTTCAGTGGCTGCCAGTGGTTGCGGCGTTGAAGTTGGCGTGTGCATCGAACTCCTCCCGTGGAGTACCTGCAGCCTGTGGGAGATGGCAGCTCGATGGGTTCGAGCTGCTCGCGTGAACCTGAAGCTGGGGTTCACCGCCAAGCGTACGTTGTGCCCGCATCACGCCTGCGTGAAGTCATGCCGGTGACGACCATGGAAGGAGGATGCCGGAGGCACCGGCAGACGCCGATCGGTGCGCACCTCGCGGCGGCACGCCCGGTTTCGCGCAGCCGACTTCGCGGAGCTGACTCGGCGATACCTGCGAGCGAGGCAGCCCACGGCAAGGGTTGCATACGCCAACAGCGACTACAGGAATCGAGATCACTCGCCGGACTGCTGTGCCGCGTCGGTGCGGGCTGCGGCGAGCGCGGGCGTGGGCATCGGCGAATGATGGCGCCGACGCACCCTCAAACCCGTGGTAAAACCGCCCAGGCGCGGGCGTCAGCGGGTCAGGCCTGCCGCGTTGGATCTTGGTACCGGATCAGCGCAACGGCTCCGCGGCGGTGTTGCCTTCGCACTGGATGGGTTGGCCGGCTTTCCCGACGGCTTGCGTGAAGCTCGAGGCGTTGCGGTCGATGACGATACCGCCGGCACAGTGCTGATTGGATGCCAGCCGATAGCTGGCTTGTACTCGCGCGGCTTCCTGGCGCTGCTTTTCCTCGCGCTTGCGCAGCTCGGCCCGATAGTGGGCTGCCTGCTCGCCCACCTCCCGATAGGTATTGGCCAGCTCAGCGCGCCGCTGCTTTAGCGTCGCTGCCAGTTCGGCACTGCGTTGTTCGGCGCGCGCTTTGGCCAGTTGGGCATCCAGCTCCGCGGTGCGCGCGTAATCGCGCTCCAGTTCGTCCGCGTGGTGCGCCGCGACATAGCGCGAGACTCCGTTCCAGGCAAGCGCCACGCCGATCAAGCCGGCCGCTGCGGCACCCACTTTCCACGACAATGGCATGACCATGATCCCCTATCCCCCGGCAAGACAGTCGTCCTCCGTCCACTCGACCACGCAGTCGGCACGACGTCTGCGAAAATCAGTCCGGCGAGTCTAGCAGGGAGAGCGGAAGCTTCCTTGCGCCGAGCACCACCCGGTTGCGCACGCACATTGGCATGCGGCTGTGTCCCACGCGTCAGCGTGCCAAGTGGCGGAGATGGTGTCAGCGTCCGCCAGAGCCCGCCGTCATGAACAGGCTCTTTCTCTCGCAGCAGTCGATGACAGACCAGCACGGGCACGTCACCTTGGATCAGCACTTTCCGCGTCTCGCTGCCCAGCAGCATTCGAGTCATGCCGCGCCAGCCGTGTGAGGGCATCACGATCTGATCTCATTGCTGGGCCGTCGCCGGGGGCATGAATTCATGCGCGCAATGACCGAAAACGCGGCCGTCGGAGTACTCGATGGCCGCGGGGTCGTGCGCCCTGCGGATAGACCGCATTCGATGTGCGTCAACGCTTACCCACCTTGGGCGCAGGCTGCCGCTTGCGCAGCACTGGCTGGTGCGCCGCGAACGCGACCGGAATTGGAGACGACCACGCTGAGCGTGGGATTGTGGCTAGCCGGTTCGCAAAACAACAATGTGAGGTTGCTCCCGCCGGCCGAGCCGTTGGGTTGGAACCGCACCAGGTGTCTCCCGGCACTACTTCGTATCAGCAGATTGTGGGCGTGGCTGACACCGCTGTACCGCGGTGCACCATCAGGCTGGTTGTCATGATCGGCGTCGACGCCCAGCAACCAGCCGTGCTCCCAGTGCGTGGTGGTCGCGCAGTGCAGACCGTCCGTGCTGGGGCAGAGCAGGGTGCGTTTGCCGCTGGTGACTGCAGTGGAACGCGCTTGATGCAGTGCCACCATGAGGTCGGTTTGCGCGGTTTGTAGTTCGTGGCGTACCAGCAGCTTGTGCATTGACGGTGTTGCGATGCCGATGAGCACCCCGACTATGACCAGCACCATGAGCTGCTCGATCAGGGTGACACCGCACTGGCGGTAGCCAATGAGGCGTTGGCGATCCGTGCGCATGGCACCACTCCTGTGTGGCCGGAGCGCTGATGCTAGGTTGTGCCCTGGGCCTCGCGCAGTGGCTGTCCCGGCATGTGGCCGTGAGCTTCATGCCGCAGGCCGCGTCGGTGTCGTCGATTTAAAATGCAGGATCATGCCCACATGTGTAGCCGATGACTGACCGCTTTCAGCTTCTAGCGCCGTACCAACCCGCTGGCGATCAGCCGCAGGCAATCGAACGTCTCGCGCAAGGTTTCGAGGCCGGCCTGGCGGCGCAAACCTTGCTTGGGGTTACCGGTTCGGGCAAGACCTACACCGTGGCCAGTGTGATCGAGCGCGTGCAGCGCCCGACCATCGTGATGGCACCGAACAAGACCCTCGCCGGGCAGTTGTATGGTGAGTTCAAGGAGTTCTTCCCACATAACGCGGTGGAGTACTTCGTCAGCTATTACGACTACTACCAGCCGGAAGCCTACGTGGTGGCGTCGGACACGTTCATCGAGAAAGACGCCTCGATCAATGAACATATCGAGCAGATGCGGCTGTCGGCGACCAAGGCGCTGTTGTCACGGCGCGACTCGATCATCGTCGCCACCGTGTCGGCAATCTACGGCCTGGGCAATCCGGAGGACTACCTCAGCTTGCGCTTGATCCTGGCCAGGGGCGAGCGCATCGATCAGCGCAAACTGATCCACCAACTGATCGAGCTGCAGTACACGCGCAACGAGATGGAGCTGCGCCGCGGCACCTATCGCGTGCGTGGTGAGATCATCGACGTGTTTCCCGCCGAATCGGAAACCGAGGCGCTGCGCATCGAGCTGTTCGATGGTGAAGTGGAGGCCATGGCGCTATTCGATCCGCTCACTGGCGAGATGATCCGCAAGGTACCGCGCTTCACTGTGTATCCGCGCACACACTACGCCAGTACACGGCAGAGCGTGTTGAATGCAATCGAGACGATCAAGATCGAACTGAAGGAACGGCTGGAAATCCTGTACAAGGACAACAAGCTGGTCGAGGCCCAGCGGCTGGATCAGCGCACGCGCTTCGATATCGAGATGATGACCGAGGTAGGTTATTGCCAAGGCATCGAGAATTACTCACGGCACCTCACCCGGCGCGAACCTGGCGAGCCGCCGCCGACCTTGTTCGATTACCTGCCGGCCGACGGCATGCTGGTGGTGGATGAATCACACGTCACCGTGCCGCAGCTTGGCGCCATGTACAAGGGTGACCGCTCGCGCAAGGAGACGCTGGTGCAGTTCGGCTTCCGCCTGCCATCGGCCATGGACAATCGCCCGCTGAAGTTCGAGGAGTGGGAGCAGCGCGTCCCGCGGACGATCTTCATTTCCGCCACGCCGCGCGCGTATGAGCTGGACAAATCCGGGGACGCCGTGGTCGAGCTGCTGGTACGCCCGACCGGGCTGGTCGATCCGCTGGTGGAAGTGCGCCCGGTACGTACCCAGGTTGATGATCTGCTCAGCGAAATCCACAAGAACGTCGCCGTGGGTGAGCGGGTGCTGGTGACTACGCTGACCAAGAAGATGGCTGAAAACCTGACTGAGTACTACGACGAACAGGACGTACGCGTGCGCTATCTGCACTCGGATATCGAGACCGTCGAACGCAGCGAGATCATCCGCGACCTGCGCCTGGGCAAATTTGATGTGCTGGTGGGCATCAACCTGCTGCGCGAGGGGTTGGACATGCCCGAGGTGTCCCTGGTGGCGATTCTTGATGCCGACAAGGAAGGCTTCCTGCGTTCCACCGGCTCGTTGATCCAGACCATCGGCCGCGCCGCGCGCAACGTGCGTGGCCGCGCGATCCTGTATGGCGATCAGATCACCCCCTCGATGCGCGCGGCGATGGATGAGACCGCGCGTCGCCGCGAGAAACAGATTGCCTGGAATCTGGAGCAGGGCATCACGCCAAGCACCATTGTGCGGCGCATTGCCGACATCATGGAAGGCGCGCGCAGCGAGGCGGGGAATCGCCGCGGCAGCAAGTCGTCGCGCCAGCGCGCGGTGGCCGAGGAGGCTCCCGACTACAGCAAACTCAGCGCGCACCAGGTCGCCCACATGCTGAAGAAACTGGAAGCACAGATGTACCAACACGCGAAGAATCTGGAGTTTGAGGAGGCGGCGCACCTGCGCGACCAGATCCATCAACTGCGTGAGCAGTCGTTGCAGTAAACCGAGCCCGCTGGCCGGGGCTGTTGTCGCCTGCCGGGCGCTCGTTTATACTCCGCGGCTTGCCCGGCATGCCGTGGCGAAGCGGGCGGTTAGCTCAGCGGTAGAGCACTACCTTGACATGGTAGGGGTCACAAGTTCGATCCTTGTACCGCCCACCAATTGAAGCAACAATTTGACCACCTTCATGGTGGCCTTTTTGTGCCCTGTGTAGGCGATCCCCTACACCACGACGCGGCGTGCACTGGCAGACATCCACCGAAGCGTTTGACATGCTTGCCTCGGCCCGGTGTGCTTGGCGCGCCACGGAATAGGTGCATCGCCCACACCGGGCCACTCCCCAAACAAAATCAGCCAGAACGTCGCGAGACGCACTGGCGCGGTTTTTGTTTTCTCGAGACGCAGGAATCGGAGCTTCCGGCGAAGCTGGACTCGTTGTCGCGATTCTGGAATGGACACCGTGGTGATCCAGGCAATCAGTCCGGGCCGTTGAGCACTTTTCGGGCACGTCCTCAAGCTCGAACGAAAAGGGGAACGAGGCGGTCAAGTTGATTGAATTGCCTCCCTCCCTTTGCCGTCGCACCATCAAGCTTGAACTTGCAACCATGCCCGCGGCGACATACCGACGGTTTGGGTGAAAGACCGTGACAGCGAAGATGCACTGAGGTAACCAAGCTGCGTACTTGCCGTCTTGATCGACGTGCCGCTGCGCAGCAGGGACTGCGCAATGGTCATGCGCCATTGCGTCAAGTACTCGGCGGGTGTGCGGCCAACCTGCTCCTTGAACGCGACTGCAAACGCGCTGCGCGACATTCCCGAGGTCTCGGCCATGGCTGCCAACGACCAGTTCGCACCCGGTTGCTCGTGTATCGCGGTCAATGCACGTGCCAGTTTGGGGTGCGCCAGCCCAGTCAGCAGTCCTGTGGGCAGCTTCGCCTGCGTGGGGTGGTCGAGCAGCCAGCGCAACAACTGCAATAACAGTACGTCGAACAGGCGGTCGGCCAGCAGGCGCTGCCCGCAGCGTACGCGCTCGGACTCGGCAAACAACAGTTTCAGTGTCTCACTCAGGCCATTGACTTCGCGCAGCGGCAACACCAGAAGAGGCGGCAGCGCGCGCGCCAGCGGGTGCTGCGCGCCACGGTCGAAATCCAGCGACGCGCAAACGAAATCTGCCCCTTCGGTCGGTGCGTTTTGGAACGCGTGGGCCAGCGGGCGCGGGTAGAACAGCAAGGTCGGTTCATCCATCGCGATTCGCTCGGGCACGCCGCTGCGGGGAGGGTGCGTCACTACCAGCTCGCCGCGCCGCAGCACGTGCAGGAAGCCCCGCCCCGGCTCGGCGTCAAACTGCGTCAGCCCGCACAGCGGCCCGGCGTGGAACAGGTGCGCACGCACATGGAAGCGCTCCATCAAGGAGGACAACCGATCGATGGAAGTCACGATTTGCTCCAGAGAGTTTGGACGATGCGCCTCGTTTTATGGATTAAATCGAACAAATTACAGACCCACTCGGGCGATGCTACCAGCTCATTGCCAGCCAGCGTGCCCGCAAGGCGCGGCGCACATCAACCGAGGAACCGTCATGTCCCCGCATCCGCAATTGCATCCCCGCACCAAACCCGCCCCAGGCCTGCGCCTCGCTATCGCCGCGGCTTTGCTGGTCGCTGGCTCGGCCAGTTTCGCGCACGCTGGTGCCAAACACGCCGACGGTATTCGCAGTGAGCCGTCGACGACCGTGCCAGCCCCGTTCGACATAGTGCAAACCAAAATCAGTACTGAAGGTAACGTCGCGACCTTCAGCATTGCCGTGTCCGGCAAGGCCGGGGACAGCAGGCCGGCGGAGACCGGCAAGCTCGCCGGCAGCAGCGTGTTTTCCTATGTCTGGCCAACGACACTTGATCCCTACGTGGTCGGCTTCGAACACGACAGCGGAATTCTCGCCTTTGCCGTCACCGCGCACCCGGATTTCGACGATACCCCGCTGTTCGACGAAAACGGCAATGGCGACCTGACTGACGATGGCAACCTGTGGCATTCGCACTGGGTTGTACTGCAACCCGACGCGGCCTGTGGCAAGGACGCGCTGAAAGTCGTTGATATTGCCGAAGGCAGCAAGCCGCGCTTGCCGAAAACCTGGCCCGGCTTGCCGATCCTCCTCGACAGCCCCGGTTGGGATCCGGTGTTCAACGGCAACACTCTGGAAGTACGCGTGCCATTCGACAATATCGGTGCCATCAATACGGCCGGCTTCGACGGCGTGACTGCTGCGCTGCGAGTCAACGCCAGCGTGCACAGCCCGTTGCTGTGCGTCGCCAACGTGTTCAAGACGGCTTCGGGCGATCTGTCACTGCCGGGCAAGGTCGGGCTGACCAAGTCGGGACACTGAGCATATCACTCCAACCCGCAGGCGGCGAAGCGGGGGCGTCAGAGTGCGCCTTTTCTCGTGCATGGGTAGCGGACGGACGGCTCTGACCACGGCTCCGGACCCGGTTTCGGCAGGCCCCGGTTCCGGGCATCGGCTGCCCGATTTGGGCCGGCGCCATCGTGAGTATTGTTCGTCGCGGGCATCTTTCCGGTCTGTACATGACGCGCCGCTCATGCACTCGCCGTCGATCACTCCCGACATTGCCGCAAGCGCCCCGTCGGCTACCCATGGGCTCGCGCCATGCGCGCAGCAAAACACAATCCAGGACATCATATGGTATGGACGTATAGACATATATCCGTCCATTTAAGTTTTTACCATTGAATCGGCGTATGCTTCCCCAACCTCCTGCGCCCGCCTGGCTGTCGCAGTCCACCACCAGCACCCGCGACACTTGAGGACGCAGCATGAAACGGGAAACGATTGCCATCCACGGGGGATTTGCCGGTGATCCGCAGACGCATTCGGTTGCCGTGCCGATCTACCAGACCACCAGCTACTACTTCGATGACACTCAGCATGGCGCGGACTTGTTTGACCTGAAGGTCGCCGGCAACATCTACACGCGCATCATGAATCCCACCACGGATGTGCTGGAACAGCGCGTGGCACAGCTCGAAGGTGGTATTGCCGGCCTCGCATTCGCTTCCGGCATGGCCGCCATCACCGCTTGCGTGAACACGCTGGTCAAGGCCGGAGACAATGTTGTCGCCACCAATCAGGTCTACGGCGGGACCTACACCTTCTTTCGCCACACGTTGCGCGAGCAAGGGGTCGAGGCGCGCTTGGTCGATGGCCGCGATCCCGGCGCGTTCGCCAACGCCATTGACGAACGCACCAAGCTGATCTTCTGCGAGTCGGTCGGCAATCCGGCGGGCAACGTGGTGGATATCGCCGCGCTGGCCGAGGTTGCCCGCAACGCAGGCATACCGTTGGTGGTGGACAACACGGTGCCGTCTCCGGCGCTGTGCCGACCCATCGAGCATGGTGCGGACATCATCGTGCATGCCCTTACCAAGTACCTGGGCGGACACGGCACGAGCATCGGCGGCATCATCGTCGATTCGGGCAAGTTTCAGTGGAAGGGCAATCCGCGCTTCCCGCAATTCAGTACGCCCGAGCCCGCCTACCACGGCGTGGTGTATGTGGACGCCTTCGGGGACGCCGCATTCATTGCCCGCGCCCGCACCGTCGCCCTGCGCAACACCGGCGCCGCGATTTCGCCATTCAATGCGTTCCTGATCCTGCAGGGTATTGAAACGCTGACGCTGCGCATGGAGCGTCACTGCAGCAATGCACTGACCGTGGCGCGCTATCTCAAGCAGCACCCGAAGGTGAGCTGGGTCAACTTTGCCGGCCTCGAGGGCGATCGCGACCACGCGCTCGCGCAGAAGTACATGGATGGCGGCATTCCCTCGTCGCTGTTCAATTTTGGCGTCAAGGGCGGTCGCGAAGCATGCGCGCGCTTCATGGACAAACTGCAAATCATCAAGCGTCTGGTGAACATCGGTGATGCCAAGAGTCTCGCCTGCCACCCGGCTACCACCACGCACCGCCAGCTCAACGATGAAGAGCTGAAGCTGGCCGGTGTCAGTGCCGACCTGGTACGTCTGTGCGTCGGGATTGAGCACGTGGATGATTTGATCGCCGACCTGGACCAGGCACTGATTGTGGTGTAGAGGTGAGCGGGTTCGGTAAAAAATGCTCTTTCTCGACGGAGGCCTACGTCACTTGGCTCCTTGACTGGCTTCTCCCGCGGCAGGACTGCTGCCTGCGTCAGCACTGAATTCGCGGTCAGATCGAGTTCGTGCCGCCTCTGGGCCTTTGCGCGTCATCGTGTGTTCGAAGGCATGGCCGCAGCGGGAGGATTGCTCACGTCAGTCCTGCGATAGACGCAATCCAGCACTTCGCTGCCAGCAGAGAAGCAGTGTTTGCGACGCTTGACGGGCGTGTCGCGCTACGACGTGTGGCCGATCCTGCTGAAGGATCAGCAGCTTGGCGCGTATGAATCAGCGTGCCATCGTCATGTATGGTCCCTTTGCGGCATGTTTCGTGCTTCAACATTCCCGATGACCGTACGCCGGTCACCCCCCCGGCCAGTGGCGCCTGCGGGGTCCCAGGTTGCGAGTACCACGCGTCCATGAGTGATCCAGTCTTCACCACGCCTTCCATGGCAGGTTTCAGCCGCGTCATGTTGCTGGCGATCATCGCGCTGGCCCTGCTGAGCACGATGATCGGCTGGGGAGTGATGGGCGCGCGCGGGCTGCTCACTCCGGCGCTCAGCGCGGTGCAGGGAGTTACCGCGCTGATCCTGTCGATTTTGTTCATTGCCGGTTGGTTCGAGTGGTTGGCGCAGCGGACCATTGAGCTGGCGTGTCTGGTGTACGCGGTCGGGATTTGCGCTGTGTGCATGGCGCTGCCCATGTACTGGCCCCAATTGGGGGCTGGCCTCGATCTGCAGCCGTTGTATCTGTGGATTCCAATCGTGTACGTGTTTGCCTTCACGCTGACGGATCATCGCGTCGGCTTGCGCATTTCGCTGGGGATACTGGTGCTGTTCGTCGGCGTCAGCTTGCCCTATGTGTTGCGCGGCAGCGCCGCGCCCTATGCCAACTTCACCTTGCAGTTGCATTTCGTGTCCGCAGTGTTGATCGCGGCGCTGTACTTCTTTTCCAGCTATCAGCACCGTCTCGCGCTCGCGCAGCAGACGGTTGACCAGTTGGCGCGGCTCTCGAACACCGATGAACTCACCGGGATCTCCAACCGCCGGCATATGGCAGCGGTCATCTCCGATGAACTCGCTCGCTGCGCGGACAGCGCGGGCGAGTTTGCGGTCGTGCTTTTTGACGTCGACCATTTCAAGGCAATCAATGACAAACTTGGGCACGGGGTCGGCGACCAGGTGCTGGTAGCGCTTACGGCGCGCGCTGCGCAGGTGTTCCGGGGCATCGATAGTCTGGGACGCTGGGGTGGTGACGAGTTCGTGGCGGTGGCGCGAAATGTTGACGTTGCCGGTGCCGAAACCATGGCCGAGGCGCTGCGCCACAGCATTGCATCAGAGCCGCTGCCAGGCGGCTGCCGCGCCACGATCAGCTGCGGGGTGACGATTGCCCAGGCCGGCGACAACATCGACAGTTTGCTTCAGCGCGCTGACGTGGCGTTGTACGCCGCCAAGCAAACTGGCCGCAATCGCGTGAAACGTGTCGCCGGGAAGACCGCCTGACGCGGCAGGCTTCGGCGCTCGAGTCCTTTCGCACGCGGGATCGCTGTCGCGCACATCCAGATGCACGCGGCAGGAGTAGCCCCTGGCGTTGGCCGCCAGCCTCGTGGCCAAGTTCAGTGTCGACGTCATGGCGTTGGTACGGGGCGCGGGGGATATTGCCCGAGTGGGGCTGGTGCGAATCGATACACTGTTCACTTGTCTGCAAGGCCGCGGAATGGGAACCTTCGATCGCGCGCCATGCTCTGCGTCCCGTTCAGCGCATTTGCCGCGCGTGCTGATGGCCTTGGAACCGCGGGAGGTAGTCGGACCCGCGCAAACCCCACTTGATTAAACAGGTAACCTTGGCAGCTCGCCGCGCGGCCCATCTCCTCACAGCTAATCACCAACAAAGAATTCTCATGTCAGCCATTGAAGTGTTGATCAACGACGCGTTTGAACGGCGCGATGTGCTCACCGCCAACGAAATTGAAGTCAAGTTGCGGCCGGCCCTCAAGCAGGTCCTCGATCTGCTTGAATCGGGCGCTCGCCGCGTAGCCGAACCCGACGGTCTTGGCGGGTGGACGGTCAATGCATGGCTCAAGAAGGCGGTGTTGTTGCATTTCCGTGTTCACGACAGCCGCGTGGTCGATGGTGGCGCGGCGCTGGCTTTCGACAAGATGCCGTTGCGTTTCATGCATGGGCACGATGTCGAATTGCAGCAATTGGGTGCCCGGGTTGTGCCCGGCGCGCTTGTGCGGCGCGGGGCGCACATTGGACGCGACGCGGTGCTGATGCCGAGCTACGTCAATATCGGCGCATTCGTGGGAGCCGGCAGCATGGTTGACACGTGGGCGACCGTGGGCTCGTGTGCGCAAATCGGGGCTGGCGTGCATCTGTCCGGCGGCGTTGGCATTGGCGGCGTGCTGGAGCCATTGCAGGCGGCCCCGACGATCATCGAAGACGATTGCTTCATCGGCGCCCGCTCGGAAGTAGTGGAAGGCGTCGTGGTTGAACGCGGCAGCGTGATCGGCATGGGGGTATTTCTCGGCCAGTCGACGCGCATCTACAATCGCGCCACCGGTGACATCAGCTATGGCCGCGTGCCAGCGGGCAGTGTGGTCGTGGCTGGCAATTTGCCGGCGGCCGACGGCAGCCACAGTTTGTATGCGGCGATTATCGTGAAGCAGGTGGATGCAAGAACGCGCAGCAAAACCAGCATCAACGAGCTCTTGCGCGACGCGTAGGAGCGTGCCTGCGGGCCACGTTCTGGTGGCGCGTGTATTCCGGGAAAGTGGTCGCCCGCGAGCGGGTTCCCAAGGGAGAGTTGCGTGACTGAAACAACTTTGTATGGACTGCCAAACTGCGATACGTGCAGGAAGGCGCGCAACTGGCTGACGCGGTTCAAAGTCGAGCATGCGTTCGTCGATTACCGTGCCAACCCCATACCTGCGGCCACATTGAAACGCTGGGCAGCGGAGCTGGGCGGTTGGGACAGACTGGTGAACAAGTCATCCACCACCTGGCGCAATCTGTTGCCGCAGCGCAAGAACCCTGGCCCCGGCAGCGATCCGGAGTGGACGTTGTTGCTGACCGAGTATCCAGCACTGATTCGCCGTCCGGTCGTGGTGCTCGACGACGGCACGGTCACGGTTGGTTTCACCGACAACGCGTTCAAGAAACTGTTCCCGCGCTGATATTGCGTATCGATCGGTGCGATCGTGTCGCCAATGGGTGACAAACGCAGGTCAGCGGCGGATTCGCCTGCAGCATCGGAACGGGCCTCTCCGCTGCGCCTGCCAATGACGGGATCTGGTGAGCGGGCTTGCGTTCGCGACCTTGTAGCTTGATCGAGTGGACCCAACTACTCGGATAGACGACCGGCTGCTGCGCCGGTACATGGCGCAGTGGATTGATGGCGATCCTGCCAACTTGCATGATGACCTGGACCTGTCGCTAGCGGACTTGCATGTCCGCAGGAAGGCATCCGTTGAGAGTGCACTTCAACTTGATGGTCGTCGCTCCTGTGGGTCAGCCCGCCGCGTGCGGACACTAGAAGGTGCGTTCTGCACCCTTGTACGTTACTCGCATGCCACCGCTGGTGACGTCGCCGGGCTGGTTGCAACCGCTGTCAAAGCCGTCGGCCTCGCTGGCCAGTGCAAAAATGCGACCGCGTTCTTCGCTGTCAAGGTTGATTTTGAATCGTTCGACCTCAGCCTCAGCCTCAGCCGTCGTGGCTTTTGTGACACTGAGCTTGGCGGCACCCGAAAGGCAAACGGTAAATGCCGGTTGCTCGATCGCTCCTCTGGTTTCAAGTACAAGGATATCTTCGGCGTCGGCGGCGTGGAGGCAGGCACACACCGAGAAAAAAATCAGCAGGATCGCCAGGGTGCGCATGGTCCGTTCCAATCGACGAAGGATGGCAAATGAAGTGTGATTGTGACGTTTCACGCCGCCGCCTCGTCTCGCTCCGGCCTGCGTGAATTCCCTCACTGATTTTTCGAGGAGGTGGCACTGAAGTCACCGGACGAATGAAGACCTGTGCTGGACGAATTCAGGTCGCGAACATCTGCAACGAGCAGATTACTTATCCGGCTTCATCGCCGCCTGGATTTTGTCCTGATCTATGAACTTGTCCAATTCAGCCATGCCCTTGGCTACTTCCGGGTTGGCAAAAAGCTCTCTGCCAGCAACTTGCCCGAGTACATTGAAACCCGCGCCAATCGCTCCGCTTCCTTCGTATTGGATGGCAAGCTGCATCTCATGCTTGCACGTAACCGTCATGAGAGTTTCAAACAACGCCGCCATATTCACGTTGAATTCCTTGCGTTTGGCAACCGGAATGGACACGAATTTCGCGACTGCCGGATTCAGGGACATTGCCGAGAACATCCAGTTGACCAGGACAGCCTTCTGATCTGACGTGGTCTTGGAAACCAGACACTTCGACAAATCGTCGGTATAAACACCGGCAACCGCCGGTTGCGAAGTTGTGGCGAACACGGCGAGCAGTGTCGACGCAAGGACGGGAACGCCATATCGGCCTTTCATATCCGGGTAGCCTCATTGTGGAAATAGGATGGAGGTTGATACCAGAAGCAAGCTCGGTACGTTAGCACGCCGAGTTGGTGGGGTCGTCAGCCGCAAAGCGACTGCCCCTGAGCGGCAACAGCGTGCTCCACGCTGCAACAAACGTGTTGATGACGAACGATTCTCCGAGCTGGCGCGCGTTCGAAATGGGCGAATGCTGAAGGCGGCTTGTGCGAAATCGATGATGCAATGCCGCAGTAGCGCAACTCGTTTGGTCGCTCTGAATGCAGGATCGAGCAGCACTTTTACTTCTGCGCTGCGACAAGCATCGCTGCCACGCGCTCATGGACCAGGTTGATCGCCTTCAGTGGCCGGATCATCACCTTGAACTCGACAATCTTGCCGGCGCCGTTCCACTTGATGATGTCGACTCCATTGATCAATATGCCGTTGATTTCTGTCTCGAACTCCAACATGGCGTCGGTCGGTCCCAGAATCTCGCGGACGTAGCGGAAGCTCGGGCCGGAGAAGACCTGAAACGCGGCCATGAGATAGCTCTTGGTGAGAGACTTGCCGTATTGCGGCGTATGAACGATGGGGGAGAAAAAAATCGCGTCGTCCGCAAGCAGGCTGTCCAGTCCTGAAGCGTTGTGCGACTTCACCAGCCCATGCCACGTCTCGATCGGATGTGTGTCCATCGCCTCACTTTAGCCCGAAGCGCCACTGCCGATGCCGCTTCGGAGCCACGCGGAAGGAAGGCCGGCCGGCTGGCTCAAAAAAGTCATGTGACACTGGCCGCAGAGAGCTCGGGTCCGTCAGTTGTCCCAGTGAGATCTTGCAGGCGGGCACGTATATCTGTGACGGCGTAGGACCGTTGGGCGGGTACCTGCAGCAGCGGCAGGCTTATTGACCGGCAGACGCCAACCACGAACGCGTCGCGTGCCTGCGCACGCTTCGAATCGTGCGAGGTGTCGTTCAGCTCGACTGCACACACCAACGATAGATCGCTGGCACGACACACGACGAAGTCGAAGTGCTTGGACGCGACCCGATTGAGCGCACCTTGACGCGCTGATGCACTGAGGCCCGCTTTGACCGTCGCGATGTCCGCGACCCGAACTTTGCCAAAGACTCGCCGTTCCGGACCAACGGCCTGATCCAGCACGCCGAGAAACGAACGCTCCGCTGCGGAGAACAGCGTCTTGGCAGGCTGATACGGGAAGCCGACAGACGACGTTCGACTCCGTTTGGCTTTGCCTGCGGCAACGGCAAGCAAGGCCACGACAGCGAGAAGGACAATGACAAGAACCAGCGACATGCACTATCTCATGCGGACGTATAACGCCGAAGTCACGCAGCGCGCAGCTTTTCGCGCGTCGCTTTGGCTGATGGGTTGGATCGCAGCCACGCGCAAATGGCAGACGCCAATACAGCACCCAAAGACCACGCAAGCAGCGCTTCTTGCCCAGCGACCCACAATCCGGAAATAGCCAAGGTGGCGATGATGATAACCATGAAGCCAAGCAGAGATGGAAGTACTCTGGATGACGACAAGCGCAGTGCCAGCAGATGGATGACCAGAGCTACGGCAAACGCACCCAGCCCGAAGACGATCAGCGATTGCCACATCACCAGCGGAAATCCACGCGGCATCACCAGGGCGCTTGTTCGCGCCAGCAGATAAACGGACGCCGCATAGGTGCACAGGCCAGAGAGCACCCCTGTAATCACTCCGATCATTATCGGTTTCATCGTCTCTCCTTGAGGCCTGATGCTGGAATGGAGCGACGGCGAAGCCGTCTGCCCAGTGCAGGATGCCACATCTTACTTGTCCGTGATTTCCACGTGAACCAAGGGGTTCTGTGCCACCAACTCAATGAGCTGCCCTGCGGTCATGCCGCTGACCTTTTCCCGGATGCGGGCTTTGCAAGGCGATTGCAGCGCAGGGTTGTTTAGCACCTCGCTGGAGCGAGACTTCATTTTCAATGGCTTCATCCACGATGCCAACCCTGCCAATATCAGGCCTGTGTCACTCGATGCGGCCGGCAACCTGACCAACATTTTGCTCGGGGACAACTGCCGCGCGATGAACTACGCGCATACGGGCAATTCGTGGTTTTCGAGAAGTGGCGACCTTTTTATAGCGCCGGAGATTCCTCCGGCCGTTATGGACCGGGCGCGGACAAGCTGACTTGTTGGCTTGCGCCCATGTCCGCCCCGGGGCTCGTAACCCCGGGCCCGTTTGGGTTGGGTGCGCTCATGCCCGGTATGTTGGTGGGCGCCCGCCGCCGCGTCTGCTGAGCCAGGCTTGCGACGCGATGGCGGGCGAGCAATCCCCAGCAGTGGGGGTTGCTTTTGGACGAGCGCGTGAATGGATGAAGGCAACCACGCAGAAGCCCCGGCATTGCGAGCGACGCGGAAGGTTTCGTACGCGCTAAACCAGCACCAGCACTTCCCGTAAGCGAGGGGCTGGTGTTGGCGCGCAAACACAAACCAGGCCAAATGACGGTCAGCAAGCCTTTCCGTCGTGGCGCATTCGGCGACGACCGAATCCGACCAGTGCCAGCATCGCCCCGAGTCCGGCGAGCATGTCGACGAACGAGGACGGTTCCGGCACCGCAAGTCGACCCGCCGTGAGGACACCTGATGCGATCGGCAGCACGGGATCATACGTTCCTGCGGCATAAGACACGCCGCCGTCGGTCAGGTCGATTGGGGCATTCATTCCGTGGAGCACGATCTCCCGAAAATTCAGCGGGAACAGACTGCTTGCATCGAAGCCCGTAGCGTAGATACTGTTGTCGGCCAGGTTGTACAGCTGCGTGAAGTTGATCGTGCCGTCCGGCGCAGTGGGAAAGCCACTGAGCGCGCCGCCCGGCGGCGAAGTCAAGGGCAACAGGATCGGTCCATAGGCTGCCAGACCCTCGAGAAGCTCGATCACACCATCGCCATTTCCACCGTTGCCCGGATCGTCCACGGCCAAGGTAGGAGTCACGGCTTGGCTGGGGTTGCCAGACGTATCGAACGTGCCGTGGATGTGCTGCGGATGTGGCGCATTCGCCTGGAGGCCGGTGGCGACGATGTTCACCAATAACGTGCTGGCGGCCGTGTCCAGGGTGAGGCTCGCGGTACCCGTGACGCCCGAGTCGTTGAGCGTTGTGAACGTGGTGTGGTAGTACGTAGGCGCGGCAAACGCCAAGGCCGGTAGCGTCAGCAATCCCGCGGCGAGAGCGAGGGTTAACCCGCGTGATTGCAAATTTCCACTGAGCATGTCGTATTCTCCAGTCCGTTGTTACAGGTCGGTAGGTGAGTGCACGCCCGCAGGCAAAATGGACGCACGGATTCTGGGCACCGACGGTGCTCAGTCATGGATTGGCAAGCACATTCCGGACCACGCAGTAATCTTCAATAGAAACAGATACCTATCAAGTGCCATTGATTGAGGATGTGGCTTTTTTGTAAAGCCTTCCCACGAAGGCCTGAATTTACGTCAAGTATTCCGACATATTCGGTGACAATGGCGCAACAAGCCCGTTTGCGCCATGAAATTTATGTAAAGAATTACGACACCACAAACCTTATACATATCAATCACATGGCGTTCATACAGGTGAAGAAAGGGTGATCTGTGGGACCCGCCCGGAACGTCACAGAAGTGACGACGTACGCCTGGGGCGGAGTGAATGCGAGTCGTCCGCACCAGCTTTGGGCCTTCGTTGTTACGCTCCGCGTATCTCCCGCTTGGCTGCCGTCCATGTCCGATCACTATTCTGCGGAGTTATCGATACGTCGCTGTGAGGACCGCGTGGCCCTGTCCGGGCACCGCAATGAGGGTTGATTCTGCCCGGCACTTTCGCGACAACCTGCGTATCGAGCGCGATAACGCTGCGTTGTACTCACGGCTAGCCGCTTTGGCGGCGGATGCACGGTCGCGCAACGTCTATCGGCGCATTGCGGCGGGTGAGCGGGTCAACGCCAGGTTCTGGGAACAGCGTCTGCGTGACTTGGGCGCGGCGATACCACCGCCGCAGATCGGGTTGCGCGTGCGGGCACTGAGCTGGTTTGCACAGCGCTTCGGCACGGAGTTCGTGATGCCGACGGTGGTGCGGCTGGACCACGCCGATCATGCCGTGACCCCGGTGGATCGGAGCGGTCATCGGGATCACTTCACAGCCGCGCACTCGGGCCCGCCACCGCGCCGGCGGCATCATACGCAAAGCGGCAATACCTTGCGCGCGGCGGTGCTTGGCGCCAATGATGGACTGGTGTCCAATGTGAGCCTGGTGATGGGCATGGCCGGCGCCGCTACGGGCGATCGTGCGGTGCTCCTGGCCGGGCTGGCGGGGCTGGTCGCCGGCGCATGCTCCATGGCCATGGGCGAATGGCTGTCGGTGAACAGTTCGCGCGAGTTTTATCAGGCGCGGATTACCGAGCGCGCCGAGCGCCTGGCGGTGGCTCCGGAAGACGGCCTGCGCCACATTGCCCATTTGTATCGCGACAAGGGGTTCGGGGCGGACGCTGCCGAACATTTGGCGGAGCACGTTGCCGAGACACCGCGTGCCGCACTGGACATGCTGGTACGCGAAGAGCTGGGCATCGACCCGGCAGAGCTGGGTGGCTCGGCATATGGCGCCGCAATGTCATCGTTTTGCTTGTTCGCGTGCGGTGCGCTGTTTCCGGTTGCGCCGTACTTCTTTCTGGGTGGCCACGCCGCATTGATCGTCAGCGCCGGTAGCACGGCTGCCGGCCTCGCGCTGATCGGCGTGGGTACCTCGCTGTTCACCGGCCGCAGCATGCTGTTCTCCATAGCCCGGCAGTTTGCCATCACTGCCGCTGCCGCCGCGATCACGTACGGCGTTGGACACGTGCTGGGCGTGGTGTTGACTGGGTAGATGCCGGATTCAGGCAGCTTGGTATGCTGCGTCATCCATTCATCGTTACGCGTTGCGAGTGCCCATGTCTGCTGTCCTTGAGCTTGCCTGTGACCTGATCGGCCGTCGCTCGGTGACGCCTGAAGATGCCGGCTGCCTGCCTCTGCTGGGTGCCCGGCTCGCGTGCGCGGGCTTTCACGTCGAGCATTTGCGCTATGGCGAGGTGGAAAATCTGTGGGCCACGCATGGTGCGGATATCGCGCCAGGGCGCGGGCCGCTGCTGATGTTTCTCGGGCACACGGATGTGGTGCCGAGCGGACCAGAACGCGATTGGACCAGCCCGCCGTTTGCTCCGACGATTCGTGATGGCCACCTATACGGCCGCGGCGCTGCCGACATGAAAGGTGCGGTGGCGGCCATGGTGATCGGACTGGAACGGTTTGTCGCAGCCCATCCACAACATCCCGGGCGGGTCGGTTTGTTGCTGACCGCTGACGAGGAAGGGCCGACCAACGAGGATGGCGTGCGCAGGGTGGTGGAGCATTTTCGCGCTACCGGCGAACACATCGACTGGTGTGTCGTCGGCGAGCCGTCCAGCGTGGCGGTGCTGGGTGATCGCATCCGCGTTGGCCGACGCGGCTCGCTGTCCGCGACGCTCAGCGTGCGCGGTATACAGGGCCATGTCGCTTATCCGGAAAAGGCGCTGAACCCGATTCACGCCTTCGCACCGGCGTTGGTGGAGCTTGCCGCCGAACGCTGGGACAACGGCAACGCCGACTTCCCGCCGACGTCGATGCAGGTCTCCAATCTCAACGCCGGAACCGGCGCGACAAATGTCATCCCGGGCGCGCTCGTGGCATGGTTCAACTTTCGCTACGGCACGGCCAGTCGCGCCGAAGATCTGCGTACCCGCAGCGAGACCATCCTGCGCAAACATGGCCTGGACTTTCAGCTTGAGTGGAACCTTTCCGGAGAACCGTTCCTTACGCCGCCCGGTGGCCTGCTGCGTGAAACCGTGGTCGCCGTGTGTCGCGAGCTGTGTGGTCACGATCCCGACCAAAGCACCGGTGGCGGCACATCGGATGGTCGCTTCATCGCCCCGCTCGGTGCCGAGGTGGTGGAGATCGGCCCGGTCAACGCGACGATCCACAAGGTAGACGAGTGTGTGAGCGTTGCTGATCTGGAGCGCTTGCCGGCGGTATATCAGGCAATCTGCGAACGGCTGTTGGTGTGACCAGTCAGCTGCGCGGCAGCGCGCAGGCCGCTGTCAGTCGGCCAACGACAGCTCGTTGTCCGCGCACCATTGGCGCAGCGCTGATTCGGTTGCGCGCTCCTCATAGGCAAACCACGCCGCCAGTTTGTCGTGTCTTGCCAGCATCGTTTTGTAGCGCTCGTAGGCGTGCTTCTGGTGGAAGATATCGCGGACGTCGTGGTACTGATCGGGCAATTGCTCTCGCGCGAACTGCAACGCCAGCGCATTGCCGAGATCCAGGTCGCGTTTGTCGGGCAGCGCCAGGTAGCGGGCAGCATCGTCGATATCATCTGGCAGATCCTCACCGCCGTCGTCGCTGTTGCTGCCGTAGTGAATCTTGCCGGTGTCGCGACAGACCCACGCTTGCGGTTCGTCGAAGCCGCCGGCGCTGACCCAAACTAGTGCATCGGCGAGATCGTCATAGGTGATGGCCGGACGGGTCATGTCCTCAACTCCCGGTGGGCGGGAAGGCAGTGGCTGCGCGGTTTTGCCTCCTCATGTCAGCTCACGGCTTCACGAAGCGCAGTGTCATGCGGTCCGATTCGCCGATGGCGCGCATGGCGGCGTGTTCGCTTTCCGGGCCGGCCAGATTCGGCGGCAGGCGATGCACGTTGACATCTTCCGGGTCTTTCGGATTGGCGTTGATCTGTGACACTCCGGCAAGCCGGAAACCGGCCTTGAGCCCCGCCTCGATCAGGTAATCCTCGGAGATGCGGTGCAGTGCCCTGGAACTCTCCACCGCGTTGGAAAACGGTTTGGCGCGGTGCTCGGTCAGACCAAACACGCCACCGGGTTTGAGCACCTTGAACGCCGCGGTGAATACCGCTGCAAGTGTTTCCGGGCTATGGTTGAGCCAGTCGTGCGTATTGCGGAAACTCACGACCATGTCGGCGGAGTTGTCTTTGCCGAGGTGCACCTGAAACGGTGGCGCGAAAGGCACCGTGCCGGCGATGTGGCCGTACACCTGCGGGTTGGCCTGGAGTTTCGCGGCAAAAGTTTTCGAGGGTGGTGTCGCTTCGATCAAGCGGCCGTGATCGTGCAGGTACGGTGCAAGAATTTCGGTGTACCAACCACCACCGGGCTCCAATTCCACGACCGTCATGTCGGGCTGCATGCCGAAGAACTGCAGCGTCTCGACCGGATGCCGATACTGATCGCGTGCCTTGTGCTCGGCCGAACGCCAGTTGCCGGTCACTGCCGCCTGCAGATGGATCGTGGCGGGAGTGGCAGTAGCGGGGCCGGCGTGGCTGACCGGTGTCAGCAACAGGGCGCTGGCTGCCAGCATGGTGAATGTACAGAGGCGATGGCGCATTTCTATTCCCTCGCGGCGATGGACTTCAAGCGTACGCTCAAAACCTGGCGCCTGCGGGTGGCAGTAACCGTTTGCATACGTCCGTGCGGATTGCGTTGCCGCGGTTGGGCGCTCATGGCCCGAAAGCCGGGAGTTCCAGCACGTACGTGCAGGCCGGGTGGAATGGCGACCTATCGCTGGCGCGCGCCCCGTGCCCGTTTGTGCAGCACGTAGCGGCGCTCCAGGCACAACAGCCCGCGTCGCGTCGGGCGCCGCAGAAACGGGATGTCCTGCGCCAGCAGCAGGAGGCCTATGGGCAGCATCCACAGACCGAGCACTGGCAAGATGGCGAATACCCCGCCGACCATCAGCAAGGTACCAATGGGGATACGCAGCCAGCGCAATCCTGGCGCACGCAGCCAACGCAACGGGCGGCCAATCCAGGTCGGCAATTGCCGCTCCAGGCGATCCAGCATGCGATTCAGTCGGTGCTCGTCACTGTGGCTCATCGTTGCCTCAGGATAACAGCGGTGTGGTTGCCGGCATCGTCTTGTGTGCCTGCTGTCGGTGGCCGGAGTGCGCGCGTCAGGTGCCGCCAGGCCGCGTCGGCGCGACAGTTCCGGCGGCCCTGCAAGTCGGCACCACCCTGCGTGACCCATGCTTCGCAGGGCCGGCACTGCTCGCCGCTCTCGCGCCACCACCAATCGCCCAACGCGCCGGCCGTCGATAACGTTCGGCATCACTCCTCGCCGGACGCGCGGGTCCGTGAGTCAGCCAAAGCCGGCGGACAGTGCATGCACTGCAACAGCGCCGACCAGCCAGCAGGCAACGCTCACCCGGCGCGCCGCAGCGGGTACTGCCGGCCGGCTTTGGCTGATGAAGACGCGGTGCCGCGACGCTGGTGGCCCAAATCCCGCGTCACGATGGGCGGCACCCCGGCACCGGGCGATTTGTGCTGGAACTTCCTGATCGACGTGTCGCTTGAAGTGGTTGAGAAGGAGCGTTGAAGGGTCAGGCTCGTTTCCCCGGTGACCAGCGGAAGATCTGTCGGAAAATGAACCTGACTCTTTAATGCTTCTACAAGTTCTTGATCGTTGGGTTTGTCGAGGTTGCCGGAGGCAGCGTAGCTATCGTCGAGTACTCGATGTCATTGATAGTTGCCCATAGCTGGTAAATCCAGGTGCCTGCCGAGCTGACGCCGCCCGGGTCGGTGTTGTTGTCCGTAATTTGGATCTCTTCGTTGTGCAGCAGAAGTTTTAGATCGGTGAACACCCCCTCCGGTGGTGGTGTCGTGATCCACGCAAATCCCCTGTTGCTGGCATCGAGTTCGTTGAACGCGCCCTTGGCAGTCGTCAGGTGCCACGAGATCGTGGCCACCTCACCGCGCCCTATCTGGGTTCCATTTCCTGCTTGATCGACTTCAAGGTGGCCGTTGTTGAGCGACACGTTGAGATTTACTTTCGGCATGATTTGCTCCGCGGTGGTTTATGCTAGGCACGAGAGGCGGCCTGCAACGCCTTGTGGCGCTATCGCTCGCTCGTCGCTTGCGTGGCTGACGTCGGGCGGGTGGCATGGGTGGTTTCCGCTTGCATGATTTGTGCGATGCGCTCGGTGAATGCGGCATTGATCGGGTAGTCGACGTGCGCACCGTGCAGTACCGCCAGCAGCGCCGGGTCGCGATAGCCGCTCTTCCACAAGCGCTGAATCAACGGCTTGGCTTGGGCGCTTTTCTGCACGCCCAGGAGTGCCTCAACTTCCAGTGCCAGCAGGCGTGGGTCGGAATCTTCACTATTCACCCTGCGCGTTGCTTTCAATGCGTCGGCGCGCAGCCGCTGTGCCGATTGTCTGTCGCTGTCTGCATCGGCGAGCAGCAGGTTCGCCGTGACGGTATCCAGCAGCAGGCTGCGGTCTTTCGGTTGCTTGGCAAATAGCGGTTGGAGTGCGTCCAACGCAGCCTGCGCCTGGGCGCGTGCGGCCCCGACTTGCCCGTTGACCAGTGATTCGGCTGCCTGCTCGAGTTGCACTTCGGCGCCGTACTGTCTCCAGTTGGCGTTGGCCGGAGCCATCTGGATCAGCTTCGAAAAAATGCTCAGCGACTGGCCGGTCATTGCTTGTGCCGCTGGCAGATCTCCACTCAAGCGCTTCAGGCGGCTCAACTGCGACAGGTAGACCGCCAATTCCAGTTGGAAGCTGGTTTGCTTGGGATCGACCTGAACCAGGTGACGGGCAATGTCGATCGCCTGTTGCAGGTTGTGCATGCCGTTGTCAACGTCACCGGTGATGGCCAGTGTGCGTCCCAGAATCGCACGCACTCGCAGCACGTTCTCGCGTTGGGTGTTATTGCGGGGATCGCTTGCCGACAGGCGTGTCTCAATGGCGTCGTCAGCGCGGTACTCGGCTATGGCCTCGACCAGATCGCCGCGCCGCAACGCCAGCTTGCCGAGATTATTGTGGGCATCGCCCAGCGCGGACACCCAGTCGGGCTTGTCTGGATTGGCGGCGACCAGCTCGCTGGACAGTGCCAGCGTTGTTCGATACGCGCTGGCGGCGGCGGCCGGTTGGCCGCGTGCTTCCAGTACATGACCAATATTGTTTTCGGTGGTTTGCAGTTCGAATTTCAGCGCCAGGTCATGGCTGGCGTTCGACTGTGCCAGCAACAGTGCCTTGCGCGCGGATTGAAAGTACTGTTGTGCTCCATCCAGATTGCCCTGAGTCCATTCGGTCAGACCGATGTAGGACAAGGTGCGCGCGTAAGCAGTTTGTCGAGCGACGTTGGTCGGAGCGGCGGTGGCCAGCCGCGATGAAAGTTGGGCGGAAGCCCGGAACGATTCCAATGCCGCCGGGAGATCGCCTTGGTCCTGGCGCACGGAACCGATTTTCTCCAATGCCTTGGCGCGCTGTTCAAGTGCCTCATCGGTAACGTCGGAGGTAGGCAGTGAGGCGAAGTACGTCATCGCCTTGTCGTCGACGCTTTGCATGATGTCCAGACGTGACACCTGCGCCAGCTTGTCGTTGAGGTCTCCCAGCATGAATCCGACTAGGTCCTCGGCCTGCGCCTGTCGGCGTTCGGCATCTGCGCGCGCGACATCGGCGGCGTGCCGGGCGAACAGGGCTGCGATGGCCAGCGTGGTGGTGATCGCCATGATCACTACGGCGAGCGCTGCAATCGCGGTCATGCGCCGCGCACGACGGTGCAGTTCGCGTTGCTTCAGCGCGTCAAACCCGACGTCGAGCATCCCGGCGATCAGTTTCAGCTTGGCGTTGGACTTGCCGTCCTTGCCCGGACGGGCGTCGGCGGCGATTGGTTCGGCGCGCTGCGTGGTGGTTTGGCCCTTATCGTCGAGCTGGAAACGCAGGGCGGCGGCAAAACACTCCTCGGCAGCGTGGCCGGGCAGGTCGCTGGCGTTGGGTTCGCCATCCACGATCAGGCAGAAGATCCGCTCGGCGCGGCCGAGCCGTTTGTAAGCGAGCACTTCCTCCTGCACCCAGTGCGACGCCACCGAACGCGGCGAGCAGATGACGATCAGGTTGGCCGATTGCACCAGTGCCGCGTTGACCGTGCGGCCGAGGTCGTGCGCGCTGGCCAGATCATCGCGGTCGCGGAAAATCGGGATGAGGCGTTTGGGGATGACGCCGGCGGCGGTGGTCTGGCCGACCAGCCGGGACGGGACCACATAAGTTTCCAGCGCCTTGTGCAGCCAGTCGGCCCAGGCCTTGTCCTGGTGGCTGTAGCTGATGAAGGCACGATAGCGCAGCACTGGTAGCTGAGTTGCATGCATCATCGCGTGCGGCCCTCCCGTGCCTGGTCATGCCATCCCTTGTGGGGAAACTCCATGCATGCAACAGCAAACGGCGATTCCGGGTGGCGTCGAACCCACCAGCATCGGCGAGCCGAAGATAGCACCATATAACGTGATCTACGTCACAGTTTTGATGCAACTCTTCCCGCGCAGTTGCCAGACCAGCCAAGCAGGCCACCGCCAACGCATCCCTTGGACGAGGACGCCGGTTGGCGTTGCGCATGCCACACAGTTACCTAGGCGTCGGCACCAGCGTCAGCGTGTGCCGGGTCTTGCCAGGCAGCAGCGGCGTGGGATGCCCGGCGACCCAGTCGGCGTGCCCGGCGCCGAAGAACGGCGACAGCGGATTGTCGCTTTGCCCGCCGGGCATGCTGAGCGTGCCGTGCGCTTCATCGCCGGGCGCGACAGCAAGGCGCTCGGACGCGCCGAAACCGGGAGCGGCAACGCGCGGCATGTCGCGATCGCCGGGTAAGGGCTCGCTGGGCATGTCGATGAATCGAGCCAGCCAGTGCGGCATGGCGAACGCCAGCGGGTGGTTGATGGCACTGCGGTTGCGCTCGCCCCAGGTGCGCGCGGAAAGTCCGCCGGGTCGCTCGTCCAGCGTGGCCACCACGCGTTTTGCGCTGGCCACGAGTAGTGCATGCCAGTTCGCGTATTGCGGATCCAGCAGGTACGCCGGTTGCGCGCGCAGGAGCACCCACACTGCCGCTTCGGCATTGCCCTCAGGCCACCTGAAGTCGGGATAACGCTGTTTCACGATCGTCGCGAAGGGCGCCAACACGGCCGTGGTTACCTGCGTGCGAAACTCACGGACGAGACGGTAGTCGACGCTGTCAATTGCCGCCCGGCCGCGCCAAGGCGCAGTCAGCAAGCGTAATTGTTCCAGCTCCGGCTCGGTGCTTTTGGCCAGCGTGGTCTGCAACAAGCGCTGCCAGCGGGTCAGAAACACGGCGTGGTCGTCGAGCTGAATGTCGAGCAGGTCGCCAGGTGTGAAGTTGCCGCGTCCGCGCAGGTCATCGCGGATTTGCTGGGCACGCGCGCCAAGGTCGTGACCGCCATTGCCGAGCAATGCCAATGCGGGGCCATCGACGGTGCGATTGTTGGCGGTCCACAGCCGGCCATCGGCGGGGTCCTCGATGCGTGGGTATTGCGCAGGAGTGGCCCAGCCGTGCCAGCCTTTGCCGGCAATGTACCAATCGGCGGGAAGCAGTGGATTTGCGTTGCCACGCAAGGGAATGCTGTTGCCGGCGAGCGTCCAGCCAACGTGTCCGGCGCTGTCGGCAACCAGCAGATTTTGCGCAGGGATGCCGAGTTGCGGTGCCAGCCGCAGCGCATCGCCGACGTTGGTGATTTGTTCCAGGCTCATCAGGTCGAGGTTGTAGGCTCGCGCTTGCGCACCAGTCCACGCCAGCGCCAGCGGTGTGCCGTCGGTATCGGTGCCCATGATTGGGCCCCAGCGCGTTTGCGCTACGTCCAGCACCGTGTCGTGCTGACCCTTGACCTGGATGTGTTCAGCGTGATGTTCGATCCGAGCCCAGCCTTCGGGTACCTTGTATCGCGATGGATCCGTCGGGTCGCGCAGCACGCGCACCCAATCCATCCAGTCGCCGTAACTGTTGGTGAACCCCCAGGCGACCTGACCATTGGAACCGACCACCATGGCGGGTGTGCCGGGCAGGCTGACACCGTTGACGTCGCGCAGCCCATGTGGCGCCGAGGGATCGGGGTAACGCAGGCGCGTGCGGAACCAGATATTGGGCACGCCCAGGTTCAGATGCATGTCATTGGCCAGCAGGGCCTTGCCACCGCTGGTCAACGCGCCGCTTACCGCAAAGCTGTTGCTGCCGGGGTGTTGCGCCTGGGTTGCCGGCGCCAGTGCCGCAGCCAGTGCGGCGCTGATGGGGCGTGTCGGGAGCGCGCGCAGGTCCATCACTGCGGCGGCGGGAAGCACTGGCGGCGGCGATAGCACACCACGCAATGGCGCTTCCCAGTCAGGATCGGGTGCCAGCAGAAAATCCAGCAACGGCGCAGGCAGAACCGCGTGCATTTGCGCGAGGCGAAGTTCGCGGGTGTTGTGACCGGAGTCGTTCAGGTTCAGATACATCGCTGCGACCATCAGCATGCTGTCGTCGGTGCGCCATGGCTGCGGCGTGGTGCGTAGCAGCAGGTATTCCCAGGGGCGTACGCGCAAATCGGCCAGGCCTGCGTTCACGCCGTCCCGGTACCTTTGCAACTGCTGTTGCTGCTGCGCTGGCATCTGTGCATAAGCGAGACGTGCGGTGGCACGCAAGCGGTGGCGGCGGTGGTCCAGGTCCGCATCGAGCGCAACCGGGCCCACCAGCGCAGACAGCTCGCCGGCCGCCATGCGCCGCATCAAATCCATTGCGAAGAAGCGCTCCTGCGCATGCACATAGCCGAGCGCGTAGCTGATGTCACTGCGCTTGCCAGCGTCGATGGTGACGGTGCCCAGCGCGTCACGCTGGATGCTCACGCTGGTCTGCAAGCCCTGCAGCATGCGCGTACCGTCCAGCCGTGCGCGGCCGTTGGCCAATACCCCGAACATCGCGGCGATGGCGGCGAGGAGGAGAATCGCGAACGCGACCATCACGCGCCGCACCTGAAGCCAGTGGCGTGCCCTCATGGTTTTGCAAACACCGCGAAAATGCCTGCGTACGGCTTGACCATGAAATTCGGCGCGCCGGCATAATCCTGGCCGTCCACGTACAGGCGGGAAATGCTGCCGTCCAGATACAACGCGTCGTGGCAACCGAGCTGATCCCGGAACAGGCGTGCGAACGTGTGGAAGTTCACCGGCGCCTCGCTGACGGCGAACACCACTTCCGTAGGGGTTTTGGCGCACACGCCGCTGCGCCATTTCACACTGCCGGAATCGTCCAGGAACTGCTCGTTGAGCTTGCCGCCAATCACCAGCATCGGACCCGATTGGGTCGCCCACAACGCATCTTTCTTGTCTGTCTTGAAGTCGGCACTGGTGCGCACGGCGGCGCGTCCGTCGGGATAGATCACGAATACGCCGTTGGGCAGCAGTGAGAAGTTGCCCGCTGATGGATTGCCGTGAGCAAGGTTCAGCGGCACCAGCGTCTTGCCGTTCTCCACATGCAGCCCCAGCGGGGCGAACTGCTTGTCGTATATGCCGGCGTTGGCCGCGAACAACAGGTGCTGGTTGTGCGCCTCGCCCCATCGCCGCAGCGAGTCAATGCTGGCGAAAGCCTGGCCGTCGTCCGGATTGCGCCAGTGCAATGACAGCACTTCGTGGCGCAGGTCGATCTTGACAACGCGATAGTTCTGTCCGGCAAACGCAACCTCGTCGCTGTCCAAAGCGTGCGCGCTGCGCGTGCAGCCTGACACGTAAACCAGCGCCAGCACTACCAGCAGCCAGTACCGTGATGAACATCGTGCGTGGCGCATAACGAAGTGAAAAATGGATCGGATCATGCGTCGATGGTCGCTGGCCGCGCATGCTTTCGCAAGCGCGCTGCCGCCGCACGGCACGCAGGCGGGCGTCCTCGCAACGCAGTCGTTAAACTGACGTTTTCGTACTCGTGAAATGACCCATGCCGTACACGCCAATTGTTGCCACATTGGGCTACGTGCTGTCGCCGGGTGGCCGCGAAGTGTTGCTGATCAATCGCAACACCCGCCCGGATGACCAGCACCTGGGCAAGTACAACGGTCTTGGGGGCAAGATGGAACCGGGTGAAGATATCGCCGCCTGCATGCGACGTGAAATCATGGAGGAAGCCGGGATTGAATGCCTGTCCATGCATTTGCGCGGCACCATCAACTGGCCGGGCTTTGGCAAGCGTGGCGAGGACTGGTTCGGCTTCGTGTTCCTGATTGACCAGTATCGTGGCACCCCGCTGCAAGGCAACCACGAAGGCACGCTGGAATGGATCGCGCGCGAACGTCTGCACGAACTGCCGATGTGGGATGGCGATCGGCACTTTCTGCCGCTGGTGTTCGATGCGGATCCGCGACTGTTCCATGGCGTGATGCCGTATCGCAACGGCCACATGCAATCTTGGTCGGTAACGCGCTTGTAGCGCGTGAGGCAACATCAAGGTACGTCGCCGGTCCATGCCGCAGTGGAAAACTTGCTGGTAGCAAGCGCCCTGGCATCAGCCACTTCCTGCGGGCGCAGGAAGTCATTGTGCAGGCCATGCAGGCGGCGGAAGGTGGCGATCATGCATTCAATCACCGCGGCGCGCGGCAAACCGGTCTGGCTGCGCAATGGATCGACGCGCTTGGCCGCGCTCAGCGTGCCCTTGTCCGACAATTTTTCGCGGCCGATGCGCAACACGTCGACCATTTTTGCGGCGTCAATGTCGTAGGCCATGGTGACGTGGTGCAGCACCGCACCGGCGCGGTGTACCTGGGCGGCGCCGGCAATCTTGCCGCCCGCGGAGGTGATGTCGTTGAGCGGCTGATACCACGCCTTGATGCCGAGCTCTTCGAGTGCAGTCAGTACCCATTCGTCCATGAATGCGTAAGCCGCACGGAATGACATATCCGTGATCAGCGACTGTGGTGCGTAAATTGAATAGGTGATGGTGTTGCCCGGTTCGATGAACATCGCACCGCCACCACTGATACGCCGCACCACCTCGATCTGGTGGCGCTGC
Source organism: Rhodanobacter sp. (assembly GCA_039926605.1). Taxonomy (GTDB): domain Bacteria; phylum Pseudomonadota; class Gammaproteobacteria; order Xanthomonadales; family Rhodanobacteraceae; genus Rhodanobacter. The sequence continues at coordinate 7,732 of JBDSWR010000099.1, read as the reverse complement.
GCCGCTTCGGTATCCACCTCGTTGCGCAGTGACTGGAAGCGACCAATCACCACCGCCGAGCTGGCCCATTCCCAGATCCGCAGCGTCGGCTTGCGGCGCCCGGCACCCACCTCGCCGGTCAGGACGTCATCCAGCGCCATGTGCAGCGTCGGGGGCTGGGCGCCGATGTGGATCAGTTGCCAATCATGGTCACGCCAGTCGGTGCGGCTCATGCTTCGTGCTCCCGGCCCAGCGCACGTTCTACCGCCACGGCAACCGCGTCTGGCGAGATGCCATACATTTTTGTCTCTGCAGTCAACGCGGCGCTGATGACCTCAGTCAACGCGGAGCGCGTGAGATCGGCAGGACGCCCTTCCAGCGCGGCATTGATGGCGATCAATGCACTGTCCGGCTCCAGAAAAAAATCGCCGCTCAACTGAACGTTGGCGAGCTGTCCGGCGTGTACATCAAGGTCGATGACCACCAGCTTGCCACCGGGCATCTTGTATTCGCCATGCATGGTCTGCGTCCCCCGTCCCGCGTGAAAGGCGTGCGGCAACCGTGATGTGCACAGCGTCATCGCCCGCGTGGCGGCCATGATAGCGGGCAGACCGGTGCATGTGCCCTGACTGGTGAAAGGGGCGCACAAGTCCGCCCGCGCGGCGGGCAGTGCCCGTCCTCTGAAGCCTGGGCGGGGCATGGCGGTGTTGTGGGCCGCGCAGTCGTCGCCTCTGCGGGACCGGACACCGCCCGCCCCGGGAGGCCGGAGTCGTCAATGGTGGTGTTGCGTGGCGCGCAGCCTTTGCTGTTGCAGGGCAGGCACTGCCCGCCAGCTTTTGCTGACCCGCTGCCCTGCGTGTTCAGCAAGGCGTGATGTCAACCATCTCCACCGGATGTTGCCTACCCGCATCGACGCGCGGACAGACAGTGGCGGAACTGTTGTCTGGGGCGAGTCAGTGACCTCGGCCACGGCCGTTGAAGTGCGTGTCGCCGACGCTGATCGACATGCTCATGGTGGCGCTCGGGTCGTCGCAACTGCCGTAGCGCTTGGTGACGTTGACGTTGCCCGTGTTGAACGTGCCGGTGCCGATGTGGTTGCCGCTCATCACCCCGACGCCGACGCTGCCGTGGACCTCCGGCTTGTCGTAAGTCGAGTCGTCGCATGCCGGAGCGCTGGCCACGGTGTTGCCCATGCGTCCGCTGGTGTCGCCGTAGTAGGCACCGGGCGGGTCGGGAGCCGGCGTAGCTGCACTTGTGCTCGGCGCGGGTACCGCGGCGGCAGGTAATTTGAGATTCAGTGCAGGCGGTGCTTGCGCCAGCGCTGCGCCGGCCAGCAGGCTGGCAGCGAACGCGAAAAAATACACTTTGCTGGTCATGCGAGACGCTCCGATTGCGATACTCAACGCGTGGCGTGTGATGGCGTGCACACGAGGACTTGGAAAGGGTCCCATCAGCGAAGTTCCCGCTCGTCGGGCCATCACCAAGGCGTGGGTGCCAACGCATCGGGCAAGTCAGGTCTGTGCTGGCGACTTGAGTGGGTTGTCACGCTGAGCGTAGCGGTTGTGCTGCCGGGTTGCCTGAACCGCATTGCACGCGGTGTCGTGGCGCATGGAGTGGTTCCATGCGCGCGCCAAAGCCCGAGTTGGATTCACCCCGTGGTTAGAATGCGCTCCACCCGACGCAGCCCGCGCGGCAGGACGCCCCCGCGACTGGCGCGCGTGCCGCCGTATTCGACCAGGTCGGCCCAACGCAGGGTGAGCTTGCGCTGGCCGGCGTACAGCGTGACCTCGCCCTGGCCTTCGCTGACGACGGCTACTCCGGCCACGCGCTCTTCGCCGGACAGGCGCTTCGCGCGCGGAATCTCGATCAGCTTGTTGCCCTTGCCCTTGTCCAGCTCAGGCAGTTCGGCAACGGAGAACATCAACAGGTGGCCTTCGCTGGTGACCACCACGATACGGTCGCGGGCCGGGTCGGCGCTCGCCTGCGGGGCCAGAATGCGCGCGCCGTCGGTGAGGCTGATGATCTGCTTGCCGGCCTTGTTGCGGCTGAGCAGCGCTTCAAAGCGGGTGACAAAGCCGTAGCCGAAGTCCGTGGCCAGAACCAGCCGAGTGTTGTTGTCTGCCGCGATTACCGCGTCGAAACTGGCACCGGCGGCAGGACTGAAGCGACCGGTCAGCGGCTCGCCATTGCCGCGCGCCGAGGGCAAGGTATGCGCCAAGGTGGAGTAGCTGCGCCCGGTGGAATCAATGAACGCGACTTGCTGCGTGGTGCGCGCATTGACCGCGGCCCGCAGCCCGTCCCCCTCGCGGAAATTCAAGGCCTCCGCGTCAATGTCGTAGCCCTTTGCAGCGCGCGCAAAGCCTTGCTGGCTCAGCACGACGGTCAACGGCTCGCTGACGACCAGGGCACTCTCGTCCAATGCCTGCGCTGCCTCGCCCGCGACCAGCGGCGAGCGGCGGGCGTCGCCGTACTTCTCGGCGTCGGCGCGCAACTCGGTCTTGATCAGCGTTTTCAACTTGGCCGGAGATTTCAGCAACACGTTGATGCGCGCGCGTTCCTCTTCGAGCTGGTCGCGCTCGGTGAGGATCTTCATTTCCTCGAGTCGGGCAAGCTGCCGCAGCCGGGTTTCCAGGATGTAATCGGTTTGCTCCTCGGAGAGTTTGAAGCGTGCCATCAGCGCCTGCTTCGGCTCTTCCTCGGTGCGCACGATGCGAATCACTTCGTCGAGGTTGAGATAGGCGATGCGCAGGCCTTCAAGCAAGTGCAGTCGTCGTTCAACCTTGGCCAGCCGATGGCTGAGCCGGCGCGTGACCGTGGTGGTGCGAAAGCTCAACCACTCGGTGAGGATGCGTTTGAGATCCTTTACTTGCGGTCGGCCGTCGAGGCCGATCATGTTGAGGTTGACGCGGAAGCTGCGCTCCATGTCGGTCGTGGCAAACAGGTGCTGCATGGTCTGCGCGACGTCGATACGGCTCGAGCGCGGCACGATCACCAGCCGGGTCGGGTTTTCGTGATCGGACTCGTCGCGCAGGTCCTCGATCATCGGCAGTTTCTTGGCGCGCATTTGCGCCGCGATCTGCTCCAGCACTTTTGACGGGCTGACCTGGTGGGGCAGGGCAGTGATGACGATGTTGCCCTCTTCGCGCTCGTAGACTGCGCGCGCACGGAGCGAGCCACCACCGGTTTCGTAAATCGCGACCAGGTCCTTGCGCGCGGTGATGATCTGGGCATTCGTGGGGTAGTCCGGACCGAGTACGTGTTCGCACAGCTCGGCGACGCTTGCCGCCGGGTCGTCCAGCAACCGGATACACGCGGTAACCAGCTCGCGCAGGTTGTGCGGCGGGATATCCGTGGCCATGCCCACGGCGATCCCCATCGAGCCATTCAGCAATACGTGCGGCAGACGCGCCGGTAACCAGCTTGGCTCCTCCAGCGTGCCGTCGAAATTCGGCACCCAGTCCACCGTGCCGTGGCCGAGCTCGCTGAGCAGGGCCTCGGCGATCGGGCTCAGCTTGGACTCGGTATAGCGCATTGCCGCGAAACTTTTAGGATCATCCGGCGAGCCGAAATTACCCTGGCCGTCCACCAGCGGGTAGCGGTACGAGAACGGCTGCGCCATCAACACCATCGCTTCGTAGCAGGAGGAGTCGCCGTGCGGGTGGAACTTGCCGATCACGTCACCAATCGTGCGCGCGGACTTTTTCGGCTTGGAACTGGCGGCGAGGCCAAGCTCGCTCATCGCGTAAATGATGCGGCGTTGTACCGGCTTCAGCCCGTCGCCTACAAACGGCAGGGCGCGGTCCAGTACCACATACATGGAGTAGTCGAGATATGCCCGCTCGGCATACTCTTTCAGCGGGATTTGTTCAAAGTTGGCTTGCAGGTTCATTCGCTCGGGTCATGGTGATGGCGCGCAACGCGCGGTTAACCGGATGATGGTGCCAGAAAGCACCCTGTTGTTGCAGGAATCGTCGTGGCGTGGCCTGACTGAGGCCATCGCACATGCAGATTTTCACTTGCGCCGGTCAATCAGGCTGCTGCGGCGTGGGTAGCAGCAGGCCCATGGCCCGGCGCCTGTCGTGCGATGCTTGTGGCACGGATACCGGTGGCCTGTTACACCCTGACGAGGTTGTTCGCCCATGACGCGATTTCTGGCAAGTGCGATTGTTCTGCTGCTTGCAGCGTTGCCGGTAGCGGTACAGACCGCGTTTGCCGCGGCTCCCACGGTGACCACGCCTGCATCAGCGGCTCGCATCATTGTGCTGGTCCGGCACGGAAGTTATGTGGCCGATCCTGCGGCCGATCCGAAACTGGGACCGCCGTTGTCACCCATCGGCGTTGCCCAGGCACACCTGGCAGGCGCGCGGCTGGCGGCACTGGGGCTGCACTTCGATGCGCTGTACGTCAGCCCGTTGCAACGTGCGCGCGATACCGCAGCAGTCATCGCCGGCGATTTTCCCGGACGTTCCTTCCAAGTGGACGATGATCTCGCGGAATGTCTGCCGCCAACTCGCCGCACCGAGATGACGCAGGGCACGAAACCCATCGAGCTTGCCGCATGCAAGACCCAGCTCGACCGACTGGTTGCGCGGTATTTTCATCCCGCCAGCGGTAGCGAGCAGGCCGAGTTGCTGGTCTGCCATGGCGCAGTGATTCGTTATCTGGTGACCCGGGCGCTCGGAGTCGACAGCATGTCGTGGCTGGAAATGTCGGTGCGGAATGCCAGCATCACGCAAATTCGCGTGGAAGCAGACGGGCGTTTCAAGGTCATCACCGTGGGCGACGACGGTTTCATGCCGGCAAGCCTGCTCACTGGCGCCACCGGAGATCGCGAGCGCAGTCTGGCGGTGCCGCCGTTGCCGCTGCGGTAGTTCGGGGCATTGCGGCGTGCAGCGCAAGCTGTGGCGTGCTCGGCATGGCGCGAATCGCAGGTGGCGCTTGCTCACTTCGTGTGCACCCACGCGCCCCACGTCGTGGTTATGCTCAGTGCACTGCGGCGCCTGCCGCGTTGCCCTGGAGTGGTGTCATGACCAAGAGCTTCGCTCGTTATTTGCCGGCCCTCGCGCTGGCGCTCGTGTTGCCCGTGGCCGCGAATGCGGCGGATACCGACGCTGGGGTCGCGAAGCAGGCGGCGACCGCGAGTGCGCACGCCGGCATGGCGCTTGGGGCGGCAGATTTGAAAATGGCCCAGGTGCATTTGCAACACGTCGTCAATTGCCTGGTCGGTCCGTCTGGTACTGGCTTTGATGCCAAGGTCGGCAATCCGTGCAAGGACCAGGGACAAGGCGCCATCGCTGACGCCAAAGGTGATGCGGCAACCGAAGCCAGGCTGACCGAGGCGTTGACTGAGGCACGGCAGGGCCTGCAGGCGACGACGCTGGAGAGTGCGCACGCAGATGCGCAGAAAGCGATGACGATCCTGCAGACGAAGTAGCAAGTCGGACGGAAGACGCGTGGTGCATACGGTTGCGTTCGTGGGCAGCTTTCGCGTGGCTCGTGATGGTTGACTGCCAGTGCTGACTTCGTCGCGTGACAGGCCTTGCGTGTTGTTGCATGTTGCGCGATCGGCGCTTTTGCAGGGCATGCTCTGCCCTCCGGCCTTTGCTTGGCCCGCTGCAGGGCATGCGCAGCGACGGACGCCGCCGCCCTACGCCATTGGTTCATCCATTGTGTCGCCGATGATGGCGTGAGAGCGCTAGTGCCCGTCCTGCGAAGCTGGGTCGCGTACGCTGGCGCTGCTTGGTTGGCGGGGTCGTCTCTGCAACTCTGCAACGGCATCGATGCCTACCCGGTGCGCGCGGGCTGGTGAAGGCGGTGGGCGTGGGCATACCATCCGCGCTCTCCCTCGCCGTTCCCCCAAGTCAAGGAGATCACGTGCCGCCGATCATTGCCATCAGGCAACTGAGCAAGACCTATGCGTCCGGGTTCCAGGCGCTGAAGCCGATTGATCTGGATATCCACCAGGGTGAAATCTTCGCGTTGCTGGGACCCAACGGCGCCGGCAAGACCACCCTGATCAGCATCATCTGTGGCCTTGTGAACCCCAGCGGCGGCAGCGTGCAGGCGGCCGGTCACGACGTGGTGCGCGAGTACCGGGCGGCGCGGGCAAATATCGGCCTGGTGCCCCAGGAGCTGACCACCGACGCGTTCGAGAAGGTATGGAACACGGTCAGCTTCAGCCGCGGGCTGTTCGGCAAGCGCGCCAATCCGGCGCATATCGAGAAGGTGCTCAGGGATCTGTCGCTGTGGGACAAGAAAGACAACAAGATGCTCACCCTGTCCGGCGGCATGAAGCGCCGGGTGATGATCGCCAAGGCGTTGTCGCACGAGCCGCGCATCCTGTTTCTGGACGAACCCACCGCCGGCGTCGATGTGGAATTGCGCCGCGACATGTGGAAGATGGTGCGCGAATTGCGTGCCACCGGCGTCACCATCATCCTGACCACGCACTACATCGACGAAGCCGAGGAGATGGCTGACCGCATCGGGGTGATCAACAAGGGCGAACTGATCCTGGTGGAAAACAAGGCCGAGCTTATGAACAAACTCGGCCGCAAGCAGTTGACCCTGCAGTTGCAGAGCCCGTTGCATGCCATCCCGCCCGCACTGGCTGGTTACGCACTGGAGCTGTCCGATGACGGCAACCAATTGGTGTACACCTTTGACGCCAAGGCCGAACGTACCGGCATCGACGTGCTGCTGCGCCGGCTGAGTGAAGCGCACATCGACTTCACCGATCTCAAGACCAGCCAGAGCTCTCTGGAGGATATCTTTGTCGACCTGGTACGGGAGCGCGCATGAACATCCATGCGATCCGCGCGATCTACGGCTTTGAAATGGCGCGCACCGGGCGCACGCTGTTGCAGAGCATCGTCTCTCCGGTGATCTCCACCTCGCTGTACTTCGTGGTCTTCGGCGCGGCGATCGGTTCGCACATGCAGGGCATCGGCGGAGTCAGCTACGGCGCGTTCATCGTGCCGGGTCTGATCATGCTGTCGCTGCTGACGCAAAGCATCTCGAATGCGTCGTTCGGCATCTACTTTCCGAAGTTCGTCGGCACGATCTACGAGATCCTGTCCGCGCCAATATCCCCGTTCGAGATCGTGGCCGGATATGTCGGTGCCGCGGCCAGCAAGACCGTGGCGCTGGGTCTGATCATTCTGGCGACCGCGCGTCTGTTCGTCGCGTTCGAGATCCACCATCCGCTGTGGATGGTGGCGTTTCTCGTGCTCACCGCGGTGACCTTCAGCCTGTTCGGCTTCATCATCGGCATCTGGGCCGACGGCTTCGAGAAGCTGCAGCTGGTGCCGCTGCTGATCGTCACGCCGCTGACCTTCCTGGGCGGCAGCTTCTACTCGATCGACATGCTGCCGCCGTTCTGGCAGACCGTCACGCTGTTCAATCCCGTGGTGTATCTGGTGAGCGGATTTCGCTGGAGCTTCTACGGCATCGCCGACGTGCATGTCGGCATCAGCCTGGCGATGACGTTCGTGTTCCTCGGCGTTTTCCTCGCGATCGCGGCGTGGATCTTCAAAACGGGTTATCGGCTGAAGACGTAGCAAGCCCCCGCTCTGCCGGTCGCAGTAGCGGCAGACGGCATGCGCACCGTGATGACTGCTGGCTGTCGGCGGCGTCGGCATGGCGGCCCGCCGCTCACATGGAGTCGATTCCCGAATGGCGACCGCAGGCAGCGACGACCCGTCCCTCCGGCCCGCGGCAGACGTGGCCGGCGCAATGGGCGCGGATCTCAACC
>JBDSWR010000098.1:0-21559 GCA_039926605.1 Rhodanobacter sp. | reverse complement strand
CACAAGTCCGGCGTGGCGGTGCGCTTTCCGCGCATCCTGCGCTGGCGTACCGACAAGGGCATCGGCGATGCCGACAAGCTCGACGACCTCCGCCGCCTGGCGTCGGGCTGAGGCCCGCCTGCGGGCGTGGTTCGCCACGCTCGGGCGCAAGCCCGCGCCGTTCCAGCGTGCGGCTTGGCGCGCGTGGGCGGACGGACGCAACGGTCTGATCCACGCGCCCACCGGCACCGGCAAGACGCTGGCCGCGGTCGGCGGTCCGTTGCTTGACGCGGTGCTGCATCCCGAGCGTGGCTTGCAGTTGCTGTGGATCACGCCGCTGCGCTCGCTCGCCACTGACACCGCGCAACATCTGAGCACCGCCGTGACCGCCATGGACGTACCGTGGCGCGTGCTGCGCCGCACCGGCGACAGCACTTCCGGCGAGCGCGCAAAACTGCGCCGCGGCGATTGCGAACTGCTGGTGACCACGCCGGAAAGCCTCGCCCTGCTGCTCAGCTATCCCGATGCGGCTGACCGATTCAAGCGCCTGCGCGGCGTGGTGGTCGACGAATGGCATGAGTTGATTAGCAGCAAGCGCGGCACGCTGCTGCAGCTTGGGCTGGCGCGACTGCGTGCGCTGCGACCGCAGGCGCGCATATGGGGTTTGTCCGCGACGCTCGGCAATCTGGATGAAGCGCTGGCGACTCTGGCGGGCGACGGCGTACTCATCGGCGGCGTCGCCGGCAAACGCATCCAGATCCGCACCGCCTTGCCCGATCCGGGCGAGCGTTTTCCGTGGGCCGGACATCTTGGCCTGCAACAGTTGCCGCGCGTGCTGCGCTCGGTGCTGGAGGTGCGCTCGGCCCTGGTGTTTGCCAATACGCGCTCGCAAGCGGAGTTGTGGCACGAAGCGCTGGCATCGGTCTGGATGGAGCCAGCACAAACGCTGGCGATTCATCACGGCTCGATTGATCCCAAATTGCGCCTGGCTACCGAGGAAGGACTGCGCCAAGGCACGCTGCGCTGCGTGGTGGCTACGTCCAGCCTGGATCTGGGCGTGGATTTTTCCAGCGTCGACCGGGTCATCCAGATCGGCAGCCCCAAGGGGGTGGCGCGGCTGCAACAGCGCGCCGGACGCAGCGGCCACGCGCCTGGATTGCCGTCGAAGATCCTGTGCGTGCCCACGCATCTGCTGGAGCTGGCCGAGATCGCCGCCGCGCGTCGCGCAATCGCCGCACAGCATTTGGAACCGCGCCGCCCGCTGCGCGGCGGACTGGACGTGCTGGCACAACACCTGCTGACGCTGGCGCTCGGCGGCGGGTTCGAGGCCGATGCCGCGTACGCGGAAATCGGCAGCACGCGTGCCTACGCGCAACTGCCGCGCGCGCAGTTCGATGCGGTGCTGGAATACCTGCAGCACGGTGGCACTGCCCTGGCCGGGTATCCGGAGTATCACAAGCTGGTACGTGGCGATGACGGCCGTTTCGGTGTCAGCAGCTTGCGCGTGGCGCGGTTGCATCGCTTGTCGATTGGCACCATTACCGCCGATGGCAGCCTGCAGGTGCGCTATCTCAAGGGTGCGCGCCTGGGCGCGGTGGAGGAGAGCTTTCTGTCGCGACTGCGGCCGGGCGATCGCTTTTTGTTTGCCGGTCGCCACCTGGAGCTTGTGCGCGTCCGTGACATGACCGCCTACGTGCGCGTGGCGCCCAGCCGGCGCGGCGCGGTGCCGCGTTGGTACGGGGGGCGCATGCCGCTGTCCGGCGAGCTGTCAGACGAATTGCGCCGCACGCTGGCCGACGCCGATGCGCCCGAAGCGGAACTGCGGGCGCTGGCACCGCTGCTGGCGCTGCAACGCAAGGGTTCGCATCTGCCGCAGCCGGACGAGGTGCTGGTGGAGCGCACCCGCACCCGGGAAGGCGATTACCTGTTCGTGTTTCCCTTTGCCGGACGGCTCGCGCATGAAGGACTGGCGGCGGTGCTGGCCTATCGCCTGTCGCGCATGCAGAAGGCCGACTACGGCTATGCGGTGAACGACTATGGCCTGGCGATCACCGCGCGCCGCCTGCCTCCGCTCACGGATGCCACGCTGCGCGAGCTGCTGCATCCCTGGCACCTGCGCAGCGATATCCGTGCCAGCATCAACCTGACCGAGCTGGCGCGGCGGCAGTTCCGCGAGGTGGCACGCGTCGCCGGGCTGGTGTTCAACGGTTATCCCGGATCGGCGAAGACGGTGCACCAGTTGCAGGTATCCAGCGGACTGCTGTTTGACGTACTGCGCCAGCACGACCCGACGCATCCGCTGCTATGGCAGGCGGAGCGCGAAGTGCTCGACCAGCAGCTGGATTACGCGCGCTTGCGCCAGTGCCTGATCCGCACGGCACGCGGCAAGCTGGTTTATGTGGAAACCGCGCGCCTGAGCCCGCTGGCGTTTCCGCTGTGGGTGGAACGGCTGCGCGGCGGCGTGCATGCGGACGACTGGAAGAGCCGGGTCGAGCGCATGCTCGCCACGCTGGAAAAGGCGGCGGGACGATGAACGAAGTGAGCATGCAAGTCGCTGGCGAAACCCTGGAACTGCATAGCGAACGGGCACTGTACTGGCGTCGCGAACGGTGTCTGCTGGTAGCGGACGTGCATCTTGGCAAGGGCGCCGTATTGCGCCGCGCCGGAGTCAGCGTGCCGACCGGCCAGACTGCGACGGATCTGGCGCGTCTTGCTGTCCTGATCGATCTCTACCAGCCACAACGACTGATCGTGCTTGGTGACTTGGTACACGGCGATGCGACGGCGCAGGCACCGTGGCTACGGCAGGTCGGCGAGTGGCGACGCCGCCACGCCGCCGTGCAGATGACGCTGGTGGCCGGCAATCATGACCGCCACTTTGATGCGCGCTCGCTGGGGTTCGACCTGGCTGGTGAGGCGCTGCAACTGCCGCCGTTCACCCTGCTTCACGCGCCCGCGACGCGTGCCGACAGTTACGTGCTCGCTGGCCATGTGCACCCGGGCATCATCGTGCACGACGGGTGGCGACGGCATCGCCTGCCGGCATTTCGATTTGCCGCGCACTGCGGGCTGTTGCCGGCGTTCGGCACATTGACCGGTTTGCATGACGAGCGAGTGCTGGCCGACGAACGCATCGTGGCGATTTCCCCCGGTGGCTTGATCCCGCTCACTTGAGAAAACGTTTGCCTGGCAGCGCCCGGCGTCCGTGCGTCGCAGCCGGATGGACGCACGCCGACGGCACACGCCAGTGGCACGCTCAGCCATGTCCTTGCCATCGGATCCGCGTTCACATGCCAGACGCGCGCGGCGAGGTAATCCGGTCGGCGAAGCGATCCGCCAGTGCGGCAATCGTCAGGGACGGATTCGTCCCCACCGGACCGGGCATGATGGAGCCGTCGGCAACGTACAGTCCGGGATAGCCGAACACTTCGCCCTGATCATTGACGACGCCGTCGTCGATAGTGCGGCCCATCGGCGCACCACCCAGCGCGTGCACGGTGACGATGCGTTTTCCGAGATGCCAGGTCGGGTTGCTTTGAAAACTGCCACCCCAGGTTTCGGTGATCTGTTTCATCGTGTCGGTCAGCCCGGTGAAGAATGGCGACGAACGTTTGATGTGCCAATCGCTCGCCAGCAACCCATGCTCCAGCTTCAGGTTGCCGTCGGGAATATCACGGCCCATGCCCAGCAGGGGAATCGAGGACGCCGACAGGTCGCCCCGGCCAAGCACGTAGGCCATGTCCGCGCTCAAGTTGCTGGTCTTGTGGATGCCCAGTGAGGACAGGATGCGCCGCCAGGCCAAACGCTGCACGCGGCCAAGGGTGGACGCCATGCCGGCAGTCTCCAGCAGCCACGCCATGAACGCGGGATACCCGGCGTCCTCGATGTAGAAGCCCCTGCCCTTGCCTCCGTCCAGGACGTCAGGCATGCGCAGGGAGCTGGTGATGACCGGGCCGTAGGTGGGATTCAGCGCCCACGGCACCTTGCCGGCATCAGTCTGTCTGGAACAACGCAGCGCAAACGCGAGCACGTCGCCGTTGCTGCAGAAGCGCGAACCCAGCGCGCGACTGATGCCCGGGAACGCGGCCCGGTTGTTCAACAGCAGATAGGTGCTGCCAAAGGTGCCTGCCGACAGAATGAGTCGCGTTGCGGAGACCGTGATGAGCGGCGCGTCTTTTGGCGTCGGTGCTCCGGGCACATGCTGCCGATAGGAAACCAGATACCCACCACCGGAACGCGGGGCGATGCTCTTGACCTCGGCCAGCGTGCGCAAGTCCGCGCCGGCACGCTTGGCGGCGGACAGGTAGGTGTAATCAAGCGTGTTCTTGCTGCCATAGTTGCAACCGATGTCGCACTCGCCGCACAGGCGGCAGGTGCTGCGGGTGCGGTCATGCAAATTGCGCTGCGCCTCGATGACCGGTTCACCGGGCACCGGCTCCTCGCCGGGGTTGGCGAAAGTCACCGCCAGCGGCGGCAGCATCCACTCCATGCCGAGCTTCTGCCCGGCTATCTGCATGGCCCTGGTCTTCTCGGTCTGGTTGTATGGCGCCTTGGCGAAAGGATAGCGCTGCACATTCATCATGCGCTCGACGCGGTCGTAATGCGGGTCGAGGTCGGCGCGGGTCACCGGCCAGTGTTCGTAGCCCGGAACGCCGGGCTCCTCGCGCACGAACCACTTCTCGTCCTTGCGCAACAACACGTTGGCGTAGATCAGCGAGCCGCCGCCCAGGCCGCTGGAGATGAGTGCGTCGATGTGGTCGAACGACCACATGTCGAACAGTCCGAACAACCCGGCACTCGGGTCCCAGAAATTTCCGTGCATTTCCGTTGGCGTGCGCGCGAACGAACCGGGTGGCCACGCCTTGCCGCGCTCCAGCAGGCACACGCTTTGGCCCGCCTCGGCCAGACGATACGTCGTCACCGATCCGCCAAATCCGGAGCCAACAACTACTGCGTCGAAGTGTTCCATGCCTGCGCACTCGATGGGAGTCCGTCTGGCGCTGCGGGATGGACCGCGTCAGGCGCAGGGACTGTAAAGGGCTCCTCGATCAGGCGCACCTTGGGTGGTACGCCATCACGGGGACGGAAATACGGTTCGCGTGCATTTGTCTTCGGATTGAACACCCATCGACTCACCCGATCGACGCCGATGGGATAGACCGTCAACACCCCGCTTTCGTCGATCTTCAACCGCACGAAATTCTTGTAATGCTCAATATGCTGGGCGGAATACGCCTCATTGAAGTTGACCCCCGGCAGCAGCGCCAGGCTGAACAGGAAAGCGCCCAGCGGGCCGCCAATGGCCAGCATCTCGATGATGTACAACGCACCTTGCGCCCATAGCCGCGCATGCCCCGGCCCCTGCAAACCCAGACTCGCGTTGAGGTGGGCAAACGCCCAGGTGAGCAGCAGGATCAACGCCAGGTGCGCCACGCCATGCACGGCGCCAATCCACCGCAGCCAGGCCGGGCGCCCCGGATCAGGCGTACAGAACATGTACAGGCCGAACACCAGCAGCACCGCAATCACCATCAACGCCGGCACCTGCAGCATGATCTCCAGCAGCACGCCGAATACATGGCCGAGCTGTGCGGGCGGCTGTGTGCTGAGCCAATACATCAAAGCATTCATCGGTGCAGTGGCGCCGCGCGTACTTTGAATCAGCAGAGAGCCCTGGCTGGCACTCTGCAACAACCACCCACACAGGATGTAAATCAGCCCAAGTGCGAGCACGAAGCCAGGATTCTTCAGGCCCAGCAACAACGCGCCGGCGCGCAGGCGACGTGACACGGACCGCTCGGGATACTCCGCGCCACGCGTGTAGGTCTTGCTCTCCGCGTCCGCGCCGCGCCCCGGTTCGTCGGGATCGGCCTTGGTCAGCTCGATCGCGTCGGCAAGACCCTGCGTCCCATACAAATACGCGCCGCCACCGCCGGCGGTGACCTTGTGCCGCTCGCCCGTGGAGTCGGTATAGCGCGCGTAATGATGCAGATCGCCGGTGAGCGTGAGCATCAACTTTGCCTTGCGCGGGCACAGGATCCGGCGCTCGAAGAACAGCAAGTTGCGATACGCCGCTGACTTGTCGCCTTCTTCCACCCACGCTGGCTGCGCGGTGCACAGAATGATGTGGTCGCCGGGCTGGATGTTCTCGGCCACGTGGGTGAAATAGTCCAGTTGCGGCTGGTCGACGTCGGACGCCAGTTGAATGTCGATACCGAGCAGCCACCAACGTCGCGGCAGCTTCAGCGCGAAATAGCTGCGCGTCTGCTGGGTCTTCCAGGCTCCCACCGAGCGACGCTGACAGAACAGGCGCATGAAACTGGTCAGCCCGTCATACCAGTCGTGATTGCCCGGTAGCGCGAACATGCGTGGCCGCGTGGCCTCGTCCAGCCACGGCAGCGCCGCCGAGAACGGCCCGGAGAAACGGTTTTCGTATTCGCTACGCGAAGCTGTCGGATAGACCTGATCGCCGCCAAGCACCAGAACGTGTCCGCGCTGCGTGGCAGCCAGCATGTCGGCATGGCGCTGTTCGTCAGGCGCCGCATGCGCAGTCCCTGCCGGAAGCCTGGCCTGACCCAGCAGCCAGGCGATGGTGTAGGTCGAATCGAAGCCGTCCCCAAGGTCTGCCGCGTAATCAACCCACAGCTCCCCGTCCTCGCAGCAATCGTGGATCGCGGCCTGATCGGCACGCGCCAGCGCCGCCTGCATCTCGCGCTTGTCGGCATACGCGCCAAAAATGCTTGCGAGTAGTGCGCGAATGCCGGTACGAATGAGTTGCACCGGATCGAACCATCGCGTCATCCGCTGACGCACCCAGGTCAGTTGGACGGCCTCGCCCGTGCCTGCCGCGGACGAATCGTCGCCGGGCGTTGGATCGGCACTGTAGGGAACTCGGGTCTCGGGCATGCTCGTCTCCTTTCCGGTCTCCGGATTGGCCTAAGAGAAAGGTTTGGACAGGTAGCTTTTCCACAGCTCGCGGCCGAAGAAACCGCCGAATTGCGCAATCAACCTGGCCGCCTCCAGCGGCGAACTGGCATCAATTGCGCGCACGCTGGCGCTGACCTTGGCGAACGCGGCCGCATTGAGCCGCAGCACGCCGGCGCCAACGACATTGCCGGAGGCATCGGAGCCTTCGAACAAACGCGTGTACAGCGTGGTGGTGTCGCTCCACAGGTCAAAGCCGGGATCGTCGTGGATCTTCTTGGCGCCAGCGAGATAGTAGGCCTGCCCGGCGTGTTCGAACGGCAATTCGTACACCATCAGCGTGGTGTCTTTCTCCGCCGCCGGAGCGAACAGCCTGAACACACCTTCCCCCGTCGGCATGGCCAGCGCCAGCGGCGCGAAGTCAACGGTGCCGATCAGGCTGCCATTGTGGTCCGCGTCCGCGACAAACCGATTGAGGTCGCGCACGGTCACGGTCACATGCATCGCCAATGTGGTTCCGGCTTTCTCGCCGGCAGTGGCACCGCCATCCGGGTCGGTGGCACCAAGTGCGAAATAACCCTGCATTGTTTCCTTGAACTCAATACCTGGTACGGCGGCAGTCGTCATGAATTTCTCCGGTGTGAAATGGCGGTCCGGCCCGGGCCCGCATGGGGGATAACGCTACGGCTTGCTGACCCCGTGACGGCAGCCAGTCCTGCGCCCAACGGCAGCTCCGCCACGCGTTGCGCGTTGACGGGGAAGGCGACCATGCAGGCCGGCCGGTCTACCGCCGCCCCGGGCAGCGTGAACGGAATGCCATCCACCAACGCATGGCGGTCGGTTTGTCGTCGCAGTCTGCGGTGAAGTGCCATGTATCACCTCGCGCTCAGTCGGGTCGATTGAGCTCCTGCAGCATCAGCGGTAGTACGTCGCGGTGGGCATCGCGCCCCATGAAGATGTCCAGATGCCCATATTCGGGAATGATATGCAGCGCGTGATACCCGGGCCGCAAACCGTCCAGCCACGCAAAGCTGCGTTGCTGACTCTCTGGAAGAAAACAGCGATTCTTCTCGCCGGCGAAAAACACGAAGCGCGCTTCGGTCTGCGGCTTTACGGCAATCACGTCCGCCGGCATCTCGGCACGCCGGTCATACGCCACCAGATGGCCGGCTGAAATGCACTTGGCCATCTGCTGAAAAAACGACAATGGCACCGCGGCGAATTCCTGTTGCAGCCAGTCATGCGTTGCCGGATTCAAATTCTCATGCCGCCACAGTGTGGGAAAGCCAACGCCATAGGCAAAGCTCGACCAGCGGCACACGATGTTGTCGCACTCGTGGTGGGCAACCCGGACCACGCCGTTCAACACTTTGGCCAGCAGGGTGGGCGGGCGCAGCCCCCACTGCGGGTTCACGAACGGCGTGAGTGCCGACAACAGCGGCACACTGACGATCCCCTTCAGCCGCGCCGCGCGCGGCACGACGGTATGAAAGGAGACCGCATTGCTCACGATCGTGGTCACCTGCGGCACCAGACCCAAGGCCGCAGTCAGACAAAATGACGTGGACCCCTGGCAGTGCACGATCGCCTTCAGCGTCGTGGCACCGGTCTGCGCAAGCACCGTTTCCACTGCCGCCGGGTGGTCGTACAGCGCGGCCTGGTCGATCGTCCAGCGGCACGGCGTCAGGTCAATGCTGGCGCGCCAGTTCTCCATCCACACGTCATAGCCGGCGTCCAGCAACAGGTCGACGACAGTCGCGTGGACCGGCGCACGAAAAATGTTGGCGCGTACGCCCGCGCCGTGCACCAGCAGTACCGGACCCTTGTCGGGCGTGCGCGCGCCGCGCACCTGGACAACATTGCATGCCACGCCGTCGCGTGCGAGGAACGGGACAACCCGATCAGTTGAAGCAACGTGGCGATGGCTGGCGACCGGCATGAAGCCCTCGGGAGTCAAGGCAGCAAAACGTTGTTGATACTGAGCGAGACTATCTCAGTACCAACGCACGCACTAGTGGCTGACTGCTCCCCTTGCCCAGGCTGCGAGCGCTTCCGCATGGCGTGGCGACTGGCCCAGGCACGCCCCCGCCCTGACCAGCAGCCGGCGCCCTCCGGTGCGTGGATACCTCACGGCGGCGCGCCGGTGGCAAAAGCTTGCAGACTGGCTTCGCACCGCTTTCGCCACGGACGGGATCCAGGCACGCGGATACGGCCGCCGGTTGCTTCGATGTCTTCAGCGCGGCCAGCGCGGGTGGCCACCGCCCAGCAGCATCTGCAAGATGCGCGGCACCTCGGCCGTGGCGGCGGCCAGGTGCGCAAAAATTTCGTCGATGCTGATTTCCGCCTCGTCACCGCAACCGGCGGCGAAGTTGGCAACCAGTGCCAGACACGCGTAGTCCAGCGCCAACTCGCGCGCCAGCACCGCCTCGGGCATGCCGGTCATGCCAACCAGGTCGCAGCCGTCGCGCTGCATGCGCGCGATTTCAGCACGGGTTTCCAGACGTGGACCTTGCGTTGCGCCGTAACAGCCACCGTCGATCACCGGCACCTGCGCGGCGCGCGCCGCCGCCAGCAAATCCTGGCGCAGTGATTCGGTGTACGGCGCACTGAAGTCGACATGTTGCACTTCGGCGCCTTCGGCATCGCAAAAGCTGGATACTCGACCGTGCGTGTAATCGATCAATTGATCCGGCACGACAATGACGCGCGGGCCCATGTCGGCGCGGATCCCACCCACGGCATTGATGCCCACGATCCGCCGCACCCCAAGCTGATGCAACGCCCATACATTCGCGCGGTAGTTGACCCGATGCGGCGCCAGCGTGTGCCCTTCGCCGTGCCGTGCCAGGAAGGCCACCCGGCGCCCGGCAAAATCACCCACCACGACTGCAGCGGAAGGTGCCCCATACGGCGTTTCCACAACATGCCGCGTGGCGTGCTCCAGCCCGGCCAGGGTGTACAGGCCACTGCCGCCGATCACGGCAAGGTCGATGGGAACGGAGTTGTCGGTCATGGGTCGGTTCCAGAGAGCGCGGGTGCTGTTGGCGTCGTGCAGGGGCAATGCACACACGCACAGCGCAGGTTTGCATTCTGCCGCGAAACCGGGGCGGCTGCCGACGCCGGTTCCGCGTTTGACCGCTGATCAACGCCATCTGCACACGGATCGATTCCGTTCAGTCCGACGCGCGCCGCACCAGCATGTGCTTGGCGATATGCCCGTGCATGCGGCCGATGCCGCGCGCCAGATGCAGCGTGCCGAACAGCAGCACGACCCCGACCACGACCATCACCAACGCATCGCCCCAACCCGGTACGTGGGCGCCGAAACCCCAGTCCACCATGGGCTGATGGTTGACGTACACGCCTGGCAACCAATCACTGCCGAAGGCCAGCAGCAGCGACATGCCGATCAGGCCCACCGAGATGCCGAGCAAGGTCACCACCACGGTGAAATACACGATCCCCAACGGTAACATCAGCCACATGTAGCAGAGCGTGGTCCAGGTGTGCACATCCATGAACATGCTCGCGATACGCCGCATCAGCGGTATGTCCTGTGTCGGATAGGCCGGACGGCGCGGCATGCGCATGCCGAGCATCGCTTCCACCACGCGCCCTTCGACCAGCGACAGCACGCGCACACTGCCAAAGAACAGCACGATGAACGGCAAGCCGATGATCAGTACCGACAATCCCACGGACAAGGACAACCCGGCCGTCACCCAGGTGAAATAGAAAATGCCGGTCGCCAGCGACAGCAGCATGTAGAACAGTGCCGCATACGCCCGCGGGTCGGCAGCGACGCCGAAGAATCGCCCAAGCCATGAACGCCGCACAGCCGGTGGTGGCGGGCGAATGGCGCGTTGGACTCTGATCTCCTGATCCCGATAGATATCTGCGACCTCCTCCGGCGCACCGTAGCTGCCCACGACGTGCTCCAGCATCTGCGCCTCGTCACGCTCGGGGTGTTCGGCCAGCTCCGCGCGCAGGTGTTCCTCTGCGTCATACAGCGCATCCTGGATCAGTGCCGGATCGGCACCGCGCAAGACGGCGCGCAACTGCTGAAGATATGCAGCGATGGTGCGTGGCGTAGTCATGACACCCCTCCTTGCAAGACGTTGTCGACGGAATCCCGGGTGGCGACCCAGGCTGCGGTCCACTCGCGCAGTGCTTCGCGCCCGGGTTTGGTGATGCGGTAATAGCGCCTTGGCGGCCCACTGACGGACGGTTCAACTTCGCTTGCCAGCAGGCCAGTGGCTTCCAGATTGCGCAGCACCGGATACAGCGCACTCTGCTTGCCCGCCAGGACACCTTCCCCGACCGGCTCCAGTCGCTTGGCGATCTGGTAGCCGTACAGCGGTTGCCGCGATTGGCCAAGCACGGCGAGCAGCACCAATGCCACCGTGCCGCTGGAAAGCTCCTTCTGGAACTTCTTGAGTTGCATGGATGGATCGTCCACTGGGGTCTCCACTCCGCCGGCTTTCGTTGAAGTGAACAATAGTATTAACTTGACACTAGTGAATGGGCCGGAAGTCATGCGTGGCAGATGCCTGTCGCGCCTCTGCTAAGTTGCAGCTCTTGCCGATTCGTTGATTGCCGGGGAGCGCCATGCGTCACCACTGCCTTATCGCCGCGCTGACCCTGGCCGGCTGCCTGCCGCTGCTGCCCGCGTTGGCCGCCGAGCAAAGCCAAGCCACGCCCAGCGCCAGCGAGTTGCTGGCGAAATCCAGACCCGCCGAATGGCGCCATCCCGATCCGCACAACCTGCTGGTGATGCAATTGACCAGCGGCCGCGTGGTGATTGAGCTGGCGCCGCATTTCACGCCCCTGCACGCAGCGAACATTCGCACTCTGGTGCGCGAGCACTATTTCGACGGCCTTGCGGTAATCCGCGTGCAGGACAACTTCGTGACCCAGTGGGGGGCGCCGGAAGACGCCGACAACGGCTACAACGTGCCGGCAAAATCCCTCGGCACGGCGAAGCTCACGCTGCCGCCGGAATACACCCGCACCATCGACCCGAAGCAAGCATGGACGGCACTGCCCGACGGCGACGTGTATGCGCCACAGGTGGGCTTCAGCGACGGCTTTCCGGTGGCACGCGATCCAGCCAGCGGACAGGAATGGCTGCCGCACTGCTACGGCATGGTCGGCGTCGCGCGCGACAACGGGCCGGAAACCGGCAACGGCAGCTCGCTGTACGCGGTGATCGGTCAGGCGCCGCGTCGACTGGATCGTAATCTGGCCATCGCTGGCCGCGTGCTGGAAGGCATGCCGCTGCTGTCCGGGCTGCCGCGCGGAACCGCTCCGATGGGCTTCTACGCAGAACCCGCGCAGCGCGTGACGATCAAATCGGCGCACATGGATGCCGACGTGCCCACGGCGCAGCGCGTGGGCATCGAAGTGCTGCGCACCGACAGCGCCACTTTCGCCGCGTTGATCGCCGCTCAACGCAACCGCCACGATGCGTTTTACCAGACCCCGGCAAGCAAGATCGGCGTGTGCGACATCTCCGCCCCGGTGCGCATGGCGAAGCCTGCGGAGCACAATCACTGATGTGGGGCCCGAACGGGTGAACGCTCGTCCGTGCGCAGCGCTGCTGGCACCATGCAGCGTAGTTGCTACCGCGCCGGCGCTGTCGCGGGCGCATTCCATCAATTCACGTCTGCCGGGCACAGTCTGGTGCCGAGCGCCATCCTGCACGCACGGCGTGGGAAGCAACAAGGACCGCCACTGCAGTTCAACGCGACACCAGCCCAGGTGAAGCGCCTGCGGCGCCGCGTGACGCCCGCCGGTGCACCCGCCGCAAGCAGTCCGCCCACCCTGGGGCAACACAACCGGCGGTGAACATCGCCTGACTCCAGCGCCCCACCCACACACAATCTTGTCATGCTCTGCGCTATCAGTGTCACATTGACCGCCGCGCACATCTGCGCAAGGGATCGGGTGGATGAAACGCAACGTCAAGCTGGCGATCTGGATCGCGGGAGCACTGGTTCCAGTGCTCCTGGTGTTGCTGATCCTGATTGCCTCGTTCAACTGGAACCGCGCCAAACCCTGGTTGAGTGAGCGCATGAGCCAAGCGATCGGTCGCCCGCTGGACATCCACGGTGATCTGACCGTCGACTGGCGCCGCAACATTTCAGGCGGCTGGATGCGCGCCCTGGTGCCATGGCCGCAGTTCACGGCGCGCGACGTCAGCATCGCCAACCCACCGTGGGCACAGGAAGCGCAATTTGCCCACGTGGAGGCGCTGCGTTTTGACCTGTCGCCACTACCATTGCTGGCCCACCGTATCAGCGTGCCATCGGTGCAACTGGTGCAGCCCAGGGTCAACTTGCAACGCGACAAGGACGGACGCGCGACCTGGACCTTTACTCCGCCTCAGCACGTCGAGCCATCCGCGTGGACACTGCAGGTGGGTTCAATCGGTCTGGACCAGGGGCAGATCAACCTGACCGATGCGCTCACACAAACGCAGCTCGCCATTGCCGTGACAGCGCTGCAGCAGGCGATCCCCTACGACCAGATCGTCGCGCAGCAATCCACCGACGCGCGCGAGCAGGCGCAGAAAACCGTGGGCAAGGCAGTGAAGAAGGAGCTGGCATCGAGCGGGCAGGACCAGGACCGCGTCGGCGACGCCACGGCGGCAACCAGCTACCAATTCAACTGGACGGCCAAAGGGAAATTTCAGGGTACACCCGCCACGGGTCACGGCAAGACTGGCAGCGTGCTGGCATTGCAAGTCACCACCCGTCCGTTCCCGGTGCAGGCAGAGATCCACCTGGGTGACAGCCACATCGCGTTTGTGGGCACACTCACTGACCCGCTGCACCTAGGCGCACTGGATGTGCGCCTGTGGTTTTCCGGCTCCAGCATGAGCAAGCTTTACGCGTTCACCGGCATCACTTTGCCCGACACACCGCCGTATGCCACCGAAGGGCATTTGCAGGCGAAGTTGGGGCGCATCAACCGTGAGTACCATTACCGGAATTTTCGCGGACGCGTCGGTGGCAGTGATCTTGCGGGCGATCTGGATTTCGTTTCCACTGGTGCCGACGCACGGTCGAAACTCAGCGGCAAGGTGTCCTCCAGGATTTTGCAACTGTCTGACACGGCAGCATTGATCGGTATCGATTCCGAGGCACAAACGGACTCAACCAACGACACTGCGCCACAGCCCGCGGACAAGGTCCTGCCGGTTGCCCCATTCCGCACTGCGCGTTGGCGCACGATGGACGCCGACGTCATGTATAGCGCCGCGCGCATTGCCCACGGCAAGGCGTTGCCGATCGACGCGTTGTCGACCCATCTGCTGCTGGATGACGGCGTACTCACGCTCGATCCCCTGCGCGTCGGGATCGCCAATGGAACGGCGGCGGGCAAGCTGCGCCTTGACAGCACCAAATCACCAATCCACGGCGCACTTGAGCTGTCCATGCGCCACCTCAAGCTCAAGCAACTGTTTCCGACATTTGCCCCGATGCAGACCAGCCTGGGCGAGATCAATGGCGACGCCAAACTCACCGCGCAAGGCAACTCTGTCGCCGCCCTGCTTGGCAGCGCGGACGGCAGCGTGAAACTGCTGATGAATGACGGTGCCATCAGCAAGGTCTTGCTGGAAACCGCCGGCCTCAACGTGGGCAATATCATCCTGGCCAAGCTGTTTGGCGACGAAACTGTGCCGATTCACTGCGCGGCCACGGACCTGGCCGCAAAAAACGGTGTATTCGACGTGCGCCTGTTCGTATTCGACACCGGGGATGCGGTGATCAACATGGACGGTACGGTGAACCTGGCCACTGAGGAGCTCGATCTTGAAGTACAACCGCACACCCGTGGCGTGCGCATTCTCTCCCTGCGCTCGCCGCTGTTCGTCAAGGGCACGCTGAAACATCCGGATGTGGGCGTGCAAAAGGGCCCGTTGTTGCTGCGCGGCGCTGGTGTGGCGGCGCTGGCCGTGGTCGCCGCGCCCGCCGCGGCGTTGCTGGCGTTGATTGCACCCAGCCACGACCAGAATGTGGACAACACTTGTCGCGTCGTGCTTCATCAATTGCGCAACTCCGGCACCCTGCCGAGCGCCGAGAAGGCCAAGGCGGCAGCGACGCCGCAGCGCTGAGTACCGCCTCCGGAACCGCCCCTGCGCGGCACCTTGGCGCGGCGCTTGTGGCTGCGCGCCAGCCCCTTTCCGCAGCGACGCCGCGGCGGCAGCAATGTACTGCGCAGGAACCTCCACGCACATCTACAATGGCTGCTCATCCCACCTTCGACTCCCCAGATGCAAGCCGTCAACCGTGCCCGCCTGCAGATTCATTTCTGCGTCTTGTTATGGGGATTCACCGCCATCCTCGGCAAGCTGATCACGCTGCCGGCAATGCAGTTGGTGTGGTGGCGCATGGCCTTGGTGATCGCCGTGCTGGGACTGGTGCCGCAGGTGTGGCGTGGCTTGCGGGCGATGCCTGCACGCCTGATCTGGGCGTATGCAGGCATCGGCGCGCTGGTGGCTCTGCACTGGTTGAGTTTCTACACCTCGATCAAGTTGTCCAACGCCTCGGTTGGTGCCACCTGCATCGCGCTGGCCCCGGTATTCATGGCATTTACCGAGCCGTGGATTGCCAAACGCAAGTTTGATCCGCGCGAATTGATGATCGGCGCGGCAATGATTCCCGGCGTGATTCTGGTGGTCGGCGGCGTGCCCAGTGACATGCACGCCGGGCTGGCGGTAGGCGTGTTGTCGGCCATCTTCGTGGCGCTGTTCGGCTCGCTCAACAAGCGCTTTGTGGAGAGTGGCGACCCGCTGACAGTGACCTTCATAGAGCTGGGGACCGGCACCGTGTTCCTGACCTTGCTGGCGCCGCTGCTGCCGCATGGCGGGCCCCTGTTCGTGTTGCCGGACATGCACGACGCCCTGCTGCTGGCGGCGTTGTCGTTCGGCTGCACGTTGCTGCCGTTTGCACTGGCACTGGTGGCGCTGCGCCACATGACGGCGTTCGGCACCCAGATGGTGACCAATCTGGAGCCGGTGTACGCCATTATTCTGGCCATGCTGCTGCTGGGCGAGCAGCACGAACTGACCGTCACGTTCTACGTCGGCGTGGTAATCATCCTTGGCGCCGTGTTCCTGCATCCCTTGCTGAAACGCCAGCAGCGCACGCCGAAGCGCACAGAGCTGATCGGCACCACGGAAAGCCACAACCTGGTCGACTAGCGCGAGCGCAGGCGTGCGCCACCACCATCTGCACATGCAGAACCCGTGCTTGCGCTTAGCTAAAGGCGCAGGAATGACGCAAAGCGCGCCCGGGCGATTTGAAACAGCCCATAGGCGATCAAGCCGACTGCGACCGCGCCAAGCACCCACGGACCGTACGGTTGCGTGTGCAAGGTGGACAGCGCGCCAGCAACACCCTTGGCCTGGCTCGCGTCGTAACGCCAGGCGGCATGCACGAGCAACACGCCGATCAACGCGAACACGACGCCGCAAGCGGCGCAGCCAATGACGCCGAGCGTGAGCAGCGGGATGCGCAGCCGCGTGTGGCTCAGATCAAGGCCCTTGTTCGCCACGCCGGTGGCGGCGCGATAGAACTGGAACAGTCCAAACAACACAATGCCGATGCCGGTCAGTGCGACGGCCCAACGCCCGAGTGGCAGCTGCATGATGCGCTGCGTCCACAGCGCCTGCGTCTGGCCATGATTGCCATCGCCGCCGGCGGTCAGCACGTGCCATACCGCGTCGCCGACGAGGACCGCATGCAACGCGGCGTTCAACAGAAACCCGAGACGCATGGCGATGCGTTTTACAGTCCAGCGATCACGTCGATGCTCGGGATCGAACAGCGCTCGCGCACCCTGCCACAGCACGAACGCCGCCAAACCTGCCGCAAGCACGGTCAACATCGCTTTGCCCAAGGGCGCATCGCCGAGCTGCGCCAGCGCACCGGCCGAACCTTGCGGACGTCCGCCCGGTTCGAACGCGACGACCAGCGCGAAACCACCGATCAGCACATACACGAGCCCTTCAGCAACAAAGCCGATGCGTGCCGTCCAGCGCAGCCAGCGCGCGGGCTTACCGGCTCCAGTATCGGTCGACGTACTCCGAGCGCCATGCGTCGTTGTGTGAGCGCTCATCGCCGAGCGCCTCAGCGCGGCGTGTAATGCACGGTCGCCGATAGAGCGGCGGCAACGCCGATGCCAGGCAACAGCGGACCGCTGCGTCTGTGCAAATTTGCCAGCACCGCTTCGGAGCGATTGCATCGCACTGCCGTGGCAGCAAATGGGATTGACGCGTTCCGCTGCATGCTGTGGCTCCGTGGCGACTGCGTCGGCGAATACGCTTGATTCAGTCGGCTGGCTGGTCGCACTCGGGGTGACCGCATGCACAGCCGCTGCGCATCTCGTTTTCAACCTTGCCGTTCTGCCCGGCCGCGTGTTCGCAGTGGCTACTGCAGCAGGCCTGCCCGTCGCCAACCATACAGGCGCAGTCGGTATTGGCACAGGCAGTGGACCCTCGTTCGTTGCTCATGGGGAAGCTCCTTCAAGCGACGCATGGCTGGATGGCGCCGTGCTTACGCCAGCAGTGTGTCATTGATGCCGACACCCACCGCTGCACCGTGGTCATTGGGCAAACTCCAGCGTGACGCAGGCAATACCGTCGGGCGGCACGTCCAGATGAAACATGCAGCCGTCGCTGGTGTCCTGCACAGTCATCACCTCGCGGCGCAGTTCGGACGCCGCATGCAACGCGGCCAGTTCGGCCGGATCGGGGTACGGCGAGCTACCCAGCGCTTCCCACAGTCGTCGTGGGTTGCAGTGATCCTCGTCAATTCGTTCCAGCCACGCAACGATTGGCGACGACGCCGCATGCAAGCGCATGTTGACCGTTTCACGCTCGATCGGATGGCCGGGAAACGCGCGGTTCACCAGCACCACGGCGACCCGCGCTCCATCGCGCACCACCCACGCATCCACCGTGGCGTGCTCACCGGTGACTGCCAGCCGCTCGTGACCAAGACGATGCAGCAACTGGAACGCGCGATAGCTGGGCTTGGCAATGCCATGAATGGTCAGCAAGCCGAACCCACCATGGAACGGTACCGAAGAAAAATAGTTCTCCGCAAAGATGTCGGAGAAGGTCCAGTAGCTGTAGCCCTTGACCAGATCGGCCACGTCGAGAAAACTTTTCAGGATGAATGCGGCGGCATACGGTTCGTCATGACGGTGAAAGAATGGATTTGATGAACTGCTCCACTCGGTGTAGTAAACCGGTTTGCCGCGGGCGGCCTCGACCGTCTCGCGCGTGCGCTTGAGCAATACGTCGCGGGTGGCCAGCGACAACTGCTTCTCGGTGTCATCGCCCGGCTTGCCCAGCGCGTCGGTCGGGTAGTGATGGGTGGAGATGAAATCGGCGGGCAAGTCCTCGCGCTCGCAAAAGTCCACGAACTCCTTGATCCACGCATCGCTGGCGCTGGCCGGACCGCCAACCTGCAACTGCGTATCGACCGCCTTGATCGCCTTCGCCGTGGTGCGGTACAGCTCGAAATAGCCGTCCTGACCACCGGTCCAGAACGCCTCCAGATTGGGCTCATTCCACACCTCGAAAAACCACTGGCGTACCTCGTCCACGCCGTAGCGCGTGACCCAGTGACTGACCAGGGTGTGGATCAGCGTGCCCCACTGTGCATAGTCCTTTGGCGGTGTCACATCGCCGCGAAAGCTGAAGACGGTCTTGTCGCCGGAAGCGAGCGCGGTGGGCATGAAGCTGAGTTCGACAAACGGCCGCATGCCAATCCCGATCAGAAAATCGAAGATCTGGTCCGCATTGAAAAACCCGTACAGCAGTTCACCCTGCTCTATCAGGACCGTGCCCATGTCGTCGGACAGGATCGCGTGGAAGCGCACATGTCGGCAGCCCAGCTCCGCGCGCACCTTGCGCATCTGCGCCTGCCAGTCAGCGCGCAGCGCCAGATGCGCCCGCCCACTGCCGATGGTATGCGACCAGACGTGCGCAAGCGGTGTACCAGGGTGTTGCAGATCGCAAGCAAATTGAGTCATGACAGAGTGCCGAATGTGGACGGATTCGCCAGGCGACGCTGTATTGCAGCGGAGCGACTTGCATGTGGACAAGAATGACGTCGCCCAGGTGCGCCTTCAGTGAAGATCTGCGATGTCCCGCGCAACTGAATCGCTCCCGTCGTCGGAAAGCCGCGGCGGAAGATCGCTGTGCTCAAGCTCGGGCGCGCCGCACCGGTGCCGGGTCGCAGGGCAAGCAAATGCGTCGTGGCAGCGTATTGACGTGCGCTGCGATGCCACCTTCCCGCAAGTCACGCGACGTGTATTGCTACCGTGACAATGACCTCAAGGTACGCGCACCGTTCGACGCTGCGCCGCTATGCGACAGGCTCGAGGTTGATTGCTGGGCATGGTGCGGTACCCGCACGCAGGCACGCGCCACGGCCAGCCCAAATATCGGCAAACACGTCCGCCCGTGGATGCGCGCGGCACTGTGCCATAGGTCCTGACCACGTGATTCCCTTCCCGACTCAGGTGGCGTCGAATGGGGAATGGCCGGTATGTATATGGCTACGCTGCGCTGGCGGATCACCCGCGCCCGTGGTGTTGCGCGGGTTGTACGGGTCATCGGGCGCCAGCTCGTCAGCCTTGTGCGACGTGTCGGCGGTGCTGTCGGGCGTTGCTGTCGTGTCGGTGTCGGTGTCGGTGTCGGCGCGTTGCTCATGGGGTGTCGACGCGGTTGTCGAGCGGTTCGGTGTAAACCCGCCGCCACGCGATTTTGCGCCGTGGTCGCGCTCCCATCTTTCTGCGTCAGTAAGTTGTTCTTCGCCGCTCAAGGTATCCCGGCTATTGGGCATGTTGGCCGCGCCGGCCTGGGGAAGATTCGTGTTGCCCATGTGTGCTCTCCGAAAGCGCCGCCCGAGTTCGGTGGCGTGCTCAAGTGTTGTCGCGGACACGTCGGCGCGACGTCGAGAACCTGTTGCGTGTACGTGACTGTGTACTCCCAGTACGAGCATGGCTGGCGCTGTGGCGGCGTCGCGCCCGACCAGCCAGCTCGTGTGCACCCTCAATGAAAATCGCGCGAGCGCACATCCAGCGTGCCCAGCAAGCTGCTCATGTCGGTAAGACGATGGGCAATCAGGTTGCTGACGCCGTTGACTTGTTCCCAGCGGCCTTCGACGCCGAGCAGGCGTGCTTCCAGAAAGGTACGGTGCTGGCGTTCGGCCACCTGGCGCCAGACAATCACGTTGATCGGCCCGAACTCATCCTCCAGCGTAATGAAGGTGACGCCGCTGGCGGTTTGCGGGCGCTGGCGCTGGGTTACCAGCCCGGCCGCGCGAACGTGGTTGGCGGCGGAGCGCAGGCGCAGCGTGCGCGAATCCAGATAATGCGCGGCAAGCAGATGCGCGCGTATCTGCTGCACCGGATGCGGGCCCAGGCTCAGCCCAAGGCGCGCGTAATCGGCCAGGGTGTCTTGGGCTTGTGATGGTGCTGGCAGCTCGACGGCAGTTTCTGGCGGACTGGCATGCCCGAACAGCGGCAGTTGGCGCTCGACACCGGCAACCGCCCAACGCGCCCGATGGCGATGGCCGACGAGGTTGTGCAACGCACCGGCTGCGGCCAGCGCTTCGCGCTGTGACTGATCCAGAGCCGCGCGCGTGCACAGGTCGGCGACATCCATGAATGCGGCAACCGCCCGGGCATCGACGAGCCGTTGCGCCATGGTTTGACTCAAACCGCGCACCTGCCGCAGGCCGAGCCGGATCGCCGGTTGTTGCCGCGGTGCCAGTGGCTCGCTTTCCAGCGTGCAATCCCAGTCACTGTGTTTCACATCGACCGCGCGCACCTCGAGGTGATGCCGTTGGGCATCCTGCACGATCTGGCTTGGTGCATAAAAACCCATGGGCTGGGAATTGAGCAGTGCGCAGGCATATGCCGCCGGCTCGTGGCATTTCAGCCAGCAACTGGCGTACACAATGCCGGCAAAACTGGCAGCGTGGCTTTCCGGGAAACCATACGAACCAAAGCCCTTGATCTGCTCGAACAGCTGCGCGGCAAACTCCGCGCTGTAGCCGCGTTCCAGCATGCCGCGAGAGATCCGTTCACGATGCTTTTCCATGCCGCCGTGGCGTTTCCACGCGGCCATGGCGCGGCGTAACTGGTCGGCCTCGCCGGCGCTGTAACCGGCAGCGACGATCGCCAGTTTCATCACCTGCTCCTGGAACAGCGGTACGCCCAGCGTGCGCTCCAGCACTGCTTTCAGGTCAGCCGACGGATAGTCGATCACCTCTTCGCCGTTCCGCCGGCGCAGGTAGGGATGCACCATGCCGCCCTGGATCGGACCGGGACGCACCAGCGCCACCTGGATCACCAGGTCGTAGAAACTCGCCGGTCGCAGCCGCGGCGACATGGCCATCTGGGCGCGGCTTTCAATCTGGAACACGCCAACGGTATCGGCGCGCTGGATCATGCGATAGGTCTGTGGGTCTTCTGCCGGCAAAGTGGCCAGCGTGTAATCCTGGGCGCGATGCCGGCGCAGCAGGTCCAGGCATTTGTGCACGCAAGTGAGCATGCCCAGCGCCAGGCAATCCACCTTGAGGATCTTCATGGTGTCCAGGTCATCCTTGTCCCACTGGATGATCGTGCGCTC
>JBDSWR010000097.1:0-15003 GCA_039926605.1 Rhodanobacter sp. | reverse complement strand
GACGGCGCGTCCATCGACTGGGAAACCGTCAACGCCGCCTCCGCGCTGTGGACCAAACCCAAGTCGGAGATCAGCGACGCGGATTACCAGGGCTTCTACAAGTCGCTCGGCCACGATTTCAACGACGCTTTGGCCTGGAGCCACAACCGGGTCGAGGGCAGCCAGAGCTTCACCACCTTGCTGTACGTACCCTCGCAGCCGCCGTTCGACCTGATGATGGGCGGCCGCGACGAGCGCAAGGGCCTGAAGCTTTACATCAAGCGCGTTTTCGTCATGGACGCCGCCGAGGAGCTGCTGCCCAACTACCTGCGCTTCGTGCGCGGCGTGATCGATGCCGATGACCTGCCGCTCAACGTCAGCCGCGAGCTGTTGCAGCAGAACCGCCAGCTGGACCGGATCAAATCCGCCTGCGTGAAGCGCGTGCTGGATCTGATCGAGTCGCTGGCGCGCGACGAGCCCGAGAAGTTCACCACCTTCTACAAGGCCTTCGGCAACACGCTCAAGGAAGGCATCGGCGAGGACCACGCCAACCGCGAGCGCATCGCCAAGCTGCTGCGTTTCGCCTCCACCCACAGCGATGACAGCAAGCCGACGGTGTCCTTCGACGACTACATCGCGCGCATGGCCGAAAACGCCGGCGCCAACCAGGACACGATCTGGTACATCACCGCGGAGAGCCATACCGCCGCATTCGGCAGCCCGCAGCTGGAGGCGTTCAAGGCCAAGGGCACCGAAGTGCTCCTGATGTCCGACCGCATCGACGAGTGGATGCTTGGCAGCCTGAGCGAATACGCAGGCAAGAAACTGCACAACGTCGCCAAGGGTGACGTCCCGCTGGACGAAGCCGACAAGAAAAAGCAGGAAGAGGCCACGAAAGAAGCCGAGCCGCTGCTGAAGAAACTCAAGGAGATGCTGGGTGACCGCGTAGGCGACGTCAAAGTCTCCGCCCGCCTCACCGATTCCCCATCCTGTCTGGCCCTGTCTGACTACGAAATGGCCCCCCACCTGACCCGCCTGCTGCGCGAAGCCGGCCAGGCCATGCCCGAGTCCAAACCGACCCTGGAAATCAATCCGGCGCACCCCCTGGTCAAGCGCGTCGAGGCCGAAACCGACGAAGCCAAAGCCAAGGACCTGGCGACCTTGCTCCTGGAACAAGCCGAAATCTCCGCCGGCGCCCAGTTGCCCGATCCCTCGGCCTTCGTCCAGCGCATGAATCGCGTCCTGCTGGGATAGTGGACTCCGCCCCGCCCGGGGTAATGGGCTCCGCCCCTCGCTCGGTAAGGGGCGCCGCTCCTCGCTGCTGAGGAAAGGCCCGCCATTAGGCGGGCCTTTCCTTTGCCGTTCTCGTTTACCCCCCCTCTCCTTCAGTCGGGCCTTCGCCGCGCGCCATTACTCCTTCCCCGCCGCGCGCCCTGACTCCCTCTCCGCCGCACGCCGTTACTCCTTCTCCGCGGCACGCCGCTACTCCTTCTCCGCGGCACGCCGTTACTCCCTCGCCGCCACGACGGTGTTACTCCCTCTCCGCCGCGACGGTGTTACTCCCTCTCCGCCGCGACGGTGTTTTGCCCCCTCTCCGCCGCGACGGTGTTTTGCCCCCTCTCCCCTGCGAGGGGGAGAGGGTTGTGGTGAGGGGGACGCTCTTGCTCTTGCTTGTTCGCATGCGAGCCAAGAGCTTTCGATCCCCTGCGCGGCCCGAGTCACTTTCTCTTGCGTGGCCAAGAAAAAGTAACCAAAGAGAAGGCCTTCCCTCTTTGCGCTCGCCGCTTGCGGCCCGTCCTCGGCGGCAAGTGCGTGAGCCGAAGCCGGGCTTTTTGCAGCACATCCTTAGCTGCCGTGTCTGTTCCGACAAAAAGGCGGGTGACAGCGAAAAGCATCCCCCTCACCCCAACCCTCTCCCCAGGCAAAGCCAGGGGAGAGGGAGCCAAGGCGAGCGGCCATGAATAATCGTACCTCGCCTGCATAGTTGCGCATCCAGTGCGGGTCAGGATGGTCGCTGCTTTACCTGGGGCGCGTTGTGCTGCGGACTCGACCGGCTGCGCGGTCAGAGCCAGTTTCTTATTGATCGCAGTGATCAGGAGGCGCTGCTGTAAGTAGCTGCGCGATGCTTCGTTTTGCTCCCTCTCCCCTGCGAGGGGGAGAGGGTTGGGGTGAGGGGGACGCTCTTGCTCTTGCTTCTTCGCATGCGAGCCAAGAGCTTTCGACCCGCTGCGCGGCCCGGGTGCCTTTCTCTTGCGTGGCCAAGAAAAAGTAACCAAAGAGAAGGCCTTCCCTCTTTGCGCTTGCCGCTTGCGGCCCGTCCTCGGCGGCAAGTGCGTGAGCCGAGGCCGGGCTTTTCGACAGCACGTCCGTAGCTGCCGTGTCTGTTCCGACAAAAAGGCGGGTAACAGCGAAAAGCATCCCCCTCACCCCAACCCTCTCCCCCGGCAAAGCCAGGGGAGAGGGAGCCAAGGCGAGCGGCCATGAATAATCGTACGTCGCCTGCATGTGCGCGCATCCAGTGCGGGTCAGGATGGTCGCTGCTTTACCCGGGACACGTTGTGCTGCGCGGTTGACCGGCTACGCGGTCCGAGCCAGTGATTGATCGCAGTGATCAGGAGGCGCTGCTGTAAGTAGCTGCGCGATGCTTCGTTTTTGCCCCCTCTCCCGCGGCAAAGCCAGGGGAGAGGGGGCAAAGGCGAGCGGCCATGGATCGTACGTCGGCTGCATGTGCGCGCATCCGGTGCGGGTCAGGATGGTCCGCTCCTTTACCTGGGGCGCGTTGTGCTGCGGACTCGACCGGCTGCGCGGTCCGAGCCAGTTTCTTATTGATCGCAGTGGTTAGGAGGCGCTGCTGTAAGTACCTGCGCGATGCTTCGTTTTGCTCCCTCTCCCCTGCGAGGGGGAGAGGGTTGGGGTGAGGGGGATGCTTTTCGCGGTCACGCGCATGATCGATCTGCGGGATGATCGTCGCGCGGGAACGGTTCGGCGCCTTGTCAACCTGCACGATCCGCTTGGCGTAACGATGGCGGGCTGCGCCCGTGCTGCACGAGCACGGCGCGTGCGCGGCGGGCAGTGGCTGGACTACGGAATCGCAATGTGACGTCAAAAAACCTGTCAGGAAGACGCGGCTTCGGTTGCGGCAGGCTCGGCTTTACTGTTTGCGGCGATCTGGCGCAGGGCCTGTTCGAAGGCTTCGGGGGGCTGGCCGCCGGAGATCAGGTGGCGGCCGTTGACGATCGTGGCTGGGACCGAGCCGATGCCGTGGTCCAGATAGAACTGTTCCTGCGTGCGCACTTCGCTGGCGTACTCGTCGCTTTCCAGCAGTTGCCGCGCGCGGTTGGCGTCCAGGCCGACGGTGCCAGCCACGCGCACCAGAATGTCGTGTGCGCTGACGTCCTCGCCGTCGGTGAAGTACGCCTTCAGCAACGCCTGCTTGAGTTGCAGATGGCGACCTTCGATCTCGGCCCAGTGCAGCAGGCGGTGGGCGTCAAACGTGTTGTAGACGCGCGTGCGCCGGTCCAGGTTGAACGTGAATCCGAGCGCCGCGCCGCGCTCGCGAATCATTTCGCGATTTGCTTCGAGCTGCTTGGGCGAACTGCCGTACTTGCGCACGAGATGCTCGGTGGTGTCTTCGCCTTCCGGCGGCAGTTGCGGATTCAGCTCGAACGGTTGCAGATGGATCTCTGCGCTGATCTCCCCGTCCAGTTTCGCCAGTGCCTGCTCCAGCGCGGTCAGCCCGATCGCACACCACGGGCAGGAGACGTCGGAGACGAAGTCGATACGAAGTGGCGTGGGTGTGGCTTGCGTTGACATAAGTCGGCCTTCATGAACAAGGGAGTGATAGCGGATAGAGGCGGGCGCTCTTCATCAACATAGGGTCGAAGCACGAGCAATCAACACTGCACGCGACCACCGGCCAGTTGCTTGCACGGGTGGAACACCGGTTCTTTCGGGCGCGGGCGGTCGGGGCCATGGTGTGGCGGTCGCCAGTAGGGCGGCACAGCGTTCCAATAGGTCGGCGCTTGGTTGTAAACCGGTGGCGCACGCTGGTTTTGGTACTGATTGTTTTGCGTGCGCAGCGCGTCGTTCTCGGCACGGAGCCGGTCTTGGCTGGCGACAGCGTCAGCCAGTGCCTGCTGCCGTGCCTGCGCGTCGCGCTCCTGCGCTGCGAACGCCTCGTCAGCTTGCCGTTGCGCACGCACCTGCAACGCTTGTTCGTGGATGCGCACGCGCTGCTCGTAGAGCGCATCAAGGTGGCGTGCCTGCGCGTATGCGCGTGCTTGCCGGTCCTGGCCCAGGCGCAGGTACTGGTCGATGACATCGGTGTCATCAGCCTGATGCAACAACTCACCGCGGCCACGCGGGCATGGGTGGTCGGTATAACTGACCTGCCCGCCGTGTGTGCACTTGTAGATATTCTGCGCGGCGGCGCTCGTGGCCACCGTCAGCAGCAAGGCTGCGGCCAAGGATAAACAGCAGATACTTGTCGGCGTGGTCATGGCGACCACTATTTTGCATGAATCGTCAGTGCGGGTCGTGAAGGAATTGCGTGCGGAAGAAATCAACGGTCGCCTGGTCGGCTTGCAACCATGACGCGTGCCGCAGGAAGCCGTGGATTTCGTTGGGCAGCACCAGCTCGCTGAATGGCACGCCCTGCTTTTGCAAGCGCCGCGCGAGGTCGATCGTCTGCAGAAAGTGCACGTTGCGGTCGTCGTCACCCTGGATCAGCAGCACCGGCGATGCCCAGTGTGCGATAGCCGCGTCAGGTGATGATTCCCAGGCTACCTTCAGCGCTTGTTTGCGATCGCCCTGTTCGTAGCGGTCGATGACTTTGCCGATGCCCAGGTCGACGAAGCGCGACCAGTCGTGCACGCCGTGCAGGTCCACGCCGGCCTTGAAGATATCCGAGTTGCGCGCCAGCGCGAGCGCAGTGAGATAGCCGCCATAGGACCCGCCCCAGATGCCGATGCGCGCCGGATCGACACCCGCGGTGCCCTGCAAGAATTTGGCGCCGGCGACCACGTCCTGATACTCGGCAGCGCCCGCCGGTCCGGCATGTGGCGGATTGTGAAACGCGTGTCCGTAGCCGACACCGAGGCGGTAGTTGACCGACAGCACGGTGAAACCGTGGTTGGCCAGATACTGGTTCACCGCATAGCTGTTGCTGTAGTAATCCATGTAATGCCAGCCCAGCAGCATCTGTCGCGGCGGACCACCGTGAACGAAGATGATGCCGGGCGTGGTTTGACTGCTCACGTTGGGCTGAAACAGTTGACCGTGCACGACCGTTCCGTCTGCCGCGCTGAAGCTGACTGCCCTGGGCACGACCAGTTGGGCGCTCGGGAAGTCTGCGGGCAGCAACTCCGGTTGCAGCGCGCGTTGGGCTGTGCCGTCAGCCGCTACCACGGCAACGCCCGGTGGCAGTTTCGCGCCAGCGTTGATGAATGCAATGTGCTGATCGCCCGCAGACACTGGCGTCCACTGCAGTTCATCGCCGTGGGTCAGGGCGACGGGCTGTGCGCTGTCGACGGCAACCTTGTAGAGATGGCGGCGATCCTGATCGTCCGTCGTCGTGCCGGTGTTCGCGCTGTAGATCATGCTGCGGCGGTCGCGACTTTGCGCGACATCCTCAACCATGAACTTGCCCGGTGTCAGCAGCAGTGGGGCTCCGCCGCTTGCCTCGACCGAGTACAGATGCGGCCAGCCGTCGAGGTCTGCCAGAAACACGAGTCGTGCAGCCGCGCCATGCGCATCTGCGGCCCAGTGCAGGTTCGCTTCGCCGGCAGTTTGTGGATACGAGCCGAGCAGGCTGTCTGGGCTTTGCCATACGCGTTGAGCATGGCCACTGGTGGCATCGGCGTTCCAGATCGACCAGGGTTGCGGCGTCAGTTCCAGCAGTGGCTCGGGTGCGCCGCCCATGCCAGGCTGGCGCGTGAATGCGATGCGGGTGCCGTCTGGCGACCAGCGTGGCGAGCCGTCGATACCGGTGGAAGGCGCCAGATACACCAGCGGCGTCTGCGCGTTGGTGTAGACGCCAATGAACGCGTGGTCATCGCGAGCGGAGACGAACGCCAGCCGCTTGCCGTCCGGAGACCAGCGCAAGTCGCCGTCCTTGCCGCGATCGAAAAACAGGCGGCGTACCAGGTGCGCCTCGTTGCTGTGGCGCTTGCGCTGACTTTCCGCCGTGAGCGGCGCGGTCCACACCTGGTCCTGCTTGATGTAGGCCAGTTGACCCTGCGCGGACAGCGCCGGCATGTCGCCAGCCACCACATCGACAGGTGTGCCCTTTGGCAGCGCGACCGCCCAGATGCGCATTTCGGGTTGTCCGGTGGCGGACGCCGGGTTCGGTGCCAGATCGCCTTCAGCCGACCAGTTGGCGTCGTGGTCGCCACCACGCACGAACACCAGCGTCTGGCCCGATGGCGAGAACGCAAGCTGGCTGAGTTCCTGCCCGTCGTCAGCAGGGAAGTGGGTGATTTGGCGCGGCTTGAACTCCGGCCCGTCGGCAACCCAGACGTTGCGTGCACCGCGCAGGTTGATCACCCACGCAATGTGTGCGCCGTCACTGGCCGCCACCAGCCCGGCAGGGAACGGGTAGGCCAGCACTTGTTCGAGAGTGAAATTTGCGGTTGCAGGCGTGGCTTGCGCTGCTTGCGCGGGCGCAGCCAGAGTGGTGCACGCGAGGAGACACACGAGCACGCTGGCAAGGTGGACGAGGTGATGGCGCATGGGCGTGGGCTCCAAACGGTCGGACAGTGGTGCCGCCAGTCCACCAACACGTAACGCCGCCACCTGAATCAATGCGGCGTTGTGAATCGATCTGCGCGTGCGGAATGGCGGGTGGCGGGCGACGGTTATTTTGCCAACTGGGTGAGCAACGAATGCCAGAAGTCCAGCCCGGCCGCGAGTTCGGAGGCCGGAAGCTTTTCGTTGAGGCCGTGGGCAAACGTGTCGTCGGGTTTGGTGAACGCGCCATTGACGCCGTAGCTCGGCACCCCGGCGTTGCGAAAATACATGCTGTCGGTGGCACCAGCGGACATGCCCGGAACGATTTCCACGCCGGGAAAGCGCTGATGTACGGCGTGGGCCACGGCGTCCATCACGTCCTTGCGCAGCGGCGAAGCCGGGCTCGACACCGGCGGCGGTGGCAGCGTGGTGATGGTGGCGGAAGGATCGCTGATCACCTTGACCAGCGTGGCGCGCACGGCGTCAACTGGCGTGCCCGGAAAAATCCGGCAGTTGATGTTGACGCTCGCGCTTTGTGGCAGCGCATTCAAGGCGTGCCCGCCGTTGAGCATGGTGGCCACGCAGGTGGTGCGGATCTGGCCGACGTACGCCGGGTCGGCAGAGAGCGTTGCGGCCGCCTTGGCATCATCCGGATGCGCCGCGAATTGACGCATGGCCGCGCCCAGGTCGCCGGACGTGTTTGCACCCAGTGCGCCCAGCGAGGCGCGCGTGATGTCGTTGCTCAACACCGGGAAATGATAGGCCGCAACCTTGTCGATTGCGCGCGACAAGCGGTAGATCGCATTCTTGGCAGGATTGGGTTCGCTGGAATGGCCGCCGGCAGAGGTGAGCGCAATCTGG
Organism: Rhodanobacter sp.; assembly: GCA_039926605.1. GTDB lineage: Bacteria > Pseudomonadota > Gammaproteobacteria > Xanthomonadales > Rhodanobacteraceae > Rhodanobacter. The sequence continues at coordinate 7,437 of JBDSWR010000097.1, read as the reverse complement.
AAGTCGGCATAGGTTTTTTCCGCAGCCTGCACTTTGTACAACACCGGCTTGCCGCTGGTCGGGTCGATGCTGCCCCCGCCGGCATCGGCGTTGAGCAGAAACTCGGCGTCGTGATAGCGCTTGGCCAGTTCACGCGTCGAGGCCATCGCGGTTTCCTCGTCGCCGGAGAGCAGCAGGACCAAGTCGTGGTTCGGTTTGAAACCCTCGCGCTTGAGGCGGATCAAGGTTTGCACCAGCACCACCACGCCGGTCTTCATGTCCGCGCTGCCGCGCCCGTAAAAATAGCCGTTTTCTTCGATCAGCGTGAACGGATCGCGGGTCCAGTCCTTGCGCTGTGCCGACACCACGTCCATGTGCCCGGACAGGTAGATCGGTTTGCCTTTGCCGGTGCCGCGATAGTGCGCGACCAGCGCCGCGGTCTCCCCTACCGGGATGATCTCGATATCCGCAGCAGGAAAACCACCAGCCTTGAGTTTGTCTGCCAGATACTTCGCCAGGACCGGCACCTGGCCGGCGCCTTCCACCGTGTGCAAGCTGATCGCATGGCGCAGCATCTCCCGGCTTTCAGGCAGGATTTCGGCCGTCGTTGCGGCTTGGGCCACGCCCAGGCCAGTGCAGAACGTCAGCGCGGCAGTAGCCGCCCAAAGCGCATACGGTGTGGTCATCGGTTGGCCCTGTGCTACCGGAGGATCGAGTGTCCAGTATGCGCGACGGCTCGCGCGCTTGCATACAGGGACGATGGTCGCTGACGTGGTGCCGTGCTGGTGGGCGCCCGACGCCTTGCATCGCCACCGCGCTGGCCACTCAGGCCGGGTCGATACCGGAAGTTTCCCTGCGCTGCGCTGCGGCCGCCTTTTGCCAGGAACGCAGCCCGGCAACCGCCAGCAACACAAACCCGGTATACAACAGCGCAGTGACAAACAAGGATTTGTAGGCGTACAGCCCGACGTAGATCACGTCCACCGCAATCCACATCCACCACACGGCAATGTGCCGGCGAATACCCCACCACTGCGCAACCAGGCTGAACGCCGCCAGCGCAGCATCCAGCCACGGCAGCGCGGCGTTGGTGTAGCGGTGCATGAACAGGCCCAGGCCCACCGCGCCGATCGCGCCGAGCGTGATGTTGAGAATGGCCGCGCGACGTCGCAACGGCGCGACGCGCACGCGTCCGTCATCACCCAGGTGATGCAGCCAGCGGTTCCAGCCGTAGACGATCGCCACGGCGAAAACTCCTTGCAACAGCATGTCCGAGTACAGCCTGGCATCGACGAACACCCACGCATACAGCAGCACCGACACCAGTCCGACTGGCCAACACCACGGGTGGCGTTGCGTGGTCAGCCAGACGCCGAGGACGCTGACCAGCGCGGCGAGTGTTTCGAACCAGGGCATCTCAGAAATCCACCTGCAGTGAGAGCCGGGCCACGCGCGGCGCGCCCGGAAACAGGTAACTGTCGCCGCCGGAGCTGCCGGTATCGCGCCAGTAGAAGTGATTGAACACGTTGTCCACGTTGAGCCGCCAGGTCAGCGTGTGCCCGCGCCATGGCTGCGTATAGCGCAAGCCGGCGTCAAACACGTTATAGGCCGGCACGCGCGTCAGCCCGTTTGGTGTGGCGATGTTGCTGGCGCTGTAACGCCAGCCGCCCAGCAGGCCAAGCGCCGGTGCAAACGGCAGACGGTAGTCCACATACATGGCGGCACGCACGCGCGGCACGTTGACGACCTGGTGACCCTCGTATGCCGGCGCGCCCGTGTCTTGCGCGCGCGCCTGGACCAGGTTGATGCTGGCGGTCAGGCGCAAGTCGGCGCTGACCTGGCCGGCAGCGTTGAGCTCCAGGCCGGTATGCACCTCCTGCCCGCGCTCGACGAAAGTGAAGCGCGCCGCGGAATCATCCGGCTGGGCAAACTGGTAGGGCTGGCGAATGCGGTACAACGCGCCTTGCAGGCTCAGTCCATCGCTCCATGCGTACTTCACTCCCGCTTCGGTCTGGCGCGCGTGTACCGGCGCCAGGATCTCGCCGCCGTTGCTGCTCCACGCTGGAGCCTGTTTGCCCAGCGCGAGGTTCTCGCTGTAACTGGCGTACACCGAAAGTGCCGTGATCGGCTGCCAAAGCAGTGCTGCCTGCGGCAGTGCCTGGTGCAAGCGCGTATCGCGCTGCAACAGCTTGCCGCTGTCATCGTATTGCCGCTCGTGCAGCCGTACATAGCGCGCGCCGGCAAGCACCTGCCAGTTGTCGCCCAGGTGCATCCGGTCAAGCGCGAACAGCGCGTGCTGCCAGCTGGTAAACGTGCGCGCCGACGGACCGGGCTGGTTCGGTGACGGCGCAAAGAACGGTGGATCGACCTGCGCGATGTTGCCGGTGCCGACGTAGTCGAACACGTACGGGCGCTGGTCGAGCGTGCGGCGGAATGCGCTGGCGCCCAGGCTCAACTCGTGACTGACGTTGCCGGTGTCGAAGCCGCCGTTGAGCACGGCACGAAATTGGTCGTTCTGCCGCGTGTCGTCAGGACTGCGAAAGTCGTAAATGTCGTAATCGCCGTTCGGCGCGAAGAACCAACCCGGGTGCTCGCCAGTAGCGCACTCGGGGGCGTAGAAACAGCCGTAGGCGAACGCGACGTTGTCATCAATCACGGTGTGACTGTGACTGGCCGCGAGCTGCGCGCGCCACTGGTTGCTGAAACGGTAATCCAAGCGCGCGGTGGTGTTGCTCGAATCGATGCCCACCGGCTGCTGCCACGGCTCATAGCCAAGCAGCCGAGTGCTGTCGGGATGCGCCGGAAGCGTCGTGCCGCCCAGCAACTGGTAACCGGAGACCGAGCGTTGGCCGCTGGTCTGGTAATTGGTGTCGAGCTGCAGCGTGGCCCGCGTGCTGATTTTCCAGTCGGCTGCGAGGGCGATGAAGTTGCGACGGCCGTTGGTGTGGTCGACCCAGGAGTGCAGGTCTTCGTGCGCGCCGTTCACGCGTACGCCGAAACCCGGGCTGAGCCATCCACCCACGTCAACGGCGGCATAGCGCGAACCGTGCGAGTCGGTGCCCAGCGTCGCGCTGTGCACTTCGGCGGGGCGCTTGCTGACGTAGTTGATGATGCCACCCGGGGCGACGATGCCGGCCTGCAATCCGCCCAGGCCCTTGAGGATCTCCACGCGCTGTTTGCCTTCCAGCGGCGTGAGCTGCTCGCCATTGATGATCATGCCGTTCATGCGATAGGCCGTGGCCAGATCCAGCACGAAGCCGCGGATGGCGACATCCTGGTAGTAGCCCACCGGCGCGTAGTTGTCGCCCACCGCCGCGTCGGCGCGCACCAGTTCGCTGAGCGTGCGCGGCTGGCGGTCATCAAGCTGGTCGCGCGTGATCACCGTGATCGCTGCAGGCGTGTCCTGCAGTGGGGCGTCGCCGAAACTGCCGAAAGTGTCCACTTGCGCGGTGTCGGCAAGGTAGCCGTGGTGGACGACTGCGGTTACGTGCACGGCTGTCAGCGGCGTGACCTGGGCGGCTGGTTTGGCGCCGCGTGGCGTCGACGTTGCTGGCAGCGGCGCGGCCTCGGTTGCGTGCACTTGCGCTACGCACAACACCAGCAGAGCAGACAACAACGGGATGGGGTACCACATCATCAGCGTTCGCCTTGGGTCAGGACAGGCGAAGCGACGGGCGACCGACCACACCTTTGGGGGTGATCGGTCTGCAAGCTCCCTACGCCGGTACAAACCGGATCAGGTTCCAAGGGTCTCTCTCAGCCTGGCTATGCCAGGCACCCCCGCTTCAGAGGCGCATTACACCACACAACCGCGTGAGGGATCAGGCACAGTCGTGAATGGCGTCCAACAACGCGCGGCCCGGTGCCGTTGCGAACCAGGCCGCGTGGCCGCGCAGGAACGTGTCCCAGGCCAGGTCCGGTTTGCTGCGATCCCCCAGCGCATTGAAGTACTCCACTTCGGACAGCGCAAAGTCCAGATGCACCAGCGGCAGCAGGTCGGCGAGCAGGTGCACGGCGTGTGCGTCCAGCGCGTGCTGTTGTCGATAGCCGGCGATCAGCGCACACGCAACGTCGGCATGCGCGGCGCCCATCCCCTGCTCAAGATGCAGCCAGCCGATCGCGTTGCGTTCGATGGCCGTGGCCAGGTCAAACAATGCAAACGTGGCAGCGGCAAGGCCGAAATCGACCACCGCGGTGATGTGTGCGTCGTCATCGGCGCTGCTCCAGCACAAGTTGGAAACGTGCCAGTCGCCGTGGGTCCAGCACCGGGCCTGCTGCGTCAGCCGCCGTTGCACCGCGCCGTGCCAGGGCGCCAGCACGCCAGCCAGCTCGCTCTGCCAGTCGCGTTGAAGCAGGTAACTGGCCAGTTGCGGGCGCTGCGGCAGTTGCGCTTGCAGCGCAGCGATGGGGTCGGCGGCGCACAGCAGTTCGCTGCGCGCGACCAGGATGTGCGTGTCCCGTTGCGGCGCGTGATAGTCCGCCGCCGCAGTGTGCAGTTGCGCCAGCATGGCGCCGGCAGTGTGTGCGTGGTGCAGGTTCGCCAGTGGCACCCAGGAGATCGTTTCGCGATAAAGGTCCACGCCGGCGGCGCGCTCGTGCACCTCATACACCCAATCGCCGATCGCGCGCGCAGTGCGTCCCGCGCTATCGCGCAACACCGCGGGTATCGGCGTGCCCGCTCTGCGCAAGTGCTCGATGAAGCGGTGTTCCTCGGTCAGCGTGGCGACCGTGCGCACACTGCAATGATGGCGTTTGACGAACACCAGTGCGTTGGCGCATTGCACCAGACACGCCGCCGACAACGGTCGCGGGCTGTGCCAGGTGATGCGTTGCGCCGCGCCAACGTGGGCATAACCGGACAGCAGTGCGCCAACTTCCGCAAAGCCCAATGCGGGCCATTGCGCGGGCTCATGGTTGCCCGCCATACCGTGTACCGCGTGTGTCACATCGGTCATGCGCAGCTTGCCGGTGCCGATGAGAAAGAGAACAGGATTATGGCCAATGGACGGCGCGCGTGCTTCCGGTGCGGCTTGGCTTCGCGTCTAATGGCCCTCTTTACCGACGGTGGCACGGCCTGATGAGTGCAATGGTGACGCTGTTTGTGTGCCTGATCCTGGGCACGGTGGTGGCGCGCTTCGGCAAGCCACCGCAGGGCATCGTCGCCGGGCTCAACTGGTGGGTGCTGAATATTGCGCTGCCGGCGCTGGTGCTGGAGCTGATTCCCAAGGTCGCGTTTGATCCGGATTTGTGGTTTCCCATTGCCGCGCAGTGGCAGACCTTTCTGCTGGCGTGGTTGCTGTTTGGCTGGATCGGGCCGCGGCTAGGCTGGTCGCGGCAACGTATTGGCGCGCTGATTCTGGTATGCGGACTGGGCAATACCGCGTTCATGGGCTACCCGCTGATGGAGGCGCTGTACGGAAAACCCGGCCTGGCGCTGGCCGTCGTGGCCGATCAGTTGGGCGCCTTTCCGGTGCTGGTTTCCGCTGGCATCGTGGTCGCCTCGCTGTACGCCGGGCGCAAGCCGGAGCCGCGCTTGATCGTGCGCCGGATCGTGACGTTTCCCGCGTTCCTTGCACTCTTGGTCGGCATTGTGGCTGGCATGTTTGGCGGCTGGCCGACGTGGGTCGAAGCTGTATTCACGCCCATTGGTGGCACCCTGACGCCGCTGGCGCTGTTCTCCGTCGGCTTGCAATTCAAGTTTCACCCCGGCGCGCGACAGTTTGCTGCAGCGTCGCTGGGACTGGGCTGGAAACTGCTGCTCGCGCCATTGCTGTGCTGGGGGCTCGGCGTGGTCACCGACGTGGGCGGTCTGGTACTGACGGTCGGCGTGTTGCAGGCGGGGATGGCGCCGATGGTGTCGGCGGCGATCCTGGCTGACGAATACGATCTTGATCCGGCACTGGCCAACACGGTGCTTGGCGCGGGCATCGTGATCTCGCTGCTTACCGTGCCGCTGGGGGCATTCCTGCTTGGCGGCTGACGGGGTTGCCTTGCGCCAGCCCGCGCAACTGGCGACACTGAGGCTATTGCCGAGCTTTGGGGAAGGGGATGGCTGCGTTTGAACTCATCAAACGGTTCCTCGGTGGAACGAAACCCGGTGACCGCCGTCACGGTCCGCGCACCGATGTGCCGCGGGGCATGCGCATTCTGGTGGTGGATGATTCGGCCACCATCCGTGCCGTGCTGGGCAAGATGCTCATCCAGGATGGACACGTGGTGCTCAAGACCGGTGACGGTGAGGCGGCGATTGCGCTGGCTCGGGAAAAACAGCCGGATCTGATTTTCCTCGATATCGTGATGCCAGGCATGAACGGCTTTGCCGTCTTGCGCGCCTTGCGCCATGACCCGATCACGCAGGCCATTCCCATTGTCATGATCAGCGGCAACCTGCAAGCCACTGAGCAGTTTTATGTGCAGCGTTTCGGTGCCGATGATTTCATGAAAAAGCCGTTTGGCCGCAGCGAAGTGTTTGCCCGCCTGCAACGCCTTTCGGCGAGTGGCCGGCTGGTCGCGCGCGAACGGGCGGATCACGATGCGGTGCCCGCGGATGGCGTCATCACGGCCGCCGAGCACGCGGCCATTCCCGATATTGCCATGCCGGACCCGAATGACATGCCGCCGCCGGGACATTCCTGAGGTTTCCCGCCATGCGCAGTGGATGGGGCATGACGTGATGGAGGAGGCGCTGCAAGCTCGGCGGTGCACTGCATGAGCGCGGACTCGGACCCATCGTTGTCGGGAGTCCGTGTGGATGTCTGGCTCTGGGCTGCAAGGTTTTTCAAGACGCGACGGTTGAGTCACGAAGCGATTTGCGGGGGCAGGGTCGAACTCAATGAAGGCGCATGCAAACCCTCCCGGTTGCTGAAAGTCGGGGATGTGCTGCGTGTCACCCGCGGCACCGAGCGCATGGAAGTGGCCGTAATTGCGCTGTCCACACAGCGTGGCCCGGCCAGCGTGGCGCAGGCGTTGTATCAGGAAAGCGATGCCAGTCGAAGCGCGCGCGAAGCCAACCGTGAAGCCGCCCGCCTGCGTGGTCCGGCCGGGCCGTCCGCACGTCCGAACAAGAGCGATCGCCGCCTGTTGCGGCAACTGAAGCACGGCGGATAAGGAACTTGGCCGCCGCGGCGCTGTTCTTGAACCCTCTCCCCTGGCGCAGCCGGGGGAGAGCTGTCACGGGAGCGGGAGCCGCGGCGCTGTGCCTTTAACCCTCTCCCTTGGCGCAGCCGGGGGAGAGGGCAGGGTGAGGGGGTGCTTTTTGTCGGCGTGAGGCAAGAGCAGACCCCTCACCCCACCCCTCTCCCCCGACGATGGAGCTGTCAGGGGAGAGGGAGCTGGACTTGCCCCGATCCGTAGACACTTCGGACCCTCACGGTGAAGCCTTCTCGAAGGCCTCGGGACTGATCCCGCCCAGATGACTGTGTCGACGGGTTCGATTGTAGAACGCCTCGATGTAATCGA
>JBDSWR010000096.1:0-19400 GCA_039926605.1 Rhodanobacter sp. | reverse complement strand
GGAACAAGTTGCGATGAAACAGCTTCACTGGAATCGACTTGATGCCGCCGGCCGCGCGACGGCATTGGCGCGTCCACTGCAGGCACGCAGTGAACGCCTGCGTAGCGAAGTGGCGCAGATCATTGCCAATGTGCGCGAGCACGGCGATGTCGCGTTGCGCGAACTCAGCGCGAAATACGATGGCTGCGCCCCGGCTGCGTTTGAAGTTGGGGCGGTCGAACTCGCTGCTGCTGGAGACACCCTCGCGCCGGCGCTGAAGTCGGCGATTCGTGAGGCCGCCGCACGCATCTCGCAGTACCACCGCGCGACGGCCATGCAGCCGCGCGCGGTGGATACGGCACCAGGCGTGCGCGTCGAACGCGTGCTGCGCGCAATTGATCGGGTGGGTTTGTATGTTCCCGCAGGCAGTGCGCCACTGCCATCCACGGCGTTGATGCTGGGTATCCCTGCGCACCTTGCCGGTTGCCCGCAAGTCGTGCTTTGCTCGCCCGCGCGCGCCGATGGGCACTGCGACCCGGCTGTGCTGTTTGCGGCGCAGGTGGCCGGCATCCGGCGCGTGTTCCAGCTTGGTGGTGCGCAAGCGATCGCGGCCATGGCGTATGGCACACCGAGCGTGCCGCGCAGCGACAAGCTGTTCGGACCGGGCAATGCGTGGGTAACCGAGGCCAAGCTGCAGGTATCAGTCGACCCGCACGGTGCGGCGATCGACATGCCTGCAGGCCCGTCCGAAGTGATGGTGATAGCAGATTCCGAAGCGAACCCGGTGTTCGTTGCCGCTGACCTGCTGTCCCAGGCCGAACACGGCCCCGATTCGCAAGTGATGCTGGTGACGCCTTGCGCGCGGTTGCTCGCTGCTGTGGTGCTTGAAGTCGCGCGTCAGTGCGCCGACTTGCCGCGGCGGGAGATCGTTACCAAGGCATTGGCGCAGAGTCGAGTGATTCTCGTGACAACACTTGCGCAGGCAGTCGAGGTTGCCAATGCGTACGCGCCGGAGCACCTGATTCTGCAAGTCAATCGACCTCGCGACTTGCTGGAAAGCGTGCGCAATGCGGGCTCGGTCTTTCTCGGGCCGTGGGCGCCCGAATCGGTCGGTGATTATTGCAGTGGCAGCAACCATGTGCTGCCGACTTACGGCCATGCCCGCACCTTCAGCGGCGTCTCGGTGGCCAGCTATCAAAAGCAGATCAGCGTGCAGGAGCTCAGCGCCGAGGGCTTGCGCAGCATCGGTCCGTGTACCGCAACGCTTGCGGCAGCCGAGGAACTGGAAGCACATCGACGTGCAGTCACCCTGCGTCTGGCCGAGCTGGATCGCCTGGAGGCATGCGCATGAGCGTGCGTGATCTGGCGCGCCCCGAGATATGCGTACTGCAGCCATATTCCTCCGCACGCATGGAGGCGCATGGCGGCAGGGTGCTGCTCAACGCGAATGAATCTGCCTGGGCCCCCGACGGTGACGACGGCGTCGGCTGCAATCGCTATCCCGAGCCGCAGCCCGCCGAGCTTGTCGCGGCGCTGACCAAGTTGTACGCGGTGCGTACAGAGCAGTTGCTGATCACTCGTGGCAGCGACGACGCCATCGATCTGCTGGTGCGTGCGTTCTGCCGTGCCCGGGTCGATGCGATCCTCATTCAACCGCCCACGTTCGGCATGTACGCAGTATCTGCGCAGATCCAGAACGCCGCCGTGATTGACGTGCCGCTGGCTGCCGATTTCACGCTCGACGTGGACGCGGTGCTGAGCGCACTGGTGCCGGCGGTGAAACTGGTGTTTGTCTGCGCGCCGAACAACCCCACCGGACAGCGTGTTGTCCCCGCGGATCTGGAACGGCTGGCACACGCACTGAGTGACCGCGCCTTGCTGGTGGTGGACGAGGCGTACGTTGAGTTTGCCGATGTGCCGAGTGTGGCCCACTTGCTTGATCGGCATGAGCATCTGGTCGTGCTGCGTACGTTGTCCAAGGCATGGGCACTGGCCGGTGCGCGGATAGGCAGTGTGCTGGCACATGCCGACGTGATCAGGCTGCTCAGACACATCATGCCGCCGTATCCGTTGCCGCGCCCCAGCGTGCAGGCAGCACTGCTGGCGCTGACGAGCCGCGGCCAAGCGGATGCGCGCAAGCGCATTGGGATCATACGCACGCAGCGTGCGCGCATGGCCACGGCGTTGCGCTGCCTGCCATGCGTGCGTGAGGTATTGCCATCGCAGGCAAATTTTCTCACCGTACGTTTTGCCGATGCGGGTGCAAGTTTTCAGCAACTGCTTGACGCGGGCATCGTCGTGCGTGACGTCCGCCGTTATCCGGGCCTCTTCGACGCGCTGCGCATAACCATTGGCAGCCCGCAGGAAAACGATCTGGTGCTGGCCACGCTGCAGGAGTCGGCGCGGTGATTACCGGCTGCAAACGTCTGCCTTGCGCGAGTGGACTGCTTGTCGCCAGCGCAATCCATGGAGCTGCGCCGGACTGGCGGCAAGCGCGCACGACCTGTGTACGCTCGCGCATGACCGTGACCGTGGTTGCGGCAGCGAGGTGCGCATGACCGACAAGATCCTGTTCCTCGACCGCGACGGCTGCCTGATCGAAGAACCCGCCGACGAGCAAATCGACAGCTACGAGAAATTGGCCTTGATGCCGGGTGTGATTGCCGCCTTGCAACGCTTCGTCGCTGCCGGTTATGAGCTGGTGATGGTGACCAATCAGGATGGTCTCGGCACGGCCAGCTTTCCGGAAGCCGATTTCGCCGGACCACACGCGCTCCTGCTGCGTGTGCTTGCCTCCCAAGACATCACCTTTCGCGAGGTGCTGATCGACCGCAGTCGGCCGGCTGACGGCGTCGACACGCGCAAGCCGGGTGTGGGCATGCTGCGTGGCTATCTTGCCGATGAGCGCTGGAGTCGAGCTGCGTCGGCGATGGTGGGTGATCGCGAGACAGACTTGGTGTTTGCGGCGAACCTCGGTGTGCGTGGTTTGCGCGTTGGCCGAGAAGGTAGCAGTTGGGAAGAGATTGCCCACGGCATGCTGGATGCTCCGCGCACGGCGCACACGCAGCGCACCACCAGGGAAACGCACATCGTCGTGAACGTGGATCTGGATCGGGTCGCCGCGCCCGACGTACACACCGGCCTGGGTTTCTTCGATCACATGCTGGAGCAGCTTGGCAAGCACGGTGGCTTTGCCTTGCAACTGAGCTGCGCCGGCGACTTGCACATCGACGAACACCACACCATCGAGGACTGCGCGCTTGCCCTGGGCCAGGCGTTGCGCGAAGCCTTGGGTGACAAGCGCGGCATTGGCCGCTATGGCTTCACGCTGCCGATGGATGAGTCGCAGGCAAGTGTCACGCTGGACTTGTCCGGACGACCTTGCTTCGTGTTCGACGGCAGTTTCCCGCGTGAACGGGTAGGTGACATGCCCACCGAGATGGTGACGCACTTCTTCCATTCGCTGTGCGAAACGCTGGGTGCGAATCTGCATCTGCGCGTGCGCGGCGACAATACTCACCACATGGTGGAGGCATGCTTCAAGGCAGTTGCGCGCACACTACGCACCGCCATCCGCCGCGAGGGTGACGAACTACCCAGCACCAAGGGCACGTTGTGATGTCGGCCAATTATCTCGCCGCGAGGAGGGCGCCCCTTGCCGTTGCAGGAGCCCGCTTGGAGGCGATCCTCGCCAACCACTCCGTCGTCAGGGCATCGCCCGCAAGCGCGCTCCTGCCAGTGCGGTGCCGGGCAACGCTGGCATGAGCATCGTGCTCGTCGCCGCCGGCGGCACCAACATTGGTTCGGTGCGCTATGCACTGCAGCGGCTGGGTGTGGATGCCGTACTGACGGATGACGCGGCAACGATCCGCGCTGCCGACAAGGTCATCCTGCCCGGCGTGGGTGCCGCCGGCCCCGGCATGGCGCGCCTGCGCGCGCTGGACCTGGTTGAACTGCTGCGCTCCCTGACGCAACCCGTGCTTGGTGTGTGCTTGGGGATGCAACTGCTGTGCACGCATTCGGAAGAGGGCGATACCGCATGTCTGGGTCTGATCCCGTCGCACGTGCGGCGTTTGCGCGATGGCCCCGGTTTGCGTATTCCGCATATGGGCTGGAACACCGTGGTGGCGCAGCGGGAACATCCGCTGCTGACCGGCTTGGGGACTGGCGAACAAGCCTACTTCGTCCACAGCTACGCGGTGCCGCTGGGCAACTGGAGTGTCGCCGCGAGCGAGTACGGCGAGACCTTTTCGGCAGTGATCGCCCGCGAAAATTATTACGGCATGCAATTTCATCCCGAGCGTTCGGCCGCTGTTGGCGCGAAGCTCCTGCAGAACTTTCTCGCGCTATGACCTGCGAACTAATCCCGGCGATCGACCTGCGTGGTGGCCAGGTGGTGCGCCTCAAGCAGGGCGACTACGCGCAACAAACCACCTACGGCGCAGACCCGCGCGCGTTGGCCCAGCGATACGCCGATGGCGGTGCCACGCGGCTGCATCTGGTCGATCTGGATGGCGCACGCTCCGGGCAGCTCGACAACCTGGGCGTGATCGAGTCGATTGCCGCCGATGGCATGGCGATCCAGGCCGGCGGTGGTGTGCGTGACGAGATCGACCTGCAGCGCCTGTTCGATGCGGGCGTGGCGCGGGTGGTGCTGGGTAGCGTGGCGATCCGCGATCCCGAACGCGTTGCTGGTTGGCTGGCAAAGTACGGCGCCGAACACGTGACCCTGGCGCTGGATACGCGCCGTCGTGGCGACCGCTGGATTTTACCCAGTGCCGGATGGACCGAAGTCGAAGTGCGCACGCTGGACGAGCTCGCGCCGTGGTACGCGGCGCATGGTGCGCGCCACCTGCTGTGTACCGATATCGACCGCGACGGCATGCTGGCCGGCTGCAATGTCGACCTGTATCGCCACCTTGCCGAAACCGTCCCGCAACTGGCGGTGCAAGCCTCTGGTGGGGTGCGTTCGCTGGAAGACATCCGCGCCGTGCGTGCGGCTGGCGCACAAGGCGTGATCCTCGGTCGTGCGCTGCTGGAAGAGTGCTTCACGGTGCAGGAGGCATTGCTCGCGTGAATATTGCTGCGCGCTGCCGCTCTCTGCCCAGCCGCCTGCATGCAGGCGCTGCGGCTTTGCGCGTTGTCCTTTCGCACATGGGAACGGTTGCGGTGTCGGCGCTGGCCCTAGTCTGGTTGCTCGCGCAAGGTGGAGAACGCCAGTGCTGAGTCGGCGCATCATTCCCTGTCTCGACGTGCGTAACGGGCAAGTGGTCAAGGGTGTGCGTTTTCGCGACCACGTGATCATGGGTGAGATCGTGGACCTGGCGTTGCGCTATCGCGACGAAGGTGCCGACGAGCTGGTGTTTTACGACATCACTGCCAGTCCCGAAGGGCGCAGCGTGGATCACGCATGGGTCGAGAAAGTCGCACGCGTGATCGACATTCCGTTCTGCGTGGCCGGCGGTATCCGCTCCGTCGACGAGGCGCGGGCCGTGCTGTACGCCGGTGCGGACAAGATTTCGGTGAACTCGCCAGCGTTGGAGCGTCCCGAATTGATCGGCGAACTGGCGGCCGCGTTCGGCGTGCAGTGCGTGGTGGTCGGCATCGACTCGATGCGCGATGGTGACGGCGCATGGCGGGTACGCCAATACAGCGGCGACCCGGCAAAAACCCGGGCACTGCCAAGGCGCACGCTGGACTGGATCAGCGAAGCGCAGCAGCGTGGGGCCGGCGAGATCGTGCTCAACTGCATGGGCAGTGATGGCGTGCGTGGCGGCTATGATTTACCGCAACTGTCAGCGGCACGCGCGCTGTGCCACGTGCCGTTGATCGCCTCCGGTGGCGCCGGCACACCCGAACATTTTCGCGACGCGTTCGCCCGGGCCGACGTGGACGGTGCGCTGGCTGCCAGCGTGTTTCATTCCGGCGCCATCGCGATTCCTGCACTCAAACAATACCTGCACGGGCAGGGTGTGCCGGTGCGACTGTGCGCCCCAACGGAGGGCCGACATGAGTGACTCCAACACCGATATCAGCCGCCTCGACTGGGGCAAGGCGGACGGCCTGCTGCCGGGCATCGTGCAGCACTGGCTGAGCGGCGAAGTCTTGATGCTTGGCTACATGAACGCCGAGGCATTGACGCAAACCCAAGCCAGCGGGCACGTCACGTTCTACAGCCGCAGCAAGCAGCGCCTGTGGACCAAGGGCGAAAGCTCCGGACACGTGCTGGTACTGAAGTCCATTCGCGTCGACTGCGACGCCGATACCTTGCTGATCCAGGCCGATCCGCATGGGCCGACCTGCCACACCGGCAGCTCCAGCTGCTTCGGCGCCAGCGCCGAGGTGCGCCCGCCCCTGGGTTTTCTTGGCGAGCTCGATGCGCTGGTTGCGCAGCGACATGCGCAACGTCCCGCAGGCAGCTACACCAGCACTCTGTTCGATGGTGGCATCCGGCGCATCGCGCAGAAGGTCGGCGAGGAGGGCGTGGAAACGGCGCTCGCGGCGGTAGTGCAGGGGGATGCTGAGCTGCTTGGGGAAGCCGCCGATCTGGTATTTCATCTCACCGTGGTGTTGCGAGCGCGGGGCTTGTCGTTGGCAGATGTGACCGGGGTGTTGGCCGATCGGCACCAAGCCACGCTAAAACGCTGAAGGCCACGTCAGGCACCTCACCCGCGAACGTGGGCGACAGCAGAAAAACGCGCGGTGTGCGTTCGCGACCCTGCCCGGCAGGAACGCTGAGCAGAGCCAAGTCGGTCAACCATGACGGTGGGCCGCTGTGTGCGCAGCGATACAGTCCCGCGCGGCGGCCTGTGCGAGAATGCCCGTGGCTTGCGTCGCGACGACGCCGTGGATGCAGTAATCGAGGTACGAGATGGCAAAGTTGAGCTGGTTGATCGTGGGTATGAGTGCATTGGCGCTGGCGCTGGCCGGTGCACGAGCGGAAACGGCGACGCCTGCGGCAACCGCCGCAGTGGCAACGGCCGCCTCAGCGGGGACCCAGGCAGTCTCGCCGGCCGCACAGAAGATGGTGCGCGCGACGATTGCCAAGTTGTCGGCCAGGGCGCAGGTTGATTCGATCGAGCTGGCTCCGATGCCGGGTTTTTATCAGGTAATCGCTTCGGGCCAGTTGCTCTACATCAGCAGCGACGGCCGCTACATGCTCAATGGCGATTTGATCGACCTGACTGCCAAGCGCAACGTGAGTGACGCCGCGTGGGCGAAGTTTCGCCAACGCGAACTCGCGCAGGTGCCGGCGTCGGCACGCATCGTGTATGCACCGAAGAATCCGCTGTATACGGTCAGCGTGTTCACCGACGTCAATTGCAGCTTTTGTCGCGCGCTGCACAAGCACATTGCGGCGCTCAACGCCGAGGGCATCGCGGTGGAGTACCTGGCCTGGCCGCGCGAAGGCGTGACCACCACTGCCGGGCGGCCGACGCCGACGTACACGGAAATGGTTTCCGTGTGGTGTGCGAATGATCGCAAGGCGGCATTTGTTGCGGCCACTGAAGGCCATGTGCAGTCTGCGACGTGCACCAACCCGGTGAAAGATCAGTTTGATCTGGGGGTCAAACTGGGTATCAACGGTACTCCCGGAGTGATCGGGCCGGATGGCCGCCTGCTGGGTGGTTACTTGACGCCCGAGCAGTTGCTGGCCGCATTGCGCAAAGGCAGTTGAGCCACGCTTGGGCGACCGCCTGACGGCGGTGCCGCGGTAACGCTTATGCGGTGCTGCAGCATCGGTTAGAATTGGCGTTTTCGTCGCATGGCGCCGTTCCCGCATGATCGCACTCGACGGGCAAAGCGCCCTTTCACGGTTTCGCCTTGATCGCCTCAACGCGCGCATCGCTGCTCTGCAGCGTGGGGTACGCGTACAGGCGGCGTGGTTCGTGTATTTTCTGGATGCCGACGCGGCGCCCGTCGGGGAGCAGCGCGTGCGCTTGCTCAGCGTGCTGGAGGCGAAGGATGCGCCGCCGCGACCGGCCACGTTGTGGGTGGTCCCACGGCTGGGCACGATCTCCCCATGGTCGACCAAGGCTACCGACATTCTGCATGGGGCCGGATTTGCCGTGCGCCGGGTCGAACGCGGTCTTGCGTGGCAGATCGCCGGCCTGCCTGACGTCGGTACCAGTGACCATGCCTTGGTCAGCGACGCGCTCCACGATGCAATGACGCAGTCGGTACTGACACGCCTGGAGGATGCGCAAGGGCTGTTCCTGGCCGGTGCGCCGGGCGATCTCGTGCATATCGCGCTGGGCGCCGATCCGCACGCGGCGCTGGCTGCGGCGAATGCGCGGCTGGGCCTGGCGCTGGCCGATGACGAGATCGGGTATCTCGTCGCGCGCTATGCCGAGCTGGGGCGTGATCCCACCGACGCCGAACTTTTCATGTTTGCGCAGGCGAACTCCGAACATTGCCGGCACAAGGTGTTCAACGCCACGTGGACGGTCGACGGGGTGGAGCAGGAGCAGACCCTGTTCGGCATGATCAAGAACACGCACCAACATGCGCCGGCTCATACTTTGTCGGCGTATTCGGACAACGCGGCGGTGATTGAAGGCAGCATGGGCCAGCGTTTCTTTGCCGATCCGGCGGATGACGTGTGGCGGGCTCACGCCGAGCGCATTGATTTCGCGATCAAGGTGGAAACGCACAATCACCCCACCGCGATTGCACCGTGGCCCGGTGCCGCGACTGGCGCTGGCGGCGAGATTCGTGACGAGGGTGCCACTGGCCGCGGCGGCAAGCCGAAGGCTGGCCTGACCGGCTTTTCAGTGTCCGACTTGCGCATTCCGGGGCATCCGCAGCCGTGGGAAGTGGAGCGACCGCTGCCGCCGCGCGTAGCCAGTGCATTCGAGATCATGCGTGATGGACCGCTCGGAGCGGCCGCGTTCAACAATGAGTTTGGGCGTCCATGTCTGGGTGGCTATTTTCGCAGTTACGAGCATGAAACCGGCGAGCCGGGCGTTCGCCGTGGCTACGACAAACCGATCATGCTGGCTGGTGGCCTGGCGAACCTGCGCGCAAGTCTGGTGCTGAAGCACAAGGTGCAGCCGGGTAATGCGGTGGTCGTGCTCGGCGGGCCGGCGATGCTGATCGGCCTGGGTGGTGGCGCGGCATCGTCGGTGGCGTCGGGCGCCTCCAGCGCCGAGCTGGATTTTGCCTCGGTGCAGCGCGATAACGCCGAGATGCAGCGGCGGTGTCAGCAGGTGATCGATGGCTGTTGCGCGCTCGGCGAGCGCACGCCGATTGTCAGCATTCATGATGTTGGCGCGGGCGGCTTGTCCAACGCGATTCCCGAGCTGCTCAATGACGCTGGCGTTGGCGGCGTGATCGATTTGGCGAAGATTCCCTGTGACGATCCGTCACTGTCGCCGATGCAGGTATGGAGCAACGAGGCGCAGGAGCGCTATGTATTGGCGATCGGTGCCGATGACCTGGCCGGGTTTGAAGGGTTATGCGTGCGCGAGCGCTGCCCGTATGCAGTGGTCGGCCACGCCACGGTTGAGCGCCAGTTGCTGCTGACCGATCCGCGGCGCGAGCTGACCGTGATTGATCTGCCGATGGACGTATTGTTCGGCAAGCCGCCCAAGATGCATCGCGATACCACCCGCATCCCACCGCGCGTGGATCTGCTTCCGGATCTGGCTGGTATCGGCATGGACGAGGCGCTGCTGCGCGTATTGCGCTTGCCCGGCGTTGGCAGCAAGAGCTTTCTCATCACGATCGGGGATCGCACAGTTGGCGGCCTGAATCACCGCGATCCAATGGTCGGGCCGTGGCAGGTACCGGTTGCTGATTGCGCAGTGATGCTGGCCGACTTCGATGGCTATGCCGGCGAGGCAATGGCGCTGGCCGAGCGTGCGCCGGTCGCATTGCTGGGCAGCGCGGAGGCCGCCCGGTTGGCCGTCGGCGAAGCGATCACGAATCTCGCCGCGGCACCGATCGAGCATCTCAGCGAGATCCGGCTGTCGGCAAACTGGATGGCTGCGGTCAATCACCCGGGCGAAGATGCCGCGTTGTTTGATGCGGTCAAGGCGATCGGGCTCGAGCTGTGTCCGACGCTGGACATTTCCATACCGGTAGGCAAGGACTCGCTGTCCATGCAGACCGTGTGGCGGGATGGTGACTCCGAACAACGTACGGTATCGCCGGTGTCGTTGGTGATTACCGGTTTTGCGCGTGTCAGCGATGTGCGGCGTACGTTGACACCTCAGCTTCGGATGGATCAAGGGAAGTCGGATTTGTGGCTGATCGACCTGGGTGGCGGCCGCGATCGCCTGGGTGGTTCGGCACTCACCCAGGTGTTCAACCGCGCAGGCGGTCTGGTGCCGGACCTGGAAGATGCCGCACGCCTCAAGGGTTTGTTTGCGCTGGTGCAGGAAGCAAACGCAGCCGGTCTGCTGCTGGCCTATCACGATCGCTCCGACGGCGGGGTCATCACCACGCTGCTGGAGATGGCGTTTGCCGGATATTGCGGCCTGGAAATTCATCTTGATGGCTGGGCTGAAGCCACGCTCGGTGCATTGTTCAATGAGGAATTGGGCGCGGTGCTGCAGGTCGCAGAGACCCACCGTGACGCGTTCAATGCGCTGCTGGCCAAACATGCTTTGACCGAGTGCACTTACCTCGTAGGTCGGCCCAAGGAGAAGCTCGGGATCAAGTTGTTTCTTGGCAACGACACCTTGTTCAAGTGGAACTGGCTCACGCTGTTTGCTGCGTGGAATGAAACCAGTCATGCGCTGCAGCGTCTGCGCGACAACCCGTTGACGACGGACGCCGAGCTGGAGTGGCGGCTGGACGATACCGATCCGGGCATCACGCCCAAGCTCACGTTTGATCCGGCAGAGGACGTTGCGGCGCAGCTCATCGCCAGTGGTGTGCGCCCCCGGATTGCCGTGCTGCGCGAACAGGGTGTCAACGGTCAGGTGGAGATGTCCGCTGCGTTCACCCGTGCCGGTTTCGATGCGGTCGACGTGCACATGTCGGACTTGATCAGCGGGCGGTTCAAGCTGGCGGATTTTCGTGGCTTCGCCGCCTGCGGTGGGTTTTCCTACGGCGACGTACTCGGAGCCGGGCGCGGCTGGGCCACATCGATCCTGTACAACCCGCTTCTGCACGACCAGTTTGCAGCGTTTTTCGCCGACCCGACGAAGTTTGCGCTGGGCGTCTGCAACGGCTGTCAGATGTTGGCGCAGATCAAGGAGATCATCCCCGGTGCGCAGCACTGGCCGGAGTTTCTGCACAACGCGTCGGAACAGTACGAGTCACGCCTGGTTACGCTCGAGGTCCTCGATTCGCCCAGTATCCTGTTCAAGGGCATGGCCGATTCGCGCATTCCAGTTGCCGTGGCACACGGCGAAGGGCGGGTGAGCTTTCCGCAGGCCTGCAGTCCGTCCAAAGCGTCCGCTGCGGTGCGCTTTGTCGACAACCGCGGCAAGCCGACGGAAAACTTTCCCCTGAATACCAACGGTTCCCCCGGCGGGTTGGCGGGTTTCACCGCCGCAGATGGTCGCGTGACGATCATGATGCCGCATCCGGAGCGAGTGTTTCGCAGCGTGCAGATGAGTTGGCACCCGGACGGTTGGGGTGAGGATTCGCCGTGGATGCGCATGTTCCGCAATGCACGCGTGTGGTGTGCTTGATGCCGTCTTGGTGACGGGGACTGGTTGACGTCGTGAGCCTGCAGCAACTGCCACCATGGAAAGTCGCGTTGGCGCTGACAGCCTGGTTGCTGGTATTGGCGTTGCTGCCGTGGTGGCTTGGCCTGTCGCTGCTGCTGGCGCTGGTGGTGCTGCTGCTGTCGGGGCTGCGGCTCGTCGATCCCTGGGTCGCCAGCATGCGCCTCGGCTTGCGCTGGGGTTTGCCCGGGGTGTTGTTTGCGTTGCAGCGCGCGCTTGGCGGTGACGCGCTGGCCTGGGGCGTTGCGTTGCTGGGCGTACTTGCCGGTTACATGTTGATCGTTGGCCTGGAGCTGTGGCTTGAGCGCAGAATTCCACGCGTCGAGGAGCCTGCC
The DNA here is from genome assembly GCA_039926605.1 of Rhodanobacter sp. Taxonomy (GTDB): domain Bacteria; phylum Pseudomonadota; class Gammaproteobacteria; order Xanthomonadales; family Rhodanobacteraceae; genus Rhodanobacter. The sequence continues at coordinate 7,405 of JBDSWR010000096.1, read as the reverse complement.
GCTCACGCGCCGACTACCGCGCTCGAAGGCGATGCGCCAACTGAATGGCCCGCGCAGGTCATGTCGTCGGCCATCGGGCCGCCGGCGGAAATCATCACGCTGGAAGCGCCGCTGTGGCAGACGTCCACCCGGGACATGCCCGATCCGTGGGGGCATCGGGTGCAATATCACGATGCGGGGTACGGGTTTGCCGGTGATCGGCGCGTAGAAGAAGTGGATCCCTGTGCGTGTTTCAGTCCGGATGGACGCTGGTTTGCTGCGCGTCTGGACCGCGCGCGCGGAACGTTGCTGTGGGATCGTCGGCTTGATCGGTTCCACCGCCTGCGTGGTTGGCAACTTGCCGGCTGGTATCACGAACAACCGTGGTTGCAGCGCGACCCTGACGCCGCGCCCTGCACCTTGCAACATGTGCTGGGCGAGGACCAGATGGAAAGCAAGGTGCCTGCCGAGTAGTAGCCCGCTATCCTTGTGACGTTGCCTCATTCACCTTTCCTGGGCATGCCGTGTCGCCGTTCAAACCCGTAATTCCGGAGCTGAGTGTCATCGTGGTTGCCGCCGACAGCGGTGACAGCCTGCGCGCGTGTGTGCATGCCGTACTGGCGTGGTCGCTGCCCTTGGAGCTGCTGCTGATCGACAATGGCTCCAGCGACGGCGTGTCGCAGGCGCTGGATCGGGCATTGAGCACCGACCCGCGCTTGCGGCTGATTTACAACTACGCCAATCTCGGCTTCGGTGCGGCGGTGAATCGCGCGGCTGCGCAGGCGCGCAGCGACCGCTTCCTGATCCTCAATCCCGATTGCGTGCTCGAGCAGGCTGGTGTGCAGCGCCTGCTCGACATCCTCGCCAGTGAGCCGCATGCGGGGTTACTCGGTGCCGTGGTCTGCGGCCCGGATGGCGTGCCTGATCCTGCATCGCTGCGACGGGACCCGCTGCTGCGGCGCGCGCTCAGCACGCTGCGTGGCAATCTGGTCGAGGGCATCAACGTGGCTGGGCCGCTGCCTGATCACGTGGTCGACGCCGAGGCGGTATCCGGTGCGCTGATGTTGTTGCCCCGCGTTGTGTTCGAACGCATGAGCGGCTTCGACGAGGCGTACTTTTTGCATTGCGAGGATCTGGACCTGTGTCGACGCGTGCGCGATGCCGGCTATCGCGTGTTGCTGGCCGGGGATGTGCGTGTGCTTCACCGCAAAGGCGGGTCCAGTGCCCATCGTCCGGTGTTTGTCAGCCGGCACAAGCACCAGAGCATGTGGCGCTGGTTTCGCAAATTTGACCCGGCGGCACGCAAACCGCTGCTCGCAGGCCTGGTCTGGCTCGGCATCTGGATGCATTTCGTTTCGCAAATTCCCGGTCAGCTATGGCGCTTGTACCTGCACAAGAGTGACCGTGGTGGCGGGGAACAGAACGATGCGTGATGAGTGGTCGCGGGCGCGACCATGGCATACCGGACAGCACCAAGGGTGGTGCGCGCACGGAGTCGAGTGGTCGCACTGAACTGTCTCTGTCCTTGCAGGCGCGTCCGCTTTTTGCGTGCGGACGGTTTGCACCCCCACGTTGGCCAGGAGCCTGTCGGACTTTGGCTGGCCGGGTTGCGAATCCGCTTGTGTGGTCCATATTTGACCAGCTTTGCTGTTGTGAAGCGCTTCGCCAATTCTTGGCCCATAGACACTATGGGCCGGCGAATCGTCAAAAATCTGTCCCGACACAGCCGAATTCTCGCCTCGACCACCAAAGTCCGACAGGCTCCTGACCGATGACCACGTCGCGTCGTCTCACCACACTTGCCACCTTGAGCCTGATCGCCGTGACCGCGGTGTGGGGCTCGACGTTCGTGTTGATCAAGGACGTGCTCGGGCGCATGGCCGTCGCCGACTTCCTCGCGGTCCGATTCACGATTGGCGCGGTGGTGATGTTGGTGTTGTTTGCCCGGCCGGTGCTGCGTCTGGGGCGCCGGCAGGTGCTGCAGGGTCTGGCGCTTGGCGGAATTTACGGCATCGGCCAGTTGTTGCAGACGTGGGGGCTGGCCTTCATCGCACCCAGCGTCAGCGGCTTTGTCACCGGCATGTATGTGGTGTTCACGCCGATCCTGGCGACGGTGCTATTGCGCCAACGGGTGCGCGCGGTGGTGTGGCTGGCGGTGGCTTTGGCCACCATCGGCCTGGGTTTGTTGTCACTGCGGGGCGTATCAGTTGATCTGGGCGTGTGGCTGACGCTTGCGTCAGCGGCGATGTACGCCTTGCATGTCGTCTGTCTTGGCCAGTGGTCGCGCCCCGGAGAGGCACCGGGCCTGTCGGCGCTGCAGATGGTGGCCATCGCCGTGGTATGCCTGCTGGCCACTGCGCCACATGGACCGTTGCTCCCGCCGGATCGCAACGCCTGGCTGGCGGTGTTGTACATGGCGCTGATTGCCGGCGCCGGAACGATGCTGGTGCAGACATGGGCGCAATCCCATCTGCGGGCCACACGGGCAGCCATTGTGATGACCACCGAACCGGTATTTGCCGCTGCGTTTGCTGTTGCATTTGGCAGTGACCTGCTGACCTGGCGCATGCTGGTGGGCGGCGCGCTGGTGCTCGCGGCCATGTATCTCGTGGAGCTGGCGCCTCGCCACGACGCGGCCATGGGCGAGGTACTCGGCACGACTCCGACGGACGCCGTGCACCACGAGGTCTAGGCGCCTGGCGCGCCCTTGCCGTTGGTTGCGCTGGTTGGAAACCGCTACCGCGGTATGCGCATCGCGCTTGCCACACAGCGACGCTGCATACGGTCGCCGGATGTTGGCGTAGTTTGGGGAAAACGCCTGCGGATGTCGCGACAACGCCGTGTCTTGGCTGTCGGCGCGGGCCGTTGCTGGTTCCTGCCATAGTCCTGTCGACGCGGCCTGCGCGCCGCGTACACTGGCGGTACTTTCCGCTTCCAGGAAGTCGCCATGCATATCCGATCCTGTTCCAACCTGCTGGGTCTGGCTTTGATTGCTGCCTCGCTCCCAGTGGTGGCGGCCGGCAGTGGCCAGTTCAAGGACCTGTTGAACAAGGCGAAACAGGTGACCCATGCGTCAAGCGGAGCACAACTGGGTGCCAACGTCAGTGACACGGACATCGGCGCCGGGCTCAAGGAAGCATTGGCCAGGAGCACCACGGACGCGATCAACAGCTTGGGTCGCGAGGGAGGTTTCTTCAACAACAGCAAGGTGCGCATACCGCTGCCGGGGAAGCTGGAGCAAGCCAGCAAGCTGGCGCGTCAGCTCGGGCAGGGGGCGAAAGTTGACGCTTTCGAGCTGAGCATGAACCGCGCGGCCGAGAAAGCCGTGCCGCAGGTGGCGGACATCTTTGGTGATGCGATCCGCAAAATGACCTTGAACGATGCACGCGGCATTCTCACCGGCGGCAATCATGCGGCTACAGACTTTTTCCGACGCGTTGCTGGTGCCGCCTTGACCGCCCGCGTCCGCCCGATTGTGGCCGAAGCCACGGACAGCGTTGGCGCGACGCAGAAATACAAGGCACTGGTCTCCGGCGAAGGTGGCGGTGGACTGGGTGGTGCCCTGGGCTCGCTCGGGGCGCTGGCCGGCAGCCATGGCGGGGCCAAGGGCGGCAGTGCGCTGGACCTGGATGACTACGTCACGCGCGAGACGCTCAATGGTCTGTTCACGGTGATTGGGGAACAGGAACAATCCATCCGCACCAACCCGGCTGCCCGCGGCACCGATCTGCTGAAGAAAGTGTTTGGGGGCCGCTGACGCCATGGCAGCGACGGTCGGCAGGGTGTGACTCACGTTGGCGGCACTCCGGTCATCGTAATGCGATAACTTCTGTGGCCACTGACGCTCGCATGCCGCAGTTGCGGTACTGACGGGCATGGCTTGCAACTCCGGGCTTTTGCTCAAATGGCACTGGAACGTGGCACGGATGACAGCTTGGTGGCTCGTTGCCTTCGCGGCGTATCGCGATTCGCGACAAAACCTTGCATTAACGTTGCGGTGACCACAATAAAAGACTGGTTGTGCACATTGATGAGGCAGCAATGATTCGTGAAATTCTGAAAATGGGTGATCCGCGCCTGCTGCGCATTGCGCCGCCGGTGAGCAAAGCCATGCTCGGCAGCGATGAGCTGCGCACAATCATTGCGGACATGCTGGAGACCATGGAAGCGGCCGACGGGGTCGGTCTGGCGGCGCCACAAATTGGCGTGGATCTGCAATTGGTGGTGTTCGGCTTCGACAGCAGCGAGCGTTACCCAGACGCCGATGCCGTCCCGCGGACGGTGCTGCTCAATCCCGTCATTACGCCCTTGTCAAAAGACATGGAAGAAGGCTGGGAAGGCTGTCTCTCCGTGCCCGGTCTGCGTGGTGCGGTCAGCCGCTACAGTTTGATCCGCTACGACGGCATCGATCCGCAGGGCGCCCCCATCGAGCGCACGGCAGAAGGTTTCCATGCACGCGTGGTGCAACACGAGTGCGACCACCTGATCGGTCGTCTGTACCCGTCACGCATCACCGATTTCAGCCATTTCGGCTACACCGACGTATTGTTTCCCGGCGAACAACCGGTGGAGGCCTGACCATGCGTGCGTTGTGGCACGACACGCTACTGGCCGAGAGTGATGACACGCTGGTGGTGGAAGGCAATCACTATTTTCCGGAAAACTCGCTGCGCTATCAGTACTTTTTCCCCAGCGATCATCACACCACGTGCCCGTGGAAAGGCAAAGCCCACTACATGCACATCAAGGTGGCTGGCGAGGTGAATGCCAATGCCGCCTGGTATTACCCCACGCCATTGGCCGCCGCCGAACAAATCGCCGGGCGTGTCGCGTTCTGGCGCGAAGTTGTGGTGACGGAGTAAGTTGCGCAAGTTGGCTGGCGCTGGATGGCCTTGAGAGCAAGAGCTTTCGTGCGCTTGCGGCGCGCGAGTCCGTTTCTCTTGAGTGGCCAAGAGAAAGTAACCCAAGAGAAGGCCACCCCACTTGGCGCTTTCCGGGCATCGGGCAACCACTCCTGCGTTGCCTCAACTCGGGCATCGGGCAACCGCTCCATGCGTTGCCTCAACTCGGGCATCCATGCCCTCGCCATGCCCTCGCCATGCCCTCGCCATGCCCTCGCCTTGCCCGGAAAGTCCGTGAGTCGGGGTCGGGCTTTTCGACAGCACTCCGGCAACTGCTCCTGCGTTGCTCTGACTCCGGCATCCATGCCCTCGCGTGTGCTGGCGAAAAGGAATCGGCATCGTGCCGATTCCCGCTGCGCGGCCTGTCGACCCCGACTCACCGCCGCACAGGGGCCCCGGATAGAGCATCGGGCCATCCGGACCCGCACTCTTCAGAGGAGCCAGAGCAGAGCCAATGGCAACCTGCCTTAATTGCCTCCGTCCCCTTTGTTGAAAACGGAAGTGACGTCATGAAGCAGTCAATGAAGCTGATTCTCGGCGCCGCCCTCGCGCTACTGCAGCCAGCCGCTGCGCTGGCCGCACCAGCGGTGTTGGCGTCGCGTATCGCCAAGGTGGCGCAGCAGTACACCGAAGACGACGTCTATCCGGCGATGGTGCTGGTGATGGTGGACGATGGGAAGGTCCAGGTGGCCGGGTTTGGCAAGCTGGCCAACGGTCTCGCACCAGATGCTGATACCGTGTTCGAGATCGGTTCGGTAACCAAAACCTTTACCGCGCTGTTGCTGGCGCAGGGCGTGCTGGCGCAACGCTGGACGCTCTCTACGCCGGTGGCGAATCTGGTACCGGACTACAACATTCCTTCGCGCGATGGCAAGCCGATCACGCTCGGCTTGCTGGCCGAACAGTTTTCTGGCCTGCCGCGATTGCCGGGCAACCTGCAGCCTGCCGACCTCGGGAATCCCTATGCGGACTACGGACCAGGCCAGCTCAAGGCGTTCCTTGCCAGCTATTCCTTGCCGCGCGACCCCGGCGCGGCGTACGAGTATTCAAACCTGGGATTCGGGTTGCTCGGCGAGGCGCTGGCGCAGCATTCGCAACTGGACTACGGCGCGCTTGTGCGACGTGACGTACTGGCGCCGCTGGGCATGCATTCGACCGGTGTGGCGTTGACCACGTCGCTGCGCGAGCGGTTGGCTGTCGGCCATGATGAAGAAGGTCAGCCGGCGCGACACTGGCAGTTCGGTGCCTTGGCAGGTGCCGGCGCGCTGGTGAGCACGGGACGGGACATGTCGCGCTACCTGCAGGCAAACATGGGCGTGTTGCAGACGCCCTTGGCGGCCGCGATGCGCTTGGCCCACGAGGCGCGAGGCGATATCGGTGGCGCCGATCGCATCGGTCTCGCCTGGATGACCCGGCACACGGCGGACGGCGACGTGGTGTGGCACAACGGTGAAACCGGCGGCTATAGCAGTTTCATCGGCTTTACCAGCGACGGCCAGCGTGGCGTGGTCATCCTGACCAATGGCACCGGCGCACCGCAGGAGCTGGGCTTTGCCGCGCTGCTGCCATCCTTGCCGCTGCCGCAGGTGCACAAGGCGGTGACCATGTCGGCGAAGCAGCTCGATACCTATGCGGGGCAGTACACACTGGCCCCGGGCTTCGTGTTGACGGTGTCGCGCGAAAGCGACCAGTTGTTTGCGCAGGCGACCGGGCAGGGCGCGTTTCCCTTGTTCGCCAGCACCAAGAATGCCTTCTTTGCCAGGGTGGCGCCTATCACCATCGACTTCCAGCGCGACGGCCACGGCAACGTCAATGCGTTGGTGCTGCATCAGGGTGGACACGACCAACGCGCGCTCCGCACCAAGGGTGCCGACGCCGCAGACAACAGCAACAGCGTTCCCCTTGCTCCCGCGCTGCTGCGTGAGTATGTCGGACGCTATGCGCTGGCGCCGGGCGTGCAGTTCGCGATTACCGTCGAGCACGGCCAGCTATATTCGCAGTTGACCGGTCAGGCCGCGTTCCCCGTGTACGCGAAGTCGAAGGATCGTTTTTTCTACACCGTGGTCGACGCCCGGCTCACTTTCGAGCGCGATGCCAACGGGAAGGTCAGCGCCCTGGTCCTGCACCAGGACGGGAAGGCTCAACGCGCGCCGCGCCAACCTTGAGCTTACCCGTCGCAGCCATTATTGAATTGCAGACAAAGGAAAGGGAGGCAATCAGCCACAAGCGGGCGGCGACCGCGGTCGACCTGACCGTACCCCGACCACCCGTGCTCGTGTGACGGACGACCAATAGGGTGAGGTCGTGCGGGACCCGGGTCACGCAGGGAGCTTTGCCACACCGTCCCAAAACGAAAAAAGCCTGCATTGCTGCAAGCCCTTGATAAACATGGTGGCCGGGGACGGAATCGAACCGCCGACACGAGGATTTTCAATCCTCTGCTCTACCGACTGAGCTACCTGGGCAAAAGGATTTTTCTTATAACGCGTCGACCTGTCTGTGTCAATAAGAAAGTTTGATTTCTA
>JBDSWR010000095.1:0-15007 GCA_039926605.1 Rhodanobacter sp. | reverse complement strand
ATTTTTGGTCGGGGAGACAGGATTCGAACCTGCGACTTCTACGTCCCGAACGTAGCGCTCTACCAGGCTGAGCTACACCCCGAGGGAGCGGCGTATGTTAGTCGGCGACTGCGGGCTTGGCAACATTCCGCTGCGTGGATCCGAACTTGCGTCCGGCCGGACAGGCTGACCATCTGCTAATCTTGGCGGTCGCTGGCGTGCGCTGCGCGCCTGGCGCTATCCCGTCCCGCTGCATGAAAGAGAATCTCATGGCGCTTACCCCGGCCCGCACCATGCCTGGTGTGCTCGAACTGTTGCCGCTCGACCAGATTGCGTTGCAACGCATGCTGGACGTCATTCGCCGCAACTACGAACGCTTCGGGTTTTTGCCGATCGAGACGCCGGTGATCGAATACTCCGATGTGCTGCTGACCAAAAGTGGCGGGGAGACCGAACGTCAGGTGTACTTCGTGCAATCCACCGGCGCGCTGGATCACGCGGAGAAAAGCGCTTCGGGCGTACCCGAGCTGGCGTTGCGCTTTGATCTGACCGTGCCTTTGGCGCGCTATGTCGCCGAGCATGAGCGCGACTTGAGCTTTCCGTTCCGCCGCTACCAGATGCAGCGCGTGTATCGCGGCGAGCGCGCACAGCGCGGACGCTTCCGCGAGTTCTATCAGTGCGACATCGATGTGATCGGCAAGGATAACCTGTCGGTTCGCTATGACGCTGAAATCCCGGCGGTGATCTACAGCGTCTTCCGCGAGCTCAACGTCGGCGCCTTCACCATCCAGCTCAACAATCGCAAGCTGATGCGCGGCTACTTCGAAAGCCTCGGCATCCTTGACGGCGGGCAACAGATGCTGGTGCTGCGCGAAGTGGACAAACTGGACAAGCGCGGTGCCGATGCCGTGCGCGCCACGTTGACCGGCGAGGGCTTTGCGTTGGACCCTGGCGTGGTGCAGAAGATCCTGGCTTTCGTGCAAATACGTTCCACCTCGTTGCATGATGCACTGGAGCGGCTCGATGCGCTGGGCAGCGGTCCGCCGGGGATGGAGGAAGGGCGCGCGGAGTTGCGCGAAGTGCTCACCCTCATTCACGCATTTGGCGTGCCGGAAACCCATTTTGCGTTGAACTTGTCCATCGCGCGCGGGCTGGATTACTACACGGGAACCGTGTACGAAACGACGTTGAACGATCATCCACAGATTGGCTCGGTGTGCTCGGGTGGCCGCTACGAGAATCTGGCGGGTCAGTACACCAAGTCGCATCTGCCCGGGGTCGGTATCTCGATCGGTCTTACGCGCTTGTACTGGCAGTTGCGCGACGCGGGCCTGATTGCGGCAGCCAACAGCACGGTCGACGTACTCGTGACACACATGGATGCAGCGCAATTGCCGGCGTATCTTGCCCTGGCGGGTGAGCTGCGTGCTGCCGGCATCGCAACCGAGGTCGTGCTCGAAGGGGGCAAGCTGGGCAGGCAGTTCAAGTACGCGGACCGCGCCGGTATCCGCTTCGTGATTGTGCTCGGCGATGCCGAGATCGCGGATGCTACGGTGACAGTGAAGGACTTGCGCCGTGGTGACCAGTTTGCGGTGGCGCGGGGCGAGCTGATCAAGACGCTGCGCGTTGAGTTGGAACAAGCGTCCGCCATGGGCTGAAAGCCAAACCCTGATTCGATCGCTACAGGCTGTGGGGCGGGCACTGCCCGCGGCCAGTGACGGGTGTCACCGATTCAGATGTACCCCGTCCAAGCGACCTCGACAAACAACATTATTCTTTCGGGACGACTTTTGTGAGCGAGACAATTCTTCTGGATGGCAACAGCCTCACGCGCGCGCAAATGATCGCCGTCGCGCGGCACGGCGCGTCAGTGGCGCTGGATGCAGCAGGCTTGGTGCAGGTGCAGCGTGCTGCGGATTTTCTGGCCGACAAGGTCAGTTGTGGTGAGCCGACCTATGGCGTGACCACGGGCTTTGGCAGCAACGCCGACAAACTGCTGGGCGCGCACCGGGTGCGCGATGAACTGCCCGGTGGAAATCCACAGCAGCATGTGGATGGCACGTTGCTGGAAGAACTGCAGCACAACCTGATCATTACCCACGCCGTGTGCGTAGGCAAACCATTCAGCGCCGACGTTGTGCGCGCAATGCTGGTGATCCGTATCAATACGTTGATGCGTGGTCACTCGGGAATCCGCGTCAGCACGCTGGAGGCGTTGGCCGCTCTGCTGAATGCCGGCATCGTTCCGGTCGTGCCGGAGAAGGGCTCGGTCGGTGCCAGTGGGGATCTTGCACCGTTGTCGCATCTGGCCATTGTGCTGCTCGGCGGTGGCGAAGCGTTCTATCTCGGTGAACGCATGACGGGCGCGGAGGCGCTCAAACGCGCAGGGCTCACGCCGGTGCGGTTGTCGTTCAAGGAAGGCCTGGCTCTCAACAACGGCACCGCGCAGATGTTGGCCACGTCGGCGTTGGCACTGGACGCCATGGAGCACTTGCTGGACACCGCCGATCTCGCTGCGGCGATGACGCTGGATGCGTTTGCCGGCCGCAGCGGCGCGTTGCGTGAGGATGTGCACGCGCTGCGTCCGCACCCCGGGCAGGTGGCCACCGCAGCGCATGTACGTGAGCTGCTGACCGGTTCCACATTGATGGACATTCCGTATCACCTGGTGCCGCGCTTCAAGCCATGGACCGCAGCAGCGTGGAGCGAAGCCGACGACCAGGCGTTGAGTTTCGATATCGGCTGGGACTGGGTGCCGGCCAATCAACGGCATGGTCGCGAGGCGTTTTATCGGCGCTTCATGCCGTTCAAGGGTGGCAAGAAACATCAGCCACAGGATGCTTACAGCCTGCGCTGCATACCCCAGGTGCATGGCGCCGTGCGTGATGCCTGGCTGCAGGCGTGCCGGGTCATTGATATCGAGTTGAATTCGGTCACAGACAACCCGCTGGTGTTTCCCGAGAATGCGGACGAGCCGTTCATCGAGGATCAGGTGATCTCGGCGGGCCACTTCCACGGCATGCCGCTGGCGCTGGTGATGAGTTACGTCAAGGCGGCGATCCCGGTGTTGGCGTCGATCTCCGAGCGGCGCTTGAACAAGCTGGTGGACCCGGCGACTAATGATGGTCTGCCGGCGTTCCTTACCGGCAACGAGGACGGCACGGATTCGGGCTTCATGATCGTGCAGTACACGGCTGCGGCATTGGTCAATGATCTGGCTACGCGCGCACACCCGGCCTGTGTGTACTCGATACCGACCAGTGCGAACGCAGAGGATCACGTGTCGATGGGTGCCAACGAAGCGCGCCAGGTATTGGAGATGACCGAAGATCTGGGGCATGTGCTGGCGTTGGAACTGTTGACCGCCGCGCAGGCGCTGGAGTATCGCGAGACGATGTTGAACGCCGCGCAACGCCTGGCGCAACGCGGTGGCTGGCAGGCGCTGGCGGCCAAAGTGGACAACGCCCCGCGCGAAGATCACCCGCATTACGCGCAGTTTGTGACCGAGCTGGAGCGTCTGGCGACGGCGCTCACCAGCGCCGGTGACTTCCATGCCGGCGACAGCGTGCGTGCGGCGCATGCGCGGCTGCGCGAGAAGGTCGCGTTTTTGCATCGCGATCGCGCGCTGGACCCTGACATCCGGGCCGTCTGCGCACTGGTGCAGGGCAACGCATTTATCCAGTCGACGGCCGCCCGAGTTTTCCCCGTAGGAGCGACAACATGAGCCTGATCCAGACCCCGGTTTCGTACGGCGAGCTGATCGACAAGATCACCATTCTGGAGATCAAGTCGCGGCGCATCGAGGATGCGGAGAAGTTGGCCAATGTGCGCAACGAGCTGGATCTGCTCAATGCCACCTGGGCCAATCACCACGCCGCGGAAACCGACATTGCGCGCGAGCGCGAGCAACTGCTGGCGGTGAATCAGGCGTTGTGGGATATCGAGGACGCGATACGCATGAAAGAGCGCGCGCAGGCATTTGACCAGGAGTTCATCGAGCTAGCGCGCTCGGTGTATTTCCGCAACGACGAGCGTGCGGCGTTCAAGCGCGCCATCAACCTCAAGCTCGGCTCCGAGCTGGTTGAAGAGAAGTCGTACAAGGACTACCGCGCCGGGTGAGCGTGCCGATCAGAAACCCGGCCAGGTCGGCATAATGGGGTCCTCCGCCGGCCCGTCTGTGGGCGCTTACAGCGGCATCAGCGCGTAACCCTTGTGTTCCAGAACCGTAACCGTAGTTACACCCGACAACGCCAGCGTCACTTGCGGCGACACCCAGGCATATTTGAAGCCGTGTTCGGCAACAGCTTGCGCGCACACCGCGATGTCCACGCCATCCTTGCGCAGCAGTTCGATCAACTTGAGATTGGGATTGTCCACGCCAAACTCGGCGCGGTAATGCTCATTGTCCAGCGCCAGCGGCGTCGCCGCGCCATAGGCGACGCCGACGAACTTCATGTGCGCCAGTGGCACGCCAGCGGCGGCATACAGGTTGATGGTTCGTGCAATGTGGTCCAGCGATGGGCTCACCTTGTCCGGTGTCGCCCCCGCTTTGGTCAGCGCAAACACGATCTTGTAGGTCTCACCTGGAGCAGGCTGGTAGGCGTCCTTGGGCACGTAGTGGATCTTGCCGTAGCCAGGGACGGCAGGCGTGGTCCAGAAGCCTGCCGGGGGCGTCCACAGAACCGGCGGCTGTGCAGCCACGGCAACTCCGGCGGCGCCAAGTAGCGACGCCAAAAGCCACAAGCGAGTCTTGCGCATGGAAGTCACCTCTAGTAACGGACGCCGGTTATCCTGCGCCGGCGTGGTCGCGAGCACAATCAAGTGCTTCGCGCCTGCAACATGAGCGCCGCTTGGTGCTGGCTTGCAAACGCTGTGGCGCACCGTCGGGGGCGGATGGAGCGCCGTGCAAAGTGATCCGCATGTTGCATCAGGCCAGGCCGAGGTCGTGCGCGGCGGCGCTATACCGCTCGATCACATCATCTACGCTGATCAGATCCATTACGCCCGGCTTTTCAATCTTCTTGCCCCATGGCAGCTCGCTCGCGGTCTTGCCGAGGTACTTGCGAGCGGCGGCATCGTATTTGTCCACGCACCAGCGGCGGTCAGAGTAGGGGCCGGAACGATTCGGGTTGCTGGCCGCGTGCAAACCGAGCACGCGCGCGCCGACCGCGTTGGCCATGTGCATCGGGCCGGAATCGGGGGTCAACACGAGTTGCGCGCGGCTGAGCAAGGCCAGCAACTTTTTCAATGTGTCCTGGCCGGTAAGGTCGAGCGGCGGGTGTTTGCACGCTGACAGCACGGCGTCGGCCATCTCGCGCTCGGCGGTGGACGGCCCGCCCACCAGCACCACTCGCCAGTGGTGCGCAGTAGCGTGATCCATGACCGCCGCGTAGCGCTCCGGCCGCCAATTTCGCAGGGTGTGGCTGGCACTCGGACTGACCACCAGCGTTGGTGCCGTGCCGGTGATCCGGGTGCTTGCCCAGGCGTGTGCCGCAGCGGAGATCGGGATGTCCCAATTCACCTGCGTTTGCTGCAACCCGAGCGGCTCGCAGAAGCTGCCCATCGCGTCGAGGACATGTTGACCGCTGCGCGCCGCGATGCGTTCGTTGATGACCAGCCCGTGCAGATCCTTTGCGCGGGCGCGGTCGTAACCAATTCGACGCCTGGCACGGATGTCCATGCTCAGCAAATTCGAGCGCAATGCCACTTGCATGTGCAGCAGCGCGTCGAAGCGCCGACCGCGCAACGCTGCGTGTACTGCGCGCAGGCCAGCCCAGCCAGCGGCCTTGTCGAACGTCACGAACTCGACACCCGGCAGATCACCCACCAGTTTGCGCTCCAGCTTGCCGATCACCCAAGTCAAGCGCGTGCCTGGCCATGCGTTCTGCAGAGTGCGCACCAGCGGCACGACGTGGGTGACATCGCCAATGGCAGAGGTACGCAGCAGGCAGATGGAGGCGGGTACGATCACAGGCGTGGGTTAGAATCGACGGCGGGCCAGGCGACTGGGCGGCAGATGGCGTGATGCAGGAACAAACCTACAACGAAGCCACCACCGCCATTATCTTCGACGCAGCGGTGTCCGGACAAATCGGGCCCGATTGGTTTGCGCCGGCGTTCTGGCGTGCACGCGATGCGTTGAGCGCGTTGGCCGGTGGCCGTGGCGGGGTCGCGGTGATCAACACCCCGGTCGGTGAGTGCGTCTTGCGGCACTACCGGCGTGGTGGGTTGGTCGCGCGGTTGCTGGCCGATCGCTACCTGTGGCTGGGTGCCGCACGTACCCGCAGCTTCACCGAGTTCCGTTTGCTGGAGCATTGCGCGAGTCTCGGCCTGCCCGGGCCGGCGCCAGTGGCAGCGCGCTATGTGCGCCGTGGCCTGTTCTATACCGCCGATTTGATCACAGCGCGGGTAGCGGGAGCGCGCACGCTGGCTCAGTGTCTGGCCAGCGGAACGCTGAATGCGGACGTGGCACATGCGGTGGGTGGCGTGATTGCGCGGTTTCATCGTGCAGGTATCTGGCATGCCGATTTGAATGCGCACAATATCCTGTTCAGTACAGTCGGCGTGCACCTGATCGATTTTGATCGCGGTCGCGTGCGCGAACCTGCAGCCGCCTGGCGCGAAGGCAATTTGCTGCGATTGCGCCGCTCACTGTTGAAACTGGGAGCAGCGGCAGGTGGCGAGGACCGCTTTATGTCGACCGTATGGCAGTCGCTTCTGGATGGCTATGCGCAGGTCTGGGACGCATGAGCTGGCATCTGCGCTTTCTCGGGGTGGGCGCCGCGCACGCCGCCGCGTTGGGCGTGTCAGCCGCCGTTCTGGAGCGTGACGACACCCCGCTGCTGCTGATCGACTGCGGACCGGGAACGCTGGATCGCTATCTCGCCACCTATGGTGTGGCGCCGACTGCGTTGTTCCTCACCCACGCGCACCTCGACCATGTCGGGGACATGGAATTGCTGTTTGCACGTGTGTGGTTCGATACACAACTGCGTGGCCACACGAAAATCTTTCTGCACGCAGCGTTGCTGCCGTGGTTGCAGGCGCGTGTGGCTGACTATCCGGGGGTGTTGGCGGAAGGTGGCGTGAACTTCTGGCAGGCGTTCCGGTTGGTGCCATGTTCGCGCGGTTTCTGGCTGGATGACTGCTGGTTTGACGTGTTTGCGACACGCCACCACATGCCCGGCACGTCGTATGGTCTGGCGCTGGAGGGTAGCGTGGTCTATACCGGCGACACGCGACCGATCCCCGAGGTACTCGCCCAATGCGCAGCACACGGTGAGCTGGTTGCCCACGATTGTTCCGTGGCGGGGAATCCCTCGCACACGGGCGTCGACGACCTTGCATGCGAGTACCCGCCGGAGCTGCGCGCGCGCCTGCTGCTGTATCACTACGGCAGCGCGGCAGAGGGCGCGTTCTTGAGTGCGCACGGCTACCGGGTCGCGCAGCCGGATGAACGCATCGCCCTGCCGTGCGCCGCGCCGCCGCGGCCGGGCGCAGGCTGAGTTTGCAGCGTGTGTGCTTGCCTGCGTTGGGGGCTGCAGCTATCCTTCCGCTTCTTTGTCGGGTGATGGGTGCAGCTTAACCCGGTCACGTCGGGTGGTTTCACCGGTCCGTCCCGGCATGCGACACAGGCATCACGGTTTTGCGTGCGGAGAGGTGTCCGAGTGGTTGAAGGAGCACGCCTGGAAAGTGTGTATACGGTAAAACGTATCGCGGGTTCGAATCCCGCTCTCTCCGCCAGTTATATATAAAAACGTGATACAAACTAACGCGTTACGTCGCATTGATTTTTTACTACCCATACGCTGACCCATGTCCGCCTCAGCGGTTGATTTTGGGTCTTATAGGTCAGTCGTCGATTTAGCCAGTGGTGAGCGCGAGCGACCTCGCCCTACTGGGGAAAGTGCCAGCCGTCATCTCGGCGTGGCTCGATGTGGTGTCGACGCCCGCGTCGGATCGTCGCTAAACGAAGGTGAGTAACTTTGCCAAGTCGGCCATCTTCCGCATCGTGCGCCGAGCGACTGTCTATGATGAGCGTGAAAGCGCTCGTCCTGCGTTAGATCATTCGCTGCCTGGCCTCGGCGAGCGCCATACCTTTCGGCATCGGGCCGGCTAGGCGCCTCGGATCTTGGAAGTAATAGTGCCTTCCGACATCATCGACATCGAACGGGCGACAGAGATAGCGCAGTCGTACGCGGGCGCGTTCAAGCGGGTTGTCCACTGCACTGACTTGCCAGTCCCGGCCTATTTGGCCGATCCGCAGGCGGCATCGGCCAAGATGACGCTATTTTTCGCCGTCCTGAATGTTCGACAAGCTAACGTTGGGGCTACCGACTATATCGGTGTGTCGAAGATGACCGGCGCGATTACTTCGTTTGGGCGGTTAGGGGAGTAGTCGTTACGATGGCGGCGGCCACCGCGGACCGCCGGGAAACCTGCGGCATATCGCGCCCCTGACTAGCCTCCCACCGTCCAACGCCCTATTCTCGGGGAGGTTCCAGCGGGGGAAGCGTCAGAGCCATCAGACGACGGATTCAACCGATCAGCGCAGCACATTGCCGATAACGCTCGGCTGGTGTTTCGTAGCCTAGTGTCTTCATGGGGCGTTCGTTCAACTTTCGAGCCACTGCATTGTGTGTGGGTTGCTACACGCTCGAGATGTCCATCCCATTGGGGAAGTACTGCCGCAGCAGCCGTTGGAATTTCCATTTGAGTCGTGTTGCCATGGCTTGTGCCAAAAGCGGGGTTGCCAAAAACGGGATCAGGTTCAGTTGTTGCAATGTCCGTTTTGGGTCGACAACAGCCAACTGTCAGTCAACATCGCTGACCGGGCATGACCGGTCGTTCGAAGGGAGGTGAATTTGAGCCATTTCTTCCTGCGAGCGTCTAAGAGGAGGTTGAGGAATGGACTCGTCTTTGACCGTTGAATCAATTGCCGGACTGGGAGCGACTTTGCGTTACAGTTGTCGCCATCCGTGCGCGACGCGGTCAGCAACATACGCAAATTGACCCAGGGGTGGGTGATGCAATTTAGGCGACGGTGGGGCTGGCTGTGTGTGGTTGCGGAGCTCTTGCTGGCGGCGACATCACCTGCATGGAGTCAGAGCTTGCCAGCAGCGCCTAGTAAGGCCGTCTCCGTAGACCCACCCCTCAGCATTACAGTGTATGACGACGTTACGACCATCGCAGTTCACGGCGTCCCGAATGTATACGTCTCTGGTGTTATCGACTCGGGCAGTCACGCACGGTTGCAGGCACTCATGGGGTCGGGAAAGGTTCCAGGTGGTTCTAACATCTATCTCAATTCACCGGGCGGCGATTTGGCAGCAGGGATCGCATTGGGACGGCTTTTTCGCAAGGGAGAGATGGTTGTGGAAATCGGGCGTCCCTTCGTCCACGGACAGAAGGAGGATCCCTTTTTACCCGCGGAGATCTGCGTTAGCGCGTGCGCATATGCATACTTTGGCGGATTGTACCGCTTCGCTCCGCGCGGCGACCGGCAGTTCGGAATTCACCAGTTTTACATGAGTGATACTCATGTGGGAGACGTCGGCGCGATCCAGCAGGTCTCCGCTCAAGTGGTGAGCTATCTGGAGGAAATGGAAGTAAACCCGAATGTGTTCTCGGTCGCCTCGTTTGCCGCGCGCGATGAGGTGGTGTGGCTTACGGGCGCGCAGATGCTTCAAGCAGGTCTTGCGAACAACGGCAAGCTAAAGCTAACGGCGATCTACAAGTTGATTCAAGGCACACCTTATCTTGTTCTCGACCAGCAGACCTACGATGGCGAGCACAAAATTACGTTCACGTGCGGCGGGTCTGTCGTGGAGTTGACGAGCTACTACATAGTGGGAAGCGAACGAGCCAAAGAAATCGTCTCCCGGGGCACGCGTGGCTATTTCGAGGTAGATCGACAGCCTGAGCTTGCAGAAGAGCAGGACGCCGCGACAGCAGTCAACCTGTCTGTGGTTGCCGACCGAGTAGTTCCGCTATCCTTCCTAGGTAATATCCGCGGCTCTGCGAGCATTGGATCATGGCTGAACGATCTCAATGGTACGCATCGTTACGGGTTCACCATTGAGCTTGATCCCGTGCGCGGAAATGTGAGCGATTATTACAAAAACTGTGTGACGATGGCTCCCCCCTCTCCCCCGCGGTGAGGGACGTCGTGAACAGAAAGGCGGAAAATTCCACCAACGATGTTCGTTGCGAACCACAATGGACGTCAAGAGCCCCGAGGCCATCTTCAGCGACATGCTCAGACTGAAATGGGCCGCTAGTCCGCAATGAACGTAATTTGCATCTATGTCAATGTCTGTCATGGGTCGACAACGGCCATCTGTCGGCCAACGTCGCTGACCGGCCAGAAGCTGTCATTCGAGGAGAGGCGGTTTCGGCTCATGGCCCTCTTGGAAGCGGCTGCGCTGATTGGGTAGAAGTCGTTGCAAGATACCACGCTATCGGGCAACGACTTGGTCCTCGCGCCCCAAAGGAGCGTAGCCTGTGCCAGCAGTCACAGGCGACACAGACACTCAGTTCTTCGGCGGAAGGCACAGGGAGGTGGAACCAGCAATGAAGATCCAATCCGTTCGCATCAAGAACTTCCGCACGTTGAAAGACGTGACGATCCCCTTCGATTCAGTAACGACTTTCATCGGGCCAAACGGTGCCGGCAAGTCAACGGTGCTTTGTGCGCTCGATTGGTACTTCAACGGCAAGGCTGGTTCGCTGACGGATAAGGACTGTTCCTTCGGGGCGACTGACGAATACATCGAGGTTCGGGTCACATTCGCGGATCTCACCGAGAAAGACCGCGATGCACTTGGCAAGTACGCTCCTGACGGAGTTACCACGTTCACTGCATGGAAGCGCCGGCTATCCGATGGCTCCGATGTGCTCTCCGCCAATGCAAAGAGCTTTCCGGAGTTCAACGCGATCAAGGCGGCAAGCGGCGCGGCCGCGAAAAGAGAGCTGTACACCGAACTTCGGCGTAGCCGACCAGAACTGAATCTGCCCGGGGCCAACACTGGCACAGCCGTTGAGCAGGCGATGACGACGTGGGAGGCATCTCAGACTGATCAACTCGTCGATGCACCCGAGCCGCTGCAAACCAACTTCTTCGGGTTCAACAGCGGCGGCAAGATGAGTGGTCTTTTTGACTTTGTTCTGGTCACTGCCGATCTTCGGGCGAGCGAGGAGTCGATCGACGGCAAGTCGAGCATCATCGGTCGAATCCTTGAGCGTTCAGTCGATCGTGCTGCTGCGGATGAGGAGATCGCGAACATCGTCGAGGAGTCACGCAAGCAGCAGCAGAAAGTGTACGAGGAGAAGTTCAAGGCACAGCTCGCAACCATTACGACGCATCTCAACGAGATCGTCTCGTCTTACTCGCCTGGCCGTGCAGTCACGATTTCCCCTGCAGAGGTGGAACTCAAGGCTCCACGAACCACGTTCGAAGTAACAGTGCTCGACGGTACATATCCGACTGTTGTGGAGCGGCAGGGACATGGGTTTCAGCGCACCCTTTTGATCTCAGCGCTGCAACTCTTGGCGCAGTCAGATGCCGCATCGGCAGAGGGTGTTATCTGCCTGGCGATCGAGGAGCCGGAACTCTTTCAGCACCCGATTCAGGCCCGTGCGTTCGCAAAGGTGCTCCGGTCGCTCGCGGAGGACACCGCTAAGCGCATCCAGGTGACCTACGCGACTCATAGCCCTTACTTTCTTGAGGCGCGACATTTCCACCAAGTCAGACGGCTAACGAGGTCGTCCGGTGAAACTCCTATAGTCACAGTCCGATTTGCGACACTCGCCGATGTGAAGGCCAGGCTAAACGGGGTAGTGAAAGCCAATACGGTTGATCGCCAGCTTGACGGCATCGTTGCGAATCAACTTGCGGTGGCGCTCTTCGCGCATCGAGCCTTCCTTGTGGAAGGAACGACAGAGTCGTCAGTTTTCTACGGTATTGGCGATAGGACCTCTCTCGGTTCGCTCGAGGTCGCTGGCGTCTCCATCGTCCCAGTGGAAGGCAAGGCATCAATCCCACTTGCACACGCGATCCTGACGTTGATCGGCATCCCGGTCTATGCGCTCTTCGATGCGGATGGCGGGTTTGAAGCGCGTGCGAAAGCTAGTGGTAAGACGCAAAAAAAGATCGATGAGGAGCGGACATCCCACATAGCAGCGAATCGCATGGCGCTGAGGTACTTCGGTCGAACTGAAGAGGACTTTCCATCTGCCGTCGTTGCTGATTAGGTAGCGATTTTTGGCGATCACCTTGAAGCATTCCTGATGGCGAACTGGACCGGATGGTTCACGGCCCTCAAGAACGTCGAGGCTGCCGCAGGTATCAGTTTCGCGAAAAATCGGTACGCCTACCGGACCGCCACGCTTCAGGCGGCAGGAACTGTTCCAGAGATGCTCGTTAAAATCTTGGCCAAAGCGGTGGGCAAGTAGTCATGAATGAAATCATCTGCCCGCACTGCGGGAAAGCGTTCAAAATTGACGAGGCAGGGTACGCAAACATTCTGAAGCAGGTTCACGACAGCGAGTTCGAGCAGCAGTTGCACGAACGCCTGGAGCTGGCCGAGCAGGACAAGCTAAACGCTGTCGAGCTCGCCGAGACAAAGATTGCCAGCGAATTGCAGAAGGCGGTCGCAGCCAAGGACGCCGAGATCCAGAAACTCCAGGGCAGACTCGATGCCGGTGAGGTCGCGCGGAAGCTCGCCGTGACCGAGGCCCTGAGCACCGTTGAAAAAGAGCGTGATGCGCTCGCGAACGAACTTGAGCAAGTGAAGCATGACAAGCAATCCGCTTCCACGCTGGCCGAATCCATACTCGGTAGTGAGCTGCAGAAGGCCGCAGCTAGGAAGGACGCGGAGATCCAAGGCCTAAAGTTCAAGTTCGACGCCATCGAGGTTGCCCAGAAGCTCGCGATCATCGAGGCGGTCAGTGCCGTCGAGAAGGAGCGCGACGAACTCAAGAGTGGCCTTGAGAGAGCGAAGCTTGAGAAGCAGCTCGCCGAGCAGTCGCTCAAGGACAAGTACGAGACGCAGATCAAGGATCGCGAGGACATGATCGAGCGTCTCCGGGACATGAAGGCGCGCCTGTCGACCAAGATGGTCGGTGAAACCCTTGAGCAGCACTGCGAAACCGAGTTCAACCGAATTCGATCGACGGCGTTTCCGAGGGCATATTTCGAGAAGGACAACGACGCGCGGACTGGCAGCAAGGGTGACTATATCTTTCGCGACTCCGACGAGGCCGACACTGAGATAGTCTCGATCATGTTCGAAATGAAGAACGAGAGCGATCGGACCACGACGAAGAACAAGAACGAAGACTTCCTGAAAGAGCTCGACAAGGATCGCAGTGAAAAAGGCTGCGAGTATGCGGTGCTGGTTTCCCTACTGGAGCCCGACAGTGAACTCTATAACACCGGCATCGTCGACGTGTTCCACCGCTACCCTAAGATGTACGTCGTCAGGCCGCAATTCTTTCTTCCAATCATCACGCTGTTGCGGAACGCGGCGCTGAAATCGCTCATGTACAAGTCCGAGTTGGCGCTCGTTAGGGCGCAGAACATCGACATCACGAACTTCGAGGACGAGCTCGAGACGTTCAAGTCCGGATTCGCTCGGAATTACGACCTCGCATCCCGAAAGTTCAAGACCGCGATCGAGGAGATCGACAAGACCATCGACCACCTCCAGAAGACGAAGGATGCGCTCCTTGGCTCGGAGAACAACCTTCGCCTCGCCAACGACAAGGCGCAAGACGTGACCATCAAGAAGCTGAGTCGGGGCAACGCGACGATGGCAGCAAAGTTCGCCGACTTAAAGAATGATGGTTCTTCTGATGCTTGATGGCTCTAGTCATTGATGTTCGAGTCGCGCCTTCAATGCGCAGATCGGTATAGCGAGGGCTGTTTGACCCCAGTTAGAAGCCGCCAGTCAACGCAGATGCATACGGCGGTGGTGCGTCTTCCGCTTGAGCGCCGTGGTACAAGCCAACGCGCTACAACTCCGCAAATATTTGTGCCATGCCACGATCACCTCGACGGTAGCCTGGAGGCTCACCGTGAAAACTGTCATCAGTTATGACGAGATCACGAATTTTAGAGACATCGCAGAGATCCCAGTCGTGACCGCGTTCAACGTGGCCACCCCGAACTTGATAGCAGCGCATGACTTCGTTGCCAGCGCGTGAGATACCTATCGCACATGGCTGCGCCTCTCTCGCGATACCACCATATGTAAATGCAATTACATGACGTCCTTGGATTGCCCTAATGATTTCGTTGCGCATGATTGCCTCTTTGCCACATAACATTGGAGGACGCGCACGTCCGGTTATGCGCATGCTCGTCTTGGCCGGCGGGAACCCCTAGCCACTGACCTCGAAGGACTCTACCAAGCCCGCCTCGGCGTAACAAACGGAGGCAAAACCAAACATCTTCGGAATACCCGCGAATGTCCGCTTTGGGTGGCGGATTCAACCGATCGACGCAACACATTGCCGATAACGCTCGGCGGGTGTTTCGTAGCCTAGTGTTTTCTTGGGGCGTTCGTTCAACGTTCGAGCTACTGCATCAAGTTTGGCTTGCGACACGTTCGAGATGTCCATCCCCTTGGGAAAATACTGCCGCAACAGTCCGTTGGTATTTTCGTTTGAGCCGCGTTGCCATGACGTGTGCGGATCACAGAAGTAGACTTGAATGTCCGTGGCGAGCGTGAAGTGTCGGTGCTTGGCCATTT
The DNA here is from genome assembly GCA_039926605.1 of Rhodanobacter sp. Classification (GTDB taxonomy): domain Bacteria; phylum Pseudomonadota; class Gammaproteobacteria; order Xanthomonadales; family Rhodanobacteraceae; genus Rhodanobacter. The sequence goes on along the minus strand of JBDSWR010000095.1, from coordinate 275 downwards.
TGCTGCCGCGGGAGACGAGGACAACCGCTATCGGGCTAGTCAGCTCAGGCTGCGATCGGCGCTTTAAGCTTTCGGCCTGTCTGCCCAGCGATTTCGCCGACCAATCTAGTCGGTAGCAGGCGGCCAATGTCTTAGCACTTGAAGGTAGACGCGAGCCTTGGGGTTAGATCGCCAGCGGGTGGCGGCTGACAATGACGCTTCGTCCACCGGCGCAGTAGATCGCCCAGGCGTTCATCAGCTCACGCCGCTTCTTCAGCATCGCCCCGCGCCGATAC
>JBDSWR010000094.1:0-11014 GCA_039926605.1 Rhodanobacter sp. | reverse complement strand
GCAGGACTGGCACCTGCAGCGCCGATGACTGATAAACTCTCGCGCCTGCGCGCCGTTTCCTGCACCGCTTCCTGTTTCGAGGTTTCCCATGTCGTCCCCCAACTCCGACAACGCCCCGGTTCCGTCCGGCTTTGGCGGACTCGCACTGCATCCCGATGTTCTGGCGGTACTTGCAGACGTGGGCTACGAGTCGCCCTCGCCAATCCAGGCGGCCACGATCCCGCCGTTGCTGGAGGGTCGCGATGTACTGGGCACGGCGCAGACCGGCACCGGCAAGACGGCCGCGTTTGCCCTGCCGATCCTGTCGCGGCTCAATCCGCGCGCCGGCAAACCGCAAGCGCTGGTGCTGGCGCCCACACGTGAGTTGGCCATCCAGGTGGCCGAAGCGTTTCAGCGCTATGCCGCGCACATCCCCGGGTTCCAGGTACTGCCGATCTACGGCGGGCAGAGTTACGGACCCCAACTGCACGCGCTCAAGCGTGGCGTGCATGTTGTGGTGGGCACGCCCGGTCGCGTGATAGATCACCTGAACAAGGGCACCCTGGACCTGTCCGAACTGCGCTTTCTGGTGCTGGACGAAGCCGACGAAATGCTGCGCATGGGCTTCATCGACGACGTGGAGAAAGTGCTGCAGGCGACACCACCGGAGCGCCAGGTGGCACTGTTCTCGGCAACCATGCCGAGCATGATCCGCAAGATCGCGCAGAAACATCTGCGCGATCCGGTGGAAGTGGTCATCAAGAATACCGCCGCGACCACGCCCCATATCCATCAGCGTTACTGGTTTGTCAGCGGCATGCACAAGCTCGACGCGCTCACGCGCATTCTGGAAGCGGAGCCGTTTGACGCGATGCTCGTCTTCGCGCGCACCAAGCTGTCCACCGACGAACTGGCCGGCAAACTGCAGGCGCGCGGCCTGGCGGCCGCGGCGATCAATGGCGACATTGTCCAGGCGCAGCGCGAGCGCGTCATCCAGCAACTGAAGGACGGCAAGCTGGACATCCTGGTCGCCACTGACGTGGCCGCGCGCGGGCTCGACGTGGAGCGCATCAGCCACGTGGTGAATTACGACATTCCCTACGACACCGAAAGCTATATCCACCGCATCGGTCGCACCGGCCGCGCCGGGCGCAGTGGCGAAGCGATCCTGTTTGTCACGCCGCGCGAACGCGGCATGTTGCACGCCATCGAGCGCGCCACCCGGCAACCGATCGAGCAGATGCAACTGCCCACGGTGGATGCAGTCAACGATGTACGCATCAGCAAGTTCAAACAACGCATCAGCGACACGTTGGCGGTCGGCGACCTGGGACTGTTTCAAAAGTTGATCGAGCAATACGAAAGCGAGCACGACGTGCCGGCGCTGGAAATCGCCGCCGCACTGGCGCGGATTGCGCAAGGCAACCAGCCGCTGTTGCTGAGCCCGCCGGCCAAACATGAGCAGGCCATGCCGCCAGCGCGGGAAGCTACCACGCGTGAACGCGCGCCGCGCGAGCGCGCCAGCAGCGAACACCGCCAGCCAGTCAGCCGCGCCGTTGGCGCGACCGACGCAGCCCGCCCGCACGTGCCGCGCGAAGCGGCCACGCACGAGCGCTCCCACGAACGCGCCCCATCCCGCGAGTTCAGTCAACGCCCGCTCCGCGCCCACGCTACTGAAGAGGGCAAGCGCACCTACCGCATCGAAGTAGGCCACGAACACGGCGTGAAACCGGGCAACATCGTTGGCGCAATCGCCAACGAAGCCGGACTCGACAGCCAGTTCATCGGTCGTCTGAGCATTCGCGACCACTACAGCTTGATCGACCTGCCCGACGGCATGCCCAGCGAAATTTTCGAACACCTGAAGAAAGTCTGGGTCGTGCAACAGCAGCTGCGGATCCACGAGTGGGACGGCGAGGAAGGCGACAGCGCCGACAGCCCGCCGAGCACACCAGCGCCCACGCGCAAGCCCAGCGCACCCAGGGGCCCTCGCCCGGACGGGTTCAAACCGCGTCCTGGCGGCTTCAAACCGCCGCGTCGCAAATAGCGCTTGGCGGCTGCACACCCGGCAATGCAGATGCCTTAGAGGCCAACTGCGCTCGCTTCTTTTCGGAGTGCAAAGCTTTCGCCATTGCACCCTCTTGGGAGCGCACCTCCGTAACGTGATCCTGGCAGAACCATAAGGCCGTCGGGGGAGCTGGCGCCACACGTTACGCGAGTACAATGAGTGTCAGAGCGCGCCGCTGAACGTGTCGCACTTGTCCATGTCGCCGGTGCTGAAGCCGGTCTTGAACCACTGCACGCGCTGCGCCGAGGTGCCGTGGGTGAACGTATCCGGCCGCACCTGACCTTGCGACTGTTGCTGCAACGTGTCGTCACCAATGTGACTGGCGGCGGTGAGCGCTGACTCAATATCGCCAGGGTCCAACCACTGCAGTTTCTGCTGGCTGTGATTGCCCCAGACTCCGGCGTAGCAATCCGCCTGCAACTCCTGGCGCACCGACAATCCGTTGGCGCCGTCCATCGGCGCGCCGCGCTGTCGCACCTCGGCAACGCGGTCGAACACGCCAGTCAACTTTTGCACGTGATGGCCGACCTCATGCGCGATGACATAAGCCCGGGCAAAGTCGCCGGACGAATGCAACTGATCCTGCAACTGCTGGAAAAATGCCACGTCCAGATAGACTTTCTGGTCGCCTGGGCAATAAAACGGCCCAACCGCTGTCGTCGCGCCGCCGCAAGCGGTTCCGACGCTGCCACTGAACAAGTCCAGCTTTGGTTCGACATAGGTCAGGCCGCGAGCCTGAAAAATCTCGCCCCAGGTCTGTTCGGTTGAAGCCAGAATGGCACTGACGAAAGCCTTCTGGTCCGGGTCAACCTGAGTGGTCGTGGTCGGGCTGGCGGCACCTGGCTGACCGCCGCTTTGATCGAGTAAAGCCAGAGGATTCTTGAAGAATACCCAACCGATCAGGGCCAATACGATGATGCCTCCCAAGCCCATGCGGCCGCCGCCGAAGCGGCGTCCACCACCACCACCGCTGCTGGTTTCGATGTTGCTGCTGCTGCCGCCTTTTCGCCAATCCATAAATCTCTCCGTCGGTGAAATCAGATAACGGCACTGCCGCGCGACGATAATCCGTTCCCGGGCAACACGCCATGCTGCGCCAGCCGCTACAGTAAGCGTTCTTTTGTGAGGATTGACGCATGACCCAATTGCCTGCCTTGGTGACCCTGCTCACCATCCTGCTGCTGTTCGGCACCACGGTGCTCACCGGGCGGGCACGCGGCAAATACGGGATCAAGGCGCCAGCCATTACCGGCCATCCGTTGTTCGAACGCGCGCACCGGGTGCAGATGAACACGATCGAGAACAGCGTGCTGTTCCTGCCGACCTTGTGGTTGGCGGCAACCTATGGCTTCAGTGGGTGGGCCGGCATCGCCGGGTTGGTGTGGGTCATCGGTCGGGTGTGGTACGCGGCGGCGTACCTGCGTGATCCGGCCAAGCGTGGGCCGGGCTTCGCCACCGGAATGCTCGCATTCCTCGCACTGCTGGTGATGGCCGGCATAGGTGTCGGCCGCGCCATGCTGCTCGGCTGAAACGTCCGACCACCTCGCCGCATACGCGCGGCCACGCCCAAGACACCGATGCCCAAAGACGCACCGCCAACGCAGACGCCTCCGGCGCTGCCCCTGCTGCAGGCGCAGCCGGACGCGCCGTCGGTGTGGGCGGCAGTGGGACTGGTCTCCCTGTACCTCATGCTGCAGGTGCTGTTCGCCGGTGTGTTGTTGCTGGCCGTGGCACTGGTCCGGCATATTGCTCACGCCGCCAGCGCAGTGTCATCAGCACGCGCGGCGGTAACCAGCACGTTGCAGCTACCCGGCACGGCGGCGGCCGTCACCATCGCCGGGGTGTTTTTCTCCGGGCTTCTGGTCGTGTGGTTGATTTACCGGCACTGGCCGCAGCTCTGGGCGCGTGCCGTACCGCCCGGATTCGGGGTGGCTCGACCAGCGCATCGGCGCTGGCTCGTCGCGGCGCTACTGGTCGGCGGTTTGCTGCCGCTGCTCGGGGGGATGCTTACCCAGGTGCTGGCACATGGCCACGAAGTTCCGCAGGACATCACGCAACTGACGCAACACGCGCCGCTGGTCTGGCGTGTCCTGCTGGCGATAATGGCGATCAGCGTCGTGCCGCTGGTCGAAGAGTTGTTGTTCCGCGGGGTGTTGTTGTCGACGCTGATCCCGCGTTGCGGCACGCCGCTTGCGGCCTTGCTCAGCGCTGCAGTTTTTGCCGGCATTCACCTGCCCGGACTGCAATGGCAGTGGTACGGGCTGCCCCAGTTGATCCTGCTGGGCATTGCGCTGGCGTGGCTGCGGTTGCGTTATCAATCGCTGTGGCCCGCAGTAGTGACGCATGGCGCGCACAACGCGCTGGCACTGGCCGTAATGTTTTTCACGCTCGCCCCACCTTCCTGACGCTCACCAGGAGGCTGTCGGACTTTGGTGGTCGAGTCGAGAATCCGGCTGGGGGAGGACAGATTTCTGACGATGCGCCGACCCATAGTGGTTCTATGGGCCAAGAATCGGCCGAGACATGGACCACACAGGCGGATTCGCAGACCGGCCAACCAGAGTCCGACAGTCTCCTAGTCGCCAAGCGCGGCATCCCGCAGCAAGCGGGCGGTTTCGAACAGCGGCAGCCCCATTACGGCAGAGTAACTGCCCTCAAGATGCGCGATCAGCGCGGCACCGCGCCCCTGGATCGCGTAGGCACCAGCCTTGCCCAGCGACTCACCGGTGGCGACATACGCGGCTATTTCATCCGCGCTCAACGTGGCAAAGGTGACTTGCGAGCTGCACGTTGCACTGCGTCCATGGCGCGCGCCGACCAGCCACACCGTCGAAACCACGGTATGGGTACGTCCAGACAGTCGGCGCAACATCGCCGCCGCATCCGCGGCATCGCGCGGTTTGCCAAACACTTCATCATCGAGCAGCACTTCGGTGTCAGCACCGAGCACCACCGCGTCCTTGCCAGCGGTCAGCAAGGCCAACCCCGCGTGCGCCTTGGCCTCGGCCACGCGGCTCACATAGGCGTGCGGAGTCTCCGTCGGCAACCGTTGCTCGGGCACAGCAACGTCGAGCACGGTGAACTCCACGCCGAGTTGTTCCAGCAACTGGCGACGGCGCGGCGACTGCGAAGCAAGGTACAGCATGTGGACTCCGACGCGAGGGCAAGGCGACAAGGGTAACGCTGGCAACGCCATGTCGTCCGTGCTGCACCGCGTTGCTGCCAGAAACCCAGCACCAACTGATACCACCCAAGGCTTTACCGAGTGCCAGCGCCATTCCATTCCGGCCAAGCCTGCAGTGACGCTGCACCTGACGCTCAACCGCGGTGGTACGGATGCCCGGCGAGGATCGTAGTTGCGCGATACAACTGCTCCGCCAGCAGCAACCGCACCAGCATGTGCGGCATGGTCAACGGGCCTAGCGACCACACCTGATCGGCCCGCGCCAGCACGTCCGGCGCGTGGCCGTTTGGACCACCAATAACGAACGCCAGGTCACTTCCGTCCATGCGCCACGCGGCGAGATGCTCGGCCAACGCCTCGCTGGACCAATGCTTGCCAAGGCCGTCCAGCGCTACCACGTGGGTATCACGGTTCACGATCGCGAGGATCGCCGCGCCTTCGTCTTGCATCGCGCGCGTATCATCAGCGCCTTTGCCGCGATGGCCGGGTTTTATTTCCACCAGCTCCAGCGGCAGCTCGCGCGACAGGCGTTTGCGATACTCGGCAAAACCCTCGGCCACCCAGCCGGGCATGCGCTCGCCAACCGCGATCAGGCGGGCATGCATCGGACAGTCACGCACTCAGACGCGGCAACGCGCTTGCCATGCGTCCCCTGCACTTCCGGAATCAACCTGCCTGCTGCTGCGCGGCCGCCGCGTGCGCGGCGTCGCCACCCACCGACCACAAGCGTTCCAGGCCGTAAAATTCGCGCACGCGCGGCAACATGATGTGGACGATGACATCCCCCAGATCGACCAGCACCCATTCGCCTTCCTGCTCGCCTTCCACACCCAACGGCATCATGCCGGCCTTCTTCGCGAAGCGCGTGACCTCGTCGGAAATGGATTTGACGTGACGCGCCGAGGTACCCGACGCGATCACCAGCAAATCAGCGATGGAGGTGCGACCGCGTACATCAATCTCGCGCACATCCTTGGCTTTCAATGACTCCAATGCAGCGATGACCTGCTCGCGGAGTGCGGCAACGGTGATCGTCGAGGAATTGCGCTGGCTTTTGCTCAAGTGTTCTGGCCTCGGTATGGGGTCGTGAAGGGATTGGTTGGCAGTATACCGCCCGGGGCCGACCCGCCTAGCCCCGGCTACCCCACGTGTCCTACCCGTGCACGACGGGCCCATTCGGGCCAACCGCGCCGCGCGCGGACAAACTGCAGGCAACCGCGTCGCCGGGCGCATGCGGACGGCTCAGGAACTCTGCCCGGCCACGATGTTCACTGTGATGGCAATGATGAAGACGTTGAAGAAGAACGCTATCACGCTGTGCAGCAGGACCACCCGGCGCAGATAGTTGGTAGTGATCTGCACATCGGATACCTGAAAGGTCATGCCGATCACGATGGAGAAATAGGCAAAGTCCCAGTAGTCCGGCTTCGGCGTGGACGGAAACTCCAGCCCGGCATGCTGATCGCCATAGGTGCCGTAATAACCATGGGCATAGTGGATGGCAAACATGCTGTTGAGAAACAGCCAGCTCAGGACGACGCTCAGCACGCCGGTCGCCAGGGACAACCAGCCACCGCCCTTGGCCGCACTCAGTGCATTGGCCAACGCCACCAGCACCACCGTCGACAGAATGACGCCGCTCCACAACACGGCCCAGCGCCCGGTATCCAGCGTTCGCGCGTGATCGCGCATGTGCGCGGGCGAGGAGGAATTGAACAAACGCGCAAGGATAATCAAGAACACTACCGCGGCCAGATCGAACGCCAGCAGCACGGCGTTCGCCAACTTCATGCCGGACAGCATAAGTGCGACACCGACAACCACAAAGATCGCCAGCGCAGCAAGCATCCGTGGTCGCGACCGGGCGATCCGCCACGGCGACCAACGATGGGAATAGGTCGCCTTTGTCGCCCCTGCCCCAGTGTGCGGCTTCACCTCAGCCACGCGCGTAGCCAACCGGCCAACGCGTTGGCCGGATCGCTGCGACCACACGGATTGCATCATCTACGGCACACATGGAGCCCTCCCGTCGAGCCAGCGTAACGGCCGCGCAAGCCGCGATGATAACCAGAGTTTCAGGCGCGCAAATCATCGAACGCGGGGTGGCGTTGCATCCACGCCGCCGCGTACGAACATGCCGGCACCACCTTCCAGCCTGCGGCACGTGCCGCCGCCAGGGCGCTGTGTACCAGCGCGGAGGCAATGCCGCGACCACGCAGTACGTCCGGGACGCCGGTGTGCTCAATGGTCATGATGTCATCGAGCAACGCGTATTCCAGGATCGATACCGCGCCATCCACTTCGGTAGAAAACCGCTGCGCAGCGCGATCGTGACTGATAACGGGGGACATACTCGCCTGCTCTTCCTGCACCAGGGTCGAGGATAAGGTCTCTCCACGGCAAATGCGCGTGAAGGCAATCCGCCGGAACGTTCGCATGGAACGCATGCAGGGCTTGCCATGCTGCCCGGGCGTCGAGTCAGCCTGCCCCGTCCACTTTCGCTCGATGCCCGCAGGAGGATCCCTTGAAGAAATCCGCATCCGCTCACTGGTCTGGTGAAATCAAGACCGGTCAAGGCACTATTTCGACTGAAACCGACGCTTTGCGTGAAGTCCCTTATGGCTTCAAATCCCGCTTTGAAGACGGCCCCGGTACCAATCCGGAAGAATTGATCGCCGCTGCGCACGCCGCGTGCTTCTCCATGGCGCTGTCGCTTGGCTTGGGCAACGCCGGGCTGGTCGCCGAGAGCATCGACACCAAGGCGGTGGTGAGTTTGGACAAGGATGGCGACGGCTTCGCGATTACCGCCGTGCATCTCACCTGCAACGCCAGAGTACCCGAAGCAAGTGCCTCGACGTTTGCGAACATTGCGCAGGAAACCAGGCGTGATTGTCCGGTCTCCAAGGTACTCAACGCCATCATTACCCTGGACGCGACACTGGAAGACTGAGCGCAGCGCTGGGTCGGATAATCATCGCCACCGGCTTGGCCGCGGCGCGATCGACGGCGCCCATGGCGCAGCGCGTCACGCGGCATGGTAATTACCCACTGGCATTGACAGTCCGCCCAGATCGGCTAACGTCGTCTGGGCAACTGTCCAGGGGTCTTGGTGGCAACACTCATTCCGATTCGCAACGGCTGTCTGTCGCGCATGACGGCAGGTGAAAAGCGCCTCTCCGCGCGGCTTGAAAGCAAGCTCGAGGACGACTACCTGCTCTGGTACGACGTGCCCATCGGACTGAAACAACGCCGACCGGATTTCGTCGTGTTCCATCCGCGCCGTGGCATGCTGGTGCTGGAGGTGAAAGACTGGAAGTGGGAAAGCATCCAGCGTGCCGACCGCACCCAGTTCACCCTTGTCACCAACCGCGGGCTGGTAAAGGAAACCAACCCGCTGCTGCAAGCGCGCGCCTACGCACTCGAGATTGGCGTGGTGCTGGAGCGCGACCCGGCGTTGCGCCAAGGGCCCGGCACGCGCCATGCCGGCAAGCTGGTGATGCCGTGGGGCTACGGCGTCGTGCTGGCAAATATCAGTCGCCAGCAATTCATTGACGGCGACTTGGCGGCGGTCATCCCCGAACACCTGGCCATCTGTCGCGACGAAATCTACGAAACAGTCGATCCCGAGAGGTTCCAGGAACGCTTGTGGGCGATGTTCCCCCAAGTGTTCCCCGTCGCCATGACCTTGCCGCAGATTGATCGGGTGCGCTGGCACCTGTTTCCCGAGATTCGCGTGGCCCCCGGCGAAGGCCAGTTCGGCCTGTTCGGCAGCAACGCCGCACACGCGCCAGAGCCGCTGGAAATCCCCGATCTGATCAAGGTCATGGATGCGCAGCAAGAGCAGCTCGCGCGCTCGATCGGCGCCGAGCACCGTCTCATCCACGGCGTGGCCGGCTCCGGCAAGACAATGATTCTCGGCTTCCGCGCCATGCAACTGGCGCACGAACTGAGCAAACCCATCCTCGTGCTCTGCTACAACAAGACCCTTGCGGCACGGCTCGATCAATTACTGGGCGAGCGCGGCCTCAGTGAAAAAGTGCAGGTGTACAACTTCCACCGCTGGTGCATGAAGATGCTCAATGCCTATCACGTGGATGCGCCCGCGCAGGGCAGCAAGGACTTTTTCCCACAGATGGTCCAGCGTGTCATCGACGGCGTCGAACGGGGGCAGATTCCCCGCTTCCAGTACGGCGCGGTGCTGATCGACGAAGGCCACGATTTTGAGCCGGACTGGTACAAGCTGATCGTGCAGATGATTGATCCGGATACCAACTCGCTGCTGGTCCTGTACGACGATGCACAAAACATCAATGGCAGCGCGACCCGACGCAAGTTCACGTGGAAAAGCCTCGGCGTGCAGGCGCAAGGACGCACCACCATTCTCAAGCTCAACTACCGCAACACGCTGGAGATCCTGTCCGTTGCGCGCAGCTTTGCCACCGAGCTACTGCAAGCGCGCGCCGGGGACGAAGACGGCGTACCGCTGATTGCGCCGGAAAGCGCCGGCCGCCGTGGCGCCGTACCCGAATTGCTGCGCGCGGACAGTGCGCACGCCGAGCTGGCCATGCTGATCAGCCAGATCCGCGACGAACAATCCCACGGCCGTCGCCTCGACGACATCGGCGTGTTGTACCGCCACAACTGGCAAGGCGAAAAGCTGCGGGACGCACTGAACCAGGCCGATATCACTTGCCGTCTTGCCGACAACAGCGGCGGCAAGAATGCGTTGTTTCTGGTCAAGGACACCGTAAAGCTGGTCAGCATGCACTCGAGCAAGGGCCTGGAATTTCCGCTGGTGATCATCCCCGGCCTCGGCCATCTCCCGCGCCCGGGCGACGACGAACACGCCGAAGCCCGCCTGCTCTACGTCGCCATGACCCGTGCCACCGAACGCCTGTTGCTGTTGCACCACGCCGATTCGCTATTCAGCAAACGCATCCGCGATTCCATCAACGAAGTGCAAAGCCAGTTGCAGGCAAGCAGCTAAGCATCGCCCACGGCCATACCCGCATCCGCACCGTAAAAATTGTCCCTGACACCTTTGTATGGTCAGCGCTTCCCTACGGACACCGGCATGTGCATGACCTCCCAGATGTGCCCATCCGGGTCTTCAAAGCCGTGGGCGTACATGAAGCCATGGTCCTTCGGCTCCCGGTGCGGCTTGCCGCCATGCTGCCGCGCGAGTCTAACCAACTCATCCACCCGCTCGCGGCTGTCGCAGCTCAGGCAATTCAGAACTTCCGAGCTTGACTGAGCGTCAGCGATGGCCTTGTCCGTAAAACTTGCGAAGAAGGGTTTGGCAAGCAGCATGACAAAGATGTTGTCGGCTAGCACAACGCTCACCGCCTGCTCATTGCTGAATTGTTCGTTGAAGCCGAAGCCGAGACCGCCATAGAACGCGCGGGAGCGTTCGACGCTCTCGACAGGAAGGTTGATGTAAATGGACTGAGTCACCGCGATCTCCCTGTGAACCCTGACGCTGGAGTTAAGCGGCGCGCGGCCTTTCGCGCATCCGCTTGGACGAGATGTTTCGAAATTTAAGGGGACGGAGGTAATTAAGCGGCTTTGGCTTTCCACGAGCTGCGCCATCGCCCGCAGACCGGCTCAGCCTACAACCTCATGCTCACGAATGGTTCCTGCGTTCAGGGTTCGAGCATGCCACGCTTGCCACGACTTGAGCTGCCTGGAATCCCGTTGCAGGTGACGCAGCGCAGCGTAAACCGGGGCGCGATCCGGTGCCTTGTCCCATGCCATGCACACCGTCGGCCAGAACTACGTTCAGG
>JBDSWR010000093.1:0-6060 GCA_039926605.1 Rhodanobacter sp. | reverse complement strand
GCAACGCTTTGGCGGGCCCGGTAGGCTCGCGACGACCTTGTTCCCAGTTACGCAGCGTGCCGACCTGGACGTCAATGAGCCTGGCGAATTTGGCCTGGGACAATCCGGTGGCCTTGCGGATATCCGTAACTCCTATGGCGTCGATATGGAATTCGCGCGACGGCTCTCGCACGCCGTGAACAATCTCGTCCATCTGCGTCACGCTTTCGAAGAGGCTGGCAAAATGTTTCGCGTCCACGATTACCTCCAGTGCTCGATGACTTTCTTGAGCGCCGATTTCTGTGCTGGCGTCAGACTGATCTGTTCGTTCTTGGGGTCCACGACCAGCAGGCCGATGCGCGAGGCGGACACGAAGTGGTAATAGATCACCCGCGCGCCGCCACTCTTGCCGTGACCCTTCGCCGCAACCCTGATTTTGCGCAAGCCCCCGTAACCGGAATGACATCACCCGCTTGCGGATTGTCGGCCAGCGTTCGCTGAAACACCCCGTAGTCATCGTCACTCAGCAGCAGCTTGATCTGACTGGTGAAGAGCGGCGTTTCAACAAAGACCATGAACGGACTCTACGTCACTGACGCACATACGTCAATGGCGTACATTATCGCAGCCAGCTGGTCGTGTTGGTACGCGGCGTTCCTCTGCTCCTGCCGCGCCGTCAATCGTCGAAGTAATCGCTGTCGATCTTCGGCAAATTGATGCTCTGAGATGTGACGCCGACTTCGTGATCCATCATCAACTGCGCGAGCTTTACGCCATCAACCAACACAATCCTTTCCACCGAACCAGCAAACTGGATGGCCTGAGTCGTGAACGAAGATGTGGTGATGAATACGCCCTTGTTGGCGCGCTGCCCGGCGAGCGCGCCGTAAAATCCTTGAATTTCCGGGCGCCCCACGGCGTTCTGCCAGCGCTTCGCCTGAACGTAGACCTTTTCCAAGCCCAGACGATCAAGCGAGATCACGCCGTCGATCCCGCCGTCCCCGCTACCACCCACTTGCTGGAGATCGCTACGGCTCGTTCCGTAACCCAACTTGTGCAACACATCCAGCACCACGGTTTCAAAAAACTTTGGCGACACTTGATGCAGCCGCTCGAGCAGTTCGCTTGTGACGGATGATCGAATTTCATACAACGCAGTTTGCAGCCGATCATCCGGGCTTTGCACGTCGTCGGCAATTAAATCAGGCGGTGCATCCGCAGAGTCACCGCCTGACGTCAATGACGAAAGCGGCACATTCAGGTGACTGCTGGCCAGCCGTGCAACTGTTGCATCGTCAAACGGCCGGACATTTTGCGCAGCAAACGTGAGTCCTTCCTGGGTGGCCTTCCAGATCCCATGCTTGGGGCTCGAAGAAAACCCGGAGCGCTTGAGCCGATCATGTGCCCAACCTGCGCGATTCTTGTAAACCGCCTGCCCGGTGGACAGTACTCTCGCACGATCGTCCTCCGAGAGCCCAAGCGAATCTGCCGCCGCCTCATGCGCTTCCCTCGCCGGCACGCCGTCCGGATGATCAACCAGAAACCTTAGAACCGGTTCGATGAACTTGTCGTACGTTGGCACAGCCATTGTCGCGTCCTTTCTTTCAATTGATTTCCCGATGCCTCCTCACCCCTCCAAACAATCAAACCGCCGATCCGCCTCAACATCCGCCTCGTAATCCACGTCCTTCCGATCAAACCCGAACAGCTTCAAAAACTCGTGCTTGTACCCGTCGTAGTCGGTGACCTGGCGCAGATTTTCAGTGGTGACGGTCGGCCACAGCGTCTTGCACGGCACCTGCACATCCTCACGCAGTTCCCAGTCGTCCAGGCGCAGCCGCCCTTCCTCATCGGTCGCCGGCGCCGCGCCGTCGGCGCGATACAAACGATCGCGGAACAGGCGATTGGCTTGCTCGATGGGGTTCTCGTGGATGCCCTTTTCTTTCATGACCTTGAACGCGATGGACACGTACAGCGGGATGACCGGGATGGCGGCGCTGGCCTGGGTGACTACGGATTTCATCACGCTGACATAGGCTTGCAGCCCGTGGGCGGCGTAGCGGCTGCGCAGGTCGTGGGCCGTGTTGTCGAGGTGCTGCTTGGCCTGGCCCAGGGTGCCGTGCCAGTACATTGGCCAGGTGATTTCGGTGCCGATATAGCTGTAGGCGATGGTCTTGGCGTGCTCGGCGAGTACGCCGGCTTTGCTCAGCGCGTCGATCCACAGCGCCCAGTCTTCGCCGCCCATCACAGTGACGGTGTCCTTGATTTCCTGCTCGGTGGCCGGCTCGACGCTGGCTTCGATCACGGTGTCCTTGTTGGTGTCCACTGAGGTGGCGGTGAAGGTTTCGCCGATGGTCTTGATGGCCGAGCGCACCACTTCGCCGGTATCCGGCAGTTTGCGCACGGGCGAGGCCAGCGAGTAGACGATCAGGTCGATCGGGCCGCCCATCTCGTTCTTGATGATCTCGATAGCGCGCGCGCGGGTTTCGTGGGCGAACGCGTCGGCGTTGATCGACTTGCTGTACAGGCCGGCGGCCTTGGCCGCCTGGTCGAAGGCGGCGGAGTTGTACCAGCCGGCGGTGCCGGTTTTTTCGTGCGTGCTGGGCTTTTCGAAAAACACGCCCAGCGTGGCCGCGCCGTAACCGAACGCGGCGGTGATGCGCGATGCCAACCCGTAGCCGGTGGAGGCACCGATCACCAGCACGCGCTTTGGCCCGTTACCGGTGTGGCCAGCATCCCTTGTGATGTTGATCTGGTCGAGCACGTTGTGCTCGCAGCCGACCGGATGGGCCGTGATACAGATGAATCCACGCACTCTGGGCTTGATGATCACTCGCTGGCTCCTGCTGCTGTAGACAATCCGTCATATTAACCAAGTCGGGCCGGCAAGCCGCAATCAACCAGCGTCTGATCGCGGCGCAGTCGGCTTCAGGCGGGTTGATCGTCATCGCGACGGGAGCGCCATGGACGCTCCCGTCACGGGATTGGAGACAGCTATATTGGTCAGAGCTGCGCGCCAATCAGCACCGATGTCATCGCTATCGTCGAGTACACATCGTCGTTGAAGATGGCGGCACCTTCATCCTCACGTTGCAGCGCCAACGCATACAGCAACGGCAGGTAGTGCTCCGGCGTGGGTACGGCCAGCGCGGCATCCGCGCCGAGCGCGGGCCAATCCTGCAAGGCGGCGTGATCGCGCGCGACGATCGCGGCAGTAACCCGATCACGAAAGCGCACCGCCCAATCGGGAGCAGCATCCGGGTACTGTCGCCGCGCCATCAGGTTGTGCACGATGTTGCCGCTGCCCAGCACCAGCACGCCTTCGCTGCGCAGAAACGCCAGCCGGGTCGCCAGCGCGTAGTGCCATGCACCGGGTTGGCGCGTATCCAGGCTCAGTTGCAATACCGGAATATCGGCGTTCGGATACATCGCACAGAGCACGCTCCACGTGCCGTGGTCGAGGCCGCGCTGGGGGTCGAGATGCACCGGCACACCCTCGTTGCCGAGGCGCCGGGCGATGTGCTGGGCAAGTTGCGGGTCACCCGGCGCGGGATACTCCACTGCGAACAGCTCACGCGGGAAGCCGCCGAAGTCGTGGATGGTTTCCGGCTGCGCCGCTGCGGTAATCGCGACCCCGCATGTCTCCCAGTGCGCGGATACGCACAGCACCGCCCGTGGTCGCGGCAGCATCGCGCCCAGGCGCTGCCATTGCCGACGCCAGGCGCTGTCTTCGATCGCATTCATCGGCGAGCCGTGGCCGAGGAACAACACCGGCATGTGCGTGGAAATAGCCATACGCCTCAGTTCGCCAGGTAAAGAATGCAGAGCATAAGCTTGATCGGTCTTGGCGCAGCAGTTCACTGCGCCCGCACTCGAGCAACGTTGATGCCGCCGCTCCGATCCGTGCAGTCCGCCCGTGCTGAGCGTTCAGTCTCCAGCCCGTGGTGCAGATTGCCAAGACCTTGACGCGGCATCCCCTATTTTTCGCCGCTATGTCCGACCCCCTTCTCGAGCCGCGGCCCGAAGGCCTGTATTGCCCCGCTGGCGATTTCTTCATCGACCCGATGTTGCCGGTGGCGCGAGCGGTGGTGACCCATGCCCATGGCGACCACGCACGCTCGGGTAGCGGACGCTATCAGGTGGCTGCGGCGGGCATCGGGCTGATGCAGGAGCGGCTGGGCGCGGAGGCGATGATTGACGCGCACAGCTACGGCGAGACGTTCACGATGGGTGACGTGGCAGTGTCGCTGCATCCGTCTGGCCACGTGCTGGGCGCCGCGCAGGTGCGCATGGCTTTTGCCGGGCGCGTGGTGGTGGTGTCCGGCGACTACAAGCGCGACCCCGACCCGACCTGCGTGCCGTTCGAGCCGGTGCCGTGCGATGTGTTTGTCACCGAGTCCACGTTCGGCTTGCCGGTGTACCGCTGGCCATCGATGGAGCAGGTGATCGGCGAGGTGCTGGCGTGGTGGGACGACTGCGCGCGGCGGCAGGTGCCGGCGGTGCTGTTCTGCTACGCGTTGGGCAAGGCGCAGCGCATCCTGGCTGAGCTGGCGTTGCGCACCGAGCGCACGGTGCAACTGCATGGCGCGATGCTGCGGCTGGTGGAGCGCTACCGCGAAGCCGGCGTGCGCATGCTGCCGACCGAGCCGGTGAGTGAAGCCGCGCGCGGTCGCGACTTTGCCGGGGAGCTGATCATGGCGCCGCCATCGGCCGCGGGTTCGCCGTGGATGAAACGTTTCGCCAAAGCCTCGACCGGCTTCGCATCGGGCTGGATGCAGATTCGCGGCAACCGCCGCCGACGTGGCTACGACCGCGGCTTTGTGGTCTCCGATCACGCCGACTGGCCGGGTCTGCTGCGCAGTATCGAGGACAGCCAGGCCAGCCGCATCTACGTCACCCACGGCGACGGCGAAACGCTGATCCGCCATCTGCGCGAACAAGGCCGCGATGCGCTGGCACTGCGCGTCCTGCGCGAAGACGACAGCGAGAGCGGCGGCTGATGCGCCGCTTTGCCGCCCTGTACGCGGAGCTTGATCGCACCGCCTCGACGCTGGCCAAGCGCGAGGCGATGGCGACGTACCTGCGTGACGCGCCGGCCGCCGATGCGGCGTGGGCGGTGTACGTGCTTGGCGGTGGCAAGCTGCGCCGCCTGGCTACATCGACGGAGTTGCGCCGGGCACTCGCCAGCAGCACCGGCTACGCCGACTGGCTGATCGATGCAAGCTACGAGAAGGTCGGCGACCTGGCCGAGACCATCGCGCTGATGCTTCCAGCCGGCGACGGCACGCTGGCCGATGTGTCCTTGCAAACGTGGATGGAACAGCGGCTCCCCGCGCTGGGCCGACTCGACAGCGCCGCGCGGATCGAACAACTGCAGGCGTGGTGGCGCGCGCTGCTGCCCGCGCAGGTGTTCCTGCTCAACAAGCTGATCACCGGCTCGCTGCGCGTGGGCGTGTCGCACCGCCTGGTGGTGCAGGCCATTGCGCAATGGTCGGAGCAACCAACCGACCTGATCGCGCACCGCATGAGCGGCGACTGCCGACCTGCAGCCGAGGCGTTGCAGGCGCTCACCGCGCCGCCGGGCGAGAACGAACACCTGGCCGACCGCCCGTATCCGTTCTTTCTGGCCTCACCGCTGGAGCATGAAGTGGAAACCCTCGGCGCCGCCGCCGACTGGCTGGCCGAATGGAAGTGGGACGGCATCCGCGCCCAACTGATGCGCCGTGGCGACAGCGCTGGACTGTGGTCGCGCGGCGAGGAACGTCTGGACGGCCGTTTCCCCGAGATCGAGCGCGCCGCATTTTCGCTGTGCAACGAAGCGGTGCTCGATGGCGAGGTGCTGGCGTGGGACACGACCGCGTCCATGCCGCGCGTATTCACCGCGTTGCAAAAGCGCATTGGCAAGTTGAAACCCGGACCGAAACTGCTCGCGGACGCACCCGTGCGCTTCATGGCCTACGACGTGCTCGAAGTGGACGGTACGGACCTGCGCGAGCGACCGTTGCACGAGCGCCGCGCCTTGCTTGCTACCCTGCTCGAAGGCACCGACCCGACGCTGATGCTGTCGCCGGCGATCGTCGC
>JBDSWR010000092.1:0-34306 GCA_039926605.1 Rhodanobacter sp. | reverse complement strand
TGAGCAACACCGGTCGCAGCGCGCTGGATGCCGGCAGCCGCCGTGGCGGCAGTCGCGCATTGCTCGCGGCGTTGGCAGATGGTGCGCTCAGTGCAAGCGAGTTGAACGCCCGGATTCCCGCGTGGCGTGCTGCTGCCCGTCGACTGGCAGTCGCCGGCCTGGTTGAACGCAGCGAACAAGCCGTGCTCCCGCACGCACCGCCGACTACGTCAGCACCGGCTCTGAGCGACGAGCAGCGGCAGGCAGTCACCACGATCAGCGCGAGCCTGGGCCAGTACCAGCCGTTTCTGCTGGACGGCGTCACCGGCAGTGGCAAGACCGAGGTATACCTCGCGCTGATTGAACGCGTGTTGGCACGGGACCAACAAGCGCTGTTGCTGGTACCGGAAATTGGTCTGGCACCGCAGACCGTGGCGCGCCTGCGCGAACGACTCGGCGTGAGGGTGGAAGTGTTGCACTCCAATCTGTCGGAAGGTGATCGCGCACGTGCATGGCTGCGTGCCCGCGCGGGCAGCGCGTCGGTGATTCTGGGCACACGTTCAGCGGTATTCACGCCGCTGCCCCATGCCGGACTGGTCATCGTGGACGAAGAACACGACAGCTCCTACAAACAGCAGGACGGCTTCCGTTATCACGCGCGCGACCTGGCCCTGGTGCGCGCGCGCGCGCTGGGTATACCGATAGTGCTTGGCTCGGGCACGCCATCGCTCGAATCCCTGGCAAACGTCGACGCGGGTCGTTACCGCAGCCTGCACCTGCGCGCGCGGCCCGGTGCACTGCGCCCGCCACAGGTACAAATCGTCGACATGCGTGCACAGCACTTGCAACACGGCATGTCATCCGCGTTGCTGACGGCGGTAGCCGACACGCTGGCGCGCGGTGAGCAGACTCTGGTATTTCGCAATCGCCGTGGCTACGCGCCGGTGTTGCTGTGTCACGCCTGCGGTTGGCACGCTGACTGTCCGCACTGCGAGCATCCGCTGACGCTGCACGTCCACGCCCGGCAACTGGTTTGCCATCATTGTGGGTTTCACCGCGGCACGCCGGTCGCATGCCCCGGTTGTGGCTCGGCCGAACTGACGGCGCAAGGCCAGGGCACCGAGCGGCTCGAGGAAGCGCTGCACGCGCGGTTTCCGAACGTACCCGTGTTGCGCGTAGACCGCGAAACCACGCAGCATCGTGACGCGTTCGCGCAATTTCTGGCCACGCTGCGTGACGACCGTCCGGCGATCCTCGTGGGCACGCAGATGCTGGCCAAGGGGCACGATCTGCCCAACCTCACGCTGGCGGCCATCGTGAGTGTCGACGAAGGCCTGCACAGCGTGGATTTTCGCGCCAGCGAGCGCCTTGCGCAGCTCGTAGTGCAGGTCGCCGGACGCGCCGGACGCGCGCACAAACCCGGCCTGGTGCTGCTGCAGACCCACCAACCGCAACACCCCTTGCTGCGCGATCTGCTTGCACATGGCTACGCCGCGACGGCCCGCGCACTGCTGGCGGAGCGACGCGCGATCCAGCTGCCACCCTACAGCCACCAGGCGTTGCTGCGAGCCGACGCAGCGCAGCGCGCGCACGTTGACGCATTCCTCGCTGCTGCGCGCGCAGCGCTGCCTGCCTGCGAGGGACTGCAAAGTGCCGGACCGATGCCTGCGCCCATGCCGTTGCGTGCTGGCCGCCAGCGCGGGCAATTGCTGCTCGAAGCGAGTCGGCGATCGGTGCTGCACGCGGCGTTGCGTCCGTGGTGGCGGGCACTGTACACGCTGCCGTCCGCGCGACGCGTCCGCTGGTCGCTGGACGTCGATCCCATCGATCTGTACTGAAGGTGCGAGCGGCGGTCGCGCCGAGCGCCGAACACAATCCACCGAACGGCCAAACGATCTATCGTGGTGCAGCCCGGCGAACCTGGAACCGCTGCCATCTGCTGATCCGACAGCCATGAATCAGGCTCAGCGCGGCGTCCCCCCCGCGCGCGACCTCGCAGTTCTCATGTGGGCCGATCAGCGCCTGCAGGATTGCCCTTGGCAGGCACTCACTATCGGCGTGCAACCGCGGGTGTTCGGCTCAGGTGACGTCCGCAGCCTGCGGTTCCGGTTTCACCAGCCAGCGCACCGCAAATATGCCCAACTCGTAGAGCAGGACCATCGGGATCGCCAACATGATCATCGAGGTGATGTCCGGTGGGGTGATCAACGCGGCGATGACAAATGCACCGACGATGGCATAGCGTCGACTGCTGCGCAGTCGAGCCACGTCCACCACACCCGTGGCTGCCAGCACCACCACTGCCACCGGCACCTCGAAGCACAGCCCGAATGCAAAAAACATCAACATCACGAAATCAAGATAGTGGGTGATGTCCGTCATCATCTCCACACCGCTCGGCGTTACTGCGGTAAGGAAGCGGAACGCCGCCGGCAACACCAGAAAATATGCGAACGCGCAGCCGAGGTAGAACAGCACGACCGTCGCCACCAGCAGCGGTCGCGCCAGACGTTTTTCTTTCTTGTACAGCCCTGGCCGCACAAACGCCCACAACTGGTACAGGATGACCGGCATACAGATGAACAACGCCGTATAAATGGCCAATTTCAACGGCGTGATGAACGGGCTTGCCACTTCGGTTGCAATCAGATGCGCACCTTGCGGCAAGCGCGCGACCAGTGGGGCCGCCAGCTCCGAATACAGGCGGTTGGCAAATGGCACCAGGGCAATCAACACGACAAAAACCGTGATCGCCGCCTTGAGCAGGCGCGTACGCAGCTCCATCAAATGCGAGAACAGGCCTTGCTCCAGTTCAACTTCGGCATCGGGATCTGGAGCTGGCTCAGTTGCTGCCATGTGGCGGCTCCACTGCTGCACTCGCTTCCGCCTCGGCCGAGCCAGGTGATGGCTCGGCATTGGCAAACAAGTCACCGACACCTGCATCAGTTGCTGCGGCCTCAGTCGCTGACCCGTCCAGCGCAGGTTCCGGCACGTCCTCGTCTTGCGCGAGGGCGGGCGCAGGCGCGCTTGCAGGTTTCACGACCGGGCTGCTGGCGGCGATCGCGCCGGCGGCATCCTTTACTTTGTTCAGTGTCGCGTTGAGCCCCGCTTGCACGGCATCTTTCTGCTCCACCAACTCACGCGCCGCGCGCCGGATTTCTTCCACCTCCAGTTCGCGCTCCACCTCAGCGCGCACCGTGTCCCAGCCACCCCGCACCCGCCGGATCAGCGCGCCGGCAGTCCGCGCCACGACAGGCAGTTTCTCCGGGCCCAGCACAATCAACGCGATCAGCGCGAGCACCACCAATTTCGCGAAGCTGATCTCGATCATCGCGGCGAGTTACTTGTTTTGAGTGTGGTCGTGCTGCGTCTGCTGGGCAGTGCTGTCGGTAGCGGGTGGGTCTGCACGCAAGACTTCGGGTGCCACCGGATCGGTCGCCGACGGGTCTGCATCATCCCCGTTCATGCTCTTCTTGAAGCCGCGGATCGCGGCACCGAGATCGGGACCCATTTTTGCCAACTTGCCGGTGCCAAACAGGACAACGACCACTATCAGGACAATAACCCAGTGCCAAATGCTCATCTCTCACCTCCGGACGACAGCGTCCGCACAGCTTGTGCGCTGCACGCAATCAGGTTGTTGTATTAGCGCGAAGTGTACTCTTCGAGCTGATCACGAAACTTCACTACGGCGGCAGGAACATTGCTCACCCCACCCTCGAAAATCCGCCGCGGCGTTACCCCTGAACCGTACACTAACACGTTTGCATCATAGTCAATACGCAGCGCCGAACCATCCAGTGCAACGCCCGCAAACAGGCCGCGAGTGCGCGAATAGGAATAGATCTCCGCCTTCAGATTGCCATCTGTAGCCGCTGTGGCAGTACGTCCGACCGGACCGGCCGCGGCTGACGCATCCGCGCCCAAGGTGAACTTGCCACGTACGATGGAATCCACGCCCCGCTGGGTGCGAAAAACCAGCACCACATCTGAAGATGACACGCCCACCTGGAAGCCCACGCTGCCCCCGGTCATGGTGATGAAACTGGGATTGGACCAGGTGCCATCCGCGGTCTTGACCGAAATCAGCCCTTCCCCGCGGCGCCCGCCAAAGATGAAACCGGCCTTGACCATGTCCGGAATCACCGCAATGGCACGCGCATCGCGCAGCAGATCCTGTGGAATCGCCTTGTCCGGGGCCTGCATGATCTCATTGAGTACGCGGACGGCGTTGTCAGCACGCACCAGCGGTGGGTCTTCGGCGTGTGCGGCAAACGTGGGCAGCAGCAAAATGAGCGAACCCAGGAGCAGGCGGTGCAGCGATGTCTTGAGCATGAATGTCTCCACGGATGACGGTGATGTTCGACGTGAGGGTTCTGGCTGGAACAGCGCTTGTGGCAGACTGGCACTCTTGTTTCGGACGCACGCAACAATGCCAGAGAATATTCACTATACCGGCGTTGCCGCCTATTCCGACGCGCTGCCAACCGCTGCCGTTCAGGCGGCGGTGCTACTCGTCAATCTCGGCACGCCTACCGCGCCCACTGCGACTGCAGTGCGCCCGTATCTGGCACAGTTCCTGGGTGATGCGCGCGTCATCGATTACCGCCGATGGCTATGGTGGTTGATTCTGCACGGGGTCATCCTGCGCACGCGACCAGCACGCTCGGCTCGCGCCTACGCAAAAATCTGGAGTCAACAAGGTTCGCCGTTGCGCGTTTACAGCGAGGCACTGGCCGCTGCACTGCAATCGGAGCTGGACCAGCGCGCGCCCGGTACGCTGCGCGTCGAGTTGGCCATGCGCTACGGTGAGCCTGCGGTGGAATCCACCATCGCGCGGCTGCAGCATTCGGGCGTGCGCCGGCTGCTGGTGCTGCCACTGTATCCACAGTACTCGGCCACCTCCACCGGCTCCGTGATCGATGCTGTTGCCGACGCCCTGAAGGCCCTGCGCTGGCCGCCGGAGCTACGCTTGATCAACGATTACCATGATGATCCTGGCCACATCGAAGCGCTCGCCAGCAGTATTGAACAGTGGTGGTCGGCGAACGGCCGCGGCGACAAATTGCTGCTGTCATTCCACGGCATTCCCGAGCGTTACGCACAACTGGGTGATCCTTATCCGGAACAGTGCCGTACCACCGCGCGGCTACTGCGCGAACGTCTGCAACTCGACGACAATAAACTGGTGTTGAGTTTTCAGTCGCGCGTGGGCCGCGAACGCTGGTTGCATCCTTATACCGACGTGACCGTGCGCGAACTGGCGACCAGTGGCGTGAAACGGCTCGACGTCGTGTGTCCGGGATTTGCGGTGGATTGTCTGGAAACGCTGGAAGAGATTGCCATGCAGAACCGCGACTTTTTCCTGGCTGCCGGCGGCACTGCACTGCGCTACATCCCGGCTCTCAATGCCAGCAGCGCTCAGGTCGACAGCTTGACCGCACTCATCATGCGCCACCTGCAAGGCTGGCCAGAACACGCGCGCTGTGCCGCGCTACCCGCGTGAGCGACCCGACTGAACGGCGTATCGCGCTCGCGCACCTCGCACTAGGTGCCCAAACCTGGGGCGACCCGTTGCTGCCCCCGCTGGTGGCCCTGCACGGTTGGCTGGACAACGCCGGCAGCTTCGCGCTGCTGGCGCCTCTGCTGGCCTCGCGCTTTCATGTGCTCGCGCTGGACTTGCCGGGCCACGGCCACTCCGATCACCTGCCCGCAGGCGCGACTTATCACTTCATCGATTACGCGCGAGCGGTGCTGGAGGCCGTGCAGGTGATGGGTCTTGGCAGCTACACATTGCTCGGCCACTCCCTCGGTGCCGGTGTCGCGTCGCTGGTGGCCGCGGCGGCGCCGCAACCCATCGACCAGTTGCTGTTGATCGAGGGACTGGGATCACTCGGCGACGATGGCACGCACACTCTGCAACGCTTCCGCAGCGCGTTGGTGCCGGCGGTCACGGCGCGCCGTCCGTTACGGCTGTTCCGCAGTGTCGAGCAGGCGATCCAAGCCCGCACCAGCGCCAGCGGATTGCGCGCCGAGCTCGCGCGGCCGATCGTCGAACGTGGCCTGCAAGAAGTCGACGGCGGCTGGCATTGGCGCAGCGACCCGCGCTTGACCCAGTCATCGGCCCTGCGCCTGGCGGAAACTCAAGTTCGCACGCTGTTGCACGGTATTGAAGCCCCTACCGCGCTATTGCTGGCGCAACCGGAAACGCCGTATTTGCCAGGTGCCCTGATACGCGAACGCGCCGACTGCATCGGCGCTATCCAGATCAGCCACATGGACGGCTGCCACCACTTGCATCTCGAGCATCCGCAAGCCGTCGCCGAATGGATCAATGCCGCAATCCAACGACACGCCAGGTAGGCGCGCGATCCGCGTCAATTCTTCGGCGTAT
This sequence comes from Rhodanobacter sp., assembly GCA_039926605.1. Taxonomy (GTDB): domain Bacteria; phylum Pseudomonadota; class Gammaproteobacteria; order Xanthomonadales; family Rhodanobacteraceae; genus Rhodanobacter. Next base: position 27,933 of record JBDSWR010000092.1, on the reverse strand, counting down.
GTAACGCGGGACAAAGAAGAAGCTCGACGGGCAGTGTCCGCCCGCAGAAGCTGGACGTCGATTCAACCTGTTGCCTGGCGCTCGGCGCCGCCATCCCACCGCCTGTAGTGCTCCCGCCGGTACACCGCGGCGCCGCGATACCAAGCGCCGCGCGTCAGGGCTTGCTCAAACCCAGCACCGCAAGCCCCTGCTCGAAGCGGATATCCACCGGGATATGCGCCTGATCCAGACGCCGCAAATCCCCCGCAAGCTCCGCATCCACCGCACCCAGTTGATCGGTGAGCTGCGAGGCCGCTGCGTAGTCTCCGTCGCCTTGTATGGTCAGCAGCTTGGCTGACAATGCGTTCATTGCAGCGGTCATCTTGTCGAAATCGACGCGATAGCGCCCCGTCTTGTCGTTGCGTTTGAACGCCCCTTGCTGCTTGAAGAAGTTGAAGCGCACCATATTCGCGCGGGCATGCGCGTCGCTCGCGCCAAAGCGCACCGAGCGCAGGATGCCGGCAAGAAACGTGACGTAATTGTTCATCAACGTGGACTTGTCCAGCTCGCCCTTGTCAGCCAACTTTGTCACCATGTACAGGCCGAGGACGTCGGCCTTGCCTTCTTCGAAACTCGAGGCCTGGTCCTTCAGTGCCTTGCGTACCGTGCCCTTGCCGCCGAGCACATTCTTGATCCCCAACCCGTGCGCCACTTCATGAAACATGGTGTTCTGGAAGAACGCGTCGAAGGTCACGTTGGGTTGCTGGTCGTCGACAATCAACTCGCGCGCGATGGGCAGCATGATCTGCTCGAATTTCGCCTGCATCACGTTTTCAAGCTGCAATCGGCGCGTGCCCTTTTGCAACTGCACCTGCTCGTCGTTGGGCAGATTGATGGCGATGGTCTTGGCGCCAACGTTCGCGTCGCCAGCGTAATAGATCGCAAAGTAGGCGTTCAAATCCGCGTCGGAACCAGGCTTCTCCGCCTTGTAGCGATCCGGCACCGGCAACTCGCGTTGCAGCTCCGGCAAGTACTTCGCAAAGCGCGCCAGCTTCTTGCTCCACGCCTGATCCTTGATCAGCACGTATGACTCGTAGCTCGCCTTGTAACCGTAAAGCTGATCCTCGTAGGTTTCGATCGGGCCGATAACGATATCAACCGGGTTGCTCTTCATCTCCATCCAGGCAAAGTCACTGGGCTGGTAGTCATCACTGAGCAACGCGTCCGCGCGCAGCGTCAAGTACTTCCTGAAGCCCGGGTCATGCGCGAGCTTGGCGGCATCGCGCAGCAGACCGGCCGCTGTCTCCAGTTCGACCTTGTAGGCAACGTGGTAGGGCACGCTGATCAATCGGCCCTGCGCGTCGCGGCGCAACAAGGTGTACAGCGAGCTTTTGTCCTTGAGCGGCGAGCGTTCAAACTCGGCCTTGGTCATGTCGGCGGGATAGAACTGTGCCCCGGGTGGGCGTGGGCCGACCCCATCAACAAAGCTCGTGTCATTGTCCAGCCGATCCCACGGTCCATAGTTCACTTGCGCCAGCTCAAGCGTGACCGGGTCGCGGATCCTGGCCAGCAACGCTCCCTGATCGCCCCATGCCTGCTTCCAGTAAATCGCGTTCATGCTGTCCGCGGCTTCGACCAGCAGCGCGATCATCTTCTTCTGCCGCGCGTTGAATTCGGACAGGTCGGCGCTCAGTTTCACCGTGGCATACGCCGCGAGCCGCTGTCGGGCCGGGCTGTCGACATCCTCGCCGGATACCGCCGTGGCGGCCGTGCTGGCAACAACGGGCGTGCTGCCAGCCGAGGCCGAGGCGCTCTCCGCCGACGCAGCAGGTGATGTGGCCGGCGCGGGATCGTGGCTCGAGGAACAAGCAGTCAGCGCAATCAATACAGATACACACAGCAGTCGTCGCAGCATGGGACACCCTTAAGCGAGATACTTTCCTATCGTATCGCGACACGCACGGCTGCGGACCTGCCGGCGGCGCCGTATCATGTCCAATTGCCACGCGCGCAGCTTGGATGGCAACAACGTTGGCCATTCGTCAACAGCCACGCGCATCACCCACGGAGTATGTCCAATGACCCTTTCGATGTATCAGGCCAGCGTGCCGGTTTTGTCTCGCGCGCTCACCAATCTGGCGCACGTGCTGAAGCAAGGCGCTGCACATGCCAAAACCAGGGGCGTCAGCGACGAGGTGCTGTTGCAGACCCGGCTGACACCGGACATGTTTTCGCTGCTGCGCCAGGTCCAGACCGCGACCGACATGGCCAAAGGTGGCGTGGCCCGCCTTGCCGGTGTGGACCCGATGAAAATCGCTGACGACGAAACCACGCTGGCGCAACTGGACGCACGCATCGAACGCGTGGTCGGTTATCTGAACACGTTCACACCCGAACAGATCGATGGCAGTGAGGATCGCGCCATCGTGTTGAAGATGCATGCCGAACGGCGCTTTGACGGCCAGACCTATTTGCTGACATACGTGCTGCCGAATGTGTTTTTCCACTGCACCACGGCGTATGACATCCTGCGCCAAGTCGGCACCGACATCGGCAAAAAGGATTTCCTCGGCGCGTAAGCGCTGTGCACAGCCGAGGCCGCCGCAAAGGTGTCGACGCCGACCCTCGCTTCCGGGTATCGCTGCCATGGATGATCTGGCGCGATCCCGGCGGCGCCGGGCTGACACCCGTGTGGCTGTCGACACGTCCACTCACTGCCTGGCTGCACACGCATGCTGCGACTGACTGACCTGAGGCTGCCGCTGGATCACTCCACCGCGGCACTCACCGCCGCCATCCTCGAGCGACTGGGTATCGATGCGCGGGTGTTGATCAGCTACGTCATTGCCCGTCGTGGCTACGACGCGCGCAAACGCGGCGCGATCGCGCTGATCTACGCGCTGGACGTGCAAACGAGCGAAGACGCCGTGCTGCTGCAGCGCTTTGCTGACGATCCGCACATCAAGGCCGCGCCGGATACCAGCTATCACTTTGTCGCGCAGGCATGTTCAGCCAGCCAGATGCGTCCGATCGTGGTCGGCACCGGACCGTGCGGCCTGTTCGCCGGGCTTATCCTGGCGCAGATGGGTTTTCGCCCGCTGATCCTGGAGCGTGGCAAGGCCGTGCGCGAGCGCACCAAGGATACGTGGGATCTGTGGCGCAAGCGCGAGCTGCATCCTGAATCCAACGTACAGTTTGGCGAGGGCGGTGCCGGCACGTTTTCCGACGGCAAGCTGCATAGTCAGATCCGCGACCCGCTGCATCACGGGCGCAAGGTGCTGGAAGAATTCGTCAAGGCTGGCGCACCGGAGGAAATCCTGTACGTCAGCAAGCCGCATATCGGCACGTTCCGCCTGGTGACGATGGTCGAGAACATGCGCGAGACGATCCAAGCGCTTGGCGGCGAAATCCGCTTCAGCAGTCGTGTCGAGGACTTGTTGCTGGAACCGGCAACCGATGGCCAAACCCATGTACGCGGCGTGACGCTGGCCAGCGGCGAGCAGATTCGCGCCGACCACGTTGTGCTGGCGGTCGGCCACAGCGCGCGCGACACGTTCGCCATGCTCCACGCGCGTGGCGTGTACATGGAACCAAAACCGTTCTCCATCGGCTTTCGCATCGAGCATCCGCAAGCGGTCATCGACCATGCGCTGTTCGGTCCGCAAGCAGGTCATCCATTGCTCGGTGCCGCGGACTACAAGCTTGTGCACCACTGCGCAGCCCATGGCGCCGGCCGCGGACGCACGGTGTACAGCTTCTGCATGTGTCCGGGCGGTACCGTGGTGGCCGCCAGCAGCGAAGCCGGACACGTCGTGACCAACGGCATGAGCCAGTATTCACGCAACGAACGCAACGCGAATGCGGCGCTCGTGGTCGGGATCGACCCAACTGATTTCGCGCCATTCGTCGACAGCACCAGCCCCTTGGGCGGCATCGCGTTGCAGCGCGCGCTGGAGAGTCACGCATTTGCGCTTGGCGGCGAAAACTACAGCGCTCCGGCGCAATTGGTTGGCGATTTTCTCGCCCGGCAGCCATCGCGCGCACTGGGCGAAGTACAACCGTCATACCAACCGGGAGTCACGTTGGGGGATCTTGAATCGGCGTTACCCGACTATGCGATTGCCGCCCTCCGTGAAGCCTTGCCCGCATTCGAGCGGCAACTCAAGGGTTACGCCATGCACGACGCTGTGCTCAGCGGTGTGGAAACCCGCACGTCGTCACCCCTGCGCGTTACTCGTGATGAAAGCCTGCAAAGCCGCAACACGCGCGGCCTGTATCCGGCCGGTGAAGGTGCCGGCTATGCGGGAGGCATTTTATCGGCAGCGGTGGATGGCATTCGTGTCGCCGAGGCGGTTGCCCGCGCGCTCGGCGCCAGCGCATCGCACACGCGTTGAGGGTTGCGTCGACCGTCTGCGGCAAACAACACAACGCGCAAATCAACCGGCACGCACACCACGCGCAAGCAGCGTCACATCCCGTTCCACTGGCAGTTGCACAGGCAAATCCACAAGGTTCTGCGTCGCCCGGCCGTGCGCTTCCTGCGCTTGCGGCCGGGGTAACGGGCACCCCAGCAAGTAGCCTTGGCCGAGCTCGCAACCCATGTCGCAAAGTGCGTCCTTTTCGTCCTGGGTTTCGATGCCTTCAGCGATCACCTGCATGTTCAGCGCACGGGCCAAGGCAATGATCGTGGCGACCACCGTCGAGGAATTTTGATGATCGCGCTCACCAATCGCCTGCACGAATGCGCGATCGACCTTGATCAGGCGCAACGGTAGCGTATGCAGGTAACTCAGCGAAGAGTAACCGGTACCGAAATCGTCCAGGGCAGCGCCGATACCGTGCTCACGCAACCCCTGCAGGACTTGGCGTACCTGCTGGGGGTCACCAAGCAACGAACCTTCCGTCACTTCGATGATCAAATGGCGACTGGCCAGACCAGTCTTCGCGAGCAGGTCCAGCAGGCGCGCGGAAAATCCGGGGCGCCCGAGGTGCAGTGCGGACACATTGATGGTGACAAACGTATCGCCCACCAGATAGTCAGCCATGGCGAGAAAGCTCAACTCGAACATGCGCCAGTCAATTGCCTCGATCAGTCCGCTGTCTTCGGCGACCTTCAGGAAGTCAAAGGGCAACAGCAACCCGCGCCGCGGATGATGCCAGCGCAGCAGTGCCTCGACGCCCACCAGTTTGCCATCAGCCAGCCGCCGCAGTGGCTGAAAAAATGGCTCGAATTCATCTCGCTGCAGCGCGCGGCGCAAGTCCGCTTCCATGCCCAGCACGTCCACCGCGTTGCGCGACAACGCCGCCGTGAACAATTCAACGCGGTTGCGCCCCTCGCGCTTGGCGCGATACAGCGCCACGTCCGCATCGCGCAGCAATTCATCCGCGGTCTGATAGCTGGCGTCCCCCAACGCCACGCCAATGCTCGCCGCCGGCAACAAATCCTCACCAGCAACATGCAGCGGCGTGTTGACTGCCTCCAACACGCGCGCCGCAACCAGCATGGCGTCCTCGGCTGAATTTGTCGCGGCAAGCAACAACGCGAACTCGTCCCCGGCCAGCCGCGCAACCATGTCCGGCGCTTGCACGCAGCCGAGCAAGCGTTGCGCCACCCCTTTCAAAACCGCATCTCCGGCAAGATGGCCAAGACTGTCATTGACTACCTTGAAGCGATCCACGTCGAGATACAGCAGTGCGCACCGGCGCCCTGGTTCGCGCTGCATCAGCTCGAGCAGTTCATCAATGCGCAGGCGCAGACGCCCGCGATTCGGCAACCCCGTAAGTTGGTCATGCAGCAGTTGATGCTTCAGTTGCTGCTGAACCTGTTCGCGCTGGGCGATCTGCTCGCGCAATTCGCGGGTACGGGCTTCGACACGATGCTCCAGTTGCGCATTCGCTTCATGCAACGCCAGCGCAGCGCGCCGGCGGAAGATGCTGTTGGCAATCTGCAGCGCGGCAAAGGCCAGCAGCTCCTGGTCAGCCGCGTCGTAGGTGACGCCCACTTCATAACTCTGCACAGCGACCAGACCGATCACCGCATTATTGACGCCCAACGGCAGTCCGAGCCAGGATGTCGCGCGGGGACCGATGTTGAGATCAATCTCGCCGGCAGCAACGAGCGCATCGACCTGCGCTGGCCCGACCAGTAACGGCTGGGCGCTGCGCAACACATACTCACTCAAGCCGCGCCCCAATACCCGCGTTTTCATCTGTCGCTCGCCAGCGTCGACGTAATACGGAAAATCCAGTCGCGCCCGATCCGTCGACAGCAATGCGATGAAGAAATTGTCGACATTCAGCAGGCTGCCGACGACGGCATGCACACGTTGATAGAACTCGCTCTCGTCAATGTCGGCCGTGGCCAGTTGCGCCAACTGGAACAACACCGCCTGCAACTTCTCGCCGCGCTGCCGCTCCAGCACTTCCTGTTGCAGGCCATGGTTCGCATCAGCCAGCTCGCTGGTGCGGGTCAACACGCGCTGCTCAAGCTCATCCTTGGTTTGCCTGCGCTCCAGCGCCGTCAACACATGATTGGCGACAAACTCCAGGAGCGCGCGATCTTCCGGCGAATAGGTCAACCCGATGCCATACGTCTGCACGACCAGCGCGCCGAAAACCTGGCCATCGCGCAACATCGGCACACCCAGCCAGTCCGCACTTGGCGGACCGAACGTCACCAGCTCGCCGTCGGTCTGTGTGACCAATTGAGCGTAGTCCCCCATCAACGGCCGGCCCTTGGTCAGCACATGCCATGTGGCCGATCCAGCCAGATCTTCCAGTACTTCCTCGGAGGCCGTTTCGGCCGCCTGCTCATCCCGCTCATCTGCGTAATACAGAAAGCGCACCGTGCCGCGTGCGACATCACAACGCACGATGAAAAAATTCTGCGCATACATCAACGTGCTGATCACGCGATGAATGCCGTTCAGCATCTGCGGCATGTCCAGGGCCGAACCGGCCAGGTCGGAAATCGCGAACAATGCGCGCTGCAGGTGCTCGGTACGCTCCAGTTGCTTGTGCGAATCGTGCAGATCCAGCAGCTTGACCGCGTGATAAAACCGGCGGAGTCCCAGCTGCAGCGTCGTTCCCAGCGCGTCCAGCAACGCCTGTGGTTCGGTGCCAGCGGGCAGGTTCAGCAACAGCACCAGTCGTTCGTGCTCGAGCAGCCGCACCGACGCCATGCGACCGGCCTGCGCCATACCTCCCGGGGCTCGCAGGGCGGACTGCACCAGTGGGGGCGCCCACGCTTCAGGAGCGTCGTCGGCCGTTGACTCAAATGTATCGGCACGGCCGCTCGGCCAGAACAGCGTGGCCCCGACGCCGTGGCAGGAGTCTTCCACCAGCTCAACGATCACCGCGCCCACTTGTCGCGGCGTTGTGGCCTCCACGAGATGGGCGAACCAGGTCGCCGGTACGGGCTGAACCAGAGCCGGTACGGCGATGTTATGGTGGTTGCTCATGGCAAGCGGGATTGTCCGTGGTGAACGAAAAGGTTCTGTGACGCGGAAGCAGAACCGGCAAGCCGTCGTCACCGGCTTATCGGAGATTTTCAAGCAAAAAGTCGGCCAAGTTCGATCAAATTTGGGCACAGACCACCTGCGCCCGGCCCGGCGCGGCTAAAATCACGGGCCCACCACCTGGTAGCCATGCTTGCCGATATCACCAAGGACACCATTCGCGCCGCATATGCCCGCCTGAAAAGCGGCCTGCCGGGCTTCCGGGCGCGTGCGTCCCAAGGCCGGATGATCGCCGAAGTGGCCAAGACTCTGGGCCGGCACGGCGGCGTGGCGGCCATTGAGGCGCCCACCGGCACCGGCAAATCCATGGCCTACTTGATCGCCGGGGTCGCGGTGGCGCGTTTTCAGAAGAAGAAATTGCTCATTGCCACAGCCACGGTGGCGCTGCAGGAGCAATTGATCCGCAACGACATTCCGCTGTACCTGCAACTGAACGGGATCGAAGCCAAGGTCGCTCTGGCGAAGGGCCGCGGACGCTACCTGTGCCCACGCAATCTGGCGATGGCCACGCAGAGCATGGATGACGCCGGGCAACTGGGTCTGGCCGGCTTCGAGGCGGAGCTGGCACTGTGGGCCAAACCACCCCAACCTCGCGACAAGCACGCACTGGCGAAACTCTCCAGCGCATTTGCCGGCGGCGAGTGGGACGGTGACATGGATGGCACGCCAGAGCCGATCAGTGACCTTTTGCGACCGATGGTGACCACCAGCGCCGGGGGTTGCACCGGGCGCAAGTGCGCATATTTTGCCCAATGTCCGTTTTTCACGGCGCGCCGTGCTGTGGACGAGGCCGAGATCATCGTGGCGAACCAGGACCTGGTACTGGCCGATCTCACCATGCCGGGCGAAAAGGAAGGCTGGGGCGGCGTGATCTTGCCGCAGCCGAGCGAAACGCTGTACATCCTCGATGAAGGTCACCACATCGCCGGCAAAGCCATCGCGCGCGGTGCGGCTGATGTGCACCTCGGCACGGCGTCGCGCCAGTTGAGCCGCCTCGGTCGTCAGATCCACGCCGCATATGCGCTGACCGACAAGGAGACGCTGGGCAAGCTGCGGCTCGATCAAGGTGATGAAAAGCTGCAGGATCTGAGTAACACACTGGAGGAGCTGGAGAAGGCCATCCGCCTCGGTTGGCTGCCTGATCCACGCGACAAGGAACCCATGTACCGCGGTTCGCTCGGACAACTTCCCACGCAATGGATCGATCACGCGCGCGCGCTCAATCTGGGCACGACCGAAGTACTGCGCTGGCTCACGGCGGTACGCCGCGCGGTAGTGGAAATGGTCAACGGCGGTGCACCTCAGGAAGCACTGTCGCGGGAACTTGGCATGGCGCTGGAGCGGATCGGCAAACAGGCAGCATGCTGGCGCGCCTGGGCAGGCGCTGACCCGGAGGATGCACCGCCGCTCGCGCGGTGGGTCACCCTTGGTGGCGACCAGCAACTGGTCTGTCACGCCTCGGCGGTATCTGCCGGCGACCTGTTGCGCAGAGTGCTGTGGGGCAATGCCAGCGGCGTCGTACTGACCTCGGCCACACTCAGCGCGGGCGGCGACTTCCACGGTTTCGCCGATGCGGTCGGGCTGCCCGACGATGCACTCACTCTGAGCCTGCCCTCGCCGTTTGATCTGGCGACGCAGGCCCGGCTTGAAATCCCGGCAATGCGCACCCTGCCGGACGCACGCGAAGCCCACGCTGACGAAATCAGCACGTGGCTGGCTGCCAATCTGGACTGGGACGCGGGCAACCTGGTCCTGTTCACGTCGCGTGCGAAGCTTGAACGCGTGTTGCAAAAACTGCCCATCGCGCAGGTACGCAAGGTGCGCGCGCAAGGCTCGCTGGGCAAGTCGCAACTGGTCGCCGAGCACTGCGCGGACATTGAGGCGGGCAAGGGCAGCACGCTGTTCGGTCTGGCCTCATTCGGCGAAGGTCTGGATCTGCCCGGCAAGTTGTGCGAGACCGTGGTGATCACGCAGCTGCCATTTGCCGTGCCCACCGACCCGGTCGGGGCCACTTACGCCGAATGGCTGGAAACGCGCGGTCGCAACCCGTTCATCGAGGTCAGCGTGCCCGACGCCACACGCTTGCTCACCCAATACTGCGGCCGGCTGATCCGCAATGAAACCGATCACGGGCGCATTGTGCTGCTGGACCGTCGTGTGGTCATCAAGCGCTATGGCGCCAGCATGCTGCGGGCGCTGCCTCCATTCGCGCGCGTCATCGAGAGAAGTACATGATCATCCGTCTCGCCGAGTGCCGCTCGGCGCCGTGGAAGAACGGCCTGGGTCGAACCCGCGAGATAGCCGTCCATCCGTCCGGCGCGGGCAGCGAGCATTTCCTGTGGCGGGTGAGCATCGCCGAGGTCGACAGTGCCGCACCTTTCTCGCGTTTTCCCGGCATCGACCGGCAGATCGTGTTACTCGAGGGCAGTGGCTTCACGATGACGCTTGACGACGGCCGCACGCACGCGCTGACCACGCCGTTCGCGCCATTCACCTTTGCTGGCGAAGCGAAGGTGGATGTGGCGCTCGCCGGTGGCCCCACCCGTGACTTCAACCTGATGGTGCGACGCACGCATTTGCGTGGTGCTGTGCAGGTATGGCACGGACCGGCAACACGGGTGATTGATCGGGCAACGCTGCTGGTGTTCTGCGCTCGCGGCGGGATCGATACCGTCGACGGTTGTCTGGATGCTGGCGATGCATGGCGGCCAGCGCTGCCCACCGGCGACGCGATAACGCTGCATGACGATGGCATCGCCCTCGCCGTCCGCATCGAACCGCGGACTGCCTGATCGACCGCGGCACTCACCTATACTCCGAACCACTATCCTGGGCGGAGCGAGCACGATGACCTTGTTGATTGTCGGCCTGCTCATATTCCTCGGCACGCATTCGCTACGCGTTTTCGCCGACGACTGGCGCAGCCTGCAGATAGTCCGGCTCGGCAAGATGCGCTTCAAGGGCATCTACGCCCTGGTTTCGCTGATCGGGTTTGTGTTGATCTGCTGGGGCTTCGCCCTGGCGCGCCAGCAGCCGGTGTTGTTGTACGTGCCGCCGCTTGCCCTGCGTCATCTCAACGCCTTGTTTACTCTCATTGCGTTTGTGCTGCTGGCGGCCGCGTACATTCCGCGCAACCACCTCAAGGCGAAGTTCGGGCATCCGCTGCTGCTGAGCGTCAAGGTATGGGCGTTCGGCCATTTGCTGGCCACGGGAATGCTGCGTGACGTGGTGGTGTTCGGTGTGTTCCTGCTGTGGGCGGTGTTGGTGTTCAACATGTCGCGCCGGCGCGATCGTCGCGCGGGCACGGTGTATCCAGCCGGGACGCTGGCCGGCGACGGGGCGGTCCTGGTGATTGGCGTGGCAGCCTGGATCGTGTTCGCGTTCTGGCTGCACTTGTGGCTAATCGGGGTGCGACCGATGGGCTGAGACGCGGTGAAACCGCGCTGGCTTGCTGCGTCTTTTTTCATCCGGCCAGGGGTGCCGGGAGTCATCTGGGGCAGATCACGCCACTGCGCTAGACTCGGGTTTACTTGATCATCGGCGAGGATCACCTGATGGCTGCATTCGTGCTCTGGCTGTTGCTGCTGGTGGTCTGCTGGCCGCTGGCGCTGCTCGCCCTCGTGCTGTACCCGATCGTGTGGCTGGTTGCCCTGCCGTTCCGGTTGGTTGGCATCACGCTGGGCGCGGTGTTTGCGTTCCTGGGCGCGTTGCTGATGTTGCCGGCGCGAGTTTTGCGCGGGCACCCGGGCTGAACCAGCCCAGGCGTGCACAAGCCGCATTCACTCGCTTGCGAACGCAACCGCGAACCGATACTCGAGGTGCTGCGTGAGTACTTCGCTGATCGGCAGCGTGTGCTGGAGATCGGCAGCGGTACTGGCCAGCATGCCGTGCATTTCGCCGCCGCGCTGCCACACCTGACCTGGCAAAGCTCGGATCGCGCGGACCATTTGCCTGGTATTCGTGACTGGCTGGGCGAGGCGGCGCTGCCGAACACGCCCGACCCGTTGGAACTGGACGTCAGTGGTCGTTGGCCCCGTGGGCAGTTCGACGCGATCTTCAGCGCCAACACGTTGCACATCATGGCGTGGCCTGAAGTGCGCCATTTTTTCGCGCAACTCCCGACCGTTACCCCTGATGACGCGCTTCTGGTGATCTACGGTCCGTTCAACTACGACGGTCGCTACAGCAGCGCAAGCAACGCCACGTTCGACCAGTGGTTGAAAGAGCGCGGAGCGCACATGGCGATCCGCGATGCCGCAGACGTCGATGCGCTGGCCATGACGGCGGGCTTCGCCCTGGTCGAAGATCGTGCGATGCCGGCCAATAACCGTTGTCGCTTGTGGCGGCGCGTGGGCCGCTGAAAGCGGACCTGCACTAACCGGCGAAACCCGGTACAACGGGCAGCATGAAATCGATCGACGTATTGACCCCATGCCCGTGTGGCAATCCCGTTGGGTACGCCGCCTGCTGCGGTCCTCTGCACAATGGTGCGGCTGCCACCAGCGCCGGGCAACTGATGCGCTCGCGCTACAGTGCCTATGTGCTCAAGCGCGAGGACTATCTGCTGGCGAGCTGGCACCCAGGTACCTGCCCGGCCAGCCTGCGACTGGCGGCGCAGCGCCCGGCACCCACCTGGCTACGGCTGGATGTCGGTCGCCAACGCACGATTGATGCCGACCACGTCACGGTGGAATTCGTCGCGACCTACCGACTGGGTGGCGGGCGGGCGCAGCGCCAGCACGAAATCAGCCGTTTCGTGCGCATGGACGGACGCTGGTATTACCTCGATGGTGAGTTGCAGGGCTGAACCTCGCGTCTCATGACACTACGGCGAGCCGAGCGAGCGCATCGACCGGTGTTCGTGGCCTGCGGCGTTGCGAGCACTGCTGACCAGTGTCGTGAACCACGTGATCCGCACCGGACGCGAGCACAGCCGCGGGCGTTCGGTGGAGCGCATACCACGCGCACTGACTTCGGTCGTAGCGGCGAGGCGATATTTCACAACACGTCAGAAACCCGGCACGCCCGCTGCATGCAGACGAACGGCTTGGGCACGCACGTCGGGACAACCGAAAAACGCCATCAATTCCTCAGCGCGTGCTGCACCGATGCCGTCCAGCGCCTGCCACTCGCCCGCGCTGCGGCTGCTCATCGAAGCCCAATCCGATCCGCCTTGCTCCGCGCCGGCCGGCGCGCCGAGCGCGCCCGCCCAGCGTTCGAACGTTCGTTCGCGCGCACGGACAAATGAGTGCGCCAACGTCTCCGCGTGGCTCGTGCCGATCCCCGGCACCGCCGCCAATTGCTCCGGCGTCAACGTGATCCAGTCCAGCAGGTGATGGATCAGGCCGGCCTCGATCAGGCGTCGCCATGTGTCGGCGCCCACGCCCGCAAGACCCAAACCATGCTTTCCACCCAACCACACCAGCCGCGCCAGAAACTGTTGTTCGCAGCCCGCCGTGGGTTGCCAGCAGGTCAATGGCGTGTGTTTGTCCGGGTCCGGCACGGTCAACGCGACACGTTGCTGCGTGCGCCAGACCACGGCCTTCAGCCGCGGAATAGTCAACCCGGCAAGCGCCACCTCAATCTGGTCTCCGGGACGGATATCGAGCTGTCGCCAGCGCCGCAGTGAGCCGACACTGACGCGCCGCACGCGATGATCGTCCAGTTGTACCGCCGCAAACTCCAGCACTGGAGTGATTCGCCCGCTGCGGCCGACCGTGAAGTCCACGGCGCTCACTTGGGCCAGCGCAGTTGCGGCGGGGTATTTCCAAGCCACGGCCCAGTCCGGCGGCGTCGCCCGCCACGTGGTCGCCGGCGGCCGGTGCCCTTGGCGCACCACTGTGCCATCGGCCGCGAACGGAATGGCGTGGCGATACCACTGCTCGCGCCAGCGCCTTACTTCGGCCAGCGACTTGACTGGCTGCGTGTAGTGCACGCTGTCGGCCAGGCCCATCGATTGCAGCCCTGCCAGCCGAGCCGACATGTCGGGCGGCCCGCTCGGCCAGTCCCACACGAACAGGCCGATGCGCGCCGCCGTGGTTTGGTCAAGTTGGTCGCGCGCCAGCGCCCCGGCCACCGCCGAGCGGGCGTTGACACCGCCGTCGCGCGCTTGCACGTGCCCGGCGATGCGCCAATACAATTCGCCTTGCAACACCACGCGCGGCGGCGCGTTCGGCAAGCGCTGGGGAATTGCCTGAATGCGCGCAGCTTTGGCCGTCCAGTCGCTACCGTGACGGCCATCGCCACGACTGATGGCCTGCTCCAACTGGCCGTCCACATACAGCAACGTCACCGCCACACCGTCGGCTTTGGGCTGTACCCACAGGTCATCTGCCGGGCGTGCGCGCATCCACTGCGCAAGCCCATCGGCGTCCGGCAACTTGGCCAGACCGGTCTGCGCAACCGGCGCGCGCGACCCCACCGGCATCGCCAAGGTGAGTTGGCAGCGCCGGCGCCTGGGCTGGAAAGCACTGACGCCAAACGCCAAGTCGATTGAGCGCCTGATCGTAAACCGCATCATCCACGGGTGACTTCCCTTGCACCCGGTAGGCGTGGTTCCAGCCCTCCACGCGCGCTACCAGCGCATTCATTTCCTGCCGTGCCTGGGTGCTGGACCAGCGCGGACAGTCCTGGGCTTGCGCAGCGCCTGCGCAGCCCGCACCCACGCTTATCAATAACAGCCATCGACGGTTCACCGCGCACTCCGTTGCGTGCTGGTTGCAGGCAACGTAGCTCAGCGTTCGTATCTGTTGCAGTGGCAAACACCGAATTCAACGTAGGCGTCGGACGGCGCCAGTCGTGCGTGCAGTGCCCGCGTGGCGCAACGGCGAGCGTTATCTGCCCAACGACATGGAAAAGGCGCCGAAATCCAGTCGGGTCTCGCGTCCTGCGCAGCCACTGGGGCCGAACCCGCGTTCGATCATCACCCCGCTGCCATCATGCCCAAGCGCCACCAGCGTGCTGGCACGCGTGCCGTAATGCTCGCCGCGCACGAACGCCGACGACAGCCAGCGTTCGCGCTCCAGACCGACCCCGGTATCGGGCAGCCTCTCGTCTGGCGCGACCTGCTCGTCCGCCAGCGTCGCGAGCAGCGGCAGCAGATCGTCGTCTCCTCGATCGGCCCACGCCTGCAGACCTTGCTTAATCGCGCAGGTCTTGGGCCATGGCGTATCCAGGTCCGCGTTGGACAATGCATGTACGCCGGGCTCGAGAGCGCTCACGTGTGGCTGCGGGTGGTTACCGAGGAAGCACGCGCCTTGCGCATCGAACAGGAGCAAATTGAATGGTCGGTAGCTGGCGGCCGTAGCGAGCAAGGTCTGCGCGTGGTCGGAAGCACTCCGTGAACCGGACAGATAATTGCTGACCACCAAACCTCGCGAGATTCCATCGACCGGAGCGTGCAGGTCGCGCACGTTGGTGACCGCGGCACAACGCCCGGCGGCCGTGGCTCCCAGCCAGGTACCGCCGGCTTGCAGATCGCGACCCGCGATGATCGGGCTGCCCGGCCAGCGCGCCAGCGTCGCGGTTGGACGGGCGTGAAATTCGTCACGATTGCCTATCAGCACGAGGCGCCAAAGCGGATGCACCTTCCAGGCAAAGGCGATCAGACACATGAGTTCACCAAGTATTGTGACGAAGAGGAGATGGTCGCACACCACTGCTGCAACATACTGCGCAGAATACGCGAGGAGCACCGACAACCGGCAAGCGTGGGTTACCAGCCCCTTCTGACCCGGTGCCACGCAGTTCACTTTCGCGATGTCGCTACCGGTGCGCGGTATCAGGGATAATCAGCGCATGCGCCTCTTTGTCTGTCTAATCGGGTCTCCCATTCGCTACTGTCTGCTCGCCGCCGCGCTGACCTTCGGCACTGCCAGCACGTCCGCCAGCGCGCAAACACAAACGACGCAGCAGGCTGAGGCCAAGCAGAAGTTGCGCGCGTTGCACGACAAGATGGAAGCGTTGAGCAAGCAGCAGGCAGATACCGCAGCGCGGCGCGACAAGTTCAATGCCGAACTGGCGCAACAGGCCAACGCCGTGGCGCGCGCAGCACGCGCCCTGCGTGAAGCAGACGGGGCCATCCTTGTCAGTCAGCAGCAATTGCAAGCCCTGCAACAGCAACGCCGCGACGTGCAGGAGCGCCTGCATGGCCAACGCACTGCCATCGCCGAGCTGTTGCGGGCCACTTACGCTCTGGGCCGTGGTTCCGACCTGCGTCTGCTCCTGGGTGACGAGGACGTGGCGCGTATTTCCCGTGCGCTGATGTATTCCACGTATTTCCAGCGTGATCGGGTCCAGCGTGTACAACAGTTGATGGGCGATCTGACCGCGCTGCAACAACTGGAAGCTGACATCACCGTCAAGCAGCAAGCATTGCAAGCGGAGCGCCTGGAACGCGCGGAACAATCCAAGGCGCTCAGCGTTCAGCGCGCCGCGCAACAAAAGCTCGCTGCCGCAGCCGATGCCCAGTACAAAACCGAGGCCGAGCAACTGGCCGCGTTGAAGCAAAACGCGCAAGCGCTCAACACTCTCGTGGCAAATTTGCAGAAAGCCATCGATGACGCCGCCCGTGAAGAGCGCGCGCGCGCCGCGGCGGCCCGCGATGCGGCAGCTCGCGCGGCCCGACGCGGCAAACCGTCCGTGCACGAGCCACCACCGGCCGGTGCCGGTACGGTCATTGCCGACATTCGTGGCAACTTGCCGTGGCCGGCAACTGGCGCTGTGCACAGCTACGGCAACGGCGTGCTGATCAAGGCCGCTGGTGGCAGCGAAGTGCACGCCGTGGCCCGTGGCAAGGTGATCTACGCCGGCTTCCTGCGCGGCTACGGCTTGCTGCTGATTCTCAACCATGGCAACGGCTGGATGAGCATGTACGGCAACAATGAAGCACTGTTGCACGGCGTTGGCGATCAGGTTGAAGCTGGCACGGCCATTGGCACTGCCAGCGCCCCCAGCGGGGTCAACACGGGCAGCTACTTCGAGCTGCGCAAGGGCGGGCAGCCGGTCGACCCGCGCAGTTGGCTGAGCCAGCGCCGTTGACGCGGTCGGCGCACACTGGGAACCTGTCACCGTCCGAGCGTTCCCATGCTCGGGGGCGTTCCTGAAAAATAACCCTGCACTTTCCCATCCACGCCGCGCATTGCGCGTCATCTGCTTGTTGCACGGAGCGATCTGCATGCGTCTTTCCTCTTGCGCTCGACATACTGCCCTGCTGGCGATCGGGCTGGCGCTGACCGCGCCGTTGACGCGAGCACAAACGCCAGTGCCGGCGGCCTCCAGCAGCGCGCCAGCGCCAGCAGCAATTGCAGTACCCGAGGTGCCCGCGCCGGCTGGTACCGTCAGTACTGCGACTGCAGATGCGGTGGATATGGATGACATTCGCAACTTCAGTCGCGTATTCGAGCTGGTGCGTCAAGCCTACGTGGAGAAGGTCGACAGCAAGACGCTGATGAAAGCTGCGATCACCGGCATGCTCAGCGGACTGGACCCCCACAGCGAGTACCTGGACAAGGATGGCCTGCAACAGCTCACTGAAGACACCTCCGGCCAGTACAGCGGACTGGGTATCGAAGTGCTGCAGATGGATGGCGGCTTGCGCATCGTCTCGCCCATTGACGACACTCCTGCTTCGCGCGCCGGCATCAAATCCGGCGACAACATTGTCAAGATCAATGGCACAGTAGTGGATGCAAAGAATATCGACGCGATGTTCAAGGAGTTGCGCGGCCAACCTGGCAGCAAGATCGCGCTGACCATCGTGCATGCCAACAGCAACAAGCTGATCAACCTGAACCTGACGCGCGAGAACATCACCATCAGCAGCGTCAAGTTGCGTGAACTGGAACCGGGCTTCACCTACATCCGCATCAGCCAGTTCCAGGACGACACCGCTGACGATTTGACCCACAAGCTGACGGCATTCATCAGCAAGCATGGCGCACCCAAAGGCGTCGTGCTGGACCTGCGCAACAACCCCGGGGGTCTGTTGACTGCGGCCGTTGGGGTCAGCGATGACTTTCTCGACAGGGGCGTCATCGTGACCACGCGAGGACGCCTGCAGGACGCCAACTTGAGCTTCAAGGCCCACTCCGGCGATCTGCTCAACGGTGCGCCGATCGTCGTATTGACGAACAACGGTACGGCATCAGCGGCAGAAATTGTCGCCGGCGCGCTGAAGGACAACCATCGAGCGCTGATCGTTGGTCAGCGCACCTTCGGCAAAGGCGTTGTGCAAACCGTTTTGCCGCTGGACGGCGAACACGCAGTGAAGCTCACCACCGCGCGCTACTACACGCCTGACGGCACGTCGATCCAGGCTGAAGGTATTCGCCCGGACATCGCGCTGGCCGACCTGTCAGTGACGAAGGTGGATGCTCCACCCAGCCTGATCACATCGGAAGCGGACCTGCCGAACCACTTGGTCAATGAGAATGCCAGTGCGACGGTCGCTGACAACGCCGCTGCCGACGCCGCCGATGCAAAGCTCGCCGGCGATGATTACGTATTGGCGCAAGGCCTGAACGTGGTCAAGGGCATGGCGCTCGGGCACGTGTCCGCCGCACATCGGTAAATCACCCTTGCGGCGAGTCGATCGGTGCTCGTCATTCCCGCGATGCAAGCCCGCAGGCGGACCCTGTGGACCGGTGTGCTGCACGGCAAACTGCCGTGCGTCGACGCAACTTGCATGGGAAGCGTGGCCTTGACGCAGCACGTGCGCCGGCGCGTGCACACTCCGGCGCATTCACTTCCCTGCAGGTCACGAACATGCCGGCGGCAACCCGCGACACCAGCAACGTTCCGCGCGTACTGATTCTGGGCGGCGGCTTCGGTGGCCTGGCCGTGGCGCGACGACTGGCGCGCGCCAACGCAGACGTCGTGCTGGTTGACCGACGCAACCACCACCTGTTTCAACCGCTGTTGTATCAAGTGGCCACGGCAAGCCTCGCCGCTCCGTCCATTGCCGCGCCACTGCGCCAGATCTTGCGCCGGCAACGCAACGTCACGGTACTGCTGGACGAGGTGACCGGGATCAACCTGAACGCCCGGCAGGTGCAGTGCACGCACAACGTTCTGGATTATGACTATCTCGTCGTGGCGACCGGCTCCACGCATGCATATTTCGGACATGACGACTGGAAGCCATTTGCGCCGGCGTTGAAGACGCTGGACGACGCGTTTCTCATCCGCCGCCGTGTGCTGCTCGCATTTGAACGTGCCGAATGCGCGAGCGACCCGGAGCGTCGCCAGGCGTGGTTGAATTTTGTCGTGGTCGGCGGCGGTTCGACTGGTGTCGAACTGGCCGGCACATTGATCGAATTGGCGCGTCACACCCTGCCACACGAATTCCGGCGCAGTGACCCACGCCAGGCCACAGTGCGCCTGATTGAGGCCGGACCAGTGTTGCTGCCGGCGTTTTCGCCTTTACTTTCGGCCAAGGCGCGCGTGCAATTGGAACACTTGGGCGTCCAAGTGCACGTAGGCAGTGCGGTCAGCGCGATCGATGCAAACGGCGTGCAGGTTGGCGAGCGGCGGCTGAGCGCACGCACCGTGTTGTGGGCAGCAGGAGTCGCAGCCTCGCCGCTGGGGCGCATGCTCGGTTCCCCACTGGACCGTGCCGGTCGCGTATGCGTGTTGGCTGATCTGAGCGTGCCGAGGTACCCCAACGTGTTTGTCATTGGCGACCTCGCGCTCGTGCGTCAGGAGAACGGCCAACCGGTGCCGGGCGTCGCGCCCGCAGCGAAGCAAATGGGTAGGCATGTCGGGACCACACTGCTCGCGCGAGTCCACGGCAATCAGGCGGAACGCAGCTTCCATTACCGCAATGAGGGATCACTGGCGACAATCGGACGCATGGCGGCCGTGGTGGAATTCGGCAAGCTGCAGTTTTCCGGCTTTCCCGCGTGGGTGGTATGGCTGCTGGCGCACATCTATTTTCTGATCGGCTTTCGCAACCGTCTGGTGGTGATGCTGGATTGGGCCTGGGCTTACTGGACGCATCAACGCCATGCCCGAATCGTCAGCGGCGCCGCAAGCGCCGATGCAGAACCGTGAGATCGTGCCTCAACCTCGCGAAAATGCACGACTGTCCGCCTGCACGACAGCGCGCACGCTGCCCGCGCCTCGGCCGCAGCGCAACATCGAAACGCTCCAAATCGTGCCCCACCGACACGATCTTCAAGCTGCCCTTTCGGCTCGCATACGACCACCCGAGGCACATCGCCGGCGTCCACCGGTGAGCGCGCGCGTACTTGGCGCCATCCGGGCAAAACCCGTAGTGCGGCGCCAGGCCGTGCGTTGATGGCGAGGGCGTCGCCAACGCAAACGGCCCGCTGTCGCGGGCCGTTGCTGTTCCGGGCAGGGTCTGCGCCTGCGCCGCAGTGCCGCAACTTACGCTGCAAACAAACCGCGCATCTTCTTCATCGCATTGGCCTCGACCTGACGAATGCGCTCGGCCGAAACGCCATACTCATCAGCCAGATCCTGCAGCGTCGCCTTGCTGTCGTTGTCCAGCCAGCGCCGCTGGATGATATCGCGCGAGCGCTTGTCCAGATGCGCAAGCGCGTCACTCAGCGACTGCAACTGATTGTCCGCGTAGTCCTCGTGGGCCACGTTTTCATAGGGATCAGCACCATCGTCAATCAGGAATGCCGCTGGTGACGGCTTGGCATCGTCGTCCGCATCCACCGGCGCCTCGAAGCCAATGTCGCGTCCGGACAGCCGCGACTCCATCTCGCGTACGGTAGCCTCGGGTACGCCCAGATCCTTGGCGACAGTACTTACCTCCGCTGCATTCATCCAGCCCAGGCGCTTCTTGTTCTTGCGCAGGTTGAAGAACAGCTTGCGTTGCGCCTTGGTGGTGGCAACCTTGACGATGCGCCAGTTCTTGAGGATGAACTCATGCATTTCGGCACGGATCCAGTGCACCGCAAAGCTGACCAAGCGAACGCCATGGTCAGGATCAAAGCGCTTGACCGCCTTCATCAGCCCGATGTTACCTTCCTGGATCAGATCAGCGAGCTGCAAGCCGTAGCCGCTATAGCCGCGCGCCACGTGCACCACGAAGCGCAGATGCGACATCACCAACTTTTTCGCGGCGCCAAGATCGCCATCGGCCAGATACTCACGCGACAGCTCCTGCTCTTCCTCGACAGTCAGCACGGGAATGCGGTGCACGGCGGCGATATACGCATCCAGGCTGCCAACAAGGCTCGGCAGAGGAAAATTGGCAGTTACCAACGCTTGCGACATGGACTAGCCTCCTGAAACGCTCGGTATTTTAGCACTCAAGTAGTGAGAGTGCTAAACATGGGTTTGGTTCCACGGCAACCTGTGGCTGTCATTTAATGTACTGTAGAGTACACATAAATTGCCGCCTTGTCCAAGGGTTGTTGGTCAACCCGGACGAGAAGCATGGCAAAACCGGTTTCAGCGTCAGGTGAAGTCTGCATCAGGATGCAGTGGCGCCTTTTCCAATGCCACCGCATCCGCTGGTTCGGAGAGCTGCTCGTCTGCATCAGGGCGCAACTCACGCACGCTCCCACCGACAATTGCGTCAGCCAGTTGTTGCAGATCCATCTCCGTTGCGCGCTGGCCACGCCGCGTGACGAACAGGCAACGCCCTGACAGTGCGGAAAACCATGCCAGTCTGCGCTGGCGGGGCATGGCATCCTCGGCATCCACAAATTCATACCAGCCACCAACCCGCGCTTCCCGCAGGTGTTGCAGCACAATGTCCTGCGGCGAGCCGGGAACAAATCCGGCGAACGATCCCCCAGCGGGCGAAGCGACAGCACCGGGGTCACGCGCATGCGCCCGACGCGTGGCCGACAACTCGGAGCGGCTACCGCCGTGGCCCGCACGCGTGGCGGCACCGGTGTCGATCAGCGCATGCGCCATGCGCACTGCTTGATCTCCATACAACCCAATTTGCTGCAACCCGGCCTCCACATCCTGTTGCAAGCGCTGCCGGTCTCCCATGGGCAGCTCGCCCAGCAACTGGTCGGTAATCACCAATAGCGTGGCGAACAACTCGCTGCTTTCCCCGTGGCGCAGCAACGCCAGGGCCAGGACGTCGGCCCACGCATCGTCAAACAGCGCGCGCAGAGGATCGGACGCCAGCGCACTGGCAAGGCGCGCGGCGAGCAAGTCTGTGGCTCGACGCCGCGCACGTTCAAGTCGATCGCGACCGCGCATGGCTTCGACGTGACGGCGTTCGGCAACACGCGCCTTGCCGCGCCATTGTTCGAGGAGGCGCTCAATCTCGGCACACACGGCATCACACGCGGCAGCATCCGATGCCTCGTGCACAATCGGCCCCAGCAACTGAGTGAGCTGGGTACGCACCAGCGCATCCGGCTTCCCATCCGCACCGCACGGCAACCAGTCACGCGCAAGCTCCACTACCTTGCGCAGCAGCCGGTAGGCTGGATGTCCGCTCTGCGCGGCCAGCTCCGGGCGATACAGCACCACGCGCAGCAACGGCCACTGCAGGTCACCAAGCAACGTCTCCACTGCCTCATCGTGCGGCAACTGGCTTTGCGCCTCGCGGAACCAGCGCACCACCTGGGCCATCGATCGCGCCTGGCTGGCACTCAAGTGTGCGTTCCCGGCCGCGGTCGCGCCAGCCACGTTGAGCTGGCGGATCAACGCTGCATGCAGCTGCCGCCACCCCGCCGCACCGCCGCGATCCTTCTCGTAACCAGGAAACGTCCACTGCACCGCGTCAAGCGCGGTCCGCAGCTCGGTATCTGAGGCAGTTCCGGGTGCGCTTTCGACTCGACCTTCATCTGCGCTCTGTGCCGGGGCGGTGGCGGCCGCAGTCGATGGCTCCGGAACAACCGGCAGCGTTGTATCCGGGGCAAACGACGAGCGCGCCTTGCGCGGCTGTGCGCGCGGAACTGAAAACGTGCGCAATGCCGGCAGGATGCCCTCGCGCTGCAAACATGTGTTGACTGCGGCGTACAAGGTGGACAGGCGACGCATCATCGCGCTGTCCAGACTCTGCACCAGCAAAAGCTGCTGGCCGTCCGGGAGTTCAAGCGGGATACTCGCCGCGCGGAACGCGGCGATCAATGCATGTGGCGCAAGTGGCAGCGCCTTGCCTTCCAACGGCGGTGCGGCAACCAGCACCGCCAGCCGATAGCCAATTTCCACCAGCGTGGCCCCACCTTGCACCTCGCTGCGTTGCACGAGCCGGTCAAGCGCGGCATCCAGCGCTTGGTGCATCGGGTCAAGCAGGCTCAGGGATGGTGCAGCGGCGAGCGAGGACGGTACCGATGGCACCGATGCGGTACCAAGTTGCGCAAAAGCCCAATGCAGATGGTCTACAAATCGTGGCGCAAATGTGTCACCGACCTGCACGAGGCGCCGAAGTGTATTCTGGCAGCCCTGCTGGTCGACTGCGCTTCCTGGCGCGCCTGCGTGCTCGGGCAGATGCAGGTCAAAGTCATTCAGGCACGCACGCAACGGCTCACGCAACCAGTCGTCACAGATGGCAACCACCTCACCTACCAACCGCTGTGTACGCACAGGCCAGGTGGGATCAACGGCACCGTCGCGGGGTGGCAGTGCTGGCGCTTCGTCAACCATGTCTCATCCTGCCGATTCGATGGCGGCGTGTCCATCGCTGGTGTCGCCACCAGGCGCGCGATTGACGCTGATACGGATGGCCCATGCCCACGCCGACGCGCTCAAGCCCCTGGCGCTGGCAACGACCAGTCCAGCGGGGCCTCACCGCGAGATTGCAGGTACTGATTCGCCGCAGAAAAATGCCCGCAACCGATGAACCCACGATGCGCGGAGAGCGGCGAAGGATGCACCGATTTCAGTACGCAGTGGCGCTGAGCGTCGATCAACGCGCCCTTGCGTTGGGCGTAAGCTCCCCAGAGCAGAAACACCAGGCCTTCGCGCTCGCGATTGAGCGCGCCGATCACGGCGTCGGTAAAGCCTTCCCAACCTTTGCCTTGATGTGATCCGGCACGCCCGTCTTCCACTGTCAGCACGCTATTGAGCAGCAGCACACCGCGATCGGCCCAGGCCTCGAGACAGCCGTGCGCCGGCCGCGCGGCGCCAAGATCGCGCTCGATCTCCCGGAAAATGTTTTCCAGCGAGGGTGGCACGCGTACGCCGGGGCGTACCGAGAAACACAGACCATGCGCCTGACCCTTGGCGTGATACGGATCCTGGCCAAGGATGACCACCCGCACCGCAGCAAATGGCGTGTGTGCGAACGCATTGAAGATCTCGCCGCCCGGTGGATAGATACGTTTTCCGGCGTGCTTTTCGGCACGCAAGAAGCCTGCCAGGGCCTGCATGTCCGGACGCAGCAGATAGTCACCAACGCGCGCCTTCCACGATGGTTCCAACTGAATCGGCACCACGCTCACGCCGGACCCGCGTGCTCGCGCAGATGTCGGGCCACGCGCAACTGGAACAGCAGCTTGGTCACCAGCAACCGCTCCTCAACGGGCTTCTCCACCAGATCGTTCGCCCCGGCCTTGATCAGTGCCGCCTGGTTGACCGGGTTTTCGTCACCGGTCATCACCAGCACCGGCAGCCTGCCCTTGCCGTAACCAAACTCGCCGCGAATGCGATCCAGCAGGTCGCCACCAGTCAACTCACCTTTCAGGCTGACGTCGGTGAGAACCAGATCAGAACCAACCTGACCCTGCACGCGGGCCGTCTCCAGCAAGGCCAGCGCGTCCTCCACGCTGATGACGTGATGCACGGTCAGACCGACTTTTTCCAGCATGCGGCGCGTCGCCAGCGCGACGACCCGACTGTCTTCGACGTACAACACCTCACCCCTGGCCTGATCGGGAGGCGCCACATAGCCACGAATGAACTCGACCAACGCCTGGAAACCCAGCGCCTTGTCGAAATAGTCGGTGACATCCTCGCCCAGCGTGCGCTGATGCAAACGGTCGTCAACGTCACCGGACACCACTATGACCGGCACGTAGGCCTGCGTCGTCGACTCGCGCACGAACCGCGCCAGCTCCAGTCCGTCCATGTCCGGCAGCCGCAGCGCGATGGTGATGAAATCGAACACACCCTCGCTCAGCAGCGTCTGTGCCTGCGCACCGGTGCCGCAGTCCACCACTTCGACAGCGGGCAGATCGGCACGCAGTACCCGGGCAATCAACTTGCGCACGACGCGCGAGCCGTCCACCACCAACACGCGCGGCGCGGCGGTAGGCAGACGTTGACTGATGTTTCCACTCATGCGCGACACCCACACCCTGCGTGGCGAGCACTGCCACCGCGAACACCTCGCGCAGTCCGGCGAGCAAGGTCACCATAATGCACCGGCGACCGACCGGTTGCTGCGACCGCCGTCACCGCTGGCGACGATCAACAACCTCATTCATTGCACACGTCGCAGTTGCCGCGCGCTGACCAACCGCGCCGCCAACCAGCCCAGCGCGGCGGTCGCAACTGGCACGCCCAACAGTATCCAAAGGGGCAAACTCTGCACTTGCAGCTTGCCGGCATAGGCGTGGCTCAACTGCCGCACCGGTTCGGCCAGTGACCACTCGATACCCACCGCCAGCAGCGCCGCCAGCGCGCCGCCAAGCAACCCATACCACGCACCCGCATACACATACGGACGACGCACGAACGCGGCGCTCGCACCAATCAACAACAGGATGCTGATCTCTTCGGCACGGCTGGCAATATCCACGCGGACGGTGTTGCCGACCACGAGCAATGCAGCCAGCGCCAGCAGCGATGCCAGGATCAGCACGACGCGATTGCCGACACCAAGCAACGCATCCAGGCGCTGGCGCCAGGTACCGGCATCCTGCACCATGTCGACGCCGCGCATGGCGCGCACATCGGTAATCAATTGCGTCATGGTGTCCGCGCTCACGCCCACCCGCGGTTGAAGCTGCAGCACGTACGGCAACGGATTGTGATCGAGCATGTCGAGCGCTCCGGAAAAGCCCTGCATGCCGGCCAACTCGTCCATGCCTTGTTGCGGCGTCCTGATGCGTACCGCAGCCACTTCCGGACGGGCGCCGAGCTGGGTAGCCAGCAATTGCACCCGCTGCATGCCCAGCTCCGACTGCAGAAAAACACTGACAGCCTGATTCTGCCCCAGTGCCTCCCCGAGCTTGTGCACATTGCCCAACAGCAGAAAGAACGCCAGCGGCAGCGCCAATGCAAGTCCCATCAAGGCGATGGTCAGCAAGCTGCCCAATGGTCGCGTCGCGAGCCGCTGCAGACTGGAGATTGCGCTCCAGCGATGGTGTTCGCACCAGTTCGCGAAGCGCCGACGACGGCCGTGCCGGTGCGGGGAGCCAATCGCCGCCACGGCTCGCAACGTTCCATCTTGCCGGGCATTGGCGTCTGGCGGATTCGGGTCAGGCTGGTTGGGCCCAGACGTGATGTCGTCGGATATGGTCACAACACCTCCTGGGCAGCCAAGTCAGCCACCAGGCGGCCATGGTCAAGCACGATCACGCGCTTTTTCATGCGCTTGATCAGCGGCAAATCATGGCTGGCCACCAGCACCGTGGTGCCGGCCTCCTGGAACTCGGCAAACAAACCCATGATCTCCACCGCCAATTGAGGATCAAGATTGCCGGTGGGTTCGTCGGCGATCAGCAGGGCAGGCTGAGCCACGATTGCGCGCGCTATTCCCACGCGCTGCTGCTCGCCGGCAGACAAGGTGTCGGGCAACTGCCGCTCGTACGCCAGCAAACCAACCTTCTGCAGCGCCATCCGCACCCGCGCCGCACGTTGCGTGCGGGCGATGCCGCCGATCACCAGCGGCAGTTCGACGTTCGCAAATACCGTGCGCTCCATCAGCAAACGGTGATCCTGAAACACCATGCCGATACCCTGGCGCAGCCTGGGAATGGCACGCCGGCGAATGCGCCCCAGGTTCTTGCCATCAAGGGTGATCACGCCATGCGACGGACGCTCAATGGCGCCGAGCAGTTTCAGCAACGTGCTCTTGCCGGCGCCGGAATGCCCGGTGACAAACGCCATCTCGCCGCTGGCCACCTCAAACGACAGGTGCGCCAGCGCTTCGTGACCGCTGGAGTAACGTTTGCTGACCTGATCGAACTGAATCACCGCCACTCACCATGCTAGCTGCTGTTGCGTCAGTGCAAGGATAAGCGAAGCGGCCGCCGATGAAAGACCTTCTGTACCGGGCGCGCGCCGCGGGGTCACCGTCATGGCCCCGCGACGCGGTACTGGTGCTGGGCTCAACGACCGGTGAACAGTCGCGTCAGCCGCCGAAACAGACCAGGCTTTTTTGGATGGGCATGCGCGCCAGGTGCCCCTGCGGTTACTGCTACCTGGTGCGATGGCCGACGTATGCCAGCCGTCGGTGACGCCTCCTGTCGCTCTCGCTGTGGGCGACGCGGTCCACGTGAAGCGCGGTTGGCCGGTACTGATGACGCGTTGGCGGTCTTGGCTGAATCCGCCTCAACGGCACCGGCATCGTCCGTTCGATGAGTGCGTCCCCGACCGCCGCGATGACGCCGCGGCTTGCGCACGGATTCGGGTTTCGTCGCAATGTCCGCAACAGCGGCACCAGCAGCAACCTCGGCGACCTGGGTTGGCGCGATGTCAGCCGCCGCTTGCGCAACGCCATCACCAACTGCTCCGGAGCTGGCGGAAGGTCGCGGCCGCGGACTGCGCCGCGCGCTACCCGCAGCCGCAGCGCCATGGCGCTCACCCGCATGAGCGCCAGTCCGTCCACGGCGTGGCGCTTCTCCCGGACGCGGCGGCACCACATCACCAAAAGCGGCACTGTCCGCAGCGACGTTGGCAGCATATTCGGGATCCAGCGCGCGCGGCTTGGGCATGATCAACAGCTCCGGATCCATATGTCCGACCGGGATGCTCTGGCCTATATAAGCCTCGATATCCGGCAGGGCAATCGCGTAGCGATCGCAGGCAAAGCTGATTGCATCACCTTCGGCACCAAGACGCGCGGTGCGGCCGATGCGGTGCACGTAATCCTCCGCCTCATGCGGCAGATCGAAGTTGAACACGTGACTGACTTCAGGGATGTGCAGCCCGCGGGCGGCAACATCGGTAGCCACCAGGATGTCCAGTTGGCCGGCCTTGAAGCGCTGCAGCAGTTTTTGCCGCTTGAGCTGAGGCACGTCGCCGGACACGGCGCCGACGCGACAGCCGTGACGCCGCACGCGCTCGGTGATGTGCTCTGCGGCAGCCTTGGTATTGACGAAAATGATGCTGCGCGTGGGCTTGAGCCGATCCAGCAAATTCAGCAGGAGCGGCATCTTCTCTTCGCGGGCCGGGAAGTACACTGACTGATGCACATGATCGGCGGTGACGTGGTCACTCTCGGCTACCAGCTTTTCCGGGTTGTGCATGTGTTCGTAGGCCAGCTCCAGCACCCGATAGCTGAGCGTGGCGGAAAACAGCAGCACCTGCCGCCGTTCGCGCGCGGGCA
>JBDSWR010000091.1:0-73847 GCA_039926605.1 Rhodanobacter sp. | reverse complement strand
GCCGCTTTGTTCGCTACCCTTACGTTGGGCGCTGCCGTGGTCATGCCGGTGGTTGCTGCTGAGCTGACCATTCCGCCGATCCAGTATCACGAGCGCACGTTGTCGAATGGCTTGCAGGTGATCAGCGTGGAGGATCATTCCAGCCCGAACGTTGCGGTACAGATGTGGTACCACGTTGGCTCCAAGGATGACCCGCAGGGGCGTTCCGGCTTTGCGCACTTGTTCGAGCACTTGATGTTCAAGAGTACGAAGCATCTGCATGCCGAACAGTTTGACCGGTTGACCGAGGACGTTGGCGGCGCCAACAACGCGTCCACGGGTGATGACATCACCAATTATTTCGAAGTGGTGCCGAGCAATTACTTGAACACGTTGCTGTGGGCCGAAGCCGAGCGGCTGTCGGGCCTCACGGTGGACGAAAAGAATTTCAAATCCGAGCGCGCGGTGGTGGAGGAGGAATATCGCCAGAGCGTGCTGGCCAATCCGTACGGCAAGCTGTTCAACGCGCTCGACCCGAAGTCGTACACGGTGCATCCATACCAGCGACCGACCATTGGCAGCATCGAGGATCTGGAAGCGGCGTCCTTGCCGGACGTGATCGCGTTTCACCAGACGTTTTACCGACCGGACAATGCCACCTTGATTGTCGCCGGCGATTTCCAGCCGCAGCAGCTTGAGGCGTGGGTGGACCAGTACTTCGGCTGGATTCCCAAGCCGGCGACGCCGATCCCGCAGGTCACCGACAAGGAGCCGGTGCGCAGAAAGGACCTGCGCTACACCATCACCAGTGAGACGGCACCGTTGCCCGCCGTGGCCATGACCTGGTTGCTGCCGCCGGCTGCAGACAGCGCCGATGCGATTGCGCTGCAGGTCGCTGCTGCGCTACTGGCGCAGGGCGATTCGTCGCGCCTGCATCAGTCGTTGGTGTATCGCCATCAGGTCGCCCAGCAAGCGGGTGCCCAGGCCGACTTGCGCGTCGGCCCCGGCTTGTTCGTTGCTTACGCGATTCTTGCCAGCGGGCACAAACCGGCAGAGGCGGAGAAGTTGCTGAGTCAGGAAATCGTGTGGCTCTCCACCCAGCCGATTGCGGCAGCCGAGCTGGAGAAAGTGAAGACCCAGTTGCTGACCAGCGAACTCAAGCAACGACAGACTGCGCAAGGCATCGCGTTTGCGCTCGGCCAGGCCACCCTCATCGGTGGCAATCCGGCGCGCGTCAACAGCGACCTTGTCGCGCTGCAAAAGGTGACGGCGGAGGATGTGCATCACGTGCTGCAGAAGTACGTTACCGGGGCGCGCAGCGTCACCATCGACTACTTGCCACAGCCCAAGGCAACGGTGACACCAGCAGCAGCCAAGGGAGCAGCGAAATGATCCATGCCATGAGCTTGCGGACGAAGGTTTTGCATATGGCCGTCTGTGCCGTCTTGACTGTTACCGCCGGTACGGCGCTGGGGGCAACTGCTGAGGCAGCTCCCGCTGTCGCAACGCCGGCTGGATTCCCCACGCAGCCACCCGCACCCGGGCCCGCGCCCCAATTGAATCTGCCGACCCCGTCCACGCAGACGCTGGCAAACGGACTGCAGGTCATCAGCGCACGCCGCGCCGGCTTGCCATTGGTCACGGCGCAACTGGTGCTGCGCAGCGGCGGTGAAATGGACCCGCCGCAACTTGCTGGCCTGGCCGATCTCACCGCAAACCTGTTGACCAAGGGCGCTGCGGGCAAGACTGCGCCGCAGATTGCGTCGGCCGCGGAGGCGCTGGGTGGATCGCTGAGCGCTGCTGCCGGTTGGGACGAGAGCGCGGTGGACATCACCGTCACCACGCCCATGCTGCCGCAGGCGTTGAGTCTGCTCGCCAGCGTGGTGCGCCAGCCGGATTTCAGTGCAGAAGAGTTGAAGCGTGCGCAGACGCAAGCTGTCGATGATTTGCATTTGCTGCTGAGCCAGCCCCGGGCCTTGGCATCGCTGGCAATTGATCGCAGCGTGTTTGGGGCGGGAGCTTACGGCCACTCGCGTGCAGGGACGCCGGCGTCCATCGCGCGCATCAGCCGTGCGCATGTGCAGAACTTGCACGCGGCGCTGTATCGCCCGGACAACGCGATACTGATTCTCACCGGCGACATCACCCCGGCGCAGGCGCAGCAGTTGGCGCAGACCAGCTTCGGTGATTGGCCCAAGCCGGCTACGCCAATGCCGGTGGCTCCTGCGGGGATCGCCGCCAGCAGCATCCCGGCGGTATTGTTGATCGATCAGCACGGCGCCGGGCAGGCCGGAGTGATGACCGCACACATTGCGCCGCCACGTCGTGACGCCGATTACTACGTCGGCGCGGTAGCTAACGCGGTGCTCGGGGGCTCGTATTCGGCACGCCTGAACGAGGAAATCCGCATCAAGCGCGGTTTGTCGTATGGCGCATCCAGCAGCTTGCAGCCACGACGCAGTACCGGCTTGTGGCAGGCCTCCGCGCAGACCAAGAACCCGTCCGCCGCCCAGGTGGTGGAGTTGCTGCTGGGCGAATTCAGACACCTCGGCAGCAGCCGCGTTGCTGCGCCGGAACTTGCCGCGCGCAAGGCCACGATGATTGGCAGTTACGGCCGCAGTCTGGAAACCACCAGTGGCCTTGCCACGCAAATTGCCAACCTTGCGGTGTACGACATCAATCTCGACGAGATCGGTCACTACGTGCAGCGCGTGCAGGCGGTGACGCCCAAGGAGATCGAGAAATATGCGCGCGCGCATCTGGCCGTGAAAAGCGCCAAGGTGGTAGTGGTGGGCGACGTCGCGCAGTTTTCCGCTGCGATTCGCAAGGTCCATCCGCAAGCGCAGGTCGTGCAAGCAACCGCGCTGGATCTGGACAGTCCCAACCTGCGCTCGGCGCCGGCGAAAAAATAGGCTGGACCCATCACGCCCGAGGGGCCGTTGCGGTATGGGCCGACCGCGGCTGGAGCCGTGTGCATGGCACACCAGTGCAACGGGAACGGATACGTGAGACGCTGCGTCTGAGGGAAGGAAGCTCGTGACCTGAAGTCATTCTGTGCTGCATATGAGCAGCACGGAGTGCGGGTGAATGAATCAGTTCCGGGGTTGCACCGTGTGGATGATCTCGCGCGTCAATGCAGGGCCCTGCGATGCGTGCCGTGAAAGTGGTGGTTCGTGAAGTCTGGGCGAGGTGTCACATGGCGGTTTCAGCAGGTTGGTTTCGCGCTGCGGTATTGACGGCACTGGTGACACTGGCGTTTCCGGCAGCGGCAGTCCATGTGGAAGTGCAAGGCGGGCGCAGTTACATGGGCAACCTTGGCACTAACGCATTGTTCGTTGAAAGCGTGTTCCCCGCGCACCGCTTCGGCGCCAGCCGCTTCAGTTGGTCACCAGATGTGTCGCTGGGGTGGATTGATGGGCGCGACATCGTGCGCTATCTTGATAATTCCGTTGGCACCAGGGACACCGTCTGGCTGATTGCGGGCGGAGCGCGCTTTCACTATGGCGATGCCGGTGACTGGTATCGCTCTTTGTTCTTCAGCTTCCAGCCAGCGCTGCAGACTGGCCGGACCATGGCGCTGAGCGGCGCCCTCGAGTTTGTCAGCACGTTGGGCTGGCAGGGGAAGCGTTTCAGTGTCCAGCTTCGGCACGTGTCCGATGCTGGTATGCACGATCCCAATCGCGGCGAAACCATGGTGCTGATTGGCGTTGGATTTGATTTGTGAGGGACAGGTGGCAGCTCTGCGTCAGTGCCCCCCGGACCGCGCGCGCCCTTGGCGCTGAATGGCGGCTTTGCCAACCAGATCACCAGCATCAATCCCATGAACACCCAGCCAAGCATGTGGAACACCTCGTTGAAGGAGATCTGGTAAGCCTGCTGGGTAATCATGTCGTTGATCACGCTGGCACCTTCCTGCAGGTTGCCGTGACCGATTTTGTCGAGCGCCGTCTGCGCGATCGGGTTGTAGACATTGATGTGTTCGGTCAGTTGTTCGTGATGGGTAACTGCACGGCGCGTCCACAACAGCGTGGTGATCGACGCGGAGAAGCTGCCACCAAGCGTGCGCAGGAATGTTGACAACCCCGAGCCGGCGGCAATCTCGTTCTGCTCCAGGTCGGACAGCAGGATCTGCAATACCGGCATGAAGAACAGCGCCACGCCCAGACCTTGCCACAACTGCACCATCGCCACGTGATAGAAGTCGATGCCGAGATAGAAATCCGCACGCATGAAACACGTCGCACCCATCACCAGAAACGACGCGGCTGCAAGCAGACGCAAATCCATGCGGTTCGCATACTTGCCGACAAAAAACACCAGCAAAACCGGGATCACGCCCAGCGGTGCCGTGGCGTAACCGGCCCAGGTCGCGGTATAGCCCAGGTTCTGCTGCAACCATAACGGGACCAGCAAGGCGATGGAGAAAAATGCCGCGTAGCCGAGCACCATGGCCAGCGTGCCGGCAGTGAAGTTGCGGTGGCGAAACAATTTCAGGTTGACGATCGGGTCCTTGTCGGTGAGTTCCCAGATCAGGAAGATCGCTAGACTGACCGCCGAGACGATGCTGGTGAGGATGATGAAGGTGGAGTTGAACCAGTCTGCGTCGTTGCCCTTGTCGAGCACGATCTGCAACGCGCCGACGCCGATGATCAAGGTGATCAGACCGACGTAATCCATTTTCGGACGTTCGGTTTTCTCCACCCGCCCCCTCATCTGGCTGGCCACCACCATGCTGGCGAAGATGCCGATCGGCACGTTGATGAAGAAAATCCACGGCCACGAATAATTGTCGGTAATCAAGCCGCCAAGGATCGGGCCGGCGATCGGCGCCACCACCGTGACCATCGCCAGCAGCGCCAGCGCCATGCCGCGTTTGGCTGGTGGATAGATGCCGATAAGCAAACTCTGCGTCACCGGATACATCGGCCCGGCCACCGCCCCTTGCAACG
This sequence comes from Rhodanobacter sp., assembly GCA_039926605.1. Classification (GTDB taxonomy): domain Bacteria; phylum Pseudomonadota; class Gammaproteobacteria; order Xanthomonadales; family Rhodanobacteraceae; genus Rhodanobacter. The sequence continues at coordinate 68,919 of JBDSWR010000091.1, read as the reverse complement.
CGCGAAACACAATCAGCATGCCCATGCTTTGCGAGATACCGCACATGAACGAGGTCAGTGCAAACAGCAGCGTGCACCAGACAAACAGTTTCACTTCGCCGAAGCGACGCGTAAGGAAGCCGGTCAGCGGCAGTGCGATGGCCATGCTCACCGCAAACGAGGTGATCACCCACGTACTCTGGTCGTTGCTCACGCCGAGGTTGCCGGCGATCGTCGGCAGCGAGACGTTGGCAATCGTGGTGTCGAGCACCTGCATGAACGTGGCCAGTGACAGGCCGAACGTGCTCAGGGCAAGACTGGGTGGGTGAAAAGGTGTGGTCATGCAGGTCGGTTAATGAATGTGGCAGGAGTCCGCTCACAAGCGATGCTTCTGTTTTGGAGATTCCCGGGACAAGCATCACCCGCGCACGGGCTTGTGCCAGAGGCGCTATTTGCCGCTGGCCATGTTCGCGTGGATGATCTTCGCGATCGCCGCGTCGGCGTGTCCCAGTTGCTGCTTGTACACATCGGTACTGAACGCGGCCTGGGTCGGTGCGTGCTGTGCCAGCATGGCGCCGCCTTGATCGTGCAGGCCAACTTCCACGCTGACCGACATGCCCAATCGCAATGGATGCTTTCTCAGTTGCAAGGGCTCGTCGAACACGATGCGCACGGGAATGCGCTGCACGATCTTGATCCAGTTGCCGGTGGCGTTCTGCGCCGGCAACAGCGCGAACGCGCTGCCGGTCCCCACGCCAAGGCTCTGCACCTTGCCGTGGTATTTCACCGAGTTGCCGTACACGTCTGACTCGATCGTCGCCGGCTGGCCGATGCGCATCTGGGTGAGTTGGGTCTCCTTGAAGTTTGCGTTGATCCACGCTTCGTGTAACGGCACTACCGCCATCAAGGCCGCACCGGGCATCACCCGCTGACCGACCTGCACCGAGCGTTTTGCCACATAGCCGCCCACCGGCGCAATCAACGTCGCGCGCGCGTTATTGAGGAAGGCGGCACGCAGTCTGGCGGCAGCCGCCTGCACGTCCGGGTGCGAGGCGACCTCGGTGTCATCGACCAGCACCTTGCTGGTCTGGTACTGCTGTTGCGCGCCAATGAGCCCGCTTTCCGCCGTGGTCAACGCTTCGCTGGCGTGCGCCAGTTCCTCGCTGGAGATCGCGCCGGACTTGGCCAATGCGACGCGACGGCTGTAGTCGGCGCGCGCCTTGTCCACGGCTGTCTTGCGTGCAGCGACGTCGGCTTGCGCACTGCTGACACTGGAATACAGGCCGCGCACCTTGCGCACAGTGGTGGCCAGATTCGCCTTGGCTTCGGCCAGCGCCACGCCAGTATCGCTGGGGTCGAGTTGCACCAACACCGCGCCGGCGTTCACGAGATCGCCATCGTCAGCGCCAATGCTGACCACGGTGCCGGCGATCTGCGGCGTGATTTGCACGACATTGCCGTCAATGTAGGCATCGTCGGTCGCTTCATACCAGCGTCCGTCGAGGAAATACCATGCGCCCCAGCCGATGGCGGCGAGCAGCACCACCACGCCGAGTACGCGCAGCAGGATGCCGCGCTTCCCGCGGGTTTTCACGGGTGCAGGTTCGGGCGGTAACGCCGGCGGAGAGGGTGGTGCGTCGTCGGTCGCGGAAGGCGTTTGGGTGGACATCGGGGTGGCTCAGGAATGGGTTGAGGTGGTCGGTGGCGCGTTGTCAGCGTGTGGCTGGTAGCCGCCACCAAGCGCTTGAATCAGCTGCAGCGACATGTCCGCGCGCTGCGCTGCCAGGGCTGCGCTGCCGCGTTCGACCTCCAGCAATTGCTGGCGCACGCTGAGCGCCTCGAGGTAACTGCCGATACCCGCCTTGTAACGTTGCATGGCGAGGTCCCACGCCGCCTTGGCGGCATCGTAAGCGCGCTGCTGGGCGGCAATTTGTTCGTCGAGCGATTGCAGGGCCGAGAAGTCGTCGGCGACCTGGTTCACCGCGGCAACCAGCGTCTGGTTGTACTGCGCTGCGGCCCAGTCATACGCGGCATCCTTGCCGGCGAGCTGCGCACGCAACCGACCGCCGTCAAAAATCGGCAGGCTTAATGACGGGCCGAACTGATAGAACCGTGCCGGCAGACTGAATAGATTGCCGCTACCCCGCGTGACGACCCCAGCCAATGCGCCGAGACTGATGTTTGGCAGAAAGTCCTTCTTGCTGGCCCGGATGTCCTTGCTGGCCGCTTCCACCCGCCAGCGCGCGGCAACCAGATCGGGGCGATGCGCCAGCAGACCCACGGGCAGGTTCGCCGGCACGCTCAGCGCTGCCTGCGGCAGCAGGTGCGGACGCTGGATTTGCAGACCACGATCAGGCCCTTTGCCGAGCAACACGGACAATGCCGAGCGCGTCGCCAGTACCGCCTGCCGCGCCAAGGCCATGTTCTGCTGCGCGCTGGCGATCTCGGCGTCGCTCTGCTTGAGCTGAATCCGGTTGTCGATACCGGCGGCAAAGCGCTGTTGCGTCAGCGCGCGGGCGGCATTGGCACGCACCAGCTCGGCCGTGCCCAGATCCGCTTTGGCGAACGCGTAGCCAAGTTGGGCGTAGGCCCGGGCGACATTGACGGACAGTTCGTTGCGTGCGGCATGTGCTTCCACTTCGGCCGCTCGTGCGGCGCCCACCGCGGCCTCCCAGGCGTCACGTTTGCCGCCCCATAAATCCAGACCCCAGGAGAACCTGACGTAAACGTATTTGCTCGCAGCGAAGTGCCCGCCTGCTGGCAACACGGTATCCGGAATGCGGGCAGCGCTGGCGCTGGCGCCGGTGTTCACGTTGGGCAAGCGCGCGGCGTTCGCTACGCCCGCTTGGCTCTGCGCGGCGCGCGCGCGGGCGTCGATTACCGCCAGGGCGGGATTGTCGTGCAACGCTTCGCCGATCAATGCACTCAGTTGCGCGTCACCAAGCCGCGTCCACCAGTCCGCAGCCGGCCAAGCGGCCGCCGTATCCTCGTGGCCAGCCAGACTTTGACGGGCGTGCAGCGCGCCGGCATCCACCAGCGTGCCTTGCGGGTGCAGGCCGCCGCTGCTGGCACAGGCGGATAACGCGAGCGTCAGGGCCGTAACGGCGACGAGAGAATGCAGACGCATGAACTGGAGTCCGGGGCGGGGATCAGGCTTTGTCGCGAAGCGCGTGCAGCACGCGTTCCAGGTAGTCGTGCAATTGCGCGCGTTCGCTGGCGTCGAGCGAGCGCTGCGCGGTCTTCAATACGCGCTGTTGGCAATCGCCGAGTTGCTGCCACAGCGCATCGCCGGCCGCAGTCAGTTCGATGCGCAACGTGCGTCGATCTTGCGCATGCGGACAACGACGCAGATAGCCCTTGTGTTCAAGCTGGTCGAGTTGGCGGGTCATCGCCCCGCAGTCGAGGTCCACCACACGGGCAAGTTCACCCGCACGCATCGGGCCCAGGCGAGCCAGTCGCTTGATGATCAGGAACTGCGTAAACCGCAGATTTATCCCGCGCCCGGTCATTTCGGCTTCGAGCGCGCGGACAATTTCGGCGCGCACCAGACCGATCAGCACGCCCAGGCTTTCCTTCGGCGGGGTGGGAATACGTGAGTCGGTATCCATGGCCGCGCATTCTATTGCCGCGGCTATATTTGTCAAGGCAAATAATATGCTGACTATCTGTGGCTCGACCGAGTGTCGAACGAGCACGCGTAGGGCTCGTACTTGCAGCGAACGACCGCAAGCGCCGAGTCAACGGGATTACAAAAACCGCGCCGGCTTGTTAGGCTGGGCCGATTCCGCATGCGCCCGCGTCGTTGTGCGCCACCGACTGTGCCGTGAGGTCGCGATGATCCGTATCTGCAAGCCCATTGTCATGCTTGTGTTGAGCCTGATCTCTGTCGGCGCGCTGGCGGGCGAAGACTTTTGGCAGAGCCCGACGATTGTCGGTGCCGGCAGGTTCCATCCGATGCCCGGTGCCGCCTACCAGCCGGACCCCGACGCTGTCTACAAGGTCGTGTTCAGCCTCGGCCGTGCTGGCGTCACGCCCAGTGATGTCAGTCGGTCGTTGGACAACGTGGCGCGCGCGGTGAACCTGTACGTGGATGCCGGGGTGCCACTCAGCCATCTGAAGTTTGTGGCGATCGCCGCCGGAAAGGCGACGCCAATTGTGCTGAACGACGTGCAGTACCGAAAACTTTACGGCGTGGCGAACCCGAACCTGGCGGTGATTGCGCAGTTGCGCGCGGCCGGCGTGGACGTGGCGGTGTGCGCCCAGGCGATGGCCGAGCACGGGTTTCGATACGGCTGGGTAGATGCTCACGTCACCGTCGCCTTGTCCGGGCTGACGACGGTTATCGACCTGCAGCACGAGGGTTACGCGCTGTCGCCGCAGTGACCGAGTCTTCCGCGCGGTTGTATCGTGCAGCATGCGCTGCGGTCACCGATGGCTTGGTGCGCGCTCGCAACAGGATGTGAGGAGTCGGCCATGCACGTTCCCGAAGTCAAAGCATTTTTTCACACGCCGAGCAACACCTTCAGCTACGTGACGTGGGATCCGGCACGGTTGCAGGCCGCGGTGCTGGATGTTGTGCTTGATTACGAACCGGCGTCCGGACGCACCGGCCACAGCTCCGCCGACGAGATCATCGCGTTCGTACGCGCGCAGGGGTTGACGGTGGCCTGGGTGATCGACACGCATGTGCACGCCGATCATCTCTCGGCCGCGCCGTATGTGCAGTCGCAACTTGGCGGCACGCTCGCCATCGGCGAGCACATCCGCACGGTGCAGGAAACATTCGGTGCGCTGTTCAACGCTGGTAGCGGTTTCGCGCGCGATGGCAGCCAGTTTGATCATTTGTTCAGTGAGGGCGAGCGCTACCGGCTGGGGGATATTGAGGCGACCGCGATCCACACGCCCGGGCACACGCCCGCGTGCATGACGCATGTGATCGGCGACGCGGCGTTTGTCGGCGACACCTTGTTCATGCCCGACTACGGCACCGCGCGCTGCGACTTTCCCGGTGGCGATGCGGCCACGTTGTACCGCTCGATCCAGAAGCTATTTGCGTTGCCTGACGCTACGCGGATGTTTTTGTGCCACGACTACAAGGCGCCCGGACGTGACGAGTTTGCCCACGAAACCACGGTGGCTGACCAGCGTGCCCGCAACATCCATGTGCACGCCGGCATCAGCGAAACCGAGTTTGTTGCCATGCGCACGCAGCGCGATGCGACGCTGTCCATGCCAAAACTGATTTTGCCCGCGGTGCAGGTGAACATGCGTGCCGGGCAGTTGCCGCCGGCCGAAAACAACGGTGTGCGCTATCTTAAAATTCCATTGAATGCGCTCTGAGGGATCGCGTCGGGCAAGCCTCGACGACGGATTTGAGCCACAGTACGGAACCTCACGCCCACAAGGGGGTCAACCGGCGAGCGATGACTTCCGGGCGCGCTGCGTCACAATGCCCGCTGGCCGTGGTGAGGGTGCGGGATGATTTTCGTGTTGCTGAGCGTGATCTGCAGCGTGCTGGTATCAGTGCTGCTGAAGCTGGCCCGGCGCTTTGACGTTGATATCGGACAGGCGATTGCGTGGAACTACGTCGTGGCCAGTGCGCTCACGGCTTGGTTGTTGCCTGCCTCGTTGACGACACTGCGCGCGCCGGGTGCGCCGTGGCTGGCGTTGATTGGTCTGGGCGTGTTGTTGCCAACGATCTTTCTCGCCCTGGCCGCGTCCGTACGCCACGCCGGCATTGTGCGCAGCGATGCGGCGCAACGCCTGTCGCTGGTGTTGTCGTTGCTGGCTGCGTTTATGTTGTTTGGCGAACAGTTGAATGCGCTCAAGGCGCTCGGCATGGCACTGGGCTTGCTGGGGTTGCTTGCCATGGTGTGGCGCCAGCGTGGAACAAGAGCCGCCGGCGGTGGGCCAGCCAGTGATGCGGTCGTACGCGGAACAGCCGCCGCCATGGCGCACTGGCTGTATCCGCTGCTGGTGTTTGTCGGCTTTGGCGTGATCGACATCCTGTTCAAGCAGGTCGCGCTGGCCGGTGTACCGCTCGGCGCGTCATTGCAGGCAATGTTTGCGCTGGCGTTGGTAGTGGGCTTTGCCTTGCAGTGGTGGCGGCGCGCGCGCGGCGCGATGCGCTTCACTGTGCGCAGTGCGTGGGGTGGGGTGGCGTTGGGCCTGTTCAATTTCGGCAATATCCTGTTCTACCTGCGCGGCCATCGCGCGCTACCGCAACATCCGGCGCTGGTCTTCACGAGCATGAACATCGGCGTGGTCGCGCTGGGCGCCGTGGTGGGTCTGCTGGTGTTTCGCGAACATCTGAGCCGGACCAATCTCGCCGGTGTGGGCCTGGCGGTGCTGGCGATCGTGTTGCTGGCGCGACCATGACTTCCGGGTGATGAAGGCGTGCGTGGCGGGCGCCTATGCTGGGCGACCCGAGGCGCGCCGCCTCGGCGATGAAGAAGGCTGTCGTTATGCGCAAGATTTCCCTGCTGGCTGTGCTCGCCACGCTGCTGCTCAGCACGACCGCCATGGCCGCCGCTGACAAGTCCGACACGAAGGCGCAGGCGGAGCCGAAACCGGATGCGGCGCTGCTACAGTCGCAGACCTCCACCAGCGAGGGCTCGGTGTCAGTCGAAGGCAAGCGCGTGAATTACAAGGCCATGGCCGGCACCCTGATCTTGCACGGCAGTGGGGACAAGGAGTCCGAGCCGCAGGTCAGCATGTTCTATGTGGCGTATTTGCAGAAGGGTGCAGAGGCGAGCAAGCGGCCAATCACCTTCATCTACAACGGTGGTCCAGGTTCGGCCACCGTGTGGCTGCACATGGGCGCGTTTGGCCCGCGGCGCGTCGTCACCAATGACGACAGCCACACCCCGGCGGCGCCGTATCAGTTGATCAACAACGACTACAGCCTGCTTGATGCCAGTGACGTGGTGTTCATCGACGCTCCCGGTGCCGGCTTCAGTCGGCTGATCGCGAACGACACCGACAAGACCAAGCGCGACGAACAGATGAAGGAGCGCAAGAAGGCGATCTACGGTGTGGACGGCGATGGTCACGCGTTTGCGCAGTTCATCACCCAATTCCTGTCCCGCTACGGGCGGTGGAATTCACCGAAGTACCTGTTTGGCGAAAGCTATGGCACGACGCGCTCGGCGGTGGTGGCGAACATTCTGGAGAACGAGGACAGCGTCGACTTGAATGGCGTGATCATGCTCTCGCAAATCCTCAGTTTTGATACCAGCATCGACGGCCCGGAGTTCAATCCGGGTATCGACTTGCCCTATGAGCTGGGCCTGCCGACGTATGCGGCCACCGCGTTCTATCACCACAAATTGCCGCAGCAGCCGGCGGCGCTGGAGCCGTTTCTCAAGGAAGTGGAAGACTACGCGCTGGGCCCGTATGCGCAAGCGCTGCTGGCAGGTTCCCGCCTGGGTGCGGCGCAAAAACAAGCGGTGGCCGAGAAGCTGCATTCCTATACCGGCTTGCCGGTGGCCTATCTGCTCAAGGCCAATTTGCGCGTGAGCGGCGGCATGTTCGAACACGAGCTGCAAGCAGACAGCGACACGACCACCGGACGCCTGGACACGCGGTTCTCGGGGCCGGCAATCGATCCACTGGGAAAGAGTTCCGAGTATGACCCGCAGGCTTCGGCGATCAGTTCGGCCTACGTCGCCGCGTTCAACGATTACGTGCGACGCGACCTGAAGTTTGGGCAAGATCGCCCCTACCGGCTGTATGCCGACATCGATCACTGGGACTTTTCACACAAGCAGCCGGGTGCGCACGGCGAGGCATTGCAGTCCTCGATCAACGTGATGCCTGATCTGGCCATGGCGATGAAGACCGATCCGAACCTCAAAGTCTACGTAAACGGCGGTTATTACGATCTCGCCACGCCGTTTTTTGCCGCCGATTATGAAGCTCACCACCTGCCGATCCCGGCCAGCCTGGATGGCAATATCAGCTATTCCTGGTATCCGTCCGGACACATGGTATACGCGCATGAGCCGTCGCTGAAATTGCTGCACGACAACGTCGCGCGCTTTATTGGCGCGACGAACAACGTCCAGCACTGAGGGCCGTGGCCGCGCGGCCAGATCGCCGTTGGTCCAGTGCGGCCAGGCAGGTTGTCTGGATCACGCATGGTCGGCGGTGCAACGTAGCCAACACTGCCAGTGTCGGTGCGCGGCGCTTGCCGTAGCGAGCTGTGCGCGTACCGGCAAACGTCTGGGTATGTCAGGATGCACGTCAAGCCGGCGCTGCATGCTCAGCGCTCATGGGGTTTTGCTGTGGCGGTGTTCAAGCGAGGGATGCGTATGCATGCGGGGCAGACAATGATCAAGCGTCATTCCGGATGGCGCATGTTGGGCAGACGCTGGATAGGTGCGGCGGTGCTCGGGTTGGCGACTATCGGCACGGCGGGCGCGGCCAGTCTGGATCCGGCGGTTTTGCCGAAAATTCAGGCGTCCACGTTCGAGGTGGTACAGGCCAAGCCGACCGTCGATCCACTGACCTACGAAAAACCTTTGCCGCTTGAGCTGTTGCCGTATCAGGAGCGCAACGACAAGTACTATTCCATTGGCACGGCGTTTGCCATTGGGCCGAACCGCTATGTCACCGCGGGCCATGTGCTGCTGGCTGGCGTGAGCAGTTTGTGGGGACCGCCGGCGCTGCGCGATTCCAAAGGTCAGGTGTATGCGATCGACAAGATCGAGCAGTTCTCCCTGCGCAAGGATTTCGTGGTGTTTTCGCTGGCCAACCCACCCGGCACTGCCGCGTTGCCGCTCGATACCAAACCCGCCTTGAATCAGATTGTTTACGCCGTGGGCAACGCGTTGGGTACCGGCGTGGTGATCCGTGACGGGCTGTATACGTCGGACACGCCCGAAGAGCAGGACGGTGAGTGGAAGTGGATGCGCTTTTCCGCTGCTGCGTCGCCCGGCAACAGCGGCGGCCCGCTGCTGGACAAGGATGGCAAGGTTATCGGCATCGTGCTGATGAAGTCAGCCAGCGAGAATCTCAACTACGCGCTGCCCATCACCGAAGTGCTGGATGCGCCCGCGCATCAGGCCGTCATCAACACCCGCGCAGCGTATCGGTTCGACTTGTTCAGCGCCATGCAGAACGGCACTTTCAAGGCGCAATTTGCGCTGCCGATGAGCTTGGCAGATTTCTTTGCGATGTACGTGAAGCACGGAAATGCGTACAGCCAGGGTCAGCTCAAGGCGCTGCTGGCGAAAGAGTCCGCCAACCTGTTTCCCAATGGTGACGGTTCCGCGCGGCTGCTGTTCCAGAAAGCCAAACTCTACATGTTCCCTACGCTGATCGTGCGTGGCAGCAACGGTGAATGGACGCGCGTGGGCGAGTCGTCGAAGCACTTCGCGCTCGATGGCAACGGCTATGTGGACTTCGGTGCGGCGGGCAGCAACGGGCTGGTCCACCTGCGTCGGCCCGATGGTGTGGACGCCGCCACGTTCTACGCTGACGCGAAGACCCGCATGGATTTGCTGGCCAGGACAGGCGTCTTCCAACGCGCGGTAGCCAGTGAACAGGTCAAGATCACGTCGCTGGGGAAACCGGCCACCGAGGCTGTGCGCATGGATCGTTGGCAGCGACCGTGGCACGTCGAGGTTTGGCCGTTGCCGTACGGGAACGCCACATTCGTGGTCTATTCGCTACCGGTAGCTGACGGCTCGGTCATGCTGACGCGCCTGGTGCCAGCATCACAGACGCAGGATATTCAACTGGACATGGACGAGTACATCAGCTTCGTCCAGGTCACTTACAGCGGCACGCTGGCGCAGTGGAAGGATTTTCTCAAGGATCCCGTACGGCTGCCGGCCGCATTCAAGCATATCCATCTTGACTTCGACTACGGAAAGCATTTCAGCTATGCATCGCAGCGGGTAGCGTTCTCCTACACGCCCGAGTTGCAGGCCATCACGCCGGACAACTTGCTCTGGTTGGGTTTCTGGTTCTTCCTCGACAACGGTCAACCGACGTGGGACGTGGCCGATGTGAATATCTGGAAGACGCCGACGTCGGATGATCATGACAACGTCAACGTTCAGCGTTACGCCGCGCCGCCGTCCGGGTTGGACGAGAGCATGACCAGTCGCTGGCAGAAGTTGTCGACGCGGCAATATCCATACAACGGCGTGGCACGCTACGACAGCGGTGAAATGGACATCAATGCCGTGCTTGCGCCAGCCGCCGTTGACGGCAACCCGCCTGCCGTGTTGTACACCGCGTTTTACGGCGTGGCAGGTACGCAGCCGCAGGCCGAGATGAAGCGCAAGCTCGACTTGTTGATGAAGGACATGCGCGTCATCGAGCATTGAACCTGCGCAACGCACTCCACGCTGAAGGGAGGGGTGCGTTACCGCCAGACTGCCTTTTCACCGCCATTGGGCCCGGTTACCTTAGCCGTTACCAAGTACGGGAGATGCGGGTGGAACAACGGTCACGAGTGCCGGCAAACGATGCAAGCACGAGCGCGCACACGAGTTGGTTGACGATGGTGGACGGCCAGCAGCTCTTTCTGCGTGACTGGCCGCATGAACAGGCGTCGGCGGCCATGTTGTTCGTGCATGGGCTGGGTGAGCACAGCGGCCGTTATGTGCAATTGGCGCAGTGGTTCCAGCAGCGCGGTTACGCCGTTCGCGGCTACGATCAGCGCGGGCATGGCCATACGCCGGGTCAACGAGGAGCGCTGCGCCAGGCGGACGATTTGCTGGACGATCTGGCGACCGTGTACACCGATTACGCCAACCACTTGCCGCACCCGCCCCTGCTGCTCGGGCACAGCATGGGCGGGCTGGTAGCGTTGCGCACCGTGCTGGATGGCCGCATTGCGCCGCCGGCATTGATTTTGTCCTCACCAGCGTTGCGCAGTTGGGAACCACGGTGGCTGGTGCGGCTGGCGCGTGTACTGAACGTTGTGGCGCCACGGCTCCCGCTGCGCAATCGGTTGGCGTTTGCGCAGGTTTCACATGATCCACAGGTTGTGGCGACCTACCGTCGTGATCCGCTGCGCAGCGGCTGGATCACCCCGCGCCTGGCCGACTTCATCTTTCGTGCGGGCGCTGCGTGCATCGCCGATGCGGCGCGTCTGGCGCAGCCCACGCTGTTGCTGGTGGCAGAAAGCGACCAGTTGGTTGATCCATCCGGCAGCCGTGAGTTCTCGCGCGCGGCCATGCCGACCGGGCAACTGACAACGCGCTTCTTCTCCATGCTGTATCACGAGTTGTTCAACGAAGCCGATCCGTGGCGTGCCCAGGTGCTGTTGCAATTGGGTGACTGGCTGACGCGCAACGCGCCGCGCCATTGATGCGCGACAGGCAATGATCGACGCCGCTGGGTGGCATTGCCGCCGAGCATTGCGGCAATGTCCCTGTCGCAGGATTTTGTGGATGAATTCGGCCCCTCGCACTGAAACCCGTGCCAGATGGTTGGACGGGTGCGTGTACAAACGCCAGATCGCACCACGGCGGCCAAATACGCTGGATAATAATACCCTCGGCGATATCGGCCCATTGCATGGTTCGTCTGCAGCGGACATCGCGATAACTCACCCGGCTACGGTGGTTTCGTAATAAATTGCGAATAGCTGTCCCGCATTAGTTGCTGCCACCAGTCGGCTTACGCCAGCATTTTACGAGGTGATGGTGGAGAGCATCGCGTTGTCTGCTCCACCCTGGAATCGTCGAATAGCTTTACATTTTGCCGTCGCAGCGAAAAGTGAGGCACAGCGCGGGCTGCGGGAAGAAAATGCCCATTTGCGCGGTATGGAGCCGTCGGCACAATTTACATTTTGTCCACCTTTGAACAGCGTAATAAAACCCAATCACTATGTAAATCAAGACATTATGAATTCGGCATGCGATATGCCTTGCATATCGCTACAGGGGCAAGATAAGGAGAACGTCGATGAACAAGTTCAAGCTTCTAGTTTTTGCAGCTTTGGCTGTTGGGGCATCGCTGGCCGGGGAGGCGTACGCAGCGCCCGTCAATTTCGGGCCGCCGCCTGGATATATTCTCAGCCTCAGCGGACAGCCATTGCCATCTGGCTACGCGCAATACACCACCAGTTTTGTGGCGACCGACGCTAGCACCAACGTCACGTTTGCCCTGCGCGATGATCCGGCATTCATTTCTCTGGATAATATTTCGGTGACCACAGGTGGCGGCGCAAACCTGATTCAAAACGCCGGTTTTGAGGGTGGTAACACCGCGAGTGGCGGAAATGCGCAGGCACCGACGGACTGGACGTACCTCAACCAATGGGGCGCCACGTTCGGAGGCGTTGTGCAGTGCGCCAATACTGGACAGGGTGGTTCCAATTGCAACTGGTACAACGGTGCCGTGCAAGCGTATGACGCGATCTCCCAAGCGATCAACACCACGATCGGGGCCACCTACAACATCAGCTTCTGGGCGTTCGACAACAGTGGCTCCAGGGCCAACTGGTCGGCACTCAGCACCAACGGCGATGTGACCGACATCGGCGGCAACGGGATCAACTTGACCGTCTATGCGGGTGCCATACCGCCGCCGATCAATGCCCCGGAGCCGGCGGAACTCGGCATGTTTGCGTTCGGCGTGCTGCTTATCGGCCTGGTCGCCGAGCGGCGTCGGCGTTTGGGTTGAAGCTTGTGCCACACGGGAAACGTGGCCGAGCCACTACGCGATGTAGGGTCGGGTAGTTTCCGGGAAACACGTGGTCAGGTGCATTTGCTCGGGTTTCGCAAATGCTCCTGACCGCGTTTCAGCTCCGACAATCTGCTGTGGCTGGGCTGCTGCTTCTTCATCGCCAACGGTCACTCGAGGGGTGCCGTGGCCGATGTGAATTTCTGAAAGGCACCGACGTCGGATGATCATGACAACGTCAAGCCACGCTGTTGCTGGTGGCAGAAAGCGGCCAGTTGGTTGATCCATCCGGCAGCCGTGGGTCCTGGCGCGCAGCCGTGTCGACTGGCCAACTGACAACGCGCTCCTTCTCGGTGTTGTATCTAAAGTTGTTCAACGACCGAGTTGTTCAACGACGTTGATTCGTGGCGCGCCCGGATTTTGTGGCAGTTGAGCGACTTGCTGGCGCGCAACGCGCCACGCAGGTGACGCGCTTTGGGCAATAATCGCAGCTCGACTCCGGAGAGCTCCATGCCCCGCCGATCCACGCTGTCCTGCCCGCGCGACTTCTTGTGGCGAGTGCTGACGGTACTTCTGCTGTGCGCGCTGGTCGCCGCTTGCAGCCGTGGCCGCGAGGGCGACAAGCCGGCGCTGCAAGGTGCGTCGGCAAGCAGCGCTGCGGCGCCGGATACTGCGGTGGACAAGGCCTTCGCGCTGGTCGCTGCCGGTGCCGATTCGCATGACACGCGCACCGAGCTGGTATTGCAGTTCAATCGCCCGCTGGTTTCGGCGCAAACGTTTGATGACTTGATTGCGGTGACTGGCGCGCAAGGTGAGGTGGTCAGCGGCGGTTGGACCCTGGCCGATGACGGCAAGTCACTGCGCTTTCCGTTCGTGCAGCCCGATGCTCACTACGTGGTACGCGTGCGTGCTGACCTGCTCGCTGTCGATGGTCATACGCTCGGGCACGCAGTCAAGCGCGATGTGTATTCCGGCAATCTGCCGCCGGCCGTGGCATTTGCTTCGCACGGCAGCGTGTTGCCGGCGCGCGGCACCCGCGGCTTGCCGCTGGTCTCGGTGAACGTACACGACGCGGACGTGGAGTTCTTCCGCGTGCACGATGATGCATTGTCAGATCTCTTTTGTGCCTATCCACGCAACGGCCAGCGCAACAATTACGAACTTGATCACGAGAAGCGTTACTACAACACTTGTGGCCCGCGGGCGTCTGCGGCTGGCGAGGATGGCAAACGCATCGCGCGGCCGCTGACCGAGATTGCCGATTCGGTGTATGCCAACCATTACACGCTCGGTGGTGCGGACAACGAGCGTACCGTGACTTACCTGCCAGTGCAGAACATCACGCAACTGGCGCAGGCCGGTGTCTACGTTGCCGTGGCCAAGGCTGGTGGGACGTTCAAGGGCAACTACGACACCGCAACATTTTTCGTCAGTGACTTGGGGCTGCATCTGCGCGTGTATCGCGACAACGTGCTGCTGCATGTGGCATCGCTGCGCGATGGCTTGCCGGTGAGTGGGGTGAGCATCGACATTCGTGACGCCGCCGGCCGCAGCAAACTCAAGGCCAGCACTGACGCCAGTGGCAACGCGCTGATGGCGTACAAGATGCAGGCGGAGGATGTGCTGGTCGCGCGACGCGCCAAGGATGTTTCCGTGCTGCCGTTCAACCGCCCGGCGCTGGACGTATCCAATTTTGATATCAGCGGTCGTCGTCAGGCGCCATTCGAGGTATATGCGTGGTCCGGACGCGATCTGTATCGCCCCGGTGAGACGCTGCGTGCGTCAGCCTTGCTGCGCGATTACGACGGCAAGGCAATGAAGGCGCAGTCCATGTTTGTGCGCGTCAAGCAGCCCGATGGCCGAGTCCTGGCCGAGCGGCGCATCGAGCCGCAAAAGCTGAATTATTTCGAGTTCAGCCAGGTCATTCCAGCCGACGCGCCAACCGGCTTGTGGCAGCTCGAGTTTCGCCTGGACCCGGCCAGCAAGGACAGCGTGCAGGCGTTCCCGTTTCACGTTGAGGAGTTTCTGCCCGAGCGGCTGAAGGTGGAGATCTCCAGCCCGCAGCAGCAGCTCGCGCCGGGGCAACCACTGAAAATGCAAGTGGCTTCCAGTTATCTGTACGGCGCGCCGGCGGCCGGCAACCGTTTCACTGCGAAGTTGCTGCTTGCGCCGCAGGTGCACCCGGTCGCCAAACTGCCTGATACATTCTTTGGCAATCCGCTGGTGGACCTGCCAAAGAGCGCGGACGACGTGCTTGACGCCAAGCTCGATGCGCGCGGTACTCTGCAGCAGGACGTGGCGCTTCCAGAGGACGTCAAGCCCACCGCGCCGCTGGCGGTGACGCTGTCCGGGAGTGTGTATGAAAGCGGCGGTCGCGCGGTCACGCGGCTACTCAAGCGCACGTATTGGCCAGCCGCGGAGCTGGTGGGTGTGCGCCCGTTGTTTGATCCCAAACAAGGTGCCGCAAGCGAGGCGCCAGCCGGCTTTGCAATCCTGCGGGTGAATGCAGCGGGCCAGTTGCTGGCGGGCCAGCATCTGCAGGTTCGCCTGCACCGTGAGTTGCGTGATTTCTACTGGTTGTACGAACGTGATGATGGCTGGAAGTCCAATGCCAATCAGCGTCTGCAACTGATCGAGGAAAAGGACGTGGACGTCGCCGCCGGCAGCGTGGCGCGCGTGGAGTTTCCCGTGCAGTGGGGCAGCTACCGGGTCGAGGTCTACGATCCGGCGACCAAGCTGACCACGGTGTTCCCGTTCTTTGCCGGGTATAGCTGGGAAGACGAAAACCTCGGCAAGGAGGCACGCCCGGACAAGGTCAAGCTGGCGCTGGACAAGGCGCGCTATCGAGTCGGTGACACGCTGAAAGTCACCGTGACCCCGCCGCACGTGGGTCCGGGCGTGTTGCTGGTCGAATCCGATCACTTGCTGTACGCCAAGGACATCGATGCCAAAGCGGGCGCAACGTTTTCCATCCCGGTCACTGCCGATTGGGAGCGCCACGATGTCTACGTGACGGCGCTCGTGTTTCGCGGTGGTCAGGCGACTGAGCACACCACGCCGGCGCGGGCGATGGGTATCGCGCATGTGGTGATCGAGCGCAACGATCGGCGCATCCCGCTCAAGCTCACGGCGCCGTCGATGATGCGTCCGGGTAATCCACTGGACGTCAACGTGCAGGCCGGCGATCTGGCTGGCAAGCAGGCGTTTGTCACGCTGTCCGCAGTCGATCAGGGCGTCCTCAACATCACCGATTACGCCGTGCCGGACGCGTGGGCATGGATGTTTGCGCAGCGGGCGCTGGGTGTGGATGCCTACGATCTTTACAGCCGCATCATCGAGGCCATGGACGGTGTCGTTGGCAAGTTGCGCTACGGCGGCGACATGAGCGGTACGGCGCTGCCCAAGGCCGCACGACTCAATCCGCGGGTGGCAATTGTCGATCTGTTTGCCGGCCCTGTAGCATTTGATGCGCAGGGCAACGCCAAGTTGCATGTCGACGTACCGGACTTCAATGGCAGCTTGCGCCTCGCTGCATTGGCGTGGACCGATCAGCGTTTTGGCAATGCCGACAGCGCGATCACCGTGCGCGCACCACTGGTGGTGGAACCGAGCACACCGCGCGTCATGGCTGCCGGTGACAAGGCAGTGATCAGCGTGGATCTGAAGAATCTCTCAGGCAAGGATGGTGTTGCCAAAGTCGCCGTCACCGGCAACAGCATCATCAGCATTCCCGACGCAACGCGCAGCGTGCCGCTGGAGGATGGCGCGGGCAGCGTGCTCAACCTGCCGGTCACCGCTGGTGCCGGTGCGGCAGTGGCAACGGTGGACATTCACGCCGAGCTCAACGACTACAGCGTCGACCGCCACTTTGAATTTGCGGTGCGCCCGGCGTGGCCGCAGACGACAAGCACCACGCCCATGGCGCTGGAAGGTGGCAAGGCCGTACATCTGAAGGCATCAGCATTGGCTGGCCTGGTGCCGGCAACCGTACGGGCGCAATTGACGCTGAGTACGCTGCCGCCACTGCCCTATGCATCGGCTCTCCGCGGCATTCTCAAGTATGCGTATGGCTGCATCGAGCAGACCGTCAGCAAGGGTTATGCGGCGCTGATCCTGGACGGCCAGACGGCCAGGGCGCTGGGTGCGCCGGTCATGACCGATGCCGCGCGCAGAGGTGCCGTGGAAGGCGCGCTGGGTCGCATCGCCTCGTTCCAGGCCAGCAACGGCCACTTCAGTTTCTGGGGCGGCACCAGTCCGATCGAGACGTTCATGACGCCGTATGTCGTCGACTTCATGCTGGACGCGCGCGACGGCGGCTTTGTCGTGCCACAGGACGTGCTGCAAAAATCCCTGCAGCGCCTGAGTGATGATCTGCTTGCCGGCGGGCATCGCTATTACAGCTACGAGCATGCCGACCACATGCGCCTTGCCGACGAGGCGTATTCCGGGTTCGTCCTGGCACGCGTCAACCGTGCTCCGTTGGGGACGTTGCGCGCACTGTTCGACAACGATCGCGACAAGCTGGCGGGCCCGTTGCCGTTGGCGCATTTCGCAGTCGCGTTCAAGCTGATGGGCGACAACGACCGCGCGCAGAAGGCCATGGCCGAAGCGTTTGCGTGGAACAAGGAACGTCCGTGGTACGTCGGCGACTATGGTTCGGACCTGCGCGATCTGGCGCTGATGGTCGCCCTGGCGCACACCTATGACATGGCCAAACCCGAGTACGACGCCAAATTGGTGGACTGGGCGCGCAACGCGACGGCACATGTGCACCAGCGCCAGCAAACCGACAAGGACTATCGCTGGTCGTGGTCGTACTTGAGCACACAGGAGCAGGCCGCGATTGCCCGCGTGGCGCGCGCTTTCGATGCGCAGGCTCAGGCACCGCTGGCCGCCGCCATCACCGTCAACGGCAAGACCGAGCAAGCACCCGACCAGCGCATGTGGACGCGCGAAGTCACGCCAGCCGAGCTTGCCGCCGGCATCACGGTGCAACCCACCAGCGACGCGACCATCTTTGCCACGCTCGATGTGACCGGTATCCCACAGCAGGCCCCGGCTGCCGACGCCAGCCAGATTGACGTACGCCGCAGCTACTTCACTACCAACGGCAAGCCGTGGACCGGCGATACTCTGAAAGAGGGCGACACGCTGATCGTCGAACTGACGATGGAAGCGCGCATGGATATCCCCAATGCGCTGGCGACTGATCTGCTGCCCGGTGGTCTGGAGGTGGAAAACCTGAATCTGGGCGGCGGCAGGAACTGGTCCGGTGTCGTCATTGATGGGATCGACATGGAGCAACACGCTTCCGCCGCGGATATCGTGCACGAGGAGTATCGCGATGATCGCTACGCCGCCGCGTTGAACCTGCAGCGTGGCCGTCCCGCCCACGTGTTCTACATCGTGCGCGCCGTCACCCCCGGCACCTACACGGTGCCGCCGCCGTTGGTGGAGGACATGTATCGCCCGGCCCTGCGCGGTATCGGCAAGGTCGAGCCGACAAAAATCACCGTGGTCGAGCCATAGCCGCCGTTGCACCCGCAGGCAGTGCATTGGCAGGCGCTTGCGACGGCTTGCATAGGGTGAGCAATGCGCGCTGCCTGTTGTGGTGGGTTGGAATGAGTCAGCGCGCACATCGCGCCGGTTTGGTCGTTGTGGTGCGCGGCAAGCAGTGGATTTCCTGCGATGTCGCGTGTCTCCGTCGGGCATCCATGTCGATCCACCTGCGCGCATGATCGTGACTGCACGCGCCACACCAGACCTTTCTCCACAGCGCTCCCGTGGGCTTCGCTGGTTGTGCGCCGCGTTGCTCACGATCGCTGCCCTGCTGTTGCTTGCGTTCGTCCTGGACCGCGTGTTTCCGCTGCACCTGCCGGCACCGGATACCGGCAGCACGGTGGTACTGGCGCGGGACGGCACACCGCTGCGTGCGTTTGCCGACGGCGATGGCGTATGGCGTTATCCAACGACCGCCAGCCAGGTTTCGCCGCTGTATCTGCAGGCCTTGCTGAACTATGAAGACCGCTGGTTCTATCGCCATCCGGGCGTCAATCCCTGGGCGCTCGCACGCGGGCTGGTCGGTGGCTTGCGGCACGGACACATCGTGTCTGGCGGCTCGACGCTGACCATGCAGGTGGCGCGAATCATTCACCCGATCCCGCATACCGTGCTGGGCAAGTGGCGGCAGATTTTCCGCGCGTTGCAGTTGGAGGCGCATCTGAGCAAGGCGCAGATTCTCGATCTGTATCTGAACCACGCGCCGTTCGGCGGGCCGATTGAGGGCGTGGAAGCGGCGTCTTGGGCGTATCTGGGCAAACCGGCCAGTCAGTTGTCACGCGCCGAGGCCGCGCTGCTCACTGTGCTGCCGCAGGCACCGAGCCGCTGGCGTCCGGATCGCCATGCCGGGGCGGCGCGCGCGGCGCGGGACAAGGTGCTTCGGCGCATGCGTGATCTGGGCGTGTGGAGCCCCAAGCAAATCAGCGATGCAGCGCTCGAACCCGTAGTCGCGCGGTCGTTGCGCTCTCCGCTTTCCGCCGCGCTGCTGGCCGAGCGCCTGCATCAGCAGCAACCTGGGGCGCGGCGCATCACCACCACCATCGACGCCAACCTGCAGCGAGCGGTGGAAGAACGCGTGGGTGGATATATGGCGCGCTTGCCGCCGCACACCTCGGCGGCAGTGTTGGTGGTCGACAACGCCACGCTGGAGTCGCGCGTGTATGTCGGCACTGCCGAGTTTGCCGACGTGCAGCGGCTCGGTCACGTGGACATGGTGCGGGCGCGGCGCTCCCCCGGCTCGACGCTCAAGCCGTTTCTGTATGGCCTCGCGTTGGACGATGGTTTGCTCACCTCGCAGAGCCTGCTGGTTGACGCGCCGCAGGCTTTCGGCGGCTATCAGCCGGGCAATTTCGACGAGGCGTTCAGCGGCCCGGTCAGCGTGACCGAGGCGTTGCAGCGTTCGCTCAATGTGCCAGCGGTGGATGTGCTGGACCGGGTGGGCGCCAAGCGCTTTGTGGCGCGACTGGAGAATGGTGGGATCGATTTGGGCTTGCCCAGTGGTGCGCAGCCGAACCTGTCGGTCATTCTCGGCGGCACCGCGACCACGCTGGAAAACCTGGTCGGCGGTTACACCGCGTTGGCCAACGCTGGCATCGCCGGCACGCCGCGCTACACGCCGGCCCAGCCAGCGCGACCACGACGCTTGTTGTCGCCGGGTGCGGCTTGGATCATCCGCGACATATTGGCCAGCAATCCGGCTGATGTCGAAGGCGCCCCGCTGGCTGGCGCCATCAATCGGCATGGCGCGCTGGCTTGGAAGACCGGTACCAGTTACGGCTATCGCGATGCGTGGTCCATTGGTGTCATCGACCGCTGGACCGTCGGCGTGTGGATCGGCCGTCCGGATGGCACCCCAGCGCCCGGGCAGTACGGCGCGGTGACGGCCCTGCCGCTGCTGTTCCACATCGTCGACATGCTGCCGCAGCAGGGCGGGAATCCATCGCGCCGGCCAACCAGCGTGAGCCGCCGGGATATCTGCTGGCCACTTGGTGGCGCCGTGGAGAACACTCCGGCCAAGCTGTGCCGCGAGCGTCACAGTGCGTGGGTGCTGGATGACGCGCTGCCACCGACGTTTGCCGAACGCGATCTTGGTGCGTGGACTTCCGGCTTGCTGACGCTGCGCGTCAACGCGCGCGGCGAACGCCTGAGCGGTGCCTGTCACGCGCCCGACGAGCGCAGCGTGGCCATCGCGCGCTGGCCGGCACTGGCCACGCCGTGGTTGAGCGTGGCGGATCGCCGCGAAGCCACCTTGCCGCCACTGGCGCCCGGTTGCGCTGCCGATTCGCTCGATACCGCCAGCCCGATCCGTATCGCCGGCCTGAACACCGGTGTCACCTTGCGCCGCGCCCCGAACAGCGCCCAGCCACTGCGCGTAACCCTCAACGCGCTGGGCGCGCACGGGGAAGTGCAATGGCTGCTCAATGGGCGCCTGCAAGGGAGCACCACCGCCGCCGCCCCGATCCTGCTCACCCTGCCGCAAACCGGCGCCTACCGCGTCACTGCGCTTGCCGCCGATGGCGCGTTTGCCACGATTTCCTTGCACGTCGCGGGTTGATGTAGAGCTCGCGCACGCAACGCAACGCCGTGCCTGATGCCAACGCGCGGGCGTGGGAACCGTGCAGTTGGTGACTGGCACGTAAAGGTTGTGCGCTCGTGCGGGCGCAAAGCCACATGCGCATGGCGGATCACGCAACGCGGTTGGACATCCCACCGTGAGTCATTGGCGGCGACCGTTTCTGGCGGCGGACCGATGGACCGCGGCTGGCTGCTTTGCGTTGATTGGGTAGAACACCGTCATGCTTTGCGCCCTTGGCCATGGCCGCCCGGGTTACCAGAACCATTTCGATTCTGGCAGCGATCCTTCTTCGGTAAATCTCAAATTACCGAACCTGTAGCGGATGCGCGGGTGACGCACTGCCTCACGCGCTGCCGAGGCTGATCAACAACGCAAGCACCATGGCGAGTGAGATCAGCACGCTGTAACAGAGGCCGATAGAGATATATTTGACTGCGGTCATCCACCAGCCTTGCCGGTACACCCGCTTTTGCATCAGGAGTGGATACACCGGCACCCAGACCCACGCTGCAGCGTGTACCAGCCGCAACGGGACGTCGAGCCATATGGCGTGCGCAGCAACCCAATTGCGCAAGACGTCCACTCCGACCAGCACGAGCAGCGACAGCATGAGGAAGGCGTGACTGTGCATGGCCACAATCAGGTGCTCCATGTACAGCCGCTTCTTGAACAGGTAGAAGACCTTCAGCAGCAGCGCGAACACCGGCAACAACAGGAACAGTACCTGTGGAGCCACTGCGAACATACCAACGGCGAGCCGCTGCGCTGCGGCTTGTTGCTCGGTGACGACACCGGAAGTCACATGATGAAGATTGGCGCGGGCATTCTCGATCGAGTCGTTGAGCCAGTCGTTGACAAACGTCGGAAACCAGGTCGCATGCAGCGGCTTGGTCAGGCGATTCCACACGACCGCGTCGTTGACCTTGATGTCGCCGTTGGCGAAGTGGGTGTCCTGTGCATCGGCGACCGGCGCCTTGGCGATCTCACTGGAAGCAGTCGGCGAGGGCTGAAAGTGTGCAATCTGGCCGTAGCCGGTGCGAAGAACCAGCTGGATCGCGAAAAACGCGATGATCGCCAGGAAGAACACCAGCCGAAACGGGGTCACATAGCGTGCGCGTTTGTCGGCAAAATAATCCAGGGTAAGTTTGCCGGGGCGCAGATACAGCGGCAGCAAAGTATGCACGACCCGCGTATCGATGTTGAACACGCTGTCCAGCACGTCGCCGAGCACGCTGCCGAAGTGGCGCACCAACCCTTGCGCCGGCTGCCCGCACGCGTAGCAGTACTTGCCCTGCAAGGGAGCTCCGCAGTTGCCGCAAACCGGAGGCGGTAGCAGCGGCGGTTCGCGAATCGCTTCCATGGGGCGCGTTTTCCCATTTGGATCGTCGGCGGGGGCAAGCGCGATTCTACCTACTCGCCGGGCCAGACGGACCATGCCACTCGCTTCCCCTGCTATTGCCAACGATGATGGTCGGAAACACCAAAGCCGAAGCTATTGCACCACTGGGGTCAGGGAACACCGAAGTTGTTGCCCGTGATCAGGCTCTTGCTTGCGACCGCGTACAGCGGACACGCTGGGCCAGGACAACGGGTTGCGGCAACCCCGCTGCTGACGCACTCACCGTGCGCGGCTGGTTCGAGTGATCAAGCGCACTCGTATTCGCGGATAGGCGATGCGTCGCCGGCCGTTGGCCTCTTGCCGAGCCGCCTTCATCCGGGTTCGATGTACCCCGGTCTCCGGACGTCCGTGAACGTCTGGCCATGCCGCCCAAACCACGGGGGGTCGCGTAGACGGCGATGGCGCGACGGAATGGTGGGCCCACCAGGACTTGAACCTGGAACCAACGGATTATGAGTCCGCTGCTCTAACCAATTGAGCTATAGGCCCTTGCGGGACGGGCAGTTTAGCGTAGCCGGCCGCGGCGCACAGGGCGACCTGCGAAAGTCGTCACGGCTGCGCAAGCTGGTGTCGGACGCGCACGGTGTCACGGTCGCGCCCGCCAGCGCTGGCGGGAGCGATCAAGTGCGCGCTGCTTCGACAGCCGGGTCCGGCGCCAGCGTGGCTGGAGACCGCACGACCAGGATGTCGCTGGGGACGCTTTGCACGATCCGGCGGGCGTTGCCGCCAATCAGCATGTGGAAGGTGATGCCGCGACGGAATGCACCGATGACGCACAGCCCGACGTCGTGTTGCAGCGCATAGCGGCGCAGCATGGTTTCCGGATGGCCATGCTCAACCAGCAGCTGCATTCGCTGTTTCACGGCTTCAGGCAATTCGCTGTGGGCGACGAAGGCTTCGATCGTGGAGCGTTCCATTTTGCTGAATTCTTCGCGGTATTGCGGCTCGAGCCACAGCGATTTGTACGGGATGTCCAGGGCATGCAGCAGGGTGAACTCGGCTTGCGGGAACAGGGTAGCGGCGACGTGCAGGCCATCACGCGATTCGGTGGTGAAGTCGGTGCCAACCAGGACGTGCTGATAGATTCCACGCGGGCGCTGCTTGACGATAAGCACGGAGATGGGCGACCGGCGCACCAGATACTCCACTGTGCTCCCAAGCACGAGCTGGCGCAGCGTGTCGCGCGCGTCGCCCACCACGATCAGATCGCAACCTGCACGAGTGGCTGCGGCGAGGATCACTTCGCCCGGTGTGCCGTCCTGCACGTGGATATCCAGATCGGCCACAGGCTCACGCAGGTCGTTCTCAATACGCTGGCGGATCATTTGCTCGAAATCCACCGCCGGCGGCGGGTCGTCGAACAACCATGAATCGGCGGTATCGCGCGTCGAGGCGTGCACCACCAGCAACGGCACCTGCCACTGACGGGCGAGCTGCGTGGCGCGATCGAGTGCACGATCGCATCGGGCGCTGAGGTCGGTTGCCAGCAGGATTCTGCGTGGTGCGGTGAAGGTTGAACCGGATTCGGGCATGCCTGGTCACTCCGCTGGGCGTTGTGTGCTGAGACGGGTCAGCATGAAGATCGCACAATCGCCGGCCAACCGCGACCGTTCCCCGGGTGCCGTGGCGTGCCATACGCCGCTGGTCGGAGTGTCGCGATCGTGAGTGGCGGGTGGCGTTGCGAATGCACGCTGGTTCCCGGGCCACGTGTCTGACACGGCGTCCACTGCGGCACCACTTGGTCGCCGCGCTCCGCACCACGGCATTGCACGGACCGGCTGCACCCGTCGGCGGCCACTGACTGCGGCTCGACATTGCCGACCTGCGCGGTGCGTGCGACAGTCCGCCTCGCTGGCGGCGCGAGTCGAGCAGGGTCGCGTGCCCTGCGATCATTCCGGGCCTGGGCTGGCGAAGGTGCCGTGCTTCCATCGAGCTGATGATTGATGCCTGACAAGCTGGTCCCAAGCGTGATTCTCTGGCTGCCGTTTGTGGCCAGCATCATCGTGTTGCTGTGGGGTGCGCGGGACCGTCGTGTTGCGCTGTGGCTGATGCTCGGCACGGCACTCCTCGGCCTGCTGCTGACGTTGGGGTTGTACCCGGCCGTTTCCGAGCATGGGGTACTGCGCCACGTGCTCCGGTGGGCGCCGAGCCTAGGCCTGGCATTCATCGTCCGCGTGGATGGCCTGAGCTGGCTGTTCATGCTGCTGATTGGCGGCATCGGATTGCTGGTGGGCGTGTACACGCGTTACTACATGCCCGCGGATGATCCGCTGTCGCGCTTTTTCGCCCTGCTGCTCGCCTTCATGGGCTCGATGCTGGGCATCGTGATGTCCGGCAACGTGATCCAGTTGGTGTTCTTCTGGGAGCTCACCAGCCTGTTCTCGTTTCTGTTGATCGGTTACTGGAACCACGGCGCTTCGGCGCGGGACGGCGCGCGGGTGGCCTTGATCGTCACCTCCGGCGGCGGGCTGTGCCTGTTTGCCGGGGTGTTGCTGCTCGGGCACATCGTCGGCAGCTATGACCTGGACGTCATCCTTGCCGCCGGCGAGCGCATTCGCGCGCATGCACTTTACACGCCGACGCTGATCCTGATCCTGCTCGGCGCGCTGACCAAGAGCGCGCAGTTCCCGTTCCACTTCTGGCTGCCGCAGGCGATGTCGGCGCCGACGCCGGTGTCCGCTTACCTGCACTCGGCGACAATGGTGAAGGCCGGGGTGTTCCTGCTGGTGCGTTTCTGGCCGGTACTGGCCGGCACCGAGACATGGTTCTGGATCGTTGGCGGGGTGGGACTGACGACGCTGGTGCTGGGCGCCTACGCGGCGATGTTCCAACAGGACCTGAAAGGCCTGCTGGCGTATTCCACCATCAGCCATCTGGGGCTGATCACCATGCTGGTGGGGTTGGGCAGCGCACTTGGGGTCGTGGCGGCAATTTTCCACATCGTCAACCACGCCACCTTCAAGGCCTCGTTGTTCATGGCGGCTGGCGCCGTTGATCATGAGACCGGCACGCGCGACATGCGTCGGCTTGGCGGTCTGTGGCGGGTCATGCCGGTTACCGCGACGTTGGCGCTGATTGCTGGCGCGGCAATGGCGGGCGTGCCGTTGCTCAACGGCTTCCTGTCCAAGGAAATGTTCTTTGCCGAAACGCTCACCACACATCGTGGGCCGCTGCCCGACGCAATACCGGTGCTGTTGGCGATCGCGGCCAGCGCGTTTGGCGTCGTTTACTCGCTGCGCTTCGTGCATGGCGTCTTTTTCGGCCGCACACGGGGTCCGCTACCGCGTGAACCGCACGAACCGCCACACTGGATGCGGGTGCCGATTGGTCTGCTGGCGCTGGCTTGCCTGCTTGTCGGCATTTTCCCGCAGCGGAGTATTGGCGCCGCGTTGCACTTGGCGGCAAGTTCGGTGCTTGGCGCCCAGCTCCCGCAATACAGCCTGGTCATCTGGCACGGATTCACCACGCCGTTGGTGATGAGCGTGATTGCGTTCAGTGCGGGGTGCCTGCTGTACGTCGGCTTGCGCGGCCAGTTCCTGCGCGCTGACCGCACGCCGCTGATCGGACGGGTCAGTGGCATGCAGCTGTTCGAGCGGGCACTGGCGGTAGTGACTACCGAGCTGCCGCACTGGTTGTTGCGTTGGTTTCCCAGCCGGCGGTTGCAACCGCAACTGTTGTTCATCGTGCTGAGCGCACTGCTGGCTGGCGCTGTGGCTGCTGCCAGCGGCTGGGCGGCGATGGCGCCGGACTGGTCCAACATCGACCCGGCGTTTGCATTGCTGTGGTTGCTGGGTGTGACCTGCGCATTGGCGGCGGCCGCACTGGCCAAGTTCCATCGACTGGCGGCGCTGGTGTTGACGGGCGGTGCCGGGCTGGTGTCGTGCATCAGTTTCGTGTGGCTGTCGGCGCCGGATCTGGCAGCCACTCAATTGCTGGTGGAGGTAGTCACCACGATCCTGATCCTGCTGGGTCTGCGCTGGTTGCCAAAGCGCATCAAAGGCGTGTCGGCGGATGGCCCGTGGACGCGGCTGAAGCGCTATCGCGACGCCCTGATCGCCGCGCTCGCCGGCGCTGGCGTGGCCAGCCTGGCGTATGCGGCGATGATGCATCCGGTGGCGGACTCCATCTCGCGATTTTTCCTGGAGCATGCTTACACGCAGGGCGGTGGGCGCAACGTGGTGAACGTGATCCTGGTGGATTTCCGCGGTTTCGACACGCTGGGCGAAATCAGCGTGCTGGCGATCGTGGCCTTGTCCGTATTTGCCTTGCTGCGCCGCTTTCGTCCTGCCGCGGAAAGCGTCAACGCGCCCGAACGCCAGCGTCGATCCGCGCTGGATGCGGCCGGACCTGAACGCGAAGTTGATCAGTCGCTGACCGATTACCTGCTCATACCCGGGTTGATCATCCAGCTGATGTTTCCGGTGATCCTGCTGTTCGGCATCCACCTGTTCCTGCGTGGGCACGACCTGCCCGGCGGTGGCTTTGCGGCCGGTATTACCGTGTCAGTGGCGTTGATCCTGCTGTACATGGCGCGCGGCGCGCGCTGGGTGGAAGCGCATCTGCGCGTGTTGCCAGTGCGCTGGATCGGCGTGGGCCTGTTGTTGGCTGTGGGCACCGGGCTGGGCTCGATGCTGTTCGGGTCGCCGTTCCTGACATCGCATTTCCAGCATGTTGCGCTGCCTTTGCTGGGGCAGTTGCCGTTGGCATCAGCGGTGGCGTTCGACCTGGGCGTGTTTTGCGTAGTGGTTGGGGGCACGACGCTGATGTTGATTGCGTTGGCGCATCAGTCGCTGCGCCGCCCGCGGGTCGACGCGGTGCCGGCCGAAAGCGGGGGTGCGCGCTGATGGAGCTGGTGCTGGCCATTGCCATTGGGGTCCTGGTTGCATCCGGCGTGTGGCTGCTGCTGCGCCCGCGCACGTTTCAGGTGATCATCGGCCTGACGCTGATTTCCTACGCGGTCAACCTGTTCATCTTTTCCATGGGCGGCCTGCGTACCGGCGCCGATCCGGTACTGCGCAACCTGACTGATCCATTGAGCGCGTATACCGATCCGTTGCCGCAAGCGCTGGTGCTGACCGCCATCGTCATCGGTTTTGCCACCACCGCGTTGTTTCTGGTGGTGCTGCTGACTTCCCGGGGGCTCACCGGCAACGACCACGTCGACGGCGAGGACGGCACACCGTGAGCCCGCAGTGGATCATCGCCCCGATCGTGTTGCCGCTGATCGTGGCCGCACTGCAATTGCTGGTGGGCGAGCGGCGTCGGGGTGTCGTCGTGGCGTTGAGCCTGGCATCGTGCACGGCGCTGCTGGTGATCGCGACGATGTTGATGCTGGCCGCCGCGCAGCAAGGTGCGGATGGCGCGATGACGGCCGTGTATCGCCTCGGCGATTGGCCAGCGCGTTTCAGCATCGTGCTGGTGCTCGACCGGTTGTCGGCCCTGATGGTGTTACTCACTGCAGCCGTTGCGTTGGCTACCCTGCCGGCCGCGCTGAGCCATTGGCAGCACCGCGGCAACTACTTCCAACCGCTGTTCCAGTTTTTGCTGATGGGTTTGAACGGCGCGTTCCTGACTGGCGACCTGTTCAATCTGTTCGTCTTCTTCGAAGTGCTGCTGGCGGCGTCCTATGGCCTGGCGCTGCACGGTTCGGGTGCTCGGCGGGTCAGCGCGGGGCTGCACTACATTACCGTCAACCTGACCGCCTCCATGTTGTTCCTGATTGGCGTCAGCCTGATTTTCGGCGTCACCGGTACGCTCAACATGGCCGCGCTGGCACAGGTCATTCCGACCTTGTCCGGACGCACCAGCGCACTGCTGCACGCTGGCGCGGCGGTGCTGGGTGTGGCGTTGCTGATCAAGACCGCGATGTGGCCATTGGGCTTCTGGTTACCGCGTACGTACTCAGCCGCGGCGCCGGCCGTAGCGGCCATGTTTGCGCTGATGACCAAGGTCGGCGTGTATGTATTGCTGCGCCTCAGTCTGCTCCTGTTCGGGGCGGAGGCGGGCGCCAGCTCCAGCCACTTTGGCAGCCAGTGGTTGTTATGGGGTGGCGTGGTCACCGTGGTGGCCGGTACGGTCGGCATGCTTGGCGTGCGTGATTTGGGCAAGCTGGCTGGGTACAGCGTGGTGATTTCCTCCGGCACGTTGCTGGGTGCGATCGGCCTGCAGCAACCGGCTGTAACTGCGGGCGCGCTGGCCTATCTGGTGATCTCCACACTGGGTATCGCCGCGTTTTTCCTGATTGTCGGCATGCTGGTACCCGGCGGCGCGGATGACGCGGAAGACGCTCCGCCACTGGAGCCGTACGAGGTGAACGCTGGTGAATTTCGTGGGGATGACTTGTTTGCCGCAGAGGACGAGAGCCGGGTGGTGATTACAGCGCCGATCGCAACGCTCAGCATCGGCTTCCTTGCGTGCGCGCTGGTGCTGGCCGGATTGCCGCCGCTGGCCGGCTTCCTCGCCAAGTTTGCGCTGCTTGCGCCCATGCTGGAAGGCGCCCCGCAGTCTGCCACATGGGTATTGTTCGCAGTGGTCATCGGCGCCAGCTTGTGCACGCTGATCGCCATGGTTCGCGCTGGCATCCGGATCTTCTGGACCGATCCGGAGCGGCGTTTCCCACAGGTGGGAGTGAGTGAAATCAGCGCGGCGGCGGTGTTGCTCGGGCTGTGTCTGCTGGCGAGCGTGCTCGCGCGCGCGCCGCTGGATTATCTGGCTGCTGCAGCGCAGCAACTGCACGCGCCGGCGAATTATGTCAACGAAGTGTTGCCGTCATCGCAGGCCGAGCCATGATTCGACGCTGGCTACCGCATCCCTTGTTGTCAGCGCTGCTTGCGTTGATCTGGCTGGTGTTCAACCAGAGTCTCGCACCGGCCACGATTCTGGTTGGCGCCATCCTCGGGGTGGTGCTGGCCCGCGTGTTTGGATTACTGAGCGCGCCCCGGGCTCATCTGCGCAACTACCCGAAACTGGCGCTGCTGCTGGCGCGGGTCATGGGCGATATCGTGCGTTCAAATATTGCCGTTGCCCGGCTGATCCTGCACCGCGACCGCCACCTCTGCTCTGGCTTCGTGGCGATTCCTTTGCGTCTTGCCGATCATTACGGCCTGGCCGTGTTGGCGGGAATCATCACTTCCACGCCCGGCACGATCTGGGTCAGCTACGACTCGGGGATGCATATCCTGGTGATCCATGTCCTGGATCTGGTCGACGAACAGCACTGGATCGATTGGATCCAGCAGCGCTACGAACGCCCGCTGCTGGAGATATTTCAGTGACCCACAGCCTGCTCAACGCGGCGATCATCGCGTCGCAAATCCTGTTGTTGCTGGGCATGGGATGCTCGCTCGTGCGCATGGTGCGCGGCCCGCGCGCGCAGGATCGGGTGCTGGCACTGGATGCGTTCTATGTCAGCGCGATGATCCTGCTGCTCACCATCGGGATTCGCACCGGCAGCTTGCTGTATGTCGAAGCCGGCTTGATCATCGCGCTGCTGGGTTTTGTCGGCACGTTCGCGCTGGCAAAATTCCTGATGCGCGGGGAGGTGATCGAATGAATCATCTCGACGCATTGCCACCGTGGGCGGCTATCGTTGTCGCCGTGCTGATGCTGGTCGGTGCAAGTTTCGCCTGCATTGGTTCGATCGGCCTGCTGCGCTTGCAGGATTTCTATCAGCGCGTGCATGCGCCTACGCTGGGCACCACGCTTGGCACGTTCTTCATGTTGGCCGCATCGATGACCTGTTTCACCGTCTTGCACAGTCGCCCGATCTTCAACGAGATCCTGCTCGGCATATTCCTCACCCTGACTACGCCGATCACCTTGATGCTGCTGGTGCGCGCCGCGCGCTATCGTGATGCCGAAGAAGCTGCAGCAGCAGCACGCCGCGTGGGACGTGGCGACTGACATCGTGCGGCGCAGGTACCGCGGGTGTGATCAGGCAAATTGGCTCCATACAGGGCCAACGTAGTCCGGCTGTGATCGCGGTCGGCAAGCGCGGGGAAATATTCGCCGCCGCATGGGCTGCGGGCGCAGGTTGCTACGGTCGGTGTGGCGCCAAGGTCGCGCCGGAAAAGCAGAAGGCCTCGCGTGCGCGAGGCCTTCTGTCGTGTCGCGGATGCGGGGAAGTGGTTACTCGACGTCGAGGAACGAGCGCAGTTGTTCAGAGCGGCTCGGGTGCCGCAACTTGCGCAGCGCCTTGGCTTCGATCTGGCGGATACGTTCGCGGGTGACATCAAACTGCTTGCCAACTTCCTCCAGCGTGTGGTCGGTGTTCATGTCGATGCCGAAGCGCATGCGCAGCACTTTCGCTTCCCGCGGCGTGAGCCCGGCAAGTACGTCGCGCACGGTCTCCATCAGCCCGGTTTCGGTCGCCGAGTCCACCGGGGAGCTGGCGTTGCCATCCTCGATGAAGTCACCCAGATGCGAATCCTCGTCGTCACCGATCGGAGTTTCCATCGAGATCGGCTCCTTGGCGATCTTCAGCACCTTGCGAATCTTGTCCTCGGGCATTTCCATGGCCTTGGCCAACTCATCCGGCGTTGCCTCGCGGCCGTATTGCTGCAGCATCTGGCGGCTGATGCGGTTCAACTTGTTGATCGTCTCGATCATGTGCACCGGGATGCGGATGGTGCGCGCCTGATCGGCAATGGAACGCGTGATCGCCTGGCGGATCCACCAGGTTGCATAGGTGGAGAACTTGTAGCCACGGCGGTATTCGAACTTGTCGACGGCCTTCATCAGGCCGATGTTGCCTTCCTGGATCAGGTCGAGAAATTGCAGACCGCGGTTGGTGTATTTCTTGGCGATGGAGATGACCAGGCGCAGGTTGGCTTCGACCATTTCCTTCTTGGCGATGCGCGCGCGGCGCTCGCCGCTGGCCATCGCACGGTTGATTTCCTTGATGTCGATCAGCGGCAGGAACAGCTTGCGTTCGATCGCGGCAAGTTTCTCCTGCTCAGCATCGATTGCTTCGCGGTGATTCCTGATGTTGGGCGTCCATTTTTGCCGTTTGCGACTCAGTTCGGCGGCCCACTCGGGGTTGCCTTCATTGCTGGGGAAGCTCTTCAGGAACTCGGCCTTGGGCATCTTTGCCTGCTTGATGCAGATGTCCATGAGTGCGCGTTCGTGGTGGCGGATGTTGTTGACGACTTCGCGCAGTTTGCGCACAAAGCCATCGATCAGCGCCGACGGCAGCTTCAGCTTGAGGAATTCCTCAGCCATCTTGTCGCGCAGCTTGACGATTTTCTTGTCGGTAATGCTGGTCGCCTTCGGCGCGGCGACCTGGAACTTGGCGTAATAGTCGCGCAGCAGCTCCATGCGCCGCTTGACCTCAGCCGGGTCAGGGCCAGTCGGGCCGGCTTCCTCTTCGTCCTCTTCCCCTTCTTCGTCCTCGGACTCGTCCTCTTCGCCAGGTTCCGGCTCCGGAAGCAACGCGGCGGCAGCTTCCTTTTCCTTGCGCGCGATCTCCGCTTCCTTGCGGGCAAGGTCGGCAGCTTCTTCCAGATCAAGAAAGCCAGCCAGGATTTCGCTCAGGCGACGCTTGCCATCCAGATGCTGGTCGTATTCTTCGAGCAGCAGCTCGATCGTCAGCGGAAAGCTGGCCAGTGCCGTCTGCACCTGACCCAGGCCTTCCTCGATGCGCTTGGCAATGACGATTTCGCCCTCGCGCGTGAGCAGCTCGACCGTGCCCATCTCGCGCATGTACATGCGCACCGGGTCGGTGGTGCGGCCGACCTCGGCGTCCACGGCGGACAACAGCGCCACTGCTTCTTCCGCAGCCGAGTCATCATCGCTCGAGGTCGTGCCTGGCGCGGCGCCGTCGACGATCGTATCTGTATCAGGCGCGGCGTCCTGGACTTCGATGCCGACGCCCTTGAGCACCGCCATGATGTCTTCGATCTGTTCCGGATCGACGACGTCGTCCGGCAGATGGTCGTTGATCTCGGCATAGGTCAGATAACCTTGCTCCAGACCTTTGGAGATCAGGGCTTTGATTTCCGACTGTTGCTCGTTGGGAGCTCTGCTATTCATTCACCGACCACCGCGGGGTTCAAGAACCGAACATTATAACGATATGCTGCTTTTCTGGCCAGTTTTCAAGCGAGAAATACGCTCATCGGCATACGCAAAAATCGCGCCAATTCACACTGTTGCGTGAATTGTCGTGTACTGGTGCGCATTCGAGCGCCGGCATGCAGTTCATCGGGTATCCAAACGGAACGTTACCGGCCCGTCGTTCACCAGATGCACCTCCATATGGGCACCAAAGCAGCCGGTTTCCACCTGCGGGTGCTCGGCGCGTGCCAACAGCAGCAGGCGGTCGAACCATTCCCGGGCGTGTTCCGGCGTGGCGGCGCTGGTGAAGCTGGGACGCATACCCGAGCGCGTGTCTGCGGCCAGGGTGAACTGACTGACCAGCAACAAGCCACCAGCGATGTCAGTCAGCGAGCGGTTCATGCGCCCGGCAGCATCGGCAAATACCCGGTAACCCAGGAGCCGCTGCAACATGCGCCGGGTCTGTACTTCGCCGTCGTCAGGTTGCACTGCTACCAGCGCCAACAGACCCGGACCGATCGCGCCCAGCGTTGCGCCGTCGACGTCGACGTGTGCGGACAAGACGCGCTGGATCAGGGCAATCATGGTCAATTCGTCACCACGGAGCGTGCAGCTTACGGTGCTGCGGGCTGCAGGGAAAGATGGTAGTCAAAGCCGTGCCAGCGCGGCCTTGCGCCGGACAGTCTCGTACACTGTGTGCATGCGTCCCGACATCCTTCTGGTCTACTGGTCCATGCGTCTGGTTTCCCTGCTGCCACTGCGCGCGGTGCATGCATTTGGTGCCGGGGTGGGGCGACTGATGTTGTGGCGACGTACCTCCTCCGTGCGGCACATGGACACCAATCTGCGCATTGTCCGGCCGCAGGATACGGCGGCCGAACACGCCGAGCTGTTGCACGCAGTGGCGCGCCAATGCGGCAGGTCGGCCACCGAGATGGCCAGGATCTGGGGCGGCGGCGCCACGCGGGCGCTCGCGCTGGTGCGCGAAGTACGCGGCGAAGCGTTGTTTGATGCCGCGCTGGCGGCGCCTGGCGGGGTGATCATCGCCGCGCCCCATCTTGGCTGCTGGGAGGTGCTCAATTACTGGTTGTGCAGCAAGACGCCGATGGCGATCTTGTATCGACCGCCGCACGTGGCCGCGCTCGAAGGCTTGTTGCGCAAGGTGCGCGGAGTATTGGCGCCCGAACAGGTGCGTGCCGATGGTGCTGGGGTGCGCACGCTGTACAAGCGTCTCGCTGCTGGCGGTACGGTCGGCATCTTGCCGGATCAGAAACCGCGCGAAGGCGAGGGTCGGTTCGCACCATTCTTTGGTCGTGAAGCCATGACCATGGTGCTGCTGCCGCGGCTTGCGGCACGCACTGGCGCACGTGTGCTGTTTGCCTTTGCCGAGCGTTTGCCGCGCGGCGCGGGTTATCGCATCCATGTGCTGCCGGCGCCAGCCGAGGTGGCCGCCGCTGATCTGGATGTCGCCTGCGCGGCGTTGAATCGCGGCGTGCAGGATTGCATCGCGCTGGCCTTCACGCAGTACCAGTGGCAGTACAAGCGCTATACGGCGATGGATCGTCCCAGCCCGTACGACCGCGAGGGCCGATAGGGGACAGCGCTTTTTGCAGGAGCGATCTCAGCCACACTCACCGGTTTGCTCCGGGTTGGGCCTTTTCCAGCCGGCGGAGAAACACGATCATTTCTTTTTCCGCCTGTTTGTCACCACGTTGCATGGCGGCGTCAATACCGCTACGCCATGCGTTTGCTGCCGCGGAGTGCTGGCCGGCCGCCAGACAAGTGGCGCCGAGCAGCTTCCATGCTGCGGAGTAAAGCGGGTCAAACGTCACCGCGCGCTGGAATTGTTCGATCGCTGCAGGCAGATCACCCGCTTCGCGCAGGGCGTTGGCAAGGGTGAAGCGCAGCAACGCGCCGTCGCGTGGCCCGTCGCATTGCTGGCGCAAGCTGATGACCTGTGACGCGGTCACGGCTGCGTGCCTCGCCCCTCGGTATCTGGATAGACATGGGTCGGCAACGTGGGTTCCAGCGGTGCGTGGCCGGTGTGCAGATCGGCCAGCGATCGCGCCGACCACACCACAATCCAGCCGGAACGGAACGGCTGCACCAGCAGCGAATAGCGCAGATCGTTGGCGTTGAGGCTGTCCGGGTGCGTCACGATCAGGCCATCAGGGTGCTTGCGGGCAAAATTTTGCAGCATCTCGCCTTCGCTCAGCTCCGTGATCGGGTGTTGCAGGCGACCGGCAAAGTCGAACTGGCCCGCGTACGTGCCCAGATAAGCGACCGCCCGATTGCTGTGGTCCGCCGCCTGTACCAGACGCACCGTCGGCGTCAGGTCGTAGCGCGGCCACACGGTGAGCGTGAACAGGGTGTTGAGCGCCAGTGCACCAATCAGGCCGGCAAACGCCAGGCGGCGCAGCTCGCCGCGGCCGCGCAGCAGCAACAGCGCGCCGAGCAGCAGGAAGACCACGCTGAAGTAACGACTATATGGCGCGACGGAGTCCAGCCATTCGCCGTGCAGATGATTGCCGGTTGCCAGTGGCGGCAGCACGAACAGGAACACGGCAAACGCCATGCCGAAAACGCCGAGGGGCCAGGTGCCAAGCCAGTGATTGTGTGCCAGCGCCGGCTGCCGCTCGCGCAGCGCGACAATGGCGCCGGCCATCAGCAACACCGCACCGCCGAATTCGGGGAGCAGATAGTACGATTGCTTCCCGCTGATCAGCGAAAACAGCACGAACACAGGGACCAGCCAGCACAACGCAAACCGTATGCCTGGTGCCAACGGCCGGCGCAGCGTCGCCAGAGCCACCCAGGCGCGTGGCCAGCCGCTGAAGGGAAACAGCACCAGCGGCACTACCGGCACATACCAGTACCACGGTCGCGCGTGATCGAATGCGTCGACGACGCGCCCGGCAGTCTGCGTGAAAAACAGCCGCTGGCGATACGCCTCGCCGCCGCTGAAGCCGGCTGGCACCGCCCACGCCAGCAGCATTACGCCGCCGAGCAACACCGACAGTACGCCACGACCGTACCAGCGGGCGCGGTTCTGCTTGGCCCAGTCGTTCCATAGCGGACCCAGCAGCCAGGGAAACGCGACATGCAGCAGCATCACCGGTCCCTTGGTCAGCAGGCCCAGACCGATGCACAATCCAAACAGCAGCCAGCGTGGTTCGGCGCGCCGCGGCGTGGCCGTGAGACACAGCAGTGCGGCCAGCGTCCACACCGCGACCAACACGTCGTACATGATCTGCAGGCCGAACAAGAACGCGAAGGCGAGTGCGAGCAGCATCCACGGTGCGGCCTTGGCCACCCACGGGTTGCGCGGGAACAGCCGCCGCGCCAGCAGCGCGATCAGCACCAGTTGGGTGCCACCGAACGCCACTTCGAGCACGCGCGGCCAGATATCGCTGACGCCAAACACGAACCAGCCCGCGTGAATCATCCAGAACAGCAGCGGTGCCTTTTCGCTGTATGGCACACCGTTGATATAGGGCACCAACCAGTGTCCATGCGTCCACATCTCCCAGGCGACGGCCAATGTGCGCGTCGAGTAAAGCGGCATGGGACCGTGGGAGAAAATCGCCAGCAGTGCGGCCAGCGCCCATAACGGCAGCCAGGGCCACACGGCGCGCAGTTGTTCGGAACGACTGTAGGGGGTTGCGGGCACGCGAGGACTCCGGCGGATGCAGCGAATTCTAGCTTGCGCGTGACCGCGGCTGAAGCCATACCCATACAGAACGTGGCGCACCGTGCGACCGCTGGATCACGTCGGGCCCCGATCGCGCGGCCGGTGCGCCGTGCTCATTGCGGGTGCGCGCGGAGCGCCAGACGATCACACGTATTTGCGGACCGGCGCTTTACACCGGACCCCAATAGCCAATGCGCCGGCGAATTTTCAGTTTGCGCCACAGGTTGCGCGGTTTGTGTTTGCGGTTGCGCGCGCCGCTGGCGATGAACGCATCAATGGCGTCCAGGACGCGTTCGCTGGAACGTCCGTCGCGGTACGGATGGATTACATCGGCATACTCGCGAATGGCCTGCAGCAATTGCGGCGGCCGTTGCAGCGCGCGTTCGATGGCGGGCTCGAATTGCGCCGGGTCGTCGATGTCGATCAATTGCGCGCCAGGTCGCCGATTCTTGAACGTCACCACCGGCTTGCCCGTGAGCAGGAATTCGTTGAGCGCCGAGGACGTATCCGAACACATCATGTCCACCTGCGGGAACAATTCGAGAATGTTGTCGTTTTGAGCAAATGTCAGATATTGGTTTTCCAGCGCCTGATAGCGCGCGCGGGTCTCCGCGTTCATTTTTGGATGAAAGGTGACGATCCAGCGCCAGCGCCCGTCCCGCGACAGCCGTCGCACTTCCTCGTACAAGATGTCGGCAGCGCTCCACGCCGGGGAAAATGTGGAGTGGTAGAGGATGACCGGCGGTTCGCGCACTGGCGGCAACGCTCCGGCGATAGCCCGCATGAAGGGATCGATCTTCGGCCAGCCGGTTTCCGTCACCGTGAAGTGACCAAGCTGTTCCGCGATAGCCTGGAACTGCGTGGTGTCGCGCGGGCCGGTGGTGCAGTACAGGTCGAAAAAACCGCGGATATAGATGTGGCGAGGTTTGCCCGCGTCGAAGCCGTGGAAGGTCTCCACTTTCACGCCGGGGAAAAAATGCGGCACCGCATTGCTTGGCGTGATCACGGCGATGGGCCGCCACGCGCGCACTTCGGCAACGCTGAGCAGTCGCTCTCCGGCCACCAGATCCTCGGCACCGGGGCCGTCAAAAAACCATGCTGTTTCATCGCCGCGGGCGTGAATGGCCGTCTGTATCGGGCGCAGAATGGCCAGCGCATAACGCTCGGAGCCGTACAGCAGATAATGCTTTTTCACCTTGGATGGAGACCTGTGCGGAGGTTGCAAC
The DNA here is from genome assembly GCA_039926605.1 of Rhodanobacter sp. Taxonomy (GTDB): domain Bacteria; phylum Pseudomonadota; class Gammaproteobacteria; order Xanthomonadales; family Rhodanobacteraceae; genus Rhodanobacter. The sequence continues at coordinate 31,792 of JBDSWR010000091.1, read as the reverse complement.
AGTGTGCAGACTATCCCGTGGCGAGCGGCGGCGCGCGGCTCAGTGCCGCGGCGCGACGTTACCTGCATGGGGGCGCTGACGGGAGGCGCGGATCGTGGCCACGACGTGGCCCTCAGCGATCAATGGCGTGATGTTTCAGTGCGCTGGCTGCGGCATCGACAGAGTCGGGGTTGTGCAGCATCTCGTAGTAGCGCATGCGTTTGTAGATGGCGTAGCTTGCGGCTGTGTGCGCGATCGTGAAGCCGCGCCACCCATCCATGAATGCCAGGCGCAGGAAATAGTCCTTGGCAAATGCCAGGGCGAACACAAACGGGGTTTGCCACATGCGCACCGGTTTGTGCTGGTCGCGCCAGTCGCGACACTTCAACTCGGCATATCGCAACACTTTGAGCTGTTTGTGCACCAGGGTTGGATTGTTGGCATGCTCGAACGGTGCATGGAAAGTCGGCGCCTTGCCGGCAAAGTGGAGTGACTCGTGCACTCGCGCGTCGCTCCAGTGTGCGCGCTGGCGGTGATAAACGCGCGCCAGCTTCTCGCCAACGGCGGGCCGGTACCAGCGCATCGGCGCACCCATGTAGATCGTGCGTCGGCGCAGGTATGCGGCCGGGGCGGCGCTGGCCATCAATGCAGGTAACTGCGCTGCGAGTTCCTCAGCCAGCGCAGGACTGAGATACTCATCGGCGTCCAGCACCAGGATCCAGTCGTGCCGGCATTGCGCAGTGGCAAAGTTGCGCTGCGCGCCGAAGCCGGGCCAGTCGTGATGCATCACGCGTGCGCCATGCGCAAGGGCGATCGCCACGGTGGCGTCGTCGCTGCCGCTGTCCAGTACCAGCTTGTCGGCAGCAAACGGCACGCTGTCCAGACATCGGGCAATCGTCGACGCCTCGTTGTGGGTAATGACGGCGAGGCTCACGGGCAGAGTCGGCATGCGTCGGATTCTAGCCGATTGGGGGCTGTCGCCGTGGTCAGTCAAGCTTTGCCGCGGGCTGCATTCGGCGGCGAACCCAGGCTTGCGCCGTTGGCCTGAGTGCTGGCCGGGCAGCCCGCCGCGCACGTCCTGCTCGACGCCGTGCGCTGAAGGTAGTCGCCGCGGGCGGAGCAGCTACCCGACGACCTCTGGATAGCTGGCGACTGCGCCGCAACGGCACTGGACCGCCTGCCTTGTCCTCAGTTGCCAGCGTCTGGCGTTGAGCGCAGGCGCGCGATCAGCAACGCCATGCCCAGCACCACGAAAAAGTAGAACGACTGCGGCGTCACGCGGTAAAAAACACTGTCAGTGAGTGCACACAGCATGTACAAAATGACCACCGCCAGACCAGCGCGGGCCGGCATGAGTACGGCTTCATCCAGGTCGCGTACGTGGCGGGCAAAGTAACCCAGCGGCACCAGGAACGTCGCCAGCAGCACCAGCAGGCCGGGAATACCGCCGGTTGCCGCCGCTTCGATGTATTCGTTGTGAGGCTGGTTGTAGCGTCCGATGGCGCGGTTGCTGCGACCCGCAGCGATTTCCCCGTCCACATAGTGATTGAACTCGCCGATGCCAATGCCGACCAATGGATGCTCGGCGACGGCCCGTGCGGCAGTGACCCACATTTCCAGGCGCTCACCTACCGCGCCGCGCGCAGCGTGGTGCTCATCAAACGTTGTCACTTCCGGCGCGATGGCTGCGAAACGTTCGGTTATCTCGTCCCGCATCGTGGACATCGCGAGCGCGGCACCAAGGCACGCCCCAACGACAAACAATAGTCCGACCCGCCAACGGCCACTGCGTCGCACATGCAACAACACCAACAGCACGAACGCCGGGGCGAATGCCAACAGCGGTCCCCGGCTTTGCGTCAGCAGTGCGCCATACATGCCAAACGCCATCGCGGTGATGTGCAATACGCGCTCCGCGTTGCCGGTGCGCTTGTCCAGCAGCCGGGCCAATGCCACTAGCGCAAGGCCCAGCAGGAGGGTGGCAAATTCGATGGAGGACGCCGGCCCGCCACTGAGTCCGTAGGCACGCTCGATCCCCTGCCCATAGCGCTGTACCAGACACACGCTGCCGAGCGCAATGGCGCTCAAGCTCAAGCCACCCCACAGCACGGAAAGCCGCAGCGCCTGGGTAAACGCGGCGCCGATCAGCAGGTACAGCAGCACATGCGCGGCACGGTCCAGGGGGCGCCAGCCGAGTTGGTGGATCAGCACGTTCAGTGCGATGAAGCCGATCACCAACAAGGCTGCGGCGACGACCGTCCACGCATAGCGGTAACTGCGCTGCGTTTGCGCATTGGTGGCGACGAACCACAGTCCGGCGATGAATGGCAACGCCACCGGAAGCACCTTGATGCGCTGATCAATCGAGAGGGACAGCGGAATCAACGCAAGCAGTATGGAAAGCCCATACGCTGACCATGGCTTCAACGATGCTTGCACACGATGCCCTTCAGCTGACGGGTACGCCAAGTGGGCGCAACGGGATATATATCAGACCTCGGGCGATTCGCCGTACGCGATCCTGCAGGAGGCCACAATGTACCAGCGTGCACTGAGCCAGACGTGACTGCGTGACTCAATCAGTGTCCGCACTGGTGTCCGCGCTGCCCGGGACGCAACCCGGTATGACCGCACCAAGTTGAAACATCCACCAGTTGCGACGATTCGCGTGGCCTACGTAGTGCGCACGTTGCCGTTCGATGCATTTGCCCATGGCCGCATCCAGACTGAATACCCAGCGCCGCGCCGGATCGGCTCGCAACCATGCCGTGGCCTGCGCATATTGCTCGGGCCACGGTTGCCGGAAGCCGAACTCGGTCACCGGTCCAGTTACCATCAGCAGGTTTTGTTCCTTCCACGCCACCAGCCCGATTGTCGCGTTCGGGCCGGCGATGGCACGGGCGTGCGCCATCACGTCGCGCGCCGACCGCTCACCGTTCAGCAATGGATAGCCCCACAGTCCGTACAACCCCCACAACACGGCGGCCAGCAGCAGCCAACCGCGGGCGGCGCGACGCACGCGCGTGCAGGCCGCAATGAGTAACCCGGCACCGCCGATGCTCAGCACCAGCCACCATATTCGCGGATCAAGGCTCTGTTCGATGCGCGTTGCCCAAGCCGGGTGGCCCAGCAGCGCCATGGTCGCGGCAAGCGTCAACACGCTGCTCAGCAGCGCGGTCAGGGTAAACAGCGCCAGCCGCACGCCACGCTTGCGCAGCAGCCCGGGGAGTAGCGGCGCCATCGCCAGCACCACCATCGGCAAGGCGGGCAGGATGTAGACGTCGCGCTTGCCCGGACTGATGGAAAAAAACACCAGGACGAGGACAAACCATCCCAGTGGCAACGCGAAGCGTGCGTCACCGCGGCGCAAGCGGCGCCACCATGCCGGAATCGCCCAAGGCAAAAACAGCGACAGCGGCAACCAGTCGACGACGATGATGCCGAGAAAGTACAGCGGCGAGTGCAGGTGACCGGTCGGCGTGGCATAGCGGTGCACGGTCTGCCCGAACAGGATGTCCTGGACATAGGCTGCGTGTTGCACGTCACCGTCGGCACGTGCCACCAGCACCATGGGAACCAGCCAAGCCAGTACCGGCACAAGAAACGCGCATGCGCCGATCCCCCAGCGCCAGCCGCCATGAATTTCTGCGAGCATGTGCCAACGCCGGTGACGCACCAGCGCATACGGCACCAGCATCAGCAGCGCGAGGACGCCGACTCCCTTGGTAATGACACCCAGCCCAGCGGCGAAACATCCCAATGCGAACCAGCGCCACGCCGGCCCCAGCAAGAGATGGCGCAGCAGCCCGTAGTTGGCAAGCGTCATCCACCCCAGCAGCAGTGGATCAATCTGCGCGTTGCGCATCTGGTAGGTGAAGTGGATCGTGACCAGCAGAGTGAGCGCGGCAAGCAATGCGCTGCGATGGTTCCACAGGCGGCGCGCGAGGTCGTACACCAGTGCCAGCGCGCCGAGTCCGGCCAACAGCGAAGGCAGCATGAACGCGACGCGCCAGTTGTGTGTAAGCAGATAAGCCCCTGCCTGCAGCCACATGAACAGTGGTGGCTTGTCGGCATACAGCTCGCTGCCGCGATGCGGAAACAACCATTGGCCGTGTTCGACCATGGCGCGGGCCACCAGCGCAAAGCGCGGCTCATCCGAGGGCCATGGATCACGCAGGCCAATGCCGATGCCCAGCATCAGCAATGCAAACGCGCCAAGCAGCAGCACCTCGAGACGGGCGCTGGACAGCCACAATGGGCGCGCCGCTGACAACGACGGACAGGGTTTCACGAGGCGGGGGTTCCCGTGCCACGACAGGACTGCAGCATAGCCGCCGATGACTTGCATGGCGACGATATGGAACTCGCATGCGAGCGTAGAGGGATGGCGTGGCGGCGCGCGCGAGTCGTTTGCAATTGACCGCCGTGAGCGTGACCAAAGTCATTTGCGCTCGCGTCGTGCCACCGTTAGCCTCGGCCTCTTACCCGTGAAAAAGGAGTTCCCCGTGGCGAAGAAACCCCTCGTTCTGCTGATCGCAGGTTTGCTGACCTTGGCCGGTGGCGTGCCGCTGGCCGTGGCCGCGCCTACCGCCGCATCGGTCACGCAGCAGGTGCCGGAGATTGCCTATACGCGCTTCATCCTGCCCAACGGACTGACCGTGGTTGTGCACGAAGATCACAAGGCGCCAGTAGTGGCAGTGAGTATCTGGTACCACATTGGATCGGGCGATGAGCCGAAGGGCAAGACCGGTTTCGCGCATCTGTTTGAACACCTGATGTTTTCCGGGTCGGAGAATCACAAGGGCACGTATTTCGGACCGTTTGAAAAAGCTGGCGCCACCGACATGAATGGCACCACATGGTTTGATCGCACCAATTATTTCGAGACCGTTCCGACCACTGCGCTGGACATGGCGCTATGGATGGAATCGGATCGCATGGGTCATCTGTTGGGCGCCATCGGGCAGAAGGAGCTCGATACCCAGCGCGGGGTCGTGCAGAACGAAAAACGTCAGGGCGAGAACCGTCCCTATGGTCGCGTGGACGAGAACATCCTGGCCAAGACCTACCCGGCAAACCACCCGTATCAACATGACACGATCGGTTCGATGGCCGATCTGAATGCGGCCTCGCTGGCGGATGTGAAACAGTGGTTCAACGACAACTACGGCGCGGCAAATACCACGCTGGTGCTGGCTGGCGACATCACCGTGGAGCAGGCAAAAGCGAAGGCGCTGAAGTACTTCGGCGACATTCCGGCCGGTCCGGCAGTTGCGCGGCAGCAGCCGTGGATCACGCCGCTGGCGAAATCCACACGGGGCGTGCAGCACGATCATGTCGCGCAGCCGCGCATTATCCGCACCTGGGTGGTACCGCAACTGGGTACCGACGCGGCGATCCAGCTGGACCTTGCCGCTGCCGCGCTGGGTGGCGGCAAGACCTCGCGGCTCTATCAGCGCCTGGTCTATCAGGACAAGCTGGTGGATAGCGTTTCGGCCGGGATCGCCCAGTTTGCGCTGGCCAGTCAGTTCCAGATTCAGGCGGATGTGAAAAAGGGCGTCGATCCGGCCAAGGTTGAGTCGGTCATCAACCAGGAGCTGAAGAAGTTCCTCGCCAACGGTCCGACGCAGGACGAACTGGACCGAGCCAAGGTCGCCAATCGTGCCGGGTTCATCCGTGGCCTGGAAAAAGTTGGCGGTTTTGGTGGCAAGGCGGTGATTCTGGCCGAAGGACAGGTGTATCGCGGCGATCCCGGTGCCTACAAGGAGGACATGGCGCGGGCCGACGCGGCCACCATCGCCAGCGTCAAGGCGGCAGCGGACACGTGGTTGAGCAAGGGTGATTACCTGCTTACCGTGCTGCCAGCCACCGACAAGGCTTTTGATCCGGCCGCTGAGGATGCCAAGGTCATTCCGCTTGCTGCGGCCGCAGATCGCCCGCAGGCGAAGCTGCCGAGCAAGAACAACTTCAGCGTCAGCAAGACTGATCTCGATCGCAGCGCTGGTATCCCGCAAGTAACGCAGTTTCCGGCGTTGACGTTCCCGGCATTGCAGCGCGGGAAGCTGGCAAATGGCATCGAGGTCATCTTGGCTGAACGCCACACCATTCCGGTTACCCAGATGCAGTTGTTGTTTGATTCGGGCTATGCGGCCGATCAGGGTCACAAGCTCGGTACCGCCAGCTTCGCTTCGACGCTGATGAACGAGAGCACCAAGGATCTGGACTCGGTCGAGATCTCCAAGCGCAAGCAACGCCTGGGTGCGATCACCAGCGTCGATTGTGGTCTGGACATGTGTTCAGCTTCCCTCAACGCCATGAACGATGAGCTGCAACCATCACTTGCGTTGTTTGCCGATATCGTGCGCAACCCGGCGTTCAAGGCAACGGATATCGAGCGTATCCGCGGCCAGTGGTTGGCCGGTATCGCCCAGGAGAAAACCCAGCCGATCGGTATGGCGCTGCGTACGTTGCCACCGTTGTTGTATGGCGCGCAGCATGCGTACGGCATCCCGTTCACCGGCTCGGGTACCGAGACGGAAATCAAGGCGTTGACTGCAACCGACTTGACCACGTTCCAGCACAACTGGATGCGTCCTGACAACGTCAAGATTCTGGTTGCCGGCGATACCACGCTAGCCACGATCATTCCGCTGCTGAACACGGCGTTTGGTGACTGGAAGGCTCCGGCCAGTGCCATCCCGACCAAGAACATCGCCAAGGTGCCGGCGCAAGCCAAGCCGCGCGTGTTTTTGATCAATCGCGCCGATGCACCACAGTCGCTGATTCTCGCCGGCTTGCTCGCACCCCCGACGCGTGCCGACGACAACCTCGCGATTCAGGTCGCCAACGGGGCTTTTGGTGGCACGTTTACCTCGCGCCTCAACATGAACCTGCGCGAGGACAAACGCTGGGCCTATGGCGCGCAGAGCTTCCTGATGGACGCCCAGGGCCAGCGGCCATTCCTCTTCTACGCACCGGTCCAGACCGACAAGACTGCCGAGTCGGCCAACGAGGTGCTGAAAGAAGCGCAGGCGGTCATCGGCTCCAAGCCGCTGACCGCCGCTGAGATTGCCAAGATCAAGGATCAGCGTATTCGGGCACTGCCGGGCAGTTATGAAACCACTGGCGCGGTACTGGGCGCGATCAGCGGCATCGTGCAGTACGACCGCCCCGACGATTACGTGCAGACACTGAAGGCAAACCTGGAGGCGGTGACGCCGGCGGCGGCGGAGACGGCGATCAAGGAGATTGTCCAGCCGAATGCGATGACCTGGGTGGTCATTGGAGATCTGGGCAAGATCGAGGCACCCGTGCGTGCGTTGAAACTCGGTGATGTGCAGGTGATCGATGCCGACGGGAATCCCGTGAAATGAGCTCCGCTCGCGTGCGGTAGCCAGTTGCCATACAGCAAGTGATCATGGTGGCGCGTTACGATGGAGGTCGGGTGGCAACACCCGGCCTCTTTCCATTTACTGTTTCACGCATTGCCAAGGAGCTGCCCATGCGCAAGACCCTGTTGCTGCTCGCCCCCGTTCTGCTGCTCGGCGCCTGTAGCTGGGGCATCACGCCCGAAAGCGGATCAAAGAACGTGCGTACCGTGTGGAGTGGCGACGTTTCCGCATGCCGTGATATGGGTAAAGTCACCGTTTCAGTAATGGATCGCGTGGGTCCGGTCAACCGCAACGAGATCACCGTGCGTGACGAGTTGCAGGTGATGGCGCGCAACGAGGCGGCGAAAATGCATGCCGACACCATCAAGCCGTTGGCCGAACCCGTCGACGGCTCGCAGTCGTGGGGTGCCTACCAATGCGGTACGCGTGTCATTACCCGCACCCCTGCTGCGAACCCGGCGGCGAGCCATTCCGCACCTGGCAGCGTGCAGACGTATCCGGTACACGGAGGTTGAGCAAGGTGCAGGTGGGCAACGGGCAAGCATGAACCGCGTGATTTCGGGGCCAGTGCGCCTCGCGCGCCACCTGCTGGGACCGCATCGGCGGCGGCCAGTACTTGAATGGCCGGCGTTTGCGGTGCCAGCGACCGCGATCGAAGCGCTGGCAGGCCCGTCGGAGTTTCGCGTCGCACTGCTGGAGCATATCGCCCACGCCACCCGACGTATCGTCATCGTGGCGCTGTACTTGCAGGACGATGACGCTGGCCGCGAGGTGCTGGATGCACTGTATGCGGCCAAAGCGCGCCGGCCAGCGCTGCAGATTTCCGTCTTTGTCGATTGGCACCGCGCGCGGCGTGGCTTGATCGGCCAGGGCAAGTCCCCCGGCAACGCAGGCATGTACCGCGACTATGCCGAACGGCGGGGTCCGGGCGTCGAGGTCTACGGTGTTCCGGTGCAGAACCGCGAGCTGTTTGGCGTGCTGCATCTGAAAGGCTTCGTGTTTGATGACACCGTGCTCTACAGCGGTGCCAGCCTCAACGACGTCTATCTGGCGCGCCACGAAAACTACCGTCTTGATCGCTATCACTTGGTGCACCATGCCGGCTTGGCCGACGCCATGGCCGGCTTTGTCCGCCAGCACCTTCTCAGCAGCAAAGCGGTGACGTGCCTGACTCATTCGCCCCTGCCGGGAACGCGCAAGCTGGCACCCGCGATTCACGCCTTGCGCCATGCGCTGCAGCAAGCAAGCTACGACGTACCGCAGGCGCCGCTTGGCGCTGGCGACGTGGCGGTAACGCCGCTGCTTGGTTTCGGCCGGACGGGGAATACGCTGGATGCAGCGCTGCTCGAGTTGCTGCGTCACGCGCGCACGCACGTGATTCTGCTGACGCCCTATTTCAACCTGCCGCGGCCGGTGCGTGCGGTCCTCGGACATTTGCTGCGTCGCGGCTGCATGGTCGACATCATGGTCGGCGACAAAACCGCCAGCGACTTCTACATTGCGCCCGGTGAGCCATTCAAGACCATCGGCTTGTTGCCTTATCTGTATGAAAACAACCTGCGGCGATTTGCGCGGACTCGCGCGAAGCAGATCGCCAGCGGCCAGTTGAACATCCACCTGTGGCGCGATGGTGCCAACAGCTATCACCTGAAGGGTTTGTTTGTCGACGATGATGTGGCTGTGCTGACTGGCCACAACCTCAATCCACGTGCGTGGGCGCTGGATCTGGAAAATGCCTTGGTGCTGCACGATCCGGCGCACCTGCTGCACGCCCGGCACCAGGCCGAATGGGCCGCCTTGCGCAAGCACGCCAAGCGTCTGAACGATTATCGGGCGCTGGAAAGTCAGCGTCAGTACCCGGTTGAGGTACGCAAGACCCTCAGGCGGTTGAATCGCGCCAGGCTCGATCGGCTGGTCAATCGCCTGTTGTAGACGTGAGTCGTGGCAGGCGCAGCTCCAGCTTGCGACTCACGTCTGGCCATTCGCTGGCGAGGATGCTGAAGCACACGGTGTCGCGGATGCTGCCGTCGGTACGGCGTTTGTGCGCGCGCAGCACGCCTTCGCGCTGCGCGCCCAGACGCGTGATAGCGCGCTGCGAGTTGGTGTTCAGCACGTCGGTGTGGAATGCCACGGCAGTGCAGTGAAACGTCGTGAACGCACGCTCCAGCAACAGTCGTTTGCACGCTGTGTTGAGATGGGTTTTCTGCCAGCGTTTGGCGTACCAGGTGTAGCCGATGGCCAGTCGCGGCAGCTCCGGATCCAGTTCGTAAAAGCGTGTCGTGCCGACAATTTGACCGCTGCGGGCTTCGCGCACCGCGAATGGCAGCATCGTTCCGGCGGCTTGGCCTTGCAGGGCTTTTTCAAGGTAAGCGGGCATCTGCCCTGGCGCCGGCACGCTGGTGGCCACCAGTTGCCATAGCTCACCGTCGGCAGCGGCACGCTCCAGCGCGGCTGCGTGGCCGCTGTGCAGTGGCTCCAGGGTCACGTAGTCGTCGTGCAGGGTGCTCGGGGCGAAAGCGGACATGGCCGGAAGCGCTCTACGCGTCAAGATCGGGGATCAGCTTGCTTTCCAGGCGGGCGATGGTGTCCTTGAGCAGCAGTTTGCGCTTTTTCAGGCGCGTCAGGTGCAGCTCGTCGCGGCCAATCGCGCAGGCCAGGTGTTCGATGGTCGTGTCAAGTTCGCGATGCTCCAGACGCAACTCGGCGAGCAAATGGGCGATCTCGGCGTGGTCCTGAACCTGCATGGCATCGCAACGGCTAACGAGAGTTGCTTAGTCTACTGCGCTTTGCGTTGCCGCGAAGTCAAGCTGCGGCCAGCTACAATGGCTGCCTTCTGTGCACCCGTGGTGCGTCATCTGCTGAGGATCTGCCGTGTCTTTTTTTGCCGCTGTCGGGATGGCACCGGGTGATCCGATTCTCGGGTTGGTGGAAACCTTCAAGGCCGACCCGCGTCCAGACAAGATCAATCTTGGTATCGGTGTTTACCTGGACGAGCAGGGACGTATCCCGCTGTTGGCCACGGTGCGCGAAGTGGAACAGGCGTTGGCGTTGACATCGGCACCACGCGGTTATCTGCCCATTGATGGATTGGCCGCTTACAACCAGCTTGCCCAGCAACTATTGTTTGGCGCCGAGGCAGAGGTACTGGCCGCTGGACGCGTGGCGACGGCACAGACGATCGGCGGTAGTGCGGCGTTGCGCGTGGGCGCCGATGTGCTCAAGCAATTGCTTGGCGAACGCGCGCAAGTGGCGATCAGCGATCCGAGCTGGGGCAATCATCAGGTGGTGTTTCGCGCGGCCGGCTTTGCGATCAGCCAGTACCGCTACTTCAACCCGGCGAATCACGGCCTGGATTTTTCCGGCATGCTGGAAGACCTGGCGCGGCTCGAGCCGGACAGCGTCGTGCTGTTGCACGCGTGCTGTCACAATCCGACCGGCGTGGACTTGAATGCCGAGCAGTGGCAGCGGGCTATAGCGCTGGTGCACGAGCGTAAGCTGCTGCCGTTCGTGGACATGGCCTATCAGGGCTTCGATCAGGGTCTGGCACAAGACGCGCTGGTGTTGCGGCTGCTGGCGCAGTCTCCGGTCCGCGCATTCGTTGTTGCCAATTCGTATTCCAAATCGTTCTCGCTGTACGGGGAGCGGGTCGGCGCGTTGTCGATGGTGGGTACGGATCGCGCCGAGGCCGCGCGGTTGCTGTCGAATATGAAACAGACCATCCGCACGATTTATTCCAGTCCGGCGACGCATGGCGCGGCCCTGGTAGCCGGTGTACTTGGCAGCTCGGAACTACGCACGCGTTGGGAAAGTGAGCTCGGTTCGATGCGCTCACGCATCCACGCCATGCGCGCGGGCTTTGTCGAGCGGCTGACTGCGCATGGGGCGGCGCAATTCGGCTTCATCAATCAGCAGGCGGGCATGTTCTCCTACTCCGGGTTGACCCGGGCGCAGGTGCATCGGCTGCGCGATGAATTTGCCATCTACGCATTGGACAGCGGGCGCATTTGTGTGGCGGCACTCAGCCACGACAAGCTCGATGTCGTGGCCGCTGCGGTCGCTGCGGTGACTCGCTGACCTTTCCGGTTGTCGTCCCCGGGAGCCTTGATCGGGTACCTGTAGTTGGCTGCAGCGTATCGAGAAGACTGGGCCGGACGGATGGCAGCCATCCCGCCTTTGGGCACCCAACTTCTGGATCTTCATGTTTTTTCGCAATCTCACGTTGTTTCGTTTTTCCCCTGCCGTTGCTGCTGATCTCGATCGCCTTGAGGATGTGCTGGCCGAGCACCGTCTACGTCCCTGCGGTCCGCTGGAAATGTTCACCCGCGGCTTTGTGCCGCCGGTCGGTCGTGGCGAAGGCGAGCCGCTCACCCATGCACTCAAGCGCTGCACGCTGCTCTCTGTGGGCGGCGAAGACAAGTTGCTGCCGGCGCAAGTGGTCAATGAAGAATTGCACCGCAAGGTGCAGAAGATTGCCGAGGACGAGGACCGCAAAGTGGGTGGCCGCGAGCGCAAGCGGATCAAGGAGGATTTGCTCACCGAGTTGTTGCCGCGCGCATTTGTGCGCACTTCACGCATGGCCACGTATGTCGACAAGCAGCATGGTTGGCTGGTGCTGGATACCGCCAGTCGCAAGTCTGCGGAAAATGCGTTGACGCAGATGCGCGAGGCGCTGGGCAGCTTCCCCGCCGTGCCGCTGGCACCCGAGGAAGGTCCGCGCGTGCTCATGACTGATTGGTTGGCCAATGGCAATTTGCCGGCCGGGCTCACCCTGGGTGACGAATGCGAGTTGCGCGATCCGGCCACCGCTACTGGCGCGATCGTGCGGTGCCGGCGCCAGGATCTGGATGCGGAGGAGGTCAAGGAGCACCTGCGCAACGGCAAGCAGGTGTTTTTGCTCGGTTTGACGTTTGATGAGCGCATCAGCTTCGTCCTCGGCGAGGATCTGGTCGTGCACAAGCTCAGATTCCTCGACGTCGTGCTCGATGAGCTGGCGGACAGCCCCATCGACGCGCACGCTGAAATGGACGCCAGTTTCGCCCTGTTGACGCTTGAATTGGCGCGATTGCTCGCCAAACTGGAAGAATGGTTTGGCCTGCCGCGCCCTGCCGATAGCTGAACGAAATTCTGTCTCCCACTGGAGCGTCAGGCGCGGCATACTGACTGTCCTGCAGGTGCCACGGCCAAGGTCGTGATACCTGCGGACAACGGGTACGCTGACGTGCATGAGTGGCTGCGGCCAGGCCTGCGCGCACCAGCGCCTCTTTCGCGGCAGGACGTTCACGCGTGGCGTGGGCTTCGGGCAGGTCCATCTCGATTCAGGACAGACTGGCTGGCACCATGGCGCAACATCTGGAAGGCGATTGGCTGGAACTGGCAACTGGCAGCGGCAGCATCATTCGGGTGCTGAAGGCGGCGCACCCACGCGCGCGCAAGTTGCGCCTCACGGTGACGCCCAACGGTGCCCGGGTGTCCTATCCACAGGGGACGCGCGCTGGCCAGGTCAACGCCTTCCTGTGCAGTCATGCGGACTGGTTGGAGCGCAAGTTGGATGAGTTGCACCTGATCAGCAAACCACTGCCGCCATTGCGCGTCGGCCATACCACCGATTTCACCCTCCGCGGGGAGACCGTTGCCCTGGGTTGGGCCAGCGGTCCGTATCCGCGGATCTCTGCCGCGGACGGCGAGCTGACCCTCGTCATCCCGCGCCCGCATTCGCGGGCGTTGCCCGTCGCGCGCGGGTTGCTGGCGTCGCATCTGGAGGGATTGATTCGCCGCGACGTGTCACGCTGGCTGGCGTTGTATGTGCCGCTGCTGGGTCTGGCGCCCACGTCATTGCGCATTCGTCCGATGAAAAGCCTGTGGGGCAGCCTGGATACGCGTGATCGCATCAATCTGGATCTCGCACTGGCGCTCGCGCCGCCAGCGGCATTGCGCTATGTCCTGGTGCACGAGCTGTGTCATCTCAAGGTACGCAGCCATTCACCGCGTTTCTGGACGCAGGTGACGCATCTGCTTCCGGGCTGGCGTGAGCAGCGGGACTGGTTGCGCCACCACGGGGCGATACTTAAATCCGAGCTGGACCGTCTCATTGCGGATGTCGCCGATTGAGGTCCACTGCGAGGGCGTTCAGCGACTCAGCAGGGCGCGCACGCAGCGTTCCAGTTCGCCCTTGTCGAAGGGCTTGCCGAGTACGGTAATCTGCGGATGGGCGGCGTGGAATGTGGATTGATCGGCTCCGGAAAGCACCATGAACGGCACGCTGCTGCGCACGAGCACGTCGATGAGCTCTCCGGCGCGGTCTCCGCGCAAATACATGTCGATGACCGCGGCATCGAAGGTGGCCATTTCGGCCTCGATCAGGGCGTTGTCCAGAGTTGCCACGACCAGTACCTGCAGGTCCATGTCGAGCAGGATTTGCTCGACGAGCATTGCCACGATGGCGTCGTCCTCGACCAGCAGCACACATGCCTTGCGCGCAGCGGGCTCATCGGCGCGACTGGCATGCTGTGGATTCGCAGAATCGGTGCGGTCGGTGCTCATGGCCGCAGGAGTCCGTGGACGGCGCGCAGCAGATCAGCCACGCCGAAAGGTTTGGGCAGCATCTCTATCGCGTGGTTGCTGTCAGTCAGGTCGAAAGTGGAGTTTTCCGCGTAGCCGGTCACGAACAGGACGCGCAGCCCGGGTATCTGCTGCCGTGCCCGTTGGGCCAGGATACGTCCGTTGAGCCCGGGCAAGCCGACGTCGGTAACCAGCAGGTCGATGTCGTTATGAGACTGGAGCAGAGCCCATCCGGCATTGCCGTCCGCAGCTTGCAGACAGCGCATGCCCTGATCGCGCAAAACCTCCAGGATCAACTCACGGATGACCGGCTCGTCTTCGACTACCAGGACGGTGTGTGTGCTCGCTGACTTGGCGACGGAGGGCTGATCGTGAGCGGGTTCGGAGCTAAGTACCGAGCCGGTTCCCGAGTAACGCGGCAAGTAGAGCGTTACTCGGGTGCCCTGGCCCGGTTCGCTCCCGATGCGGATATGCCCGCGCGATTGTTTGGCAAACCCGTAGCACATCGGCAAACCCAGCCCGGTACCCGCGCCGACGGGTTTGGTGGTGAAGAACGGCTCGAAGACCTTGCTTGCAACCTCGGCGTTCATGCCTTCGCCATTATCGGCCACACATATCCTGACGTAGTCTCCGGCCAGCAGTTCCTGCTCGTTCGCAGCCTGCTGTGGGGTGATGGCGGCGTTGGAAGTCTCGATACTCAGCACGCCGCCCTCGCGCATCGCGTCGCGCGCATTGATGACCAGATTGAGCAGGGTGTTTTCCAGTTGGTTGGCGTCACATGAGGTAGGCCAAAGTTCTGCGGCGGCCGCAACATTGAGTTCGATCGCCGGGCCCAGGGTGCGGTCGAACAGCTCGCGCAGTGAGTCAATCCGTGCGTTGACATCGACGACCTCCGGCTTCAGCGGTTGGCGCCGGGAGAACGCCAGCAGGCGATGGGTAAGCGTGGCCGCACGTTCGGCCGATGTGGCCACCGCGTCGACATAGCGCTTGAGATCGTCGTAGCGGCCCTGCGCCAGGCGCGTGCGCAGCATGTCGACGCCACTGATCACACCGGTCAACAGATTATTGAAATCGTGCGCGATACCGCCGGTGAGCTGGCCGACGGTTTCCATTTTCCGGGCTTGGCGCAGAGCCGCATTCGCTTGTTCCAGTTGAGCGCTGCGCTCGGCTACCCGGCTTTCCAGACTCTCGTTGAGGCGAGACAGCGCTTCCTCGTTGCGCTTCTGGTTCTCGATGTCGGTATTGGTGCCGATCCAATGGTCGACGCTACCGTCTTCGTTGCGGATAGGGATCGCCCGCGCCAGATGCCAGCGGTAGTTGGCGTTGCGGTTGTGCAGGCGAAATTCGGTGTGATACACGGTCCCCGCATGGATCGCCCGCGCCCAGTCAGGCCCGGCGGAGAGAAGATCATCGGGGTGCACCATGCGGGTCCATCCATCGCCCAGCAGCTCGTCGAAACTCATCCCCGAGTATTCCAGCACACGTTCGTTCACCCAGTCCAGCTTGCCATCCGCACTGGCGGTCCAGACCTGGTTGGGCATTGCTTGGGTCAGCCCCCGGAAGGTCGCTTCGCTCTTGCGCAGTGCGGTCTCGACGGCTCGGCGCCCCGTGATATCGAGAAACAGCACCGCCAACCGGTCGGTCGCAGCCTTGCGCGCGCGCACTTCGAACCAGCGGTTACCCGCCACGCGAATGTGGACCTCAAAATGTTGCGGTTCACCGGAATCGATCACGCGTGCGTATAACTGCAGCAGGTCCTCTTGGATGCCGGGCAGCACCTCGCGTACGGGACGGCCGACCGCGTCGCTGGCCGCGATGCCACTCTGTTGCTCAAAACCGGGGTTCATTTCCAGAAAGCGGAAGTCAACTATGTGACCACTGGCGTCGCGCAGTGCCTGCGCGAGGAAAAACCCTTCCTGCATATTGTTGAACAAAGCGCGCCAGCGCGCCTCGCTATTGCGCAGATCCGCTTCCGCGCGCAACTGCTCGGTGGTTTCCATGCAGGTGCAGAACACGCCTCTGATCGTTCCCCCTGCATCGCGCAACGGCGAGTAGGAAAATGTGAAATTGGCATCTTCCTGAAACTGGTTGCGCTCTATGCGCAACGGCAGGCTGTCGAAATACAGCGATTCTCCCGCGGAAGCCCTCAGGATCAAGGGCTCGATCGATGCCCAGATTTCCGGCCAGGTCGATTGGAACGGTTGTCCCAATGCGCGCGGGTGGCGTTTCCCGAGCAGCGCGATGTAACCGTCGTTGTACAGACACAGATGCTGGTCGCCCCACAGCAGGAACATGGGGAAGCGCGATGCCAGCATCAACGAGACGACTGACTTCAGTGCGTCTGGCCACTGCGCCGGCTCACCCATGGCCGACCCGTGCCAGTCGTGGCCGCGCATCAGCTCGCCCATCGTGCGGCCCCCGGACAGGAAGCTTGGCTGTTCTGTCGTCGCCACGAGGACCCCGTCTACGCTATCTGATTGCCAGCCTTCAGCATAACCCGGGCCGGGTCCGCAGCGCGTGTCGTGTCGCGGTCAGGCTTTACGCGGTTCGCGCACGTAGCGCGTGCCCAGCAGGATGTCCCACAGCGGCGTCGTGACGCCAAAGTTGGTGTCCGGATGGTAATGATGCACGTGGTGCGCTCCGGCCCAACGGCGCAGCCAAGGCTGCTTGAAGCGCACGTGGTGAATGATGAAATGAGCCAGCCCGTAAATGATGTAACCGAAGGTGAGCGCTCCGGACAGCAACAGGGCGAAGCCGGTCGGCAGCGACGCTACGAGCAGCCATGTCAGGACAAGTATCACTGTGGCTGGCAAAAAGAACGGCAGTGAGTCATAGCCCAGCGGATGCTCATGGTGCATGCGGTGGCCTTCCTCGAACAGTGGTATGTGCGTGTGGAACATCCAGCGATGGAAGAAGTACTCCAGGAAGCTGAAGGCGAGCAAGCCAAGGGTGATCGCCAGAAGCGCCGCGGATGCCCCGCCAGTGTGGTAACGCACGCCGGCCGCGAGCAGCAGGACACCGAGCGCCGTATCAACGACGACCTCAGCCCAGTAATTGCTGCGCGTGCTGGACATGCGCGCAATGGCGTCCAGGGTATTGCGGAGCGTGTGGTGCATCATCAATTGCTGCGTCATCCGGTGTGCTGGCAAGAGACCCTGCCGAGCTGGAGGGAACATTCATTGTCCCATGTTGCCGTGCGCAATATACATGTGTCCGACGACCAACGAGCGGACGTCGGTCACGGAGCAAAACTGGTTGGCGCTCAATGTGACAGCGTGAACCCGGTGATGATCTGTGCCGTTGCCTCGGGTTTTTCCAGCATGGGCAGATGCTTGCAACCGTTGATGGTGCTGGTGCTGATGGTGCTGGCGTGCGTCAAGCCGTTGCGCAGGCTGTCCAGCGCCGAGCGGTCGATGACGGTATCGTCGTGACACCACATGCCCAGTACGGGCAGGTTCAGTCGAGACAGCACGCGTTGCACAACAAGTTGTTCGGCGGGCTGACGCAGGCGGCGAAGTTCCGCTTCAATGAACGTCCGGTCGGCCTGATTGCGCCGAATGCGCACGTCGGCAAACCTTCCGTGCAGTTTTGGTGGCTGGGCGTACAGCAACTTGCCCGCGCGCGCCAGCGCGGCGCGATCATCGTAGACAAATAGTGCCTGGCCAGTTGTCGCGCTGCTGAATGCGCTGCGCGTCGTTTGCAGGCCATACGCGTCGAGCAGCGCCAGTTCGCGCAGAGCTTGCGGGTACTCGGCAGCGTAGACCGCGGCGACCGCGGCGCCGGTACCGTGTCCGACCAGCACGAAGTCGCGCACGCCGACGGCTTGCACAAACGCATGCAGCCGCGCTGCCTGGGCGTCGATGGAGTAATCGGCGTCGGCGCGGCGCGAGGATTCGCCCCAGCCGGGCAGATCGGGAATGAGCAGGTGGAAGTGCCCGGTCAAATGCCTGGCTACATCCAGCCAGATGGTCTTGTTGGCATCGAAGCCGTGCAGCAACACGATAACCGGGCCGTCACCGCCGGCGTAATACGACCAGGTGGTATCGCCCGCTGTCACGGTGTGTTTTTCAACGTGGGCAGCCAGTGCTTGCCGCGCCGTGTCCGCTCGCATCAGCCACTGCGGCGCGAACAGATAACTGCCACCGAGCACCACCACCAGCAGCGCAAACAACCAGCCGAAGAATTTCAGCCGGCGCCACAGCAGACGCTTCCACAACGGAGTGGCGGTGGTGTTGGTTGGCATCATGGTTGCTGGTATCGGTAGTGACGCATCGCGCTCCCGGCCTGGTGAGCGCGATCCGGTTTATTTACTGGAGGCTGGCGTCGGATGCTTCGCCTTGGCAAATATGCTTTCCACCGCCTTTTGCGTCATTGGATGGTAGCCGGCCTTGGCCTTGGCATACACCTGTTCGGCGAAAGCCAGCCCGTCGGGCGTTTTGGCGAACGCCTTGTACAACGGCGTGGTCAGGTACAACCGGCCGATGCGGTGCATGTGTTCGGCGGCGGCCGTCCATACGGACTTGTCGCCAGCAACGATCGCGTGGCTATACCAACGCATGCCGATCTCCGCGTTCGGAGTGCCGGTGAGGTGCCATGCCGCGTCGAGTTGCTGCAACTTCTCCAGCGGTGCCACGTCCGGCAGGCGATCGAGGAAGTACATCCACTCCTGCGTGTTCCAGCCCTTCGCATCGAGCTTGTCTGCGGGGAGTGTGCCGGCAAGGAAATCGCTGCGCTCCTGGTCAATGGCATTGAAGCGCGGCGAGTCCGGCAGCGGCGCGTCGTTGGGTATGCCTTCGCCGTACACCCAGTCGGTGACTTCGTCCCAGCTCATCTTGCCGGGATATTTTTCGATCAAATGCGGTTTGAGGTAGTCGAGCATCTGTTCGGTGGTGATGCTCTGGAACGCGAAGTGCGCGAAATAGGCCTTGAGGTAGTTGTCGAACACGTCGCGACCGAAACGCAGTTCCAGCGTGCGCAGGAACCACGAGCCTTTGTCGTAGGCCACGTCTGACAGCGCTTCATCGGCGCCGACGCCGCGCGGGTCCGGCGCAAGCTTCTGCGCGTTTGCCTGCATGGTGCCGATCTTTTTCTGCAGCGCGCGTGCGGAGAGCAGCGCTTCCTCATCGGCCAGCGCCTTGCCGTACACCGCTTCGGTGATCCGCCCCTGGACGTACGTGGTAAAACCTTCGTTGAGCCAGATGTCGCGCCACGCCGCAGCGGTGACCAGGTTGCCTGACCACGAATGTGCCAGTTCGTGCGATACCAGCGACACCAGACTCTTGTCGCCGACCAGCACGGTGGGCGTGGCAAACGTCATGTTCGGATTTTCCATGCCACCGAACGGGAATGACGGCGGCAGCACGAGGATGTCGTAGCGCCCCCATGCGTACGGACCGTAAAGTTTTTCCGTGGCGGCGATGAGCTTTTCCGTATCCTCGAATTCGTGTGCGGCCTTGTCGACCACTGACGGCTCCGCATAAACGGCCGAGCGCGGCCCGGTTTCCTTGACTGCGATGTCGCCTGCGGCAATGGCCAGCAGGTAGGACGGAATCGGATGCGGCTGGTCGAAGTGAAAGTCCCCGTCAAGCGCGTGACCAGCATCGTTGAGCGCGCTCATCAGCACGCGTATATCCCGCGGCGCGCTGACGTGCGCATCGTAGGTGAAACGGATCGCCGGTGAGTCTTGCAACGGCACCCACGAGCGGGCGTGGATCGACTCCGACTGCGAGAACATGAACGGCGCCGTCTTGTCCGCAGTCTGCGCTGGCGTCAGCCATTGCAGGCCGCTGGCCTCCGGCGAGGTGGTGTAGAGGATGCGTACCTGTGTCGGGTGCTTCGGCGCGCTGATCGTCAGCTTGCTGCCGAGCTGTTGATCGCGCGGCGCCAGCGCGTATTTCAACGGCGTGGACTTGCCGTCGCTACCGAGCGCCTCGATCTTGGCAATTTCCAGATCACGCGTGTCCAGCACCAGCGATTGTGCTTCCGGGTTCTTCCATTCAAGTTTCAGCGTGGCCTGACCATCGAGCCGCTTGTGCGAAAAATCGATTTTCAGGTCGAGGTCGAGGTGGGTCACGCGTACCTGGTCCGGCTGTGCGTAGGAGTTGGGGTCGTTCGCTTGGGCGGCCAGCGGAAGTATCAGGGTGCCGAGGGCGAGGAAGGGCAACAGACGCATGGCGAAAATCTCGTGCCGGAAACGCCAAGTATGCCATTTCGCAAGTCTCCATCGCCTGTGGCGAAAGCCTTGGTGATGGCAACTCTCTCGCGGAACAGGGGTTGGTGGGAGCCAGCTGCCTGTTGGTCAGGACGCCTGGATGTGCAGCCAACGGCGCGCTGCACGCGTGCAAAGACGGGAAGCACTGCAGCGTCAGCCCGGCTGGATCTGCCGGACTGGATGGGCGAAAAACCCGTGTCCGAGGCGCCGCCCGTTTCACCGGCGATAAGCGGTCGTGCGGCAAACGTCATGTCCAGGGCGATCTGCGCCCGTCGAGCCGGCATGTGCTTGGCGTCGACCAGCTCCGGCGCTCTTTCGTGGCAGCTTCCCGCTCAGCGTCAAGCTGCAAGCTCAGTAGCGATGCGCATTCTGCGTTCCTCCCCGTCCGCTTCAGCAGTAGCGGTTTGCGAGCTTGTCGGTGGCTTGCACGAGCTGGTCGACAATCGCCGGATCGGCCGCGCTGTGGCCGGCCAGCACGATGTGCAGGCTGGCCTCAGGCCACGCCTGCCCCAACTCCCAGGCGCTGGTAGCCGGGCAGATGATGTCGTAACGACCTTGCACGATGGTCGCCGGAATGTGGCGGATGCGGTCGACATTGCGCAGGAGCTGATCGGGTTCGAGAAACAGCGCATGGCGAAAGTAGTGTGCTTCCACCAGCGCCACGCTGACGGCGTCGCGGGGGTCCTCGAAGATGCCGGCTGCATCGGGCTCGTGGATCAAGCTGGTGCTGCCACCTTCCCATGCACTCCATGCCTTTGCGGCGTCGAGACGAGTGGCCTCGTCGGTGCTGTTCAGCCGCTGCCAGTAGGCGTCCAGCAGCGAGTCACGTTCGTCGGGCGGGATGAAGTCGCGAAATCGCGCCCAGCGTTCGGGAAAGATCTGTCCGGCGCCGCCGTCGATTTCGTTGAACCAGCGCAGTTCCTGCGGTCGCCCGAGGAAAATGCCGCGAAGCACGATACCCAGCACCCGTTCCGGGTGTGCCTGCGCATAAGCCAGGGCCAGCGTGGAACCCCAGGAGCCGCCGAACACTACCCAGCGTTCGACCCCGAGATGTTCCCGGATGGCTTCAATATCGGCGACCAGATGCCCGGTGGTGTTGTCGATAAGTTCGGCAAACGGGGTGGACTTCCCGCAACCGCGCTGGTCGAACAACACGATGTGGTAGCGCGCTGGATCGAAAAAACGGCGGTGATAGGCGGACAACCCGGCGCCGGGGCCGCCGTGCAGGAACACCACCACCAGGCCGGCTGGATTGCCGCACTCTTCCACATACAAGGTGTGCAGTGCATCGACTGCCAGGCGATGGGTCTGGTACGGCTCGATCAGGGGATACAGCTCGCGCATGGTGTGGGCTCCTTTATGCGGATCAGCGGGTCTCGAACTGCAGTGCGGCGGTAAGATCGCCCGGCGGTGGGCCGCCGGCAGCGATCATTGAGGCATCGCGCAGTTTCAGTCCGGGCAGTTGCTTGAGCCCGAAGCGCCGAGTAATGAAGCGCAGGATCGAGCCGGTGTCATAGATTGTGTGATCGACGAAGCCTCGTCTCGCGAACGGTGAAACGACCAGCGCCGGGACGCGGGTGCCGGGACCCCAACGGTCACCTTTGGGCGGCGCCACGTGATCCCACCAGCCACCATTTTCGTCGACCGTGATCACTACCAGCATGTGCGCCCATTGCGGGCTTTTTTGCAGGGCATCCACGATGTGCGCAAGATGGCGGTCGCCCGCATTCACATCCGAATATCCGGCGTGCATGTTCAGGTTGCCTTGCGGCTTGTAAAACGTCACCGGCGGCAGGCTGCCGGCTTCGATGGCGGCGAGGAAATGGTTGCTGTGTGCGGTTTCGCCAAAGCCCCCGTCGCGCAAGTGTCGCTCCCGTGCAGCCGTGCCTGGCGCAAATTGGCGGAAATAATTGAGCGGTTGGTGGTGCGGCTGGAAATTTGGCACGCTCGGAAAGGTGTCTGGATCGCCATCGCCCTTGCCGTCCAGCGCCAGTTGCCAACCGCCGGCATACCAGGCCCAGTCAACGTTGGCCGCGCTCAGTGCGTCGCCGATCGTCAGATGGGTTTGTGCGGGTAGCGTGTTCGCGCTGTTGGGGTCGGCCAGCAGGACATCGTGCGGATCTGGATTGAATGCGGGCGCATAAGGCGGACCCATGGTGTTCACAACCCAGAAGTCCGGGGTCAGGGTATCGGCGGCGGCAGGTTTCGCCGGTCCCTGCATCGCGCTCCGAGGCGAGTCATCGGCCAGCTTCGGCCGGATGCCAGCGGGGTCGCTGCCTTCGAGGACCGCGACGTGCGTGCGCGCTTTGCTGGTGTCAGCGTGCGGGTAGTACGGCGGCTGCGCGGCAACGAGGTACTGATGATTGAGAAACGAGCCGCCGAACGCGCCCATGAAGAAGTTGTCGCACAGCGTGAACTGGCGGGCGAGTTGCCACAGCCGCAGATTGACGGCGCCATCGGCGTAATGGCCCATGGTCATTGCCCCGGTGTTGCCCCAGGCGACAAAGCCGTCGTTCCGCCCGTCATTGATCTGCAGTTGGTTCTCGTAGAAACGATGCACCAGGTCACGCGTGACCACGCCGTGTGGCAACGGGGTGCCGTCCGCCGCGCGCAGCGCGAACGGCTGGTTCGGCAGGCCGGTGATGGCGAGTTCGTCGAGCTTGTACGTGCGGTGGTCGACAACCTGCGGCTGCGGTACCATGCCGCCCCAGACCGGTGGCAACGTGCTCAGCACGCTGCCGTCGCGATCGCGTTGCCGCGCGGCGCCGGCCGGGACCCGCGCCAGCGGCTGGGCGAGTCCGGGAAAGTCGGCAAACAGATTGTTGAAGCTGCGGTTCTCCGCGTACAGCACCACCACCTGCTGAATATGTTTGTGCAACAGGACATCCAGCGCCGGGGCCGCTAGTGGTCCGGTGTTGCCGGTCGTCGGCGCGTTAGCCAGCGAGCGACAACTGCCCAGCGTCACTGCTGCACCAGCCACAGCCATACCGCCCAATACGCGGCGACGTTCTGGATTGCGCAGAACGTCATCGTCGTTGGGCGTCAAAGGTGCCGTCGGCTTTCTTTCGCTCATGTGCCCTGCTCGGAGGGGACGCAACGGGAACGTTGCAGCGCGCATCAGCATACAAGGCCAAGGAGAGAAATCGCGTGTCGCCGCGGTACGCGAGCGGCTGCAAACGTTCCGGCATGGTGTTGCGGAAATAAGTTTGACGGAATCGACCGTGGACCGCTGCGGCGCATCCACGGGAGTGCCGGTGGCAACCATCGTTTTCTTGTCGCTTGCCAACCAGTATCCTCGCCACTCCGGCGACGCGGTGCACATGCACGCGTGTGGTCCTCGGTACGCTTTCGCGTCACCCGGGCCTACGTGTCGATGCCGCCGTGTGCTGTGAGTCGACCCGCGACGCGCCGCTGCGGTGAGGCGTCTGCTGGCTACCATGCTCAAGCGCCGCAACGTACCAAGGAGCAAGCGCGTTCCAGCGAGCGCAAGGGCGCTGAGCCTTCAACTCGGCGTCATCGCCTTTGCTGCCTGCTTCTCGGGCGTCGTGGTCTCGCCACGTGCCTTCATCAGCCCATGGGTGAGTTCAGCTCCCATCAGCACGATGACTGACGCGTAGAACACCCACGTCAGCAGCACCACCAATGCACCGGCAGAGCCGTACGCGCCGCCGACGTCGCCATGGGAGATGTACAAGCCAATCGCCCATTTGCCTGCCAGGAACAGCACGGCGGTCAGGGTGCCGCCCCTGAACGCATCACGCCAGTGAATCTTTGCATCGGGCAGCACGCGGTACATCGCGCCGAAAGCGAGCACGAACACTACGGCTGACAAGACGTACTCGATGATGTGCCATGCCACGGTGTCGGCGCGCAGGACGAGTTGAAGGACGCCGGAAACGACGAACGTGACAATCAGCATGAAGCCGATTCCGCCCAGCAGCGCCAAGGCGCGGGCACGTGCGAGCAGCCAGGCACCAACGGCCGCGCCCGGACGAGGCTCCACGTCCCAGATGCGGTTGAGCGAGCCCTGCAACTGGGCGAATACCGCCGAAGCACCAAACAAAGTGACCCCCAGACCCACCAGACCGGCGATATTGCCGCTACGCGGATGCTCGCGCGCGCTGGTGATCACTGCCTGCACAGCATCGCTGGCCTGCGCGCCAATCATCCCGGTGAGCGAAGCGGCCAGTTGCTGCTGCCAATCACTGTTCAGGCTGGAGAGCATCCACACCAGCAAGACCAGCACCGGCGCAAACGAAACCGACGCATAGAACGCCAGCGCCGCGGCGCGCGTCATCAGTTCGTCGTCGTTGAAACCGGACACCGCAGACATCACCGTGCGCTTGAGCAACGAGGTAAATCGCATGCGCGCGCCTTCCATCCGAGTCAAAGAGTACGTTCATTCGAACACGACGGCGGTGAAGGAAAGTTCAGTCCCCAAGCTGATCTGCGCGTGGGCGCGGCCGCTGCGCGCATGGCGCGAGCATGCCCCGCGCTGCGCATGACCGGTTGCATCGACGAGCGCGTTGACACCAGCGAGCTGAGTCGGATCGGAAATATCGTTGACGCGGTTGTGGGCCTCCCCAGAGCCGCAGCCAAGGCAACATGCCAGGTTGTCGAAGCGGATCGAAGCAGGAATCGCGACTCGATCAGTGCAGCGCAGCCGACGGCTCAGGCCGCTGGGTCGGCTGCGGCGTGCTCGCGTTGGGCGACGCGTGCTTCGGCACAGTTGGCCAGCGCCGAGCGCGCCAGCCACGCCTGATCGGGATAGTAGGAAAACACGAACTGCCCGTTCTTCATCACGTCGATGATCGGTTTGGCGACCGCTGTGCGCAGCGCCGGGCAACCCCAGCTTCGTCCCAACCGACCCATCTTCCGCCCCGTGTCCGCATCTACATACGACGCGCCGTGCATGACAATGGCGCGATCCATCGCCGCATCATTGATGCCCTGCTCGAGTCCGTCCATGCGCAGCGAATAGCCGTTGCGTCCCACGTAGGTGGTGCCGGTCACAAACAGCCCCAGGCTCGACGCGTGGGTGCCATCGACATTGGAAAAGCGGTCCGGGACGTTGCCGCCCGAACCGCTGCCGTGAGCGACCAGTTCGTGATATAGCAACGTGTGGCTGGCCAGATCAAACACCCACAGTCGCGGCTGCAGCGACGGGCGGCTGTAGTCAATCACCGCCAACCGCTTCGCCGCCGTGCCGACGCCATCGGCTTGGGCACAACGCACGGCTGCCAGTGCCAGTTCGAGCACCTTCGGATCAGCCTGTGGCGCCAGATCATGCAAGGTTGGACTGCTGTGGTGCGCTGGCGCTGAAACGCGCACGCCCGTCGGCGAACGCGTGGCCGCAGCCACCACGGTCGTCGCGACGGCGCCAACGCAGACAGCTGCGGTCAGTGCGCAAGCAGATGCAAAGCGGAAGGAAGACATCGCCGGAGTCTACCCAAAGCCACACGGTCAAATGTTCAGGCCGGACATTTGCTGAAGCCACAGCACGCCCGAGTAACCGCACCGTCGTTTACGGCTGCCCCGCAAAGCGGCCATAAGGATTGATTGAAGTCGCGTGCCACCACTGCTTCTCCGGCCCCAGCAACTGCACTTCGAAATGCAGGTGTGGCGCCTCGGCGCTGGCGTTGCCGGTGCTGCCCACGTTGCCGATGCGATCCCCGCGGTGCAGGGCTTGGCCTTCGGCCAAGCCAGGTGCGTAGCTGTCGAGGTGGGCGTAGTAATAGATCACGTGTTCGCTTGGATCGAACTGGTAGACGGTAAGGCCTCCAGGCTTGCTGGTAAACAGCTTCACCACGTGTCCGTCGTTGGCCGCCAGCACTGGCGTGCCACGTGGCGCCATGATGTCGATCGCGTCATGCACGCGGTCGGAAGATCGCGCTTGAGTAAAGGTGTCACGCAGGTCGGCGGGCAGGATGCCCTGCACCGGGATGAGCAAGCCGCTGACGGCAGCGGTTGGCACGTCGGCGGGTACGCCGACCGCGAAGCCGCTGCCCGCGACATTGGCGTGGCTGGTGGCGACAGCCGCCGGCAGGGTGACGGACACGGCACTCGTCCTTCCGGCCGACAACTCGACATCCACTGCTGCTGTGGGCGCGGCCACGGCCAGCGCTGTCGGAGCTGACGTCAGTGGCGCTGTCGGGGTTGTGGCGGCCATCGGTGCCGCGGGCAGCGGGTTGAGCGAGGTCGCGGCCGGGAGCGAGGAAACCCGATCCGGCACCAGCCAGCCGCTGTGCATCAGCTGGAACATCAGCGCCGCACCACAGGCGACTCCGGCCACGAAGCCGAGCAGAAGCTTCATGTCACTCCTGCAGCAGTGCGGGCATACCCGGCCTGACCGCCTGCGACACCTCAAGCGCGCTCCAGTTGGTCAGGCGAATGCAGCCATGCGATTCGGTCTTGCCGACATGCGCGGGCTCCTGCGTGCCGTGGATCCCGTAATGTTCCTTGGACAGATCGATCCACACCACGCCTACCGGGTTGTTCGGTCCGGCCGCCAGGGTGACTTTGGCGTCACTGGCCTTGGCATCCCAGAACAGCTTCGGGTTGTAGTGAAACACCGGGTGCTTGGCCACGCCGAGGATTTTCCATTGCCCCAGTGGTAGTGGATCGTGAGTGGAGCCGGTCGAGGCGGGATACTGCGCCACGATTTGTCCAGCTTCATCGCGCAGCGAGACAGTCGAATCGGACTTGTCCACCACTACGCTCGCGATGCGCGGCAGCGGCGTGGTGGCGGCGACACTGGGTGCGACCAGCTCGGCGCCTTCTCTGGTGAAATCGGCGCCCGGGTTGAGCGCTTGCAGGAGCGCCGGGCTGGCGTGGAAGCGTTCACCGAGGGCCTCCAGTACCGAGGTGTAACCCAGCGCATCCAGCTTTGATCGCGCCATCATGCCATCTGGCAGCGGTTTGAACGGGCCTGCGACATCGGCGGCGGTGAGGGTTACCGTCGTCAGCACCGGTGCGCTGTCCGCGTTCAGCGCGGCCCAGGTCGGCGTATCCATCGTGCCGCTCACTGCCAACTTGTGGTTGGTCTGATAGCCGGCAATCGCCTGGTGCATGCTCGATCCGGCAACCGCGTCAATCTCCCCGGGTGAGAAGTGTGCTCGCTCCAGCAGCACCTGTGCGCGCAGCACCGCCGCGCCCTTGTCGCCACTTTTCACCGCGTTGGTCAGCGCGGCGTCGTTCACCGCTTCGGCAGTCAGTTGGACTGGCGCTGCCGGGGCGGGCGTCTTCGCCGAGGCGACGCCGGTGGTCACCAGCGCAAGCAGAAGATTGCTCAACAAGCAGGTTGCGACTTTCACACACACTCCCGATGCGTGGCAGGAAGTGCCGCGACTGCGTCATCGTCCGTGAAGGCGTGTGAAATCCAGGCGCACGTGTCTTTGTGCTTCCCGTCCCGTCACTTGGAGATTGGACCGACTGGTGCGCTCGGGATGGCCACCTTGCCGCCATATGCGCACGGCGTCATGCATCAGGGCGCCTTCACCGGCTTCGATGGCGTGGCGCCGAGACGGCACAGTTGGCTTTATCATGCGTCGCTCGCCGGCCCCGTGCTGGTGTGATCTTTCCAGGAACTGCCGCGCATGGATATCCCTGAACGCTTCGATGGGCGCACGCTCGTGGCGATCATGGTGGCGTTGCTGACGTGGTCGTCAGCTTACGCGGCGATCGCCTACACCTTGCCGTATTTCAGTCCCGGCGAAGTGGCGTTGGCGCGGCTGGCGTTTGGGGCGGTGTGTTTCGCGGTGTTGGCAAAGGTCACCCATGTAGCACTTCCGGCGCGCCGCGATTGGCTGCGGGTGGCCCTGCTGGGCATCACTGGTTTGACCGTCTACCACCTGTGTTTGAACTACGCCGAGACCCAAATCGCCAGCGGTACCGCAGCCATTCTCATTGCCCTGGTACCTGCGGCCACCGCAGCGGTATCCGCCATGTGGATGCGTGAGCGACTGTCGCTGCGCACGTGGATCGGTTTTGGCATCGCGCTGGTGGGCACGGTGTTGGTGGTACTTGCCAGCGGTCAACGCGTGGACACCAATCCGATGGCGCTGTGGGTCCTGGTGTGTGTCATGGCGACGGCAGTTTATTTCGTCGGCCTGAAACCCTTGTTTGCGCGCAGCAGCACATTGGGCGTCACGGCGGGTACGTTCTGCGCTGCCGCTGTCGCGGCGCTGCCGTTTGGATGGCGGCTTCCGCAGGCGGTCGTCGAGGCACCGTGGCCACCGCTGTTGGCGCTGCTGTGGCTGGGCATCGCGCCCACCGTTGTCGGCTATCTCGCGTGGAATATGGCCGTGCAACGCACGTCGGCGTCGCGCGTCAGCAGCTTCCTTTATCTGTCACCGCCCATTGCGCTGTTGATCGGTTGGGTGTGGCTGCACGAGGTGCCGCACGCGCTCATTCTGGTGGGCGGTGCCATTACCGTCGGCGGGGTGATGCTGGCCAATTGGCGACACCCACCCACAGCTGGCATTGTGGTAACTGCGGGCACGTGAAAATGAATGCTGGTGCCACCGTGCCGGCAAACGTACGCGGGCCGGCATTGCCGATTTCCTGCGGTGGCGATCAGTTCAAGCGAGTCAATTGCAACGTGTGTGGATCGTCGGCATGTTCCAGCAGCAGGCGTTGCACGCGACCTTGCCAAGCCTCGGCAAAGTCCTTGCGCTGCGTCGTGGTGGCGCCATCACTGAGCGCGGCGATGAGCAACTCGCGCAGATGGGGTGCCGCTGGCACGGTGCTCAAATCCAGACGCACGCTGACGCTGGCGCCTGTGTCGCGACGGGTGAACTGAATATCGTCACTGCGTGCCGTATCCGCATAGCTCAGCAAAGATTGGCGCACGAAGTGGCCGCCAATGCCGTGAAAGCCATTGGCGGCAGCCGCGCCGGTAATCAAGGTGAGCACCTGGGCAATGACCCCGTTGACGCCCTCGTCCTCGGGCCCGGGTATGTGTACGCTGATCGCCCCGCGTTCGGCAGGCTGATCCGGATACAGCGCCCGCAGTGCGGCACGGGCCATCAGAAACGCGCCGGCAACGGTCGGGCAGGAATGCCCGGCCAGATGCACCGCGTCAACGTAGGTGTATTCCATCACTCCGCCTTCCGCAGCGCCGAGAAAGTCGGATAGCGGATCACGCAGGGTGATGTGCGGTGCCTGGTCGAAGAACGCCGGGTAAGTCATGAGCGGTGTGACCTCATTCAACCGGCATGTCGACAATGCCGAAATCGATCACGATCGCGCCGGGCTCGCGCTGGCGGTAGCTGACGGTCAGGTTGTCGCCGAGGCGGTCGCGAAGCTGCGCGAGCAGCGGGATGGGATCGTGGTCATTGATGAAGCGCATGGTCTCGCCGGAGCGCAGCGCGCCAATTGCGCCAAAGATGGCCGAATGGCGGAAGCGGTGGGCGATGCCGCGGGCATCGAACGGGTAGACGTTTTCTTCGGGAGCCATTTCAGCGGACATGCGATGGATGCTCGAGGGGGAAAGGGGAGCATCAACATACGCCAGCGCGGGCGTGGTTCCTCTGACGTGGATCAGCCAGGCGGCAAACGTGCACCACGCGACTGCGCAAGACCTCAGAACTTGTAGGCGCGATGGATCGCCACGACACCATTGGTGAGGTTGCGCACCTCCACGCGGCCGAACCCGGCGCGCTCCATCATGCCCTTCAGCGTGGCCTGATCGGGATGCTTGCGAATCGATTCGGCAAGATATTGGTAGCTGTCGGCGTCGCCCGCGAACAGCCGACCAAGCCGCGGCAGTACCTTGAATGAATGGAAGTCGTAGAGCTTGTTGAACAGCGCGTTCTGCACGCGCGAAAACTCCAGCACCAGCAGGCGACCACCGGGCTTGAGTACGCGAAGGATATCCACGAGTGCCTGATCCTTGTCAGTCACGTTGCGCAGCCCGAACGCCATGGTCACCGTGTCGAAACTGTTGTCGGCAAATGGCAGCGCCTCGGCGTTGAGTTGCGCCCAGCGCAAGCCGGAAACCAGTCCGCGGTCAGTCAGCCGGTCGCGCCCGACATCCAGCATCGCGGCGTTGATGTCACCCACCACCACTTCGCCGGAGTCGCCCACAACCGGTTGCAACAGTGCTGCGATATCGCCCGTACCGCCGGCCAGATCGAGCACGCGATCGCCGCGACGCACACCACTGATGGCCACGAAATGGCGCTTCCACAGGCGGTGCACGCCGAACGACATCAGGTCATTCATCAAGTCGTAGTTGTGCGCGACCGAAGTGAAGACCTGACCGACCAGCTTCTGCTTCTCGTCGACCGGCACATCGCGAAAGCCGAAATGGGTGGTTGCGGGCTGCTCGTTCATGGGCGTCATGCTACAGGATCGGCTACTGGCCGCGGTCGGCCGGCAGGTCCCAGCGGCACCGTCCGAGCGGGCACCCCAAAGGCGCATCGTGCCTGCGCGGCCCGGAAGGCGGGCACTGCACGCCGGCTTGTGCCTGTGGTGCGTTGCGTAGCGGAGCCACAGGCGGGGCCGTTCAAGGCAAGGTTGGTTCGCCACCTTCCTTGTAAATGACCCCGTCCTTCATCACGAAACTGACGCGTTGCATGGCGGTGATGTCGTCCAGCGGGTTGCCGGGCACGGCAATCACGTCGGCGCCGCGACCCACGGCAATCTGGCCAAGCTGGTCGGATTTGTGCAGCAGTTCGGCGGCGTGGGTGGTGGCTGCCTGCAGTGCATACAGCGGCGGAATGCCGGCTTGCACCATGTATTCAAATTCCTTCGCGTTCTGCCCATGCGGATAGACCGCCGCATCGGTACCGAACGCGATCTTGACGCCGGCCTTGTAGGCCTTGCCTGCAGTGGCCTGGATGAGTGGCCCCACCTCCATGGCCTTGCGCGCGATCTGCGGCGGGTAGTAACCGGGCTTGGCGGCCATCTCCTGCACGTATTTGCCGGCAATGATCGTGGGCACATACCACGTGCCGTGCTGCTTCATCAGTTGCATGTCGGCCGCATCCATGAACGTGCCGTGTTCGATCGAATCCACGCCGCCGATAATGGCCCGACGGATGGCCTCCGCACCGTGTGCGTGCGCGGCGACGGTCAGGCCGTAGTCGTGTGCCGCAGCGACCACCGCCTGGATTTCCTCAATGGTCATTTGCGGATTGTCGGCGCTGGCACTTTCGTCGAGCACCCCGCCGGAAGGCATGATCTTGATGACATCGACGCCGGCCTTGTAGTGCAGGCGGACGGCTTTCCACGCGTCTTCCGGGCTGTTGATGACTCCATCCTTGACCCCCGGATCCCCGGCCAGATCCATGCGGTAGCCATCGGTGGGATCAGCATGGCCTCCGGTACTGCCGATCGCCCGTCCGGCGGTGAAGATGCGCGGGCCGGGCACGATGCCAGCGTTGATGGCGTTGCGCAGCGCGATGGATTCGCCGTTCCCGTCACCCAGGTTGCGCACGCTGGTAAAGCCGGCCAGCAATGTGCGCCGCGCGTACACGGTGGAACGGATCGCGTAGTCGGCACTGTTCCAGCGAAATTGATCGGTGAAGCCGGTCGGGCTGGTTTCAAACGTCAGGTGCGTGTGCGCGTCGATCAAACCCGGCAGGCAGGTCGCGTTGGACAGATTGACGTAGTGAAAGCTTCCACCGGCGGCCTGATAGGCCTTCACGTC
>JBDSWR010000090.1:0-5035 GCA_039926605.1 Rhodanobacter sp. | reverse complement strand
AAGCCCTGTATAAACAGGGCTTCATGTCGCAGAACTGGCGGAGAGGGTGGGATTCGAACCCACGGTAGGCTTGCACCTACGGCAGTTTTCAAGACTGCTACCTTAAACCACTCGGTCACCTCTCCATGAAGTCGCTCGACTGACGAGGCGCGCCTTGCGCGCCACTACGGCAGTTTTATTCCGGGCATCCTGCCCTTCACCCCTTTGGGGCCATCGGCTGTGCCGATGTTCGCTTCGGCTTCCTGCCTGCGCGTCAAGACTGCTACCTTAAACCACTCGGTCACCTCTCCATGAACTTGTCGGCTCGCAAGGGAGAGGCGTCATGCTATCAGGAACGCGGTCGAACATCGGCGGAAACCCGCGTCCTCGAATGTGGCTGCGACCACCGAAACTTGGTGCTGGTGACGCGACGATCAAGTACCCGCAGCCGCGGCTGGCCGCTGGCGCATTGCCTCGGCCCAGCGGGCGATGTGGACTAGGTCCTCAGCAGCGCGGAATTTGATCATGCGCGCGAAGTCGAGGCCGGTGAAGGCGACGATATCGGCGATGGTCACGCGATCGCCTGCGATGAAGTCGCTCTCGCCGAGCCGCCGGTCGAACATGGGAAGGGTCCGCTCGGCGGCGGAACGATAATATGCGGCTACCTCGGGCACTTGATGTTCCAGCGCGGCCAACACTGGATGACTGTGGCGCACGGCCTGCATCAGCGGTGTGGCCAGCAGCATTTCCGCGCGACGCGTCCACATTTCAATGACCGCGGTTTCCTGCGCATCGCGGCCGAACAGGTTCGGCTCGGGGTAGCGACTCTCCAGGTAGCGACAAATCGCCACGGATTCGGTGATCGTCGTGCCGTCGTCCAGCTCCAGCGCCGGGACATGCGGAAGACCGGCGTGCCCGCGGTAATCGGCGCTGCGGTGTTCGCCCTTGAAGATGTCGATGGGTACGATCTCGATATCCGTAATGCCCTTCTCGGCCATGCACCAACGCACACGGCGGGGATTGGGGGCGCGCTGGCTGTCATACAGTTTCATCGGGTTTCTCCGTCTGGTCCGGTACCGTCGGCGGGCTGCAACTTGTCCTGCGTGCGGGTGGCAAAGTCGCTGGCGTCGTGCCGCTCGCGCAACTGGCTGGACAACGCGCCGGAAACACGGTTGACCATGCACCCCCGCCGAACGGCTGGTCGCGCGGCAATCAGGGCAGTCCAGCGCTGCACATGGGTGTACGTCTGCACCTGCAGAAACTCACCGGCGTCGTAAGCGCCGCCTTCCGCCAGCAGGCCATACCACGGCCACACCGCGATGTCGGCAAGCGAATAATCGTCCCCGGCAAGATAGCGATGCTCGGCAAGGTGCCGATCGAGCACATCGAGCTGACGCTTGACCTCCATGGCGTAGCGATTGATCGCGTATTCAATCTTGAGCGGCGCGTACGCGTAGAAATGCCCGAAGCCACCACCCAGGAACGGTGCGCTGCCCATCTGCCAGAACAACCACGAGAGACATTCGGTGCGCGCCACATGTGTGGTCGGCAGCAAGGCGCCGAACTTCTCTGCCAGATACAGCAAGATCGCGCCCGACTCGAACACCCGTACTGGCTGCGCGCCGCTGTGGTCCATCAGCGCTGGAATCTTCGAGTTCGGATTGACCGCGACAAAGCCGCTGCCGAACTGATCGCCCTCGCCGATATCGATCAGCCAGGCATCGTATTCGGCGCCGACGTGCCCTAACGCCAGCAATTCCTCCAGCATCACCGTCACCTTCACCCCGTTGGGCGTGCCCAGCGAGTAAAGCTGCAGCGGATGGCGGCCAATGGGCAATTCCTTGTCGTGGGTGGCGCCCGCGACGGGTCGGTTGATCTTCGCGAACCGTCCCCCGCTTTCTTTATCCCAGCGCCATATTTTCGGCGGTTGCCAAGGTACAGATTCAGTCATGCATACGCTCCGCAAAGGGCAACGAGATTCAAAACTTCTTCGACCAGCCGGTAATGGAAAGCATGAGCGTCACGCGATTAGCCGAGGTATTGATCGTATCAGAGCGGGTTGCAACGAGTGGCTGCGCATGATCCAGACGAGACCAGACTGACACCGTCGTCTCTTGCGCTGCGCGTCAGCTTGCTCTCTGCGA
Source organism: Rhodanobacter sp. (assembly GCA_039926605.1). Taxonomy (GTDB): domain Bacteria; phylum Pseudomonadota; class Gammaproteobacteria; order Xanthomonadales; family Rhodanobacteraceae; genus Rhodanobacter. The sequence goes on along the minus strand of JBDSWR010000090.1, from coordinate 2,912 downwards.
GACCCGCACGAACCGCAACTGTGACAACGCGATGGATACGGCCGTCTGAACGGGTCATCGCCCCGCGTCATCGCAGGCATACAACGTGCCCGACGCTGCCCTGCAGGGTCGCAACGTGTCGATCGTTGCGATGCTGAAAAATCGTCAACCCACGCATTGATTTGCGCAAACCTGCAAACTCCAGGGCTTGCACTGGCCCACGCGGCCAAGGCCACAGCGGCCTGCGCAATATCACTTCGCCGTCTTACCCGCGCCCGGTGGCAGCCTGTCAGGTCAACGGCTGCACCAGCTCGGGTCCACGGTTGCGTGGCGAACCAACCGCCTTGGGAACCGCGTAATACGCGAGATCAGCGTTGGGCAGGTCTCGCAGTGCCGCGTGGCCGTCTTGCGCCGTACCTGTCAGCCACATATCCCAGCGATCGGGCGGAAGGATCACCGGCTGTCGGTCGTGAATGTCACCGCTGACCTTTCCCGGCTCGCCGGTGATGATCGCGAAGGTGCGCAGCCATTCGCCCGCGTCCGATGGTCGCCACGCTTCCCACAAGCCGGCAAACATCAGCAGTTCCCCATCGCCCTGGCGAATGAAATACGGCTGCTTGCCGCCGGCCTCGACCCGCCATTCGAAATAGCCACTCGCTGGCACAAGGCAGCGCCGCTTCTTGAACGCCGCGCGGAACATCGGCTTGTCCTGCACCGATTCGGCGCGGGCATTGATGGCTCGCGCGCCGATCTTTTCATCCTTTGCCCACGACGGCACCAGCCCCCAGCGGAGCGCCTTCATTTCCGCGCCCTCCTCCCCCACGGCCACAACCAGCGCCTTCTGCGTCGGCGCAATGTTGTACTGCGGTTCGCGCGCGTTGATCAGGCCGTCCAGATTCAACTCCAGCCGGTCCATCTCGGCGAGCGCCGCGCGCGATGTACTCACGGGGCCAAACAGTGCATAGCGACCGCACATGGCAGCACCTCAAACCTCGCCAAAGCTGCAGCGTCGGACCCGCGCAGCGTGCGGTCAAGCAGTGCCATGGGCGCACTCCCCCGACGTCGCCAGACCGGCAGCCACGCCACCACACATTTGCTGCTACTGCCGCCCTACTGCCGGGTTCTTCCACGCCGACGTCGCAGGCGGTGTGCAGCCTCGCAACCTGGGAAACGCGGAAATGCAGGGTGGGCACAGCCCGCCGGCTCCTCCCATCGGGCATGCAGGGTCGCAACGCGGCGTGCACGGCGGGCAGTGCCCGCCCTGCGGGGCGCTCGTCCGACGCGGCGGAGATGCGCTTTGCCACACCATCGACTAGCCTTCGTCATGGGGCGAGTCGCATGGGACGAAGATGACCGAGATCACCAGTGACGCAGCAGAGGACTTCATTGCCAAATGGAGCGGCTCGACGGCATCGGAGCTGTCCACCGCGCAAAGTTTCGCGATCGACTTGTGCAAGCTGCTGGGGGTGGCTGCGCCGCACCCCGATGCCGAGCTGCAATACATGTTCGAGCGGCCAGTCACATTCACCCACGGCGATGGCAGCACGTCCGCCGGACGCATCGACTTGTACAAGCGCGGCTGCTTCGTACTGGAAGCCAAAAAGCTCAAGGCGCCGACGCATACCAAAGGCTTTGACGACGCGCTGCTGCGTGCGCGCAGCCAGGCGGAACAATACGCCCGCGCGCTGCCAGCCGAGGAAGGTCGCCCGCCATTTCTCATCGTGGTCGATGTCGGCAACCGCATCGAGCTGTATGCGGAATTCAGCCGCTCTGGCGCCACCTACACGCCGTTCCCCGACCCGCGCAGCCACCGCATCGCGCTCACCGATCTGCGCGATGAGAAGCAGCGCGACCGCCTGCGCCGGATCTGGACCAATCCGCTGTCGCTCGACCCCGCCCGCGAGTCAGCGCGTGTCACGCGCGAGATTGCCGGGCGGCTGGCCGCCCTGGCCAAGAGTCTGGAACACGCCGGGCACCGGCCCGAAGCCGTTCCTGGTGCGCTGCCTGTTCACGATGTTCGCCGAAGATGTCAAGCTGCTCCCCGCAGAGAGCTTCCGCAATCTGCTGCTGCAGTACGTGGACAAACCCGACGTCGCCATGCGCATGCTCGCGCAGTTGTGGCACGACATGGACGGCGGCGGCTTCAGCGCGGCCATCGCCTGCGACGTGCTGCGCTTCAATTGCAAGCTGTTCAAGCACCCCGACACCTTGCCGCTCACGCGCGAGCAAGTAGCACTGTTGATCGAGGCCGCCCGCGCCAAGTGGGAACACGTCGAGCCGGCGATCTTCGGCACTTTGCTGGAACGCGCGCTGGACCCGACCGAACGCCACAAGCTGGGTGCGCATTACACGCCACGCGCCTACGTCGAGCGGCTGGTGCTGCCGGCGGTGATCGAGCCGCTGCGCAGTGAATGGAGCGAAGCGCACGCCGCCGCACTCACGCTGGCCGCCGAAGGCAAGGTGGACGACGCCGTCAAGGCCTTGCGCACATTTCACCACCGCCTGTGCACGGTCAAAGTGCTCGATCCCGCCTGTGGCAGCGGCAATTTCTTGTACGTCACCCTGGAACATTTGAAGCGACTCGAAGGCGAGGTGCTCAACGCTCTCGACGAGCTGGGCTTTCGCCAAACCGGCCTGGCGCTGGATGGCGAACACGCCGACGCGATGAGCGGCGAAACCGTAGATCCGCACCAGTTGCTCGGCATCGAACTGAACCCGCGCGCCGCCGCCATCGCCGAAGTTGTCCTGTGGATCGGCTACCTGCAATGGCACTACCGCACCCACGGCAACGTCACCCCGCCGCAGCCGGTGATTCACGACTTCCGCAACATCGAAAACCGCGACGCCGTGCTCGCTTACGACCGCATGGAATACGTGCTCGACGAGCGCGGCGTACCGGTCAGCCGCTGGGACGGCGTAAGCATGAAGAAGTC
>JBDSWR010000089.1:0-28334 GCA_039926605.1 Rhodanobacter sp. | reverse complement strand
GGCGCGGTCCCCGCGTAGGCGCGCACGGCGAAGTACACCCTCAGGTTCGGGTTGGTCGTGCCATCTGCTGCAGTCACCGCACCATTCACCACCCACTCGCTGGCCAGAGGACCGGAAAGCCAGAGGTTGCATCGTTCGCTCCACGATGCGCACGTGCTGGAACTGTTGGCCGCCTGCAATAGCGCGCGAGCGTTGGCTGTATAGGCCTTGCCGGCGATGTTAAGTGACACCCAGGCGTTGTAGGACGTCGCGAGTACTTGCGAGATCGTGATGGGCCGGCTTCCTCCAGGAAGCGATGGTTCTGCAGTCAGCATCACCGGTACCCGACTATTAGCGCCCAGTGCGGGCACAATCATGGTCAATACCGCATGCCGAAGGCTCCCGTCTGGATGGGTCGCCTTCGCATCCACTTGCAGAGTCACCGGCTGCCCATTGAGGGAGGCGGTAACGGTCGCGTTCCGAGGTACGTCTCCGCTTTTGAAAACCTGGCCGAAGGTCACCGGTACGTTGCGCTGCGCTTGTGCGGACCGACTGACGACGGTATCCGTCACCACGGTTGCCGCCTGCGCGGATACGGCGCCAAACAGCAACGCGCAACCTGCGTAGAACGTTGCCAGTAGCTTCTTGAACGTCTGCCGATGGCGGTAGGGATGCAAAGACGACACTGATTCCTGGATTGTACCCATGGTGATTCCACGGCCTCGCGTTGGGTAAGTGAATCGCCGGGGAAACCATGCTCAGGTGCTGCCCGGGTAGCTGGCGCAGCTCCTTCGCGATCCGCGAAGGGCGACGGCTTGGATCAACTGTTTCGACGTCGCGACACGGAAAAGCGCCACCGCCGGGTCCGCCCCTGGACCGTGAAGGAAATGTATACGTGAGGGCTGAGGCAAACTGCGATACCCATCACGTCTTACCCAGACTGAGTAAACTTTCTAGCGAAAATCAGTGAGATATGTGACGTCGGACACGCTGCAGGGTCCGCGCGCTCAAGCGGCGGCCCGCGGTTGCCTCGCTTATCGGCCTTAGAACATTCGCGGCCAGGCACCAACCGACTATCTACTCGACTGCATCGCGATGCAAACCTTCGCGCCCGTCGCCACGCCCGGCCGAGTGCTACACACTATCGTCTCAACGCACGCAGTGCGGACGGCTGAACCGCAAGTACAATCGGCAGATTGATCGAGTGAGGTCAACACGGCAGCCCACATTCGTAGCGGGCGCAGCGCTTTTAGCTCGACACGGATGCTTCTCCGCGCGTGCCGGTGGTCACGCCAGCGAGCCGGCAGCCAGTGCTCCCCTGCGGCTGCGAACTCTGGGGCCCGAGCGGCACACTGCCGCCGGCCCGAATGATCAACACCATGTAACGGAAATCACGCGCGACGCAGAACGCCGGGCGGGCAGTGCCCGCCGCTGCTTGTACCGTGGCGCGATGAACAGGCCGGTGGGCAATGCCCGCCCCTCCCGAGGCGCGGAATGCGTTATGCCGGCGACAGCCTTCGCTTATTTGCCGGCGTTGCCAGCGGCACCGCCCTTCACCTCTTGGTAAAGCTTTTCCGCGGCTTGCTTGTCCGGAAAATCGACACCCGATTTCTGCAGCGCCTCGAGCGTCGCACGGGCACCGGCTTTGTCACCGGTGCGCGCCTGGGCCACGGCCAGGTGATATTGGATCATTGGCACCTTCGGCCCCGCCTTGGCGGCTTTCACCAGGATGGGCAAGGCGGTCTTGACCTGGTTGCTGGCGATCAGCGCCCAGGCATAGGTGTCCGCAACGCTGGGTGACTCCGGCGCCGCTTTGTACGCCTGCTCGGCCAGCGTCAGCCCCTTGGGGTTGTTTTGCTCGGTGTAGAGCCAGGCAAGATTGTTTAGCGCGCCAACATTGTTTGGGTATGCCTTCAATACCAGTTCGTACTGGCTGGCAGCCAGCGCATTTTGCGTATGGTCCATGTAGTACTGGGCCAACTGCAGGCGTATGGCGGCATCGTCCGGGTGCTTGGTCAACCAGTCGCGCAGCACCCCTTCCGGCGCCTTGGCGCCACCCTCTCTCAACGCCTGGAAGCTCTTGATCACCAGCGGGCGCTCGTAACTGACCTTCAACCCCTGTTGATAGGCCTGTGCCGCCTTGTCCCACGCCTTGTCTGCCATGTACAGATCGCCTTCCAGGGCAAATCCCGCAGCCTTGGTGGCAGGCTGCTTCTGCAGTGTTTGCGCGGAAGCAATCGCGCCGGGCAAATCGTGGTTCTGCAACCGCATGAATGAGCGCAGCGTCACTGCCAATACCTGCCCCGGATCGGCTTTGATGACCTGGTCGAGATTGGCTTCGGCGGCCTTGATGTCCTTGTTGAGAAGCTGCGCACGCGCCAGATTGGTGCGATACAAGGGTACCTGCGGCGCGAGCTCGGTGGCTTGCTGCAGCGGTTTGAGCGCGTCGCTCTGATGACCGGCATTGAGTTGCGCCGCACCCAGCGCGTTGAGCGCTGCCGGATTGTTGGGGTTAACCGCCACCAACTGCTTGGCGGTGCTCACCGCGTCCTCGAACTGTCCGCTTTCGCTGTACAGCACCACCAGTGCGACGTACGCGGCGGCGGATTTTGGCGCGACGGCGATGGCCTGGTTGAACCACTTGACGGCACCCGCCTTGTCGCGTTGCTGCGTGGCAAGCTGGCCCAGCGCATTCATGGCGGCGACGTTTTTCGGGTCCGCCTGCAACACCGCCTGATACCGCCCGGCGGCATCTGCGTAATGCCCTTCGAGCGAATCCAGACTGCCGAGGCTCAGCAGCGCGGCCATATTTTTGGGGTCCAGCTTGGTGGCCTGCAAGTATTCGGCGCGCGCCTTGTCGCGCTGGCCTGCCGCGATCAGCGTCGTCCCGTACAGCAAGTGCGCCTCACTGACGTCCGGATGCTGCTGGACGTATCCTGCCGCCGTCTTGACCGCTTCGTCGACGCGTTTGTCACGCACGTAGGCCATGACCAGCAGGCTGTTACGCCGTCCCTCCACCGTCGCATCGCCAGCCGGGATCGCCTGTAGCAGGCGAATTGCCTCTACTGCGTTGCCGGCGGCAAGGGCCTTGCCGGCCGGCGCGAACTGGGCGTCGAGGGGACTGCTCGGCGGGCTTGCGGCGGCTGGGGAACTTGCCGTTCCGGGTTTACCGGCATCTGCGGTCGCAGCCCGCTGCAACAGTGCCGTCAATTCGGTATCGGAAGGTGTACCTGGCAATGCCGGCCGCAGGGTGTCCAGCGCTTGGCGTGAGCGTCCTTCGCGGTACAACGTCAACGCCAGCAATTTGCGCGCTTCGACGTTCTTCGGGTCGATGCCCATGACGTTGCTGAGCGCCATTTCCGCCTGGCCGTAGTTGCCTTGCGCATAGTTGATCGCGCCCATCAGCATCTGCGCCTGGACGTTATCAGGCGTTACCTTCAACACCTGCTGCAGCGCGGCAAGCGCGTCGTCCAGATGGCCCTGCTTGTACAGCACCACCGCTTGCAGATAGTGCGCATACGGTTGCTGCGGCGACATCTTTTCCAGCGCCTTGATATTGACCAGCGCCTTGTCCAGATGGTTTTGTTGCGCCTGCGCATTGGCCAATCGCGCCAGCGTGTAAAAATGCTCTTGCGGCAGCCAGTCAGGCTGCTTCAGGTGCAGCACTTTCTGGTAACTCGCTTCAGCAGCGGCGAAATCGCCGCGGTCGAACGCCAGATCGCCCTGAGCCATCAACGCCTGCGGATTCTCCGGCGCGGCAGCCAAAGCCTGCTGCACGTACTTTCCGGCGGCATCCGCATCATGCGTAGCGCTCGCCAGTTTCGCGAGCCCGATCAACGCCCCGGGATCCTTGGGGTCCAGCGCCAACGCAGCTTGATATGACTGCCCCGCCTGCTCATGCTGTTGCAAACCCGCAAAGGCGTCGCCACGCAGCACATCGACCCGCACCCTGACATTGGGCGCGAAGGCCTTGTCGGGGGACAAGATCTTGAGCACCTCGCCGTATTGCTGTGTCACTACCAGCGCCCGCCCCATGGGAACCACCCAATCGGCTTCCGGCACGCCGTTTGCCTTGGCTTTTTGCAGGTCGCTCAAGGCTTCCGTCGGGTCGCCCAGCATCAGCGAAGCATGACCGAGCAGCAGCCAGGCTTTGCCGTTCTTGTCGTCTTTCTGCAAGACTTTCTTGGCCTCGATGTGGGCGGCGCGATACTGCCCACTCGCCTGGTATTTGAGCCCTGCATCCAGGCCACCACGCCCGCTGGCCAAGCCACAGGCGCCCAGCAACACGCTGGCGCAAAGCACCACCGCGACGTGGCGAACAACTCGGGTATCCAGCTTGATCAAGCGCATATTTTCACCTCTGTTGATCCAGCAACACGCGCGGCGTCAGCCGGCATCTGACGGCTTTTTCAAACCGTGCTTATCCAAAAGATCGTATAGCGTCGGTCGGCTGATACCGAGTACGGCCGCCACCCGCGAGAGATTACCGCCCGTATTGGTCATGGCCCTTGCGATGGCACGCTTTTCCGCCTCACCCCGCACGTGCTGCAGGCTCATGACATCGTCGCCATCCACCGCACTCAAATGCAGCGCGTCAAGCCCGATCTGCTTGCCCTCGGTCATGATGACCGCGCTGTTGACGGCGTTCTCCAGCTCGCGCACGTTGCCGCGCCACGGATGCGCCTCGATCGCCTTGAGTGCCTTGACGGTAAAACCGCGCACCGTGCGCCCGTGGCGACTGGCCGCCTGCTCCAGGAAATACTGTGCGAGCGGCACCACGTCACCAGCTCGCTCACGCAACGGCGGCAGCCGAATAGTTACTTCGGCAATGCGGTAAAAGAGATCTTCACGAAAGCTACCGGCACGGATCAATGCCGGCAGGTCCTGATGCGTGGCGCAGACAATGCGCACATCCACCGGGATCACTTCGCGGCCGCCGATACGCTCCACGACGCGCTCCTGAAAGAAACGCAGCAGCTTCGCCTGCAGCGCGATCGGCATGTCACCGATCTCATCGAGCAGCAGCGTGCCGTTGACCGCGAGTTCGATCTTGCCCTTGGTCTGCTTGTGCGCGCCGGTGTAGGCGCCCTTTTCATAGCCAAACAACTCGGCCTCCAGCAGAGGCTCGGGAATGGCGGCGCAGTTGATCCCTACAAACGGGCCCTCACGGCGCGTGCTGAGACGGTGGATCGCCCGTGCAAACAGCTCCTTGCCAGTGCCGGTTTCCCCCAGCAGCAACACCGTGGCGTTGGATGGGCTGACCTTTTCCACCAGCCGGGAGGCGTCGAGCATGGATTCACTACTGCCGATGATGCCTTCCAGCGCCGCATTCGACTGGGTGCGCAGCGCACGGTTTTCCGCCTCCAGCTCGTACAGCCGAAAGGCGCGACTGACAATCAGCAGCAGGACTTCCAGATCGAGCGGTTTGGAACAAAAATCGTAGGCACCGCGGCCGATGGACTTGACCGCATTGTCCCGATCGCCGTTGCCGGTGACCACGATGACCTTGGTGTGAGGCGCTTCTTGGAGGATTTCGGTGATGGTGGCGAAGCCCTCGCTGGTACCGGCCGGGTCCGGCGGCAGGCCCAGATCCTGCAGCACCACGGCTGGTTCATGGCGGCGCAGCAGCTCCAGCGCCTGGGCGCGATCGCCGGCGATGACCACTTCGTAATCGTCAAAGCTCCAGCGCAACTGGCTTTGCAGTCCGAGATCGTCCTCGACGACCAACAGGCAGCGACGCGGCGCGGCGCTCATGATGCAACCCCCAACTGGTCAGCCTGGGGTGCGCCGCCCGCCGACTCGGCAAGCGGCAATTGAATGATAAATACGCTGCCGCGTCCCGGCGTGCTGTCCACCCTCATCGATCCACCCAACGAGTGCACATACTCGCGGGCCTGATAGGCGCCAATGCCCATGCCCTTGCTTGCCTTGGTAGTGAAAAATGGCTGAAACAGCCGGTTGCGGATGAAGTCCTGGTCCATGCCCGCCCCATCATCCTCGATTTCGATTATTGCGTGGCCCTGCTCACGCCTCGCGCGGAGCGTAACATGACCGTGGACCTTCGCTGCGTCCTGTGCGTTGCGGATCACATGTCCCAGCACGGTCGCCAGTTGTTCGCTGTCGGCGCGCACCCAAAGATCGTCGGACACCGACTCGTATTCCGCTTGCGGGGACTGCGCGCGACACTCTGCCAGCGCCCTGGACAACACTGCCGCGAGCTGCACACGAGAGTGCTTGGCCGGTGCCGCCTCACCGCGCAACTGCTCCAGCAGATGCGAGACGCGCTGCACCGAATTGGCCACGGTCGCCAGCATGTCGTCCACAAACGCCGGGTTGTGCTTGTGCCGTTCGGCATTTTGCAGCAGCAACGATTGCTGGGCCGCTAGGTTCTTCAGGTCATGCATCAGGAACGCGGTAAGCCGGTTGAAACCCTCGAACTGGCGTGCCTCGGCCACGCGCTTGGCGTCAGCCGCCTGCGCCAGAGCGGCCGCCACCTGACTGCCGGCAGCGCGCAACAAGTCGGTATCCTCCCAATCGAACGCGCGCCGCGCACGGGCCTGCGCCAGCACCACGAAACCAATGAGCTGATCGGCATGCACCAGCGGCACCACCAGCCACGCGCGCGGAAGCTCGGTCAATCCGGGCGGCGCCCGCAGCGATTCTTCGTGCTGCGGTGGTGGCTCGGTCAAATCGTAAATCCACCGGCGCTCGCGCATGAACTCGAAAGCCGGCAGGGAAACCGGGAATTTCAGCTCGGTCGGTACCGGCATGTTCAAGCCCGCTTCCAGCACGAATTCCTTGGCGGGGCCGCGCATGAACAACGCGCCGGCCGGGCTGTCCATGATTTGCGCCACGGCGCGTACGGCGCGCAGCGGCAGCTCGGTGTCACTGGCCGACAGCGTCGCCGTCAGCCGCAGCCATTCTTCGCGGTAGTCGTGGCGGAAGCTGAAAAAATTCTTGTGCAGAAACACGCGCAAATGCGATCGTGCCGTGCCGGAAAATGCAATCAACAACATGAGGAGCACGGCGAGGAAAACCAGCGTGATTTCCGCCACCCGGCCCCAGTCGCCGCCGTACAGGCGCACGTAATAACCGCCCACCGCAGTGGCAATGATGTAGCACGCAACGACGAGCAGACTGGTGGAGTAAAACACCGCGCGCCGCGACACCCCGACCTGCAGTGACCATCCCGGATTGCGTACCGCAGCCACCAGCAACAGCGGTACCAGCAGCGCATTGATGAAACCGCGCGCCGCCCACGCACTCAGATTGAACTGTCGGTACAGCACCGCGTACGAATACAGGAAGATGTCATAGGCGAACATCACGCCGAGGGCGATCACCAGAAACTTGAGCCCCCAGCGCTGCCCCGGTTCTACATTGCGGTAGATTTGTTCAAGAAATACCACGCCCGTGAGCGCCAGAATCAGCACGCCAATCAGCGGCACATTGACGCCGAACGTCAACGCTGATGCTGGCGGCACACCCAGCACCGGCCACAGGCAATACAGTGCAAGCCCAAGCCAGGACGCGTGGACGACCCCGAGCAAGCCGCGTAGCCCGCGGGCTCCCGGCCACGTGCCGAACAGGGCACTGACAAACACCAACCATGCGCCGTAACGCAGCACCTCGGCCAGCAGCACCCAGTTGACCGCCACGCTGCGCTGCCACTCGGCGTATGCCAGAAACACACCCCAGGCAACCATGGCGGCCGTGGCCAGCATCAGCAGCGCACCGGTGCGCTGACCGCGCCAACTGACCGCCAGCAGCCCCGTCCCCACCAGGAACGCGGCAGCGGCGATCAGATAGCTGGCAATGACAATGACGTGCATCGATCGACGTTCCCTGTGCTTGCCCTGAGTCTGCGCTCAACCGGACCGGCGCGCACTCCGGGCCTCAGGCATTGCTTGGCGCGTGCTGGTCGGACGCCGGCGCGCCCATGGTTTCGTCAGCAGTACCAGACGCCGCGCCGAGCAGCCGACGGCGGATGTCGGCTGCCACGCGCTTCGCGGTGTGCCCGTCCCAGAACTCGGGCTTGCGGCCATGGGTCCAGTGCCCGGCGAGAATCTCGTCCACTGCCGGCGCCAGCTCGCTGGGACGCACCAGCCGGTTGGTCCCTTCCGTGATCGTGATCGGCCGCTCGGTGGTGGTGCGCACCGTCAGGCAGGGTATGTCGAGGTAGGTGGTCTCTTCCTGGATGCCGCCCGAATCGGTGATGGTCAGGCGCGCGCCGCACACCACGTTCATGAAATCGACGTAGCCGAGTGGTTCGGTGACGTGCAAACCCGGCGCTGCGGAAAGTTTCGTCCACAGGCCAAACGCTTCCAGGTTCTTGCGCGTGCGCGGGTGCACCGGAAACACCAGGGGCAGCCTGGCTGCAATCGCTGTCAGTTGCGTAACCAGTGCGGTGAGTGGTGCTGCAGTGTCCACGTTGGCCGGACGGTGCAGCGTCACCACGCCGTAATCGCGTCCATCCAGCCCAAGCTTGTGCCGCTCGCCGCTGGCCTCGATGCGCTCACGCATGAGTTCGTAGGAATCGATCATGATGTTGCCGACGCGCGTGACCTTCTCTGGCGCCACGCCTTCGGCGGCAAGATTTTCGTCACCGTCCGGTGAGGGCGTCCACAGGATGTCGGCGAGCACGTCGGTCACCAGCCGGTTGAGCTCCTCGGGCATGCGCCGATCGCGGCTACGCAGGCCGGCCTCCAGATGCGCCACCGGCACATGCAGCTTGGTGCCGACCAGCGCGCAAGCCACAGTCGAATTGACATCCCCGACCACCACGATGAGATCCGGCCGATCCGCGATGCACACGCGTTCATAGGCCAGCATCACGTTGGCTGTCTGCTCGGCATGACTACCGCTGCCCACGTCCAGATGCACATCCGGCGCCGGCAACTTCAGGTCGCGGAAAAACGCCTCCGACATGTTCTGATCGTAATGCTGACCGGTGTGCACCAGCCGCAGCCGGCACCACGCCTGCTCGTGCAGCACGTGGAACAGCGGGGCGATCTTCATGAAGTTTGGCCGCGCGGCCGCAATCAAATCAATCCTCAGCCGCTGCATACGGAGCATCTCCCTTGAGTTCCAGTTCCCGTTCAGTGTATCAGCGGCGTTGCGCGATTTCGGGTGCTGCGCTGGGTGCGCTGGTGCGCCGGCAGCTTTCGGCTGGCTGCGATGCGTGCGCAGCGGCCAATCGCGCGGGACGCACAACTAAAAATGGCCTGCCAGACCGGCAGACCATTGTGCTTGGACCACTTCATTTTCCTTCAAGTCCGGCGCACCGGACTGTGACACTGCCGCCTAGGCTGAGCGGGCAAGTTCGCAGCCGGCGCGGGTGAGTTCGGCCGTTCGGCTCGGGTCGATACCATAGCGATCGTGCAAAAAGCCGGCAATCAGGGAGCCATGCAGTCGCTCCGGGTCAAACGCGAAGCGTTGGGCGAACGTACTGGCGGGTAGCGGGTTATTGCGCGCATCGGCGAGTCCGGCCGGCAATAGGTCTTGCGCCATTCCCTCAAGCAGGCGCAGGCGCAACGGTACGACCGGGTTGTTGCGCACCAGCGGGTAGCTTGTCGGTTCGGCAAATTCTTCAAAGCCGTAACGGCGTACGTAGAACGGGGCGTGGCGCGGGTGCACGCCGATAACGATGTCCGTCAAATCGTTGTGCAATCCAAAATAGATGGCCGAGCGCATCATGCTGAACAGGGCTCCCATACCGCGTGCAGCGGACTGACGACGATCCGCCAGCATGCCCACCTCCAGCAGGCGGCGCCCCTTGTGCCGCAGTTCATCCAGCTCCCGCGCGTAGACACTGTCCAGCGCGAGCCCCATGGGATTGTCGCGAAACAGCGTCATCGTGTAACCAACTTCCGGCCCTTCAGGGCCCCAGATCACGCACGCATGCTTGCCCACCGCACCGGGAACGGCATGAATGCCGAAGGGGTTTTCGTCAATCAGCCCCATTTGTGTGTAGCGCTGGTAGACCAACCGCCAGGCGGATTCCACCTGTTCAAGGCTCGTCGCGCACAAGCACGAAGGTTCGTTGCTGCGCACCGCTGAACGCGTGAGACGCGCCGTGATGTCGATAACTGTCTCAGGCATGTCTACCGTCCTCATCAAGTTCGTGCTGCTGTCACCGCTGCGCAGCAAAGTGTTTCGAGACACGCCACCAGGCGGCGTGGTCCCACTTCGATCGTTGGGTCGATCCGGGGGCGATCCTGCCGCGGCTGACGTACGCCGCGCCGTCCTGCAGCCCTGGGCAGAACGTGCTTGCGAGTTTTGGGGATTTTTCATGACTGAGCGACAAAACCTGATCCGGTGTGGACGGTGCTGGCCATATCCATGCCTTTGTCGTTCAGAAACGACTGGTTTCCATCGTGAACGAAGCAGTTGTTGCGACTACCGCGTGCGAAGGCCATGTGAATTGTAAGAGGGGGCCATACTGTCGATGTGTGAGCTGCGTGTCAATCGAGAATCTGCGTTGTGTGAACTGCGTGGCAATTGCAAAGGACGAAACAGAAACGCAGAAACGGTTAATCATCTTTTCCGCGGCGCCGATTCACGACGCGCGTCAGCCACGAAGCGCGATGCACTTCACCATTCGATTTCATGCGCGCGGAGGGCGGTCTGCATCAGCGAGTATGTGCAGGTCACGCTGGGCCACAGCGCAGCTCGAAGCCACCCGCGAGCGCAAGGCCAGCTTCATTCTCGCGGGGTGATGAGTCGCGTCTACTGGGGAGCGCGAGGTTGCGCGACGGAGCGTTGCCGAGAGCCGGCGTGGGGCGTGTTGGCAGCGTTCCGCAAGCTCAGCGCGCAACAGTGCTGCAGCGCTCCGAAGAACACCCAAAACATCCGCGTAACATGAATGGGAATGGTTTTGTTCCGCAAAATAAAGTATTTTGAGGGTGTCGTTACCCCAAGATATAGTGTTTGCGCAAGAAGGATGAATGGCTGAACTTGACGAAATAATCCTCAGCGGTGCTGAATAAGCCATTGACCCCGAATATTTACTCGGAATAACGAAGTTTTAATTTATGAACGGGCGCTGTCCGTGAATCAGAATATTCAAGCAGCCATTCTGCGCGCGGCCATTGCCGCACCCTCGGCGGATAATTCACAGCCGTGGCGATTTGCGTGGGCTGGCGACGAATTGGACTTGCGCATTGATCCAACTCGTAGCCGACGCGTCTCCGACACCCGATACGTGCTCAGTGATCTGGCGGCCGGCGCGTGTGTCGAGAACATGCTGATTCAGGCCCGAGCACTCGGTTATGTGGCGGAGGTGCAGACCTTCCCACATCCCGACGACGCGTTGTGGGTGGCGCGGATTCGCTGGCGCCCCGCTGCGGAACCCGAGCAGCCCGAGCCGCTGGCTGCTGCCATCGAGCAGCGTCACACCGACCGCCGGTTCCCGTGGCGCGGTCCGATCACGGCTGACGCGCAGGCCCGACTGGATGCCCAGGCCCAGTTGATTCCCGGGCAGCGGCTGTATTGGCCACAAACAATCTCTGAACGAACAGCCGCCCGCAGCATCATCCGCCACGCCGAAACGCTGCGCTTCAACAGTCCGACGTTACACGCGGAACTGTTTTCCAGCATCCGCTTTGCCGCTGGCTGGCACGCGGCATCCGAGGAAGGTCTGGCTCCGGCGACGCTGGCCGTGGAGGCGCCATTGCGTCCGGTCTTCCAGGCGCTGCGCCGGCCCGCGGTAATGAGCATGCTCAACCGGCTGGGAGCCGCCTCGGCGCTGGGGTTTCGCTCGGCCTGGCTGCCCATCCGGCTGTCGCCCGGGCTATGTCTGCTGGTCATTCCGTCCACGGCGCGAGCCGATGTACTTGCTGGTGGCCGCGCGTTGCAGCGAGTGTGGCTGGAGGCTACCCTGGCTGGGCTATCCGTTCAGCCGTATGCGGCGGCAGGAGTCCTTAGCCTGGGGTTTGTACCCATTGAGCCCGTCTTGCAGCCGGCACTGGAACGAGTGAGTTCTGCGCTGAGCAAGCTGTGCGGACCAGGACACGGGCTGGTGTTTTTACGGCTTGGCTATGCGCGATCCGCACCGCGCGCGCGCAGTGGGCGACGCGCTCTTGCGAGTTTCGGCGATTTCCCATAGCGGAGCTGGGCAGGGCCCGCATCGCGCTCGCCTGAGCCACGATCTTGCGCGCCGTCCGAGTTCGTCCGTCACTTTCCCTCCGTCATTCCTGCGAACGCAGGAACCCAGCGCCTCCAAGCCTCGGTAATTGCGCAAGACACTGGCTTCCCGCGTGACCACCCCTTCGGCTGTTGAAAAGCACGTCGCCGGGATGCCGACGTTATCGGGTCAGACACGCGAATCGTTTGCGTGCGACGGCGTTCAAGTGCGCCGCACCTCTGCGCTGTACTCGGGCCACGCGCTCTGTTGCTTGTACCTCGGCGCCGGAGGGTCGCCAAGCAAATACGCGTCGGCTTCGCGTCGGCTTCGCTTCGGCTCGCCCCTGCGGCTTCCTGCCGGACGCAGCGAACGCGATGCGCCTTCCCCCGTGCATCGGAATTGTTTGCAGTCGCCTCGAAGCTGACCGGTGGATGAACTGCCGTTAAAACAATTTGTTACGGCCGCTGCGGATATCACCTGCTTTCACGAAAGCCTCACGATTTGATGTCGGATTTCCTTACAAACACCATATTGTTCGGTACCGTTGGATAAGGCCCGCTAAAACAGGCTGTTACAGCCCCACCTGGTTTTTTCAGAGCTGCAGCCTATCGGCGAAGGGTGTCGGGATCCCTTACGAATATGGGAAATCAGAGCGCCACCGAAGAAGTGAATGCTTATAAAACAATGTGTTACGTGCATGGCCCGCTTATTGCTTCATTACTCACGAGGGCAAGAGCACTTGGTGCAGCGGTCCTTGCAAATTATCAGTTCAGGAGAAAGATCATGTTCAAGAAAACAAGCATCGGAGCCGCGCTCGCATGTGCCCTGGCTCTTGGTGCCTTCAGTGGAGCGACACTTGCAGACCCGATCAACGTCAATGGCGTCCATTGGGATTCAAGCAGTCCCTTTGACCTGACCATCCAGTCTCTCAACCTGCGTGAATCAAGCGTTTCGGCACCGGGCGACGTACTGTTCGGCTACGGCCAGATCGGTTCGATCAACGGAAACAACAACTTTTGTTCGGGTTGCGATCTCACGTTCACGTTCAGCTACACAGTGGACAGCATCACCGGCAACCAGGTCGTGTTCAATAACGGCAGCTTCCAATTTTATACGCAGGCTGCAGGTAGCTTCGACTTTGGCAATCCCGGCTCGATCGGCGGTACGGATTGGGTCACCCTGACCGGTCATACTGCTCCGCAGTTGGGCTATGCGAACCCGAACGGGCAGCTTTACGCCACGGTCACCGGGACCGTCGCCAATCCGGGCGTTAACTCCGGCGGCGCCGGGTTGGTGGATGCAACCGGCGGTCCAGCGGCATTCTGGCTGCACTCCCAAGGCGTGCCGGACGGTATCGGCGGATTCGCGGATTTCAACCTGGTGTCGTCATTCTCGAACTTCCCAGCCAGGGGCTGTCCAGCCATCCCGACCACCGACCCAAGCAATATTTGCTCGTATCCGATCCAGGGTAACGGTTCGCTGACGGGCAGGACGGTGTCAGTACCCGAGCCGGGTCCGGCCGGTATCCTGGGCGTAGGCCTGGCGGTTTTGGGCTTGCTCCTTGGTCGCCGTCGCAAAGAGGCTGGTCGCGCATAAAACACGCACCACAGGCAAGTAGTTTGATGATTGATGGCGCCGCTTCCCAAAGCGGCGCCATTTTTCTGCATGCTCTTTTCCTTGACACGATCCGCCGCGCGGTTGCGGCAACACTCACAGCCCACCCAACCCGTCATGTTTTCAGTCGCCGCCCCCGATGCATGGCGCACCGTAAAGTGCACTTGTCGGGTTTGTGTGCCGCCGCAAGCCGGTGTTACGGTGCAGCTGGACAACACCCTTGCCTCATCTCGCACAGCCCAGGTATCTCATGATGTCTGATGCAGCGGCCACGCCCGAACCGTTCGACTACACCACGGCGTTCAGCCGCACCATCGGCTGGATCACCAAAGCCGAGCAGGCGACGCTGCGAACCAAGCGCGTGGCCATTGCCGGACTCGGCGGGGTTGGGGGCGCTCACCTGTTGACGCTGACCCGACTCGGCATCCCGGCGTTCAACCTCGCAGATTTCGACCGCTTCGGTACGGAAAACTTCAACCGCCAGGCCGGGGCGACCCAGTCGACCCTTGGCCAGCCCAAAGTCGACGTGGTGTCGCGCATGGCGCGGGATATCAATCCGGACCTGGACATCAACAAGTTCCCGGACGGCATCACCCTGGACAACATGGAGCAGTTTCTGTCGGGCGTGGATCTGTACGTCGACGGGCTGGATTTTTTCGTACTCGATATCCGCGCCAAACTGTTCGCGTTGTGCGCCGAACGCGGCATTCCCGCGATTACCGCGGCGCCGTTGGGCATGGGTGCGGCGGTGCTGGCGTTCCTGCCCGGCCAGATGACCTTCGAAGAGTATTTCCAGCTCGAAGGCCGCCCGAAAAACGAGCAATTGCTGCGCTTCATGGTGGGCTTGGCCCCGGCCGTGCTGCATCAAGGCTATCTGGTCGATCCGTCGGCGGTGGACCTGGTCAATCAGCGCGGCCCATCGACACCCATGGCCTGTGAAATTTGCGCCGGGATCGCCGCCACCCAGGCGCTGAAGATCCTGCTTGGTCGTGGCAAAGTGCCGGCGGCACCGCATGGGATGCACTTCGACGCCTACCGCAACAAGCTGGTGCACACCTGGCGGCCCGGCGGCAACCGCAATCCGTTGCAACGATTGCTCCTGTCGGTGGCGCGCCGTCGTTTCATGCGCAAATAACCACGTCGGACCTGCGGCGGGCGGGCACGGCCCGCCAGCCTTGCACGCCCAAACCGCCACGTGACATAGCCATCCACCGCAGCGAACCTCGAACGGTCACCGGTATTGTCGCGAGGCATCAGGAATGCGCGGCGGGCGCTCTGCGCGCGAACACGACGACCCACGCTCGCGTGCAGTGCTCGTGCTTCGCCGTGCTGCGCAAATGGGCACGTAGCGAGGACGCCTCAAACCGGCCCAGCTCAACCAGCGACACGTGCGTATCCGCTTTGCCGCACCCGCTCATGTGCTTGTCTTCCGTGCCGCTTCGCCCGCACCCATCTGCCACACCAATCACGGCGGCTTTCACCGCGGCGCACTCCGGCGCATCACCTTTGAATTCGCGTGCTGAGCATCCGCTGCGGTGTTTGCCAACGCTGCCCGCGGACCGAGGTCGTCGCGCGTATAAACGGTCGTGCGTCCGCTGAGTTGCATGGCGATCCCGCTCAGAACGCGCGTGGACGGAAACTGGTGTCGGTAAACGACCAGCACCAACAGCATCAGCAACCCGCCCACGGCCGCCCACTTGCGCAGCACCGGCGCCTGCACCGCATGCCGCCAGATGATCGCCAGCAAAGCCGCAGCGACGACGGTGCCCCATAAAGCTCCCAGCACAATTTCCGCCAGGGAATGGTCGCCCAACACCCAACTGGACACCGATATGGCCAAGGCAAGACACCCACCCAGCGCGATCGCGACGACGCGCAGCGCGGTCCGGCAGCGGCTGGTCACCAGCGCCGCGGCTACCGGCCAGACCAGGAATGAGAATGCGGCATGTCCACTCATGCCGATGAAATTCCATCCCGCGGGATGCCAGCCTGACACCATGTACAGCACCTTGCTCAACGCCGTGAGGCCGGCCACCAACAGCACGGCCAGGAGCCACCACCAACCCGTGCGCCGGGTCGCTCGCGCCGCGATCAACCACGCAAACAGCAGCGCCGCGCCCGGCAGCAGCACGGCGCCATCGCCCAGGTAGATCAATCCGTGCCAGACACGCAATAGCGTCATTTCAAAGCTTTACCTGATGGCGCCAAGTCCGCGGCCGGCGGCTGCAGTGGCGAAAACGGTGGCCGCGTGAGTGGGACAAACGTAGCGTAACGAATGTCTACATGACGGCCACGAACTGCGCGCCAACGCCACGCGAACATTAGTCACCTGACTGCGATCGCACAGAATGCAAGTGCGGCCTTTGCCCGTGCATCCGCGAGTATCGCTGGCATCGGAAGAAACCGACTGGACAGGTATGTTCATCCAGCTCCGCAGATATGGGTTGTCCATGCGCCCAACACTCCCCGCCCAGCATTCCCGTGGTGCCCGAGTTTTGCCTGGGCACATCAGCACGGGCAGGCAGCGGGCGTGGCGCGCAAACTCCCAGGCGCGTCGTGACTTCCTGCATGCGTATACTGTTCGGGCAGTGAAATCCGTGACGGCGTCCACAGAATTCCAGACCAGGGGGTAGCGGTTTGAAGCCCGGAGCATTCTTCAACGAGCTCAAACGCCGCAACGTGCTGCGCGCCGGAGCGTTTTACGTTGCCGCGGTGTGGGCGCTAGCCCAGGGATTGGCGCAGTTGTTGCCGGTGTTCGACGCGCCGAATTGGATCACGAAATGGTTCGTGGTTGCGTGCATCATCGGTTTTCCGTTCTGGGTCGTATTTGCCTGGTTCTACGAGTTCACGCCGACCGGATTGAAACTCGAGAGCGACATCGCACCCGGCGAATCGATCGCCGAGCACACCGGCAAGCGCGCCGACCGCGTGATCATCGCGGTGCTGTTGGTGGCCGTGGTGCTGCTGGTCACCAACCAGTTTGTGCTGCGGCGGGATGCGACCAGCGAGGCGGCTGTTAGAGATGCCAAAAACCTCGCCGCCACGCTGTCCAAGGTTCCCGAACAATCCGTTGCAGTGCTGCCGCTTGGCAACGAAAGCGGCAACCCGAAGCAGCAATATTTTTCCGATGGCTTGTCCGAGGAACTGATCTCCGAGCTCACCCAGATTGATGGCTTGAAGGTGATCGGCAAGTATTCCAGCTTCAAGTTTCGCGATAGCCAGGAGAGCCCGGCGCAGATTGGCGCAGCGCTGGGGGTGGCGAACTTGATCCAGGGTTCGGTGTTCCAGCAGGGCCAGCGCATCCGCGTGACGGTGAACATGGTCCACGCGGCCGACGGCACCAGCGTGTGGTCGCACACCTACGACGAGCAGTTGAATGACGTGTTCGCTATCCAGTCCAAGATTGGCCAGGCCGTGGCGGCCGCGCTCAAGGTCAAGCTGCTGGGCATCGAGACGCTAGTGGCGAGTGACAAGCCGCCCAGCGGCAGCGTCGAGGCCTACCAGCTCATGTTGCAAGGGCGCGTGTTGGCCCGCCGGCTCACCGAGGACGATATGCGCCAAGGCATCGCGCTATTCCGGCAAGCCTTGCGGCTGGATCCGGAATACGCCTTTGCGTGGGGTTTGCTGTCCAATGCGCTGGTCAATCAGGGCCAGGCGTTCTTCACCGGCAATGCGCGCCGGGAAGCGTACGCGCAGGCCCGCGCGGCGGCAGACAAGCAACAAGCGTTGGCCCCGAACGCGGCCTCGACGCACACGGATCGCGGTTACCTGATGTTGATCGTGGACAATGATGCCGTTGGCGCGCTGGCCAAATTCACGCGGGCCCATCAACTGGCGCCGAACGATGCCCGAAACATCAATTTCCTGGCCGTCGGACTGGCCAACACCGGGCACCTGCAGGAGGCGGTCGACCTGTTTCGCCAGGCGATCGCCACCGACCCGCTGCGGGCGGGCTTTTATTTCAGCCTGGCCAACACGCTGTTGGGGCAACGCCAGCTCGACGCTGCCGAGCAGGCGATCCGCACTGTGCTGGGGTTGCAGCACGATTATCCAGTGGCGTATACGCTTTTGGCCCAGGTCGACATCCTGCGTGGCGACGCTGCAGCCGCGCTGCGTGACGCCAAGCTGGAAGCTGATCCGCTGTACGGCCCATGGATTCAGGTCATGGCGCAACAGATCGGGCCCAATCACAAGCGCGCCGCTGCAGCTTTGCGCGATTACATCGCAAAAAACGGCAAGGACCAGCCATATCTCATCGCCGACCTGTACGCACTGCGCAAGCAACCCGATCAGATGTTCGAGTGGCTGGAGCGGGCTTGGGACCAAAACGACCCGAGCATCAACCTGCTGACCGACCCGTTCGTGCTGGCCTACCAGCACGACCCCCGCTTCGCCGCCTTGTGCAAGGCGGCGGGATTGCCGTTGCCAGGGCAACCACTGGCCGCAGCGGCCGACTCAACTACGCACTGATCGACTACGCACTGATCGGCGGCAAGCTGGACCCACTTGGTTGGGGAATCCCGCTTTGCCATTTCAGGCGTTTGTCGAGGCGTGGCGAGCGCTGAAAAGTGCGGAACCGCCCATGGCACGTCGTGCGTATACAGGCCGCGACGAGTCATCACCTACCTGTCGACGATTTTTACACTATCGCGTTTGCCCGTCGTGGCGTGTAAATGCATGCAGAAACAAGTCGTTGGAAAGGTTTGCCGATGATTGAACGGAAATCCCCTGTCGGAGATGCTTACATGTTTGCCGTAACCATTTCGCGTCATATCAACAAAATCAACCACTTGGGGATTGGCATTTGATATGCATTCAAGAATTTACATGAGAGAACGCCCCGCAGCACTGCGCCGTCCCCGCAAACCCTGCAAAACCTAGGGAACTCAATGATGAAACATTATCTGCTTTTGGCACTTGCGGCCTTGGCCTTTTTTGTCGTCGCGCCGAGCGCCTCTGCGGTCCGGGTGCGTGTGGTGGACGCGCCTTCAGTCGACTGCACCGCACTTCCTTCAAACTCAATCTGCAGTGTCACTGATGTGCATGCAAGCTATGAGCTGAGGTTCATGCCTGTCAGTAATGCGAATTGCCAATCTGCTGCGGGGCAGCCAGACCCGGGTGCGGATATATCGGGTTTCACCTGGTGCATCATTTTCAACAATTCCAGCGGCGCACCACTCACCACCTTCAACTTTACGTTTACCGTCCCCGCGCAGGGAATCAACGACGACTACTCTTCCATTTTCTGTGATGGTTTCCCGACGAGTGTCACCAATGACTCCTGCCCAGAAGTTCCGCTGCAGGCAGGCGCTATCATCAGCGCAGCGTTCTCCGCCAGCCCGGGGGTTCCGAACGGCCAAGCTGCTTATCTGTTCGTCGACTTCCAGAATAACCCTGGCACCACCGACGCAACTTTCGCAGCCGTATCCGTACCCGAGCCGGGTGCGCTGGGCCTGTTTGGCTTGGGCCTGCTGGCCATAGGCATGGGCTTCGGCTGGGAAAAGCGTCGCCAGAACCGCGCCACCCACTACGCGGCTTGAGCCCCAAGGCAACGCTGCCGCGGGGCGACCCGCGATCAGCACGAACCTCCAATCGCGGCAATCCCTGGCAACGGGGATTGCTTTTTTTTCGCCCGCCAGCGCCTGGGCATCGGCTGATGGGCCCTGGTTGCGACCTTAGGCGAAGGTGCGTTGGCCCACAACCAGTGGCGGCGTGAGCCTACGTGGCGCCGGCAAGCGTCCCATTCTGACTGCACCGAAACACGCGCCATAGTGATCGCCGCGGGCTTACAGGGTTCGCAACCGTCCCATGCAACCGCAGCGCGGTGAGCGCCGCTGTCGCCTCACGCGGATTGCGCTTGAATTGCCGCCCAGCGTGCTGCGCCAGCGCCGGCGATGCGCCCGCTCGCGAAACACCCGGTGAGCAGATAGCCGCCAGTCGGTGCCTCCCAGTCCAGCATTTCGCCCGCGACGAACACGCCGGGCCGCGTGGTCAGCATCAACTCCGCATTCAGCGCCTCCAGCCGCACTCCGCCCGCCGTGCTGATGGTCTCGGCCAGTGAGCGCGGCGCCAGCAGGCGCAGCGGCAGAGCCTTGAGTTGCGCCGCCAGCGCCACTGGATCGGTCAGCACCGCCTTGTCGATCAACTCGAATACGAGTGCCACCTTGAGTGCATCCAGATGTGCACGACGACGCAGCCAGTTGCCCATACTGTGCTTGCCGCGACCGGCCAGGCGCGCTGCGAGCACAGCTTCCGTGTAGCCGGGTACCAAATCCACATGCAACGACGCCGCGCCATGTTCGACCAGTTGCTCGCGCAACTCGGCACCGATGGCATACACGAGGCTGCCCTCGATGCCGTAAGCGGTGATGACAAACTCGCCCTGACGGGCTCGGGTTACACCGGCGCGATCGGTCCAGTGAGCGACGACGGATTTCAGCGCCTTGCCGGCATGGCGCTCGCGCAGATACTCACTCCATGCCACATTGAAGCCACCATTGGCCGGCTGCAACGGTGCGATATCGACACCGAGCGCGCGTAGCGTCGGTACCCACGCACCGTCAGAACCCAGACGCGGCCAGCTCGCCCCACCCAGCGCGAGCACCACAGCCGACGCTGCCACGAGATGTTCACCATCCGCGGTGGCAAAGCGCAGCGCCCCGCCTTCGCCCCAGCCCAGCCAGCGCTGGCGCACATGAAACACCACGCCCGCTTCGCGCAGACGACGCAACCAGGCGCGCAGCAACGGTGCTGCCTTCATGTCCTGGGGGAATACCCGCCCCGAGCTGCCGATGAATGTTGCCACGCCCAACCCTGCCGCCCAGTCACGAACGTCCTGCGCACCCCACGCGTGCAACCAGCGCGCCACCGTCGCACGACGTATTCCGTAGCGGCCGGTAAACGGGATCAGCGGCTCGCTGTGCGTGAGGTTGAGGCCACCCTTGCCGGCGAGCAGAAACTTGCGTCCGGGTGAACCCATCGCGTCATACACATCCACTTGTGCGCCCGCCGCGCAAGCCGCGTCGGCCGCCATCAGGCCAGCCGGCCCGGCGCCGACGATCGTTACGCGACACCCCTCCAGCACATGTGCAGGCATAGTCATCCGACTATCGTCTCACGCTCCTGCGGTGCGAAATACCCGGAGCACGTCGAACGCTTGCGCGGCTCGACCAGAAGCCGGCTGCCCGGTTGCTGACCACCCCAAACGAAACCGGGCAGGCCGCACGACGTACCGATCTCCATGAAGTCGTTCATCCCTCTGACGCTGCCGCCCCGGGTCTGTACAGCACACCGGCGCCAAACAACCACGGCAACTGACCCCTTGTTCCATCCCGAACGGAGCAGCTCTCTGGCGTAACCGACTCTGTGGGCGGGAATGGCCGTGGACGTGTCCATTCGCCTGCGTGTCGATACGGTTCTCCGCAATCTGGCCGGGCAATTCCCAGGCAAATACCCATGATGGCGATTTCTCAGTTCGAATAATTCCGCTGAATCGCAGTTAAATGCCATTTAAAACGGTGTATTGCTCGCCGACCACGATGACGTATTTTCTTGCGCCTGTGATAATCGCAGAATCTTGGTTTCCATGCCTTTAATTTGTTTGCTGCAGGGCACTGTTATTTCTTGCGTTTGATAATGTGTCCTTCATCACAAATACCCCGGATCCAATAGGGAAAAACTCCTATTGACGCGCAGCGAAAATCGTTCCAGCTTTCACCGCGCTCGCTGACATGAAGCTGGTTGAGCGATTCTGCTGCTGCGTCGCCTGCACCCTGAGGCACTGCGGGTTCAATCCCCCAATTGTTGGCCCAGGGAGGATTGGGTCAAAAGCCATTGAGGGTGCAACAGAAGTATTTCTGGAAACGAAAACGGTGGTGCCACGCATCGGCGTAGCACTCAATCATGGCGTTCACGCTGCCGCATTGGCCGTGCCTGCCTCCAATTGTCTCTCGGGAGTTTCAGATGCAACGTCAATTCCATCTCAAGTTATTGGTAGCGGCTATTTCCATTGGCTGCGCCAGCGCCATAAGTGCTGCAACTCTCCCATCGGTTGCCAACCCTGGTGCTTTTATTGCGCTGGCACAGCATGCCACCGTCATGCACACCGGCGATGTCGCCAACGGGGCACTGGCCGCAGCCGCGCCAATGCACATCGAGGTTGCGTTGAAATTGCGCAATCCGGCGCAATTGCAAAGTTTCATCGCCACTGCCAGAACATCTGCGCTGGGAATGGTCCAGCGCACCATGTCCAGCGCGCAGTTCCGCGCTGACCACGCGCCCACGGTCGACCAGGCCAGTGCCGTCGCGGCGTATCTGCAAACTGCCGGCTTCACCAACGTGGTTATAGCGCCCAACCGCTTGCTGGTGTCTGCGGACGGACGCGCGGACACCGCGCACGCAGCGTTCAAGACCACGTTTGCGCAGGTCAGAACGCATGATGGCCGCGACGCGTTCATGAACACCAACGCGCCGCAGATTCCCGCTGCACTTCAGGACAGCGTGCTGTCCGTTATCGGCCTGCAGAACGTGCATCAGGCGCACACGTATGCCGTACGTGCGCAAGCGGGTTTCACCCCCCAGGCGATCACTGGTCACAACCCAACCGAGTTCTCCTCAATTTACGGCGGCAGCGGCCTGCCGACGGCGGCCGGGGTCACGGTCGGCATCGTCACGCAGGGCAAGATCACACAGACGGTTACCGATCTGAACTCGTTCACTGCGCAGAATGGTCTGCCCACGGTGACCACGCAGACGGTGAACACCAATGGCACCAGCACCGACACCAGCGGTGTGGTGGAATGGAACCTGGACAGCCAGGACATCGTCGGCATGGCCGGCGGGCAGGTGGGCAAGCTCATTTTCTACAACATCCCGACGCTGTCCAACGCCAACCTCACCGCCGACTTCAACACCATCGTGACAGCCAACGCGACCAAGATCATCAACGTGTCGCTGGGCGAATGCGAAACCTCGGCACAAGGTGACGGCTCCGCCGCGGCGGACGACCAGATCTTCCAGCAGGCGATCGCCCAGGGGCAGACATTCTCGGTGTCTTCGGGCGATTCCGGGGCCGACGAGTGCGGCGACGGCGGCATCACCCCCAGCTATCCAGCCAGCTCGCCGGGCGTAGTGGCAGTTGGCGGTACCACCCTCAACGCGACCACTACCACCTACACCAGCGAGACGGTATGGAGCGGCGGTGGCGGCAGCCCCAGCAAGTTCGAAGCCAAACCCAGTTGGCAGGCTGGCGTACTCGGCGGCACCAAACGCGGCGTGCCCGATCTCTCGTTCGACGCTGACCCGAACAGTGGCGCCAAGATCATCGTCAACGGTGCCATTCAGCAGGTGGGCGGCACCAGCCTCGCTGCGCCAATATTTGCCGGTTCCTGGGCGCGCCTGTTGGCTACCAATTCGGCGCTGACGTTCGCGGCGCCGTACCTGTACCAGACGCTGACCGCTGCCGACTATCACGACGTCACCTCCGGCAGCAACGGTGGTGAAACGGCGTCGGCCGGCTGGGATCTGGCCACCGGGTTTGGCAGCTTCAAGCTTGACCAGGTGAGCAGCCACATCGGTGGCGGCACGCCACCGCCGGGCAACGTCGCGCCAGTGGCGAACTTCGGCGACACGATCAGCGGCCTGACGGTGAACTTTACCGACAGCTCCACCGACAGCGACGGCACCATCGCATCACGGGCATGGAACTTCGGCGATGGCAGCACCTCGACCGCAACCAACCCAAGCCACACCTATGCTGCAGCCGGAACGTACAGCGTATCGCTGCAAGTTACCGACAATGGCAATGCGACCAACACCAAGACGCAATCGGTGACGGTCGCTGGCGGCGGCGGGTCGTCACAATTGATCGTGAACGGCGGCTTTGAAACGGGTACGGCCACACCCTGGACGATCAGCACCGGGGCGTTGTGCACAGCCAGCAGTTGCGGTGGTGAAGCGGCTCATGGCGGCACCTGGTTCGTGTGGATGGATGGCTATGGCAGCTCACACACCGATACGGCTTCGCAGACAGTCACCATCCCGAGCGGCAAGAGCACGGTCAATCTGTCGTACTACCTGCACGTCGATACCGCTGAAACCACCACAACCCGGGGCTACGACACGCTCAAGGTGGCGGTCTACAGCACTTCCGGCACCCTGCTCAAGACCCTGGCGACCTACTCCAACCTCAACCACGCGACCGGGTACGCATTGCATACCAACAGCCTCGCCGCGTATGCGGGCCAGACCGTCTCGATCAGGTTCACCGGCACGGAAGATGTCTCGCTGGCAACGTCGTTCGTACTTGATGATGTAAGCCTGACCGCGCAGTAATCGGCACGCTTGGTATCGACGGCGCACGCGCGTCGTCGATACTGCTGAACAAACCCACCCGAGGCCCACTTCCCGCAAGGGCGTGGGCCTCGCCTTGTCGGTCAGCGCCGCATCGGTTTCCTGCGTGTTGTATCGTGAAGCCCTGTCACCTGGGGACACTCCACATGCTGCGTACAAGTACCGCACTTGGCCTGTTGTTTGGCTCGACCCTCAGCTTTGCGGCGGCGGTGTCACCCCCGGCACTACCGCGCGAACAACCCGCATTGCATGCGCTGACCGACATGCCGAGTGAGCAGCAACTGCGCACCACCATCACCGCGCTGGTCGGCTTCGGCACACGCCACACGCTGTCCGATACCACATCGAACAAACGCGGCATTGGCGCCGCGCGGCGCTGGGTGAAGTCACGCTTCGAGGCGATTGCCCACGACTGCGGGGGTTGCCTTGACGTGGTCACCCCCGCGCAAACGTTCACCGGCGAGCGCGCGCCAGGATCAGTCGAAGTGATGGACGTGGTGGCGATCAAGCGCGGCAAGCGCGACCCGCAGCGGGTCATCGTGATCACCGGCCATCTCGACTCGCGCGTGACCGACGTCATGAACATCACCAGCGACGCCCCCGGCGCGAACGACGACGCTTCTGGCGTCGCCGCACTGATCGAGACCGCGCGCCTGCTGTCGACTCAGGACAACGACGCCACGCTGGTATTCGCCGCACTGTCTGGCGAAGAACAGGGGTTGTACGGCGGCAAGGTGCTGGCCGACTACGCAGTGGCACAAGGCTGGCAAGTCGAAGCGCAACTCAACAACGACATTGTCGGCAACAGCCGCGGGCAGAACGGCGTGATCGACAACACCACGGTGCGCGTGTTCTCCGAGGGCACCAAGAGCAACGAGACGTTGAAGCAGGCCGATTACCGGCGCTATCACGGTGGCGAGGTGGA
The DNA here is from genome assembly GCA_039926605.1 of Rhodanobacter sp. Lineage (GTDB taxonomy): Bacteria > Pseudomonadota > Gammaproteobacteria > Xanthomonadales > Rhodanobacteraceae > Rhodanobacter. The sequence goes on along the minus strand of JBDSWR010000089.1, from coordinate 3,342 downwards.
TTCGCCCTCGCGCAACCTTGCACGCTACATCGAGCGCATGGCCGACAACTACCTGCCCGACTTCAAGATACACATGGTTTACCGCACCGACCGGTTCGGCCGTGGCGGCGACCAGGTGCCGTTCCTGCAAGCCGGCTTCCCCGCCGTGCGCATCACCGAGGCGCACGAGGATTACACGCACCAGCACCAGGATCTGCGCACGGAGCACGGCATCCGCTACGGTGACACGATCGACGGCATCGACTTTCGTTATCTGGCACGCGTGACGGCACTCAACGCCATCACCATGGCCGCGTTGAGCCGCGCGCCAGCGCCGCCGACCGGCGTGACCATCGAAGGCGCACTGGCCACCGACACCACTGTGCACTGGAACAAAGTGCCCGGCGCCGCCGGCTACCGCGTGCACTGGCGCGACACCACCGCAGCCCAATGGCAACACGCCCGCGCCGTCGGTGACGTTGCTACGACGGTACTCAGGAATGTGGTGATCGACGACTGGTTCTTCGGCGTGTCCGCCGTGTCAGCCGATGGCTACGAGAGCCCAGTCGTATTCCCCGGCTTCGCCGGAAGCTTCGAACGCTCCCCCGCGCCCGCCACGTCCGCTGCCGCACACTGAACCGCCAGCGCCGTCCGGGACACGCAGCAACCCGAAGCGGGCATCGCGTCGAGGTCAGCCGCCTGGTTTGCCTTGAACCCTCTCCCCCGACGATGGAGTTGTCAGGGGAGAGGGCGTTTCTTGCGGTAGCCGGCCATCTGCACGGTGGCACGATCGTGGCTTTGGTTGGGCCGGAGGCTCGAGGAAACAGGGGTCAGAGTCGACTTTCTAAGGGTCGCGGTCAATTAAAGTGCACTCTGACCCATGTTTCGCCTGTTTCGCCCTGGATTCTTCCGGGCGTGTCCACGGATGAATCGCTCACCGCAAAGCTGTCATACCATGAAGCAAGTCCGGGAACGGTTCCACTACAGGGAGTTCAGATCATGCACATTGACCGCTGGATCGCCGCACTGGCAATGCTGCTGATCCATGGCGCAGTGTGCGCGCAAACCGTGTCCTATGCCGATCTGGCGAAACATCTCGAACACGGCACGGTAAAGGTCTCGCCCGACGGCGCGTACGTTGCGACCACCAACGTGGTGAAAGGACAAGCCGTGCTGGCCTTGATCCGGGTGTCCGACAAGGTGGAAAGCACGGTGCGCCCGCGCGATGGCAACGACGTGGTCAATTACTGGTGGGCCTCGTCCGGTCGGGTGCTTTATACCGTGGGCATCCACGACAGCCAGTTCGACATGCCGTACAGCCTCGGCGAGCTCTTTGCCGTTGATGCGGATGGCGGAAATCCGAAGATGCTCTATGGATACCGCATGGCCAATACCGCCGCGCCAGAGCGCGGTTGGGCCTCGTACATTGGCGGCATCGCCAACGACGCCGAACACGTACTGGTTGGTGTTACGCCGTGGGAAAAGCAATACCCACACAACCTGCTACCGGTCGCCTACCGCATGGATGTGCGCACGGGCAGGAAGGTCGCAGTGACCGTTGCCCCGGTCGAGGACGCGACGTTTGTTGCCGACCATCAGGGTCGGATCCGCTTTGCCTACGCCGAAGATGCCGATGAACAGATGCGAGTCTACATGTTGCAGGACGACCGCAAGAGCTGGCGGTTCCTGCCAAGGATCAGCGCGCAACGTGCTGTTCCGCTGGTGTTCAATGCCGATGACCGGGTCGCATACTTCGACTGCCCGCAGCCCTCGGGGGCCTCGGCCATCTGCACCTGGGACCCGGCCACACATGGGCTGACACCCATATGGAGCAACTCCAAGGTCCAGGCTGACGGCATGCTGCAGGGCTTGGCCCGGGACAGCATCATCGGCATCAGTTATGTCGATGGTCGTCCGGCCGTGGCACTGCTCGATAACCAGTCGCCCGACGCGAAGGCCTTGTTGTTGCTGATGAACCAGTTTCCCGGCCAGACCGTGCGTTTCGTCTCCGGCACCCAGAATGGCCATCTCAGCGTAGTACTGGTCGAGGCCGATACTGACCCGGGAACGTTCTACCTTTTTGAACCCAGCGCGCACAAGCTGACCCTGCTGCTATCGCACGCGCCATGGATCAACCCCGGCAAAATGGCGAGCAAGCGCCCATTCGAGTTGACCGCGCGCGATGGACTCAAGCTGCAGGGCTACATGAGCTTTCCACCGGGTCACGAACGCGACAAGAATCTGCCGCTGGTGGTCCTGGTGCACGGTGGCCCCTACGGAGCAAGCGACGATTGGGACTACGACCCCCTTGTGCAGGCGCTGGCCACCCGGGGCTACCTGGTGTTGCAGGTGAACTTTCGCGGCTCGGGTGGTCGCGGTCGCGCTTTCCAACACGCGGGCTGGCTCGAATGGGGCGGCAAGATGCAGGGCGATGTAACCGACGCCACGCGCTGGGCGGTGACGCAGGGCGTGGCAGACCCTCAACGTATCTGTATTCTCGGCGCGAGCTATGGCGGTTACGCGGCGTTGGAAGGGGCCGTCAAGGAACCAGACTTGTACAAGTGTGCGATCGGCTACGCCGGTGTCTACGATCTGCAGTTGATGTTCAAGCGCGGAGATATCCCGCAGTCCAAGGCAGGGAAGAATTACCTCAAGAACGTGCTGGGGACCGACATGAATCTGCTGGCGCAGCGCTCGCCAGTGAATCAGCTAGATTCATTGAACGCGAAGGTGATGCTCGTCGTTGGTGGCGCGGATACGCGAGTACCCCCCGTGCATTCGCTTGAGCTACGCAAGGCACTTCGCAAACACCACATGGACCCGGTGTGGCTGTTCAAGCCCCAGGAACGTCACGGCTTTCGCGCAGAGGCTGACAACGTCGAGCTCTACACCAAGCTGGTTCAGTTCATTGCGGCGAACATCGGCCCGGGCGCAGCAACTCCCGGCAACGCCGCGGAGCACTGAGGGGCGGCGATTCGCGAAACAGAGGTCAGAGTCGACTTTCTAAGGGTCGGGGTCAATTAAAGTGCACTCTGACCCCTGTTTCGCGTTCGCGCAAGAAAGCACCGATGCCGGACTTGACCCTTAGATCTTCTCTCTCTCTCTTCAGATCTCACCCAGTTTATAAAGTTGCTGCCTCTTTTCCGTCCCGAATAAAATACCATACAGGATCGTCTGCTTATAGACACTTTTGTCGTTCGCGTCTGCAGGCCAGAGAAACTCTAGGCTACATCCAAGCGTGGTGAGATTGTATTTTGTTGCTTCGTATCTTTTGCCGTCTAAGAGTTTTATTTCTCCGGAATTCTCAAGTCTTGCTTTGTAATCCGAAGGTATATCACAGGACTTCTGCTCCACTATGACAAG
>JBDSWR010000088.1:0-23198 GCA_039926605.1 Rhodanobacter sp. | reverse complement strand
TGCTGGCTCATGAACCGGTAATGCGGCTGAGCAGTTTTGTGCTGACACCGCTGGCCGTAGCCGAGCGCATGTGGCCGGCGCGCGGCATTACGGGATTGGCGCGTCGGCAAGGCGCCAATCTGGGGTTGATGGCAGTCGCGTCTGCGGCTTCCTGCTCTCCGTCCGGGACAGGCCGTCTGGCAGTTGTCGGCGCCGTCCGCTGCGTCCGGAGCGCACCATGCCGGTGGGGTTGGATGCGTCCCGTGATCCCTTTCAGCTCACGTTTGCCGCGCTGTTGCTGCAAACGTTCCGACGCGTTTCATCGTCGCCGACAACCGGTTCCTCTGCCGCTGCGGTCGCCAGGGATGCATGCCGGCTGGCCGCTCCCGTCTCACAACGATTTCGCTGAGATGGCGCCGGATCTGGCGGAAACCTCGCAACCTTGCTGGACCTGAGCGCCGCGTCACCACCGGCCCGAATAATCCGCGGGCTTTGGACAAAGCTGAGGTGAGTCGCGGCTGTCTGAAAACTCGGGGTGGTGGGAACGTGGGCAACATTGCGGTCAGCCGGGACTCGACACTCGGTAGCCGTCTCTCGTTCCAGCACCGGGTTCACGGCGTGGTGACGGTCGCCTGCCTATACATGCAACGCCGCACCGGCGCGGCGCACAAGACGGAGACCATTCGTGGACAAGAACCGAACTGAAGGCACCAAGCACGAAGTCAAAGGTGCCATAAAGGAAGGGGTCGGCAAAGTAACCGGCAACAAGACCAAGCAAGTCAGCGGCAACATCGAGAAGAACGTGGGCAAGGTGCAGAAAGAGATCGGCAAGGGTGCGGACAAAGCACGGTCCGATGCCAAGAAGGAGCGTTGAGCAAACCACTTCCACGACCGTTCGATAAAAGGGACCGGCTCAATGGGCCGGTCTTTTTTTGCGATACCCGGAACCTGACGGCCGCGACGTGCGTGATGCGCTGCGCGTGCGTTCATGGACCAGCCGGAGCGCTGATCTGCGGGCCATCAGTAGCGCGCTGACCGTGCCGGACCAGGCTGATTGGCCGCTTCGAGGATGCCACTCCAACGAACGGGCTCATGCTCGATTCGGCACGAGGTTGGAACTTCGCGTTGCGCTGATTGGTGCGAACGTTGCCGGTTGCTTGCACGCTTCGAACGGCAGGCTTATTCCTGCGGCGCTGCAGGATCCAGCAGATCGACTTCGCCGCGAATACGCTGGTCATGTTCAATCTGCGGTTCGAGGTCGGTCTGTACGCGGGTGTCGATCGTGGGTTCGCGGTGCGCGGTTTTCCGGGTTGCAGTCGTTTGCTGAGTGGGTGCGTGTTCGGACAGTTGCACACGATAGATCGGTTCAGGCAGATCCATGTCGGCTGCTTCGAGCGCCAGCTTGACCCGACGGATGGCCTCGCTCTTGACCAGCAGGAAGTCGTGGCTGCGCTGATCCACCCAACCATGGAAGCGCAACTGGACGCTGGAGTCACCCAGGCTGATGATGTATGCGCGCGGTGGAGGCGTGTCCATCACGCCGTCGATTTCTTCCAGCTCCGCGACTCCGATCTGCTGCGCCTGCACCAAGTCCTCGCCAACGCCAACCCCGACGTCAAATTCGAAACGTCGGCTTGGATTTCGCGTGTAATTGAGCGTGACGCTGCGGAACACCATTGCGTTCGGAAGGCGTAAATGGTTGCCGTCGAGCGTCATCAGGATCGTGGCGCGCGACGTCAGCGCGATCACAACACCTTCGTTGCCGTTGATGACTACGTGGTCGCGCGGCGCGAATGGCTGGCGCAGGCTCATCAGGATCCCGGCCAGATAATTTTCGAGGATGTCCTTGAACGCGAAGCCAAGCGCCACGCCAAGCACGCCCGCGCTGCCGAGAACGGCGCCGACCAGCGCAGTTGCCTGCATGATCTCCAGGGCAATCAACACGCCCAGCAACACGATCAGCCAGCGCACCGTGGTGCTGGCCAGTTCGCGCAGGAACGGATTGCGCTGGGCAACGCGGTCCAGCAACGCCCGACGCGACAGCCAGCCGCCGAGCAGCCACGCGATCCAGATGACCAGTAGCGAGAGCAGCAGAAAGGGTACGGCTGCGGCCAGGCTGTAGAGCTCCTGCGTCAGCCGTTGGCTCACTTCGGCGGGGTCAAAGCTCATCGCGTTTGCCGTGAGCGGCGCGAACACCAGGTGAGCGTGCCAAGGGCAACGAATTTGAATGACATGCAAGTCCAGAGTGCGATGGGTGTGGCGGCGGCATGGTGCCCCGCCCCAGTGGCGAACGGATCCTGCACTGGTCGTGCGGTCCGGCCAGCCATCAAGATAGCGCCGTTCCGGTGCAGGTTCTGTCGAGACGCGCATTGCGCCTTTTGCACAGAACCCGATGTGGCGGCCCGTTCAGTACCAGTCGCGTGCGTTACCATGCTCCGCTCCGGCCACAACGCACTGCCATGACGCTTGTTGAGCCTGCCGCAAACGCGGTTTTGGAGCGAGCGTCGGCCCGACGCGCGACGTTTGGCAGAAGGAGGAGGGCAGCTCGATGACGGTGCAGACGCTGCTCATGGAGCTGGCTGACAGACCGGTCGACCAGTGGCTTGAGGCGGGGCGCAAGCTTGCGCTGAGCCAGGATCTTGCGGGGGCATCGGTCGTGTTGCAGGCGGCGCTCGGGCGCCACGCCGGCGACAGTGAGCTGTCCCTGGCACTGGCCGGAGTCCGCTGGCAAATGCGCGATCACGCCGGCGCACAGGTCTTGCTGGAAGATTTGCTCGCGCGCCAGCCGGAGCACGCAGCGACAGCGTTCACGCTGGCCCGGTTGCATATTGAACGCGGTTGCATGCAGGCGGCCGCGACCGTGCTGGGTGCGCTGTTCGAACGATCCAGCCAGCCGCCCGATCTGGTCTTGCGCGCGGCGAAGATGCTCGCCGGTGGCGGGTGCAAGCGGGGTGCTGCCGACCTGTGCGAGGCTGCACTCACGGCGGGCTCGGATGCTCCGCTTCTGCGCGTTTATGTCGCAGCGCTGCAGAGTCAGCTTGGGGACTTCGAGCGCGCCCGCGGCCACTATGTTTCAGCGCTTGAGCATGACTCGAAGGCACTGGATTTTGGCGCTGCCTACGGTCTGGCGTCGATCAAACGCTACAGCGATCCCACCGATTCGGATCTGGTGCGCTTCAAGGCTCTGCTGCAGCGGTCAGAGCTTTCCCCGCCGGCGCAGGCTTCCGTGCTGTTTGCGCTCGGCAAGGCGAGTGATGATCTCGGCGATTACGCATGCGCTGCGGCGTATCTGCGCGAGGCGAACGGCCTGGTCGATCATCGAAGCTGGTCGCGCAAGAACTGGCGCCGCATGATCGAAGCCAGACTGGCAGGTACGCACTTGCCCCAACGCAAGCCGACCGCAGCAGAATGCACTCCAGTATTCATCGTCGGCCCACCCCGCTCGGGCACGACGCTGGTGGCCGAATTGCTGGGGCGCTCGCCCGAGGTGTGCAACCGCGGCGAACTGGATTGGTTGCCCCATTTCGCCGAACAGGTTGCGCGTTGCGCCAGACCGGACCTGGAGTTGCTCGAGTCGATTGCCACCGCTTATCTCGCACGGCTGCAACAAGGTGAAGCGCACCTGCGCTGGTTTGTCGACAAGCAGCCACTGAATTTCCTGCATGTGGATTTGATCCTGGCGCTGTTCCCGCAGGCACGCATCGTCTACTGCCGACGCGGCGCAAGGGATACGGCACTATCTATCTGGACCCAGCATTTCGATTCCACCGAATATCGTTTTGCCTACGATTTCACCGATATTGCCGCGGTCCTGAACGGCTGCAAGCGGCTGATGGCCAAAGCCGCCCGGGATTCGCGCCTGGTTGAAGTACGTTACGAGGAACTGGCCCGCAACCCGGCGGCCGTCATCGGCGCTCTTGCCATCGCACTGGATCTGCCTCCGTTTGATTGCGGCGCGCCGAATCCAACGCGCAGCGTGATCGGCACCGCCAGCGTCTGGCAGGCCCGCCAGCCGGTGTACACGCGGGCCATCGGGCGCTGGCGTGGCTATGCGCAGTTCGTCCCGGAGTTGCTGCGGTTTGCGGATGACTGAAGCGGTTCGGACGGTTCGGGAACCTGCGCCGCTTGTCGGCACCGAACACGGCAGCGAGGTTTCCAATTCTTTCGGCAGTGACAGTCCCGTTCCGGAGCGACCGGCCGGCGCTGCGCGGGACACGGCTCGGGCGCCATCGCAAGTGCTTGCCGCTGGGCGTTGACGTTATTTCTTGTGCGCTACCTCGCGCGGAGTCGTCCTCGACCCGGCGGCGCCCGATACGGCATACTTTCCAGTCTGCTGATGATGGTGCCGCGACAACATGGTCATTCGGCGACTTTCCCTCGATTGCGTGAATCTCATGATGACCTCCCAGGATGCCTACAACCTGCACCAGGCAGGCCGCCTCGACGAAGCCGAACGCGGCTATCGTGGCTGGTTGTCGCAGCATCCCGATGATGCCGATGCCCTGCATCTGCTCGGCATGCTGCGCCACGAGCGGGGCGACGATGCGGACGCGCTGCAGCTGATTGCCAAAGCCTACGACTTGCAGCCAGACAACCCGAACCTCGCCGTCGCCCATGGCACCCTGTTGCGCTACACCGGCGATCCGGCAGCAGCCGGTCTGGCTTTTTTCCAGGCGCTGGCGCTGGATCCGAATCTGGGCGGTGCCCATGTGGGTCTTGGCCAGTTGGCGCTCGATCGCGGCGATGCCAAGACGGCGGAACGGCACTTCCGCACGGCCTTGCGCGCTGGTGAGGATGGCCACGCGCTCGCAGGACTGGGCACGATCATGCTCGCGCGCGGCGACATCGATACGGCCGTGAGCTATCTGACCCGCGCCGCGGAACTGGTCCCCGATTATGCGGTGATCCAATTCCTGCTTGGACAGGCGTTCAGCAAGCACGGCGCGCTTGCGTTCGCCGAAGCTGCTTTGAACAACGCTCTACGCCTGCAACCTGACCTGCACGCAGCGCGTGCATGGTTGGCCGAGGTGCTGCTCAAGGACAACCGCCCGGCGGAGGCTCGAGCGCAATACCTTGCCTTGCGGCCGGTGTCGGGTTACGCCGTCGTGGTGGAGATCGGCCTGGCCGATGCCGACCGCATGGAAGAGCTCTACGAGCAGGCAATCGTGCACTATCGGGCGGCCCTGGCGATCGATCCGACACTGTCCTTGCCCACGCGCATGGTGGCGTGGATCCTGGCCACACTCGGGCGCAACGACGAGGTCATCGCGGCGTACGACGCTTATCTCACGCAGGTGCCCGGGGACGCGGAAATGCGCATCCTGCGCGCCGACGTGCAGAAATTGCATACAGGCTCGGCCTGAAGGCCTCTCCTGACAGCGCATTGACGCTGCGCGGTCAGCAGGGCATGGGTCTCGCGCCCAGGGAACGTGCGGCTCGGCGCGCTCGCGCAGAAAGAGTGCGGAATATACCAAGCGGTCACGCTCAGCTCGGTTGCGGCTGGGGTTTCAGCTTTGGTTTCGGGTCCGGCTCCGACAGCATGGTCAACGCCTGCGCGAAATCGTGCGCATACCGCAGTGTGCTGCCGTCGGCCACAACGCCCATATCCTGAAGGATGCGGGCTGGTTGCGGTTGCAAGCCGGTGAAGATCAGGGCGATACCTTCGCGGCGACAGCGTGCCAGCAGGTTGATGATGGCGGTGGCGCCGGAGGCGTCTATCAACGGTACCCGACTCAGACGCAGAATGAACACGCGCGGCTTGCGCCCAAACGCGCGCAACACATCATCAATGCGATTGGCGACGGCGAAGAACAGCGGGCCAGATACGCGATAGGCTTCGACGTCCGCGGGCAAGCTTGCGCGTTCGTCCGGCGAGCGCGGGCGATCCAGGTCGTCCTGGTCGCGCTCGACCAACTCCACATGCGACTCCAGGGCGACGATCTCGCTCATCCGGTGCATGAACAGGAATGCCGCCAATACCACGCCGACCTGCACAGCAACGGTGAGGTCAACCGTGACGGTCAAGACAAATGTCACCAGCAACACCAGGCGATCACCGAGCGGTGAGCGCAGCAACTGGCGGATGCGTTCGATCTCGCTCATGTCCCAGGCCACGATCAGCAGCAGCGCGGCCATGGCCGGCAGCGGGACTTGATTGGCCAGCGGTGCGGCGACGAGGATGAAAATCAGGATGAACACCGCGTGCGCCATGCCCGCGACTGGGGAGCGCGCCCCAGCGCGTACACTGGCGGCGGTGCGCACGATCGCCCCGGTGGCGGGCAGACCGCCAATGAGCGCGGACGCCCCGTTGGCCACGCCCTGCGCGACCAGTTCGCAATTGGAGCGGTGCCGACCTTCGATCATGCCGTCGGAAACGACCGCCGACAGCAGCGATTCCACGGCACCGAGAAACGCAATGGTGAACGCGCTGGGCAGCAGCTCGTGCAAGCGCGTCAGCTCAAATGTGGGCAGATGCGGCAGCGGCAACTCACGCGGGATGGGGCCGAAGTGCGAAACGATGGTCTCCACCGGCAGCTTGAACAACATGGTTGCCAGCGACGCGACGACCACCGCAATCAGGAATCCCGGCCAGCCTGGTCGGTAACGACGCAGGATAATCAATAGCGCGAGGGTGCCCAGGGCGACGCCGGTGGCGGCCACGCTGATGCTGCCCGCGTGCGCCAGGTAACTCTGCCAGCGCGCGAAGAACTCGCCCGGCAGCGTGGCAATGTCCAAACCCAGCAGATCCTTGATCTGGCTGCTGAAGATGCTCACGGCGATGCCCGCGGTGAAGCCGGTAATGACTGGTTGCGGCATGTACCTGACCAGCGTGCCGAGGCGCAGCAAGCCGGCGATGATCAACATGGCCCCGGCCATCAGCGTGGCCACGACCAGTCCGTCGTAGCCATACTTGGCGATGACTCCGAATACGACCGGGATGAAGGCCGCAGTGGGGCCGCCAATCTGCACCCGGGAACCGCCCAGCAGTGAAATCAGGAAGCCCGCAACGATCGCTGTGTGCAAGCCGACAGCAGGGGGCGCTCCAGATGCAATGGCCAGCGCCATCGACAACGGCAGAGCCACAATGGCGACGGTCAAACCGGCAATCAGATCGCGCCGCAAATCCCCCAGGCCGTAACCTTGGCGGAGGATCGTGAAGAGCTTGGGGACATACAGTCGCCACACGGGCGCACGCTTGGACATACGCAGTGGATCTGGACGAGCAATGCCCAAATTATGCCAGTACTGGTGAGATGCCCGGAAAACTCGAGCGGGAGCGGAGGGTTGCATGCCCGCCGGGGTGCGCTCGGTGGGTACGGTGGTGGGTCTCGCCGGTTCGGCAACTGCTGCGTACATTGCCTTGCCGCGCGTGGTCGATGCCCTTCGCCGGAGCGTCTGAGGGGGTGCGGGTCGGAACGAATGAGGTCAAGGCAAGTCGCACATCTGAGAGACCAACAGCTTGCGGGAGAACTTGCATGAGTAGACAGACAACAGCGACAAGCTGGATCGTGGCCGCCGTAGTGGTCTTGGCGGTGGTGGCTGTGGGGATATTTCTGGCGCGCCGCGCGATGCATCGTGATTCGCCGTCCGCGACGATAGCGACGGCGCGGAATGCCCGGGCGCAGGGCGCGAGCAGTACGTCACGGCAGCCGATTCAGCATCCCATCGAGATGGCGCAAGGCGGTCCAGCCTCCGCGTCTACAGTTGCTTTGCCGGCGTTGCCTGCGAGCGATGGCGACGTCGCGGCGGCACTCGTCGAGCTCGCAGGCGGAGATCGTCTGCACGCCGTGTTGGTGCCGCGCCAGATCATCGCTCGCATGGTGGCAACGCTTGATGCGTTGCCGCGTCACGACGGACTGGGCGTCTTCATGCTGCCGGTACAAACCCCGAAGGGCGCGTTCACCACTACGATCGTGGACGGTACGCCGACGATATCGACGCAGAATGCCGCGCGCTATGCACCGTACATGGCGCTGCTGGAACACACCGATCCGCGGGCGCTGGTGGCCTGGTACGTCCGTGCCTATCCACTGTTCCAGGCGGCGTACCAACAGTTGGGCTATCCGCACGGCTATTTCAACGACCGGTTGCTGGTGGTGATCGATGATTTGCTGGCTGCGCCCGAGCCCGCGCATCCGGCGGCGTTGCACGTCAAGCAGGGCTATTACACCTACGCCGATCCCGCGCTGGAATCCCTGTCGACTGGCCAGAAACTGCTGTTGCGCGTGGGGCCGACGAACGCCGTCAGGATCAAGGCCAAGTTGCGCGAGATCCGCATCAGACTGGTTGGTCAGATTCCGCCGACCACACGCTCTGCCACGAGTGCCACGCAATGATCCAGCGAGGGAACCCGACGTTTGCAGCAAGGGGCACCTTGCGTTCGGCACGCCTGCGGCGACGCTGGTGCACTCGTCTTTCTGTGCCGTCGGGGGCGCAACTCACCACGCCTAGACGCGCCCGGTTACCGGGATCAGGGCGCCGGTGATCACCGATGCTTGCGCCGACAACAGAAACACGATGACATCGGCGAGTTGTTCGGGTTTGACCCAGCGGGCAAAGTCAGCCTTGGGCATATCCGCGCGATTTGGTGGCGTGTCGAGGATGCTGGGCAGCACGGCGTTGACCGTGATGTCGCGCTCCTTGAGCTCCTCTGCCAGCGCCTCGGTAAAACGCATCACGCCGGATTTGGACGCGGTATAGGCACCCACGCCGGCGCCCGCCTTCAGCGCGGAATTCGCGCCGATGTTGATGATCCGCCCGCCTGCGTGCAGGTGCTCCAGTGCGGCCTGGCTGGCCGCCACCGCAGTGCGCAGGTTGACCCGGTACAGCAAGTCCCACGTGTCCAGCGTGCCGTCAGCCAGGGTTTCGTAGCGGAACGTACCGGCAATGTTGACCAGAGCGTCGAGGCCGCCAAGTGCCTTGGCTGCTGCGGCCAGTGCGCTTTTTGCCGCCTGCGGATCGGCAAGGTCCACGCCGCCAAGGCAGGTAGCGTGCGCTATTCCGCCTGCTGGCGCCTCGGCGCGGTCAATGGCCACCACTTGCGCACCTGCGTCTGTCGCCGCACGCACAGTCGCGGCGCCCAGTGCGCCGAACCCGCCAGTTATCGCAACGCGCAGATGATCCAAGTGCATGGTGCTTTCCAGTGCTGTGGTGAGGTGGACAGGATAGGCCGCCCGTCGCGCCGGAGCGAATCGGGCAGGGCAGGCCCAGTGGTTCCCGGCATCAAGCCGAACACACGATCACCTTCCGCGGAATCGTTACGCCGGCTCCGCGTCAGGCGCCCTCGTGCTGCTTCGGTGGTCACGATCGCTTTGACCCGAGGGGTCTGTCGTCCTGCGTTCATCGGGTCTCGAACAGCGCCATGAACCCCGCGTCCATGTGACTCTGCATGTGGCAGTGGAACAACGACAGACCGGGCATGTCAGCGGTGAAATCGACTTCGGTGGTCTGGAACGCTGGCACCAACACGACGTCTTTCATGATCCCGGCCGTCGCCTGTCCCATGACGCTGGTGATCTCGAAGGTGTGACGATGCAGGTGCAGTGGATGGATGTCGTCGCTGGCGTTGCGCAAGCGCAGACGGTAGCGCCTGCCAAGGGTGAGCTGGCGCGTTACCGGCATGGTCTTCCAGTCGTAGGGGACACCATTGATCGACCACAGGTCGAAACCGCTTGCTGCGCTTTGACGTGCGGTGATCAGCATGTCGATGGTTTCGTCGGGCGTCGGCACCTTGCGTTGCGGATCGGCGAAGCGTCGGTAGTCCCACTTGAATGCGGCAGGCGGCGCCTGCCACTGCGGCTTGCCGCTCGCATTGGCGTATTCGACGACAATCCCCATGCCGCCTTCGCGGTCGGCGTCTGCCGTATCGCCAAGTATCCAGATGCCCGAGTGATCCATGCTGACGATGGCGGATACACGCTCGGCGGTACCCAGCCACAGCACCGGCACCTCTGCCGGACGCGGCACCGGATTACCGTCCAGTGCGATCACGCGGAAACTGTGGCCGGGCAGGGCGAGGCTGCGGTTTTCGGTGGCACTGGCATTGATCACGTGCAGCAGCACGCGCTCGCCACGCTTGACCCGGATCGGCTCGCCGTGGCCGAGCATCTTGCCGTTGATCGCGAACGCTCCGTAGGCGAGTTCGTAGCCGGGCGGAACGCTACCGGCAGCGGGGTCGGCAGCAGCGGCAATGCCGACCAGCGCAACATCCATGCCGGTTGGTGCCAGGAACGGCGTGTCGGCGTCCACTCGATTGAGATACGGCTGAAATTCCTTGAGCGTCAGGAAGACTTCGCGGTCATATGCGCCAGCGTCCTGCGCAGGTTCGATGTACACCGGGCCGGCCTGGCCGGAGTAAAGACCGCGCGTGAGGTCGATGCCGGCGCGAACGTGGGTGTGGTAGAAGCGCAAGCCCGCGGGCGTCGGCATGAATGTTTCGCGGCGGTGACCGTGCGCGGGTATCTGCGGAGTGCGCTCTTCCACCGCGCCGTCGATGTCGTCGGGCAGGCGCTGGCCATGCCAGTGCACCTGCTCGGGCATATCCGTGTCGTTGAAGATGTCGATGATTGCTTGCTGGCCACGCCTGAAGCGCAACAGCGGACCGGGAAAGTCGCCGTTGTAGAGCGTGGTCGAGACGAAGCGCCGTGGGCCAAGTTCCAGCACGCCGCTGGCAATGTGCAAGCTGTAGTCGGCTTGGGTGAGGGCATCGGCGCGAAGTTTTTTCGGCGCTTGAGGGCCGGAGATATCGGTGTCGAGCGTGGCCGCGCGGAGTGGAACACCAGCCGTGAGTGCGGCGAGACTGGTGGCTTTCAGAAAATCACGACGATCCACGACGGCTCCGCAAGCGAGTGCATATCAGGCGCGATCGTACACTCTCGGCGTTTCCGCTCTCCCGTTCCCGGTCCTGGACAGCTCAGATTCCCGGCCCGCGCTGCGGTGGCCTGGAGCGGTAGCTAAAGTTGCGTCCGTGTGCGGAACATGATGCAAGTGGTGCGGAGAAAGCAGTCGGGGTGCACTCGCGGGGAGATCACCATGGGCCTCCGTGATCGGTTCACGCCACGGCGCGACGTATCGGAGCGAATTCCCGCGGTGACATCGGCACCGCCTCGTCCAGAGTTGCAAATTCCGCCCGCTGCGGCGAGGCCTCGGTCGCAGCGTTCCGCGATGCGTCGCTCGCTTCATCGGCGAGTGCCGGCCTCGTCGCGTTTTCCGCATAGGCCTGCGGCGGCTGGTACATGGTGTACAACGTGCGCTCCTCACGTCCGAAACAATCATTCAGGCCGTCCGTGATCTGCGCCAGCTCCTCCAGAAAGGCTGTCCGGTTTTCCGCGTTGATGCCGCCATCGTTGTAATGCGTGGTGAACACCGCCGCCTTGCGCGAGATGCCGCCGGTTTCGCGGCGTATGTCGCGCGTCAGCTCCAGCCCCGCGGCGTCGGCCTTCAGGCAGCAACTCAAGTAGGTATACAACCGCAGGTTTTTTTCCAGCATGTGCTCATTCAGCAGAAGTCTGAGCAGGTGCAGACATTTCCTTGCATCGTCGAATTTCGACGCCTGTGCGGCCTCCCGAGCTTTCCTCGACAGGCTCAGCAAGGCTTGATGGTGGCTCCGCAAGCGCACGATGAGCTTGCCGTCGAAGTGGAGCTGCGTGCCGGGCGCTACCTGATCCGGTGCCAGCCGGTCGCCGAACGTCGCTTCCAGCGCTGATTTCTGAGTTTTCCTGGCAAAGAAATTCATGAGTGGGGTCCTTGGTCGTTCGTGTGAGGGGCTTGCAGGGGCAGACAAAGCAGAATGTGTGCCAGTTCACATAAGGATGGGTCTGAAGGCCGGGAAATTGACGCGCGACGGCAAAACCACGCATACCCGAAACGTGGCTTGCAGAACGCAAACTCCCTGTACAGCGCCGTCCTGACGAATTTTCGACCGCAGCGACACGTTTCGGAGGTGATGCCGTCCTTGGTACTGCGGACAAAACGACGCCGGCGCAATCTT
Source organism: Rhodanobacter sp. (assembly GCA_039926605.1). Taxonomy (GTDB): domain Bacteria; phylum Pseudomonadota; class Gammaproteobacteria; order Xanthomonadales; family Rhodanobacteraceae; genus Rhodanobacter. The sequence continues at coordinate 11,230 of JBDSWR010000088.1, read as the reverse complement.
TGTCGTCACACCGGGTTTTATGCGTTCGTTTGTGACGTTTTTTGACCGTCAGCTACCCATCGAACCGTGCTGATCGCGCGTCGTTTATCATCCAGATCAAGGGCTGAATGCTGCCACTGCGCGAAACTTTGAAAAGTTCAGCTAATTGCGAGCCATACAGCTCGTCCGCTTGCTTCTACCGCTGCGCGATCAGGGACCACCCACGTGGCGGTTGGTGTCCATTCGCGCCTGGCGCAGGGGGCTGATCCGGGATATCCATCCGCTCGGCGCTGGTGTAGCGGTGCTAACTTGCATGGCTTGTGCATCGTGCCATGGACCTTTGTCATGCCCTTCGTCTCTCTTGTTGAGTTGGTTGCGCGGACACGCCGCGTCATCGTGCTGGTGCTACTGACCTTGTCGTTTGCACTGGCGACGGGTGTCGCCGCTGCGCAGGCGGTGCACAGCGATGAGGTGCCGGCGCCGCAGGACACGCCCTATCCGGGCACGATCGCGCTGCATGTCGATGCCAGCGACACCGCGCAGGGCATCGTTCGCGTGCACGAGACGATCCCGGTTACGGCCGGCGCCATGACGCTGCTGTATCCGCAATGGATTCCCGGCGCCCACTCGCCGGTCGGGCCGATCGACATGCTGGCCGGTCTCAAGCTCAGCGCCAACGGCAAGCCGATCAAGTGGAAGCGGGACAAGTACAACGTGTACGCGTTTCATCTCGAGGTGCCAACGGGCGTCGCCACGGTTGACGCCAGCTTCCAGTATTTGTCCCCGCGTACTGGTGGATTCGAGATCACCGATCGCATGATGGACATGGACTGGAGCAAGCTGGCGCTATATCCGGCAGGGCATTATTCGCGTGGGATCATGTTTGCGCCCAGCGCGACATTGGCCCACGGCTGGCAGTTCGGGACCGCGCTGGAGACCGCCTCACAATCGGGCGATACCATCACCTTCAAGCCGGTAGCGTTGAACACGCTGGTCGATTCGCCGATCTACGCCGGGCGTTACTTCAAGCGCGTGGACCTGAATCCCGGCGCGAAGATACCCGTGCATCTGGATATCGTCGCCGACGCACCGAAGTACCTGGAGATGACGTCCGGGCAACTGAAGGTGCATCGCGCGCTGGTGACGCAGGCGGTAAAGTTGTTCGACTCGCAGCACTACGACCACTACGACTTCCTGTTCTCGTTGTCGGACGTGCTGGCCGGCAACGGTACCGAGCACCACCAGTCCAGCGAAGACGGCATGGGTGCGGATTACTTCACGGCTTGGTCCGACAACGCACCGAACCGCGACCTGCTGGCGCACGAGTACACCCATTCCTGGAACGGCAAGTTCCGGCGCCCGGCCGACTTGTGGACACCCAATTTCAATGTGCCGATGGGCGATTCGCTGCTGTGGGTATACGAAGGCCAGACGCAGTATTGGGGGTTCGTGCTGACTGCCCGATCAGGCATGTGGACGCCAGAGCAGTTTCGTGATGCGCTGGCCATGGTCGCGGCCAATTACGACCGCAACCGGCCAGGTTTCGGCTGGCGTACGCTCGAAGACACCACCAACGATCCGACCGCAGCGAGGCGCTCGGGGCTGCCATACCGTAGCTGGCAGATGAGCGAGGAGTACTACAGCGGTGGTCAGATGGTGTGGTTGGCGGTGGATGCCAAAATTCGCACGCTGACCCACGACCGCAAATCGCTGGACGACTTTGCACGCGCGTTCTTCGGCATGGACGACGGCAGCTTCGTCACCAGGACTTACACGCTCGACGATGTGCTGGCCGCATTGAATAGCGTGGTGAAGACTGACTGGGCGGGGTTCCTGCGCGCCCGCGTGGACACGCTCGATCCACCGCTGCTGAGCGGCTTGGCTGCGTCCGGCTGGAAGCTGGTCTACACCGACCAGGAGAGCCCGTACGAAAAGCAGTACAACAGCCGCAAGGAATCACCGCGGCACCTGTTCAATTTCACTTGGTCAATCGGTCTGACCGTGGACAAGCAGGACCAGATCAACGACGTGCGCTGGGACAGTGCCGCCTTCAAGGCGGGCATCAGCACCGGTGCGACGCTCGTCTCGGTCAACGGCAGCGCCTATACCCAGGATGTGTTGAAGGATGCAATCACTGCAGCAAAGGGCGACCAGGCACCGATCCAGTTGCTGCTGAAGTACCAGGGCAATTTCCGAACCGTGCCGGTGGATTACCACGGCGGGCTGCAGTATCCGCATCTAATCCGGATCGACGGTACGCCCGATCACCTCAGCCAGATTATTGCGGCACGGAAGTAGACTGATGTCAGTTCCAGGTTCTCGTCTCCATGTTGTTCTGCCCGGAGGGGCGCGATGACGCTGCGCCGCTGGATTTCAATGTTTGGCTGCGTAGTCGGGTTGGCATTGGCCGGCCCGGTGGCCGCGGCCGCCGCACCGCTGCGCGTGATGACGTTCAACGTTCGCGTGCCGGTGGACACGGGCATGAACGCTTGGGCGAACCGTCGCGATCTGATGGTGCAGGTGATCAAGGACGAGCATCCGGACGTGCTCGGCACCCAGGAACTGACCGAAGAGCAGGGCGAATATCTTGCCGCGCATCTTCCCGGCTACGCGTGGTTCGGGCAGGGCAGGGACGGTGGCACCAAGGGCGAACACATGGGTGTGTTCTATCGCACGGATCGTCTGGAAGTACTGCGTTCGGGCGACTTCTGGCTGTCCGATACGCCTGAAGTTCCTGGCAGCAAAACCTGGGGCCAGCCCTATCCGCGCATGGTCACCTGGGCACGTTTTCGCCTGCGTGCCGGGAACGGCACATTCGACTATTTCAATACGCACCTCCCCTACCTGCCAAAGGACGTCCGTCCGCGCATGCTGAGCGCAGGCGAACTCTTGCAGCGCATCGACAAGCTGCCATCGAGCATGAATGTCATCCTGGCGGGGGATTTCAATTGCGCGCCGGACACACAAGTCCACGCGAAACTGACCAGAGACTTGCACGATGCGTGGTTGCAAGCGGCCTCGCGTTCCGGGCCGGCGAAGACCTTCCATGACTTCACCGGCAACCCCGATCAACGCATCGACTGGATACTCACCCGCGGCTTCACCGTACGCAGCGTACGCACCATCACTACCCACCAGGGCGCCCGCTATCCCTCCGATCACTTCCCGGTGGTGGCCGAGCTGGTTGCAACAGGCGAGTGACGGGCTGGAGGTGCATTGTTCTTCAGCGTTGGGCGCGCGGCGCACCTTTGCGAGCGTTCGTCCTCGGGTCGTGACAGGCCTGGAAGCCGGGATTCACGGACCAGCCGCTCGCAAGCGCACCACTCGCGACGTGGCTCGGCCCGCCCCAAAAAGCAACCCCCGTTTCCGGGGGTTGCTGAAACCGCGGCTTGCTTGTAGTCCAGCAGGCGTCAAGCGAAGCGCCGGCGTAACCCCACGAACAGGCCAGTCAGCAGTGCGCCCAAGCCAAACATGCCGAGCGCCGCAGGTTCCGGTACTGGTGTAGAACCGCCTCCGAACGTGATGTAGTGGCTTAGGCCGCCCGCTTGACCGGTTGCCGTAAACCATAGATCAAGACTACCTCCAAGGTTGCGCAGCACGGCATAGGCCTGATGTGTGCGACCACCACCGACCTTGATGAGAAAATAATCCGCATCCAGTTGAAACTGGAACGGGTTGCTAAGGTCCGGATCGATGTTCTCGCTGCTGGCCGCGAGAGCAGTACCAAGCAATCCGTTGACGAAGGTCGTTTCTGACGTGGGGTCGGCGTTGGCCGGACCGCCATACATTTGGCCAGTTGAGGAGCTCCATGTCAGAGGGCTATCCGAGTACAGCGCCACAAGCAGGCCGGAGCAATCTCCATTCGCGCTGCCGCAGCCGACCGTAAACCGCGCTACGGGGGACGGCGCGCTGGCGTTGTTGTAGAACGAAATCGGACTGGCACTGGCAACCACTGGCAACACTAGCCCGCCGCCCACAAGTAAGCTTGCCACTATGAGTAAGCTTGAAGCGCGCAGGTTGATAATTTTCTTGATGAATTTCATGGTCTAGACCCTTCTGGCAGCGGATCGCTCGGTAAGAGGTCGTGCGCTCCGAAAGCGGCATGACGATCCTCATCGTAGTAAAAATACATGCATTATTCATACCAGTTACAAAATGTAATATTAATCAATGAGTTATCTTATTCGATTTTTATTCGGTCACCGATCACTGTAAAGGTTTCCGACAGCTCACAGCGTAAAACGGTGGCTCTCGTGCTTGCAGTCCTTACTGCACTTGGCGTCCCGACGAATGCCAGAAAGGGTAACGTTTCCCGACACCTCCATGCTGGATTGCGGGGCGCTCGTCGCTGCGCCCTCGGCCGCACGCCATCGGCCGGCGCTGACGGCACTGTTGCGATTCATTGCCAAGTATCGGCCGATCAGAGCTCTCGACGCTTCAGTGGTGTCCAGGAGCGAGCGGGCAGGGGAAAGTTCCACCGCTTTTACGACTTCAGCACCGGCATGCCCCAGAGAGCGTCGATGCGCCATTCCAACGCGCGGCAAGAACCAATCTGGGCGCCGCCTTCGGCCGGGGCTGCGGCCCGCGTGCCGGGTTGGCTACACTTGTTGCCCAACCCGGCAATGAAACAGTCCCTTGCGCAACCTCAGCCTGCTGCTGGACTTTGACGAGCAGTACCGTCGCGATCGGCAACAGGATCGTCGATTCCTCCATCGTCGTGATCGCCACCTCGCCACGAGCCAGGACATTGACGGTAGCCGTGGCTCGCTGGCCAACTGGCTGGATGCGGTATGCGGACATGATCGCGACCCTGCACGCGCCGGTGAGCGTCTGCGGGGCTGGCGCTGGATGCGCGTGCTGTTCGTGGTGGGAGGCAGCGTGCTGGGTGCGGCCACCATGCTGGGCCTGCTGTATTACGACGGCGGTCGACGGATCAACGTCACCCTGATCATCGGCGTGGCGCTGCTGCAGCTTCTGCTGGCTCTGCTCACGACGGCGCAGGCGTGGATCGGTTGGCAGCCATGGCACGGTGTGTTCCGGAGCCTTGGCGGGCGCTGGTTGCCAGAACATGCGGAACCGCAACCGGTGCTGCGTACACTGGCGGCGCCGCTGGCTGCACGCATTGCGCAAAGCGGGGGGCTCGCGTTCGGTATCGCCGCATTGATCGTGTTGTTGAGCCAGGTGGTGATCCACGACCTCGCCTTCGGTTGGAGTACGACACTGCAGGCGTCGGCGCCCGCCTACCATGATCTGACGAATGCGCTTGCGCGGCCGTGGCGCGGCTGGATGCCAAGTGCGGTCCCATCACTGGCGCTCGTCGAGCAGTCGCGCTATTTCCGCGTCGGCGCCACGGTCGCGACAAACCCGGAACTGCTGGGCATCTGGTGGCGATTCATTGCCATGCTGTGGTTGTTTTACGTGATAGTGCCGCGCGTCATGTTGCTGGCGCTGGCCCGCGCGCAACTGGCGTGGCGCGTGCGCCAGCAGCTTGCCGTCCATCCGGGGCGTGCCGCCTTGCGCGAGCGTTGCACTACGCCGTGGATTGACAGCGGCGGAGGTTCCGGTACGGGCACGCTGCCGCCAGACGATAGCGGCACACTGGCGCCCGCGCCAGCGACGCCGGGCCGCGTGTTGATCCGTTGGGCTGACGCGGGAGACCCGGGCCTGGCACGGCAGTGGCTCGGTGCCGCTGCGCTGAGCCTGGAGGCCGGCGGCTCGGCCAGTCTGGATGCCGACGGCGCGGTCCTGGAACAGGCGCGCGCCATGGGAGGCCCGGTGATCATCCTCGCGCGCGGTTGGGAGCCACCCACTGGCGAACTCGCCGACTTCATCACCCATGCGCGCCGGCGGCTGGACCTCGTGCCGATCCAGTTGCTGCCCCTCGCACCGGAGCTACCGCTGATGTTGCCCGCTGCACCCGCGCTCGCGCCTTGGCGGCGCTTCATCGAGCGCCTGCAACAACCGAACGTCGTGATTGCCAATATACCGAACGAGGGTGGCGCACCATGAACGACGTGCCGCGATTCGCCGTCGTCGGCCACCCCAACAAGGGCAAGTCGAGCATCGTCGCGACGCTCGCGCAAAACGACGGCATCGCTATCGCGCTGGAGCCGGGTACCACCCGCAACAGCGACGTATACCCGCTGCGCGTGGACGGCGTGACGCTGTATGAGCTGATTGATACCCCGGGCTTCCAACGGCCACGCCAGGCATTGGCATGGATGCAGGCGCAGAGCCGCGCCGCTTCGGATCATCCCGACACGGTGCGCGCATTCGTCCTCCAGCATGCCGGCGAAGCACGCTTTCATGACGAATGCGAACTGCTGCAACCGATCATCGATGGGGCGGGCATCTTGTACGTGGTTGACGGTTCGGTGCCCTATTCCAGCGAGAATGAAGCGGAAATGGAGATCCTGCGCTGGACTGGTCGCCCCAGCCTCGCGCTCATCAACCACATCGGCGACCACGACCACAGCGCGGCATGGGAAGCTGCGCTGGGGCAATATTTCCGCATCGTACGGCAGTTCAATGCCGTGCAGGCACCGTTCGAGGAACACCTGGGCCTGTTGCGCGGCTTTGGCGAACTCGCGCCCGGCTGGCGCGAGCCACTGGAGCGTGCGGTGCGCTATCTGCGCGAGCAACGCGACCAGCGCGATCGTGCATCCGTCACGCTGATCGCCAGCGCAATCGGCGACATGCTTGGGCACGTGGAAACCCTGTCCCTGCGCGAAGGTGCCGACCGCACAGCAGCCACGCAGACGCTGCGCGAGCGCTGGCGTGACTGGCAGCGCCAACGCGAACAACGCTTGCGGCATGACATCGAGAAGCTGTATCAGCACAACCGGCTTCACCGTCTGGAAATGGAGTTGGCGTGGGAAGCCGGTGACGATCTTTTCAGTGAGCGCGCGCGCCATGCCTGGGGCGTCAGCCGCACCTACCTCGGCGTCGTCGGCTTCGGCGCGGGCGCGTTGGGCGGTGTGGGTATCGACGCGCTCGCTGTCGGCCACACCCTTGGCGCAGGTGCGCTGATCGGCGGCATCCTGGGCGCGACCGGCAGCGTCTACTACGCGGGCAAGCTCGATCGCTTCAGGCTCGGGCCCCTGACCGCCGGCGGACGGCAGGCGCGTTTTGGCCCGGTGCACGATCCACAATTCGGTTACGTCGTACTCGGCCGCGCGCTTGAGCACGCCTGGCGCGTGGCGCGCCGCAACCACGCCGGTCGAGATCCGTTGACGTTCGGCGACAGCAACGACCGCTGGTTGCAGCACCTCACCCGGCGCGATGGTGTGGCGCTCCAAAAAGCCTTGCTCACGCCGCCTCGGGATGTCGCAGACACCCGCCGGCGCATGGCGTTGGAAGACTCCATCGGCCACGCCACCGTGGCTTTCGCAGCCTGGCGCGATGCTCACTAAAGCCAGCCTGAAGATACCGGCTGGTGCCAAATCAGTCGACGCTTGTGGCGCGTTCCTGACATTGGCGACCGACCGCTTTGCGGCATTCCATTGCAGGTCGGAGATTCTCCACGCGGCCAAATGCGGTCGCGTTGCGCGGAGTTGTTCCGCGTCCGGGTGAATTGATCAGGGACGACTGAATTCGGTGGCCAAAGGCGGCGGTCTGAGGACGTCAGGCTTGTGAACGGCGCGCCCGCATACGGGTGTTAGAGTAGTTGTTCACGAAGCAACGTATGACGAGCGCGAACTGATGATGACACCCGCACATTACCCGATTGGCACGCCAGGACAGCCCTGGGGCGAAGCTGAAGTAGCTGCGTGGCGAGCGCGCCAGACGCCCCAGCGTAGTTACGAAACGGATGTGCTGGACCGGATTGACGCGTTGCGTTCGAGTTTTGACGTGGTGCCATATGGACGTCTGGATTATCAGCCGGACAGCTACCCGCTGTTTGCGCTCAAAAGCCGCAATTGGCGCGATGACCTGCCTTGCATGCTGGTCACGGGCGGCGTGCATGGCTACGAGACCAGCGGCGTGCGCGGGGCACTGGGGTTCGCCGAACAGCGTGCCGCAGACTATGCGGACCGCGTCAACCTGTTGATCGTACCGTGCGTCAGTCCGTGGGGTTATGAACGGATCCATCGCTGGAACCCGCAGGCACTTGACCCGAACCGGTCGTTTCACGAGCATAGTCCGGCGCCCGAAGCTGCTGCGCTCATGGATTTTATCGCGCCGTTTCGCGATCGCGTGATCATGCATATTGATCTGCACGAAACCACCGATACGGATGAATCGGAGTTCCGCCCCGCGCTGGCCGCACGTGATGGCGTAGAGCATGCCCCCGGTGAGATCCCTGATGGTTTCTACCTGGTCGACGACAGTGCGCATCCACAACCCGAATTCCAACGTGCCGTGATCACGGCGGTGGCGAAAGTCACGCGCATCGCGCCGGCCGACAGCAACGGCGAAATCATCGGCTCGACCATGGTCGGACCCGGTGTCATCGAATACGCATTCACCAAGCTTGGCCTGTGTGCCGGCATCACCAACGCGCGCTACAAGTCGACTACCGAGGTCTATCCCGACAGCAAGCAGGCGACGCCCGAGCAGTGCGATGCAGCACAGGTAGCGGCGGTGTGCGCGGCGATTGAGTTCGCCTTGCGCTGAAGGCGGCGCGTCCCTTGCGTGGACGCGGTCCGCGGAGAGCCTGCGGGGCTTGCGGGGTGTGGTTCAACGCCGCATGGCCAGCACCCCATCGAGTGCCGGCTGCGTCTTGAAACCAGCTTTCTCCAGCCGCTTGCTTACTTCGTGCGGCAGATCGCGGCCGCTGGTGAGCTGATTCGGCCGCCCGGTGTAATGGAACAGGCGGCCGCTGCGGTGGAGTACACGCGCGAGTTGATCGTAGAACACCTGCGAATACAGCTCGCCGGCGATGCCGAAGCGCGGCGGGTCGTGCAGCAGCGCATCCACTGAAGCATCGGCGATTTGCGTTATTGCCTGCGACACGTCGGCATGGGTGAGTTGCAGGCGACCGCCGCTGGCGGGCGCCGCAGGATCGGGTGACCACGGATTGAGCATGCGCAGCCACAGCACATCCGGGTTCTTTTCGAATGAGTCGACCCGTGCCGCACCCGCCTCCAGGCAGCAGGCCGCAAAGTAACCAAGGCCGCCGCAGGTATCGAGCACGATCTTGCCGCGCGGCTCGATCAGCGCGACCTTGCGCCGGGCATCCACGAACGGCGATAGCTTCGCCGTGGGCAGCATCTTGATGCCGTCGATCTCGAACGTGGGCGCGCCCCATTCAGTGGGTACCAGCTTGATCAACGAGTTTGCAAAGCGGGACGCTGGCGCGAACTCGTCGCCGGCCCAGTAATAGATGGTTCGGTCCTTCAGCCTGGATGGGTACGGATAACGCTGGCCGTGCCATAGCCATTCATCTGCTTGCAACTGGGCGCTGCCGCGCGAACGTTCCAGATCCAGCGAGCCATCCCACACATGTGCACCGGCATCGCGTGCCGCCAGCAGCGCCGTGCCGGTGGAGCGAGTGAGCAGGGGACCGGCATAGTGCGGCAAGGTGGGAGATCTCCAAACACGATGTGTGCCGACCACGCAGTCCCTTGCCGGCTCGACTTTCTTCAGCGTGGCTGCTGTGCGCGGTGCAGTTATCCGACAGCGAGGCCGCGCAAGTCGACGGCATCATCCGCGATGCGCAAAACCGAGCCATGTTCATACCAGTCGCCGAGCACGATACGTTGCGCGGCGTGACCATCCAGCGTGAGTGCGTGGATCGCTGGGCGATGCGTGTGGCCATGGATGAGTCGCGTCACGCTGGCATCGCGCATGGCTGCAGCCACTGCATCCGCATTGACGTCCATGATGCTTTCCATGGTGCTGCCGGTATGCGCCTTGCTGTCCGCCCGCGCCTTCGCCGCAAATGTGCGGCGCGCTTCCAGCGGCAGGGACAGGATTTGCCGCTTCCACTCCGCAGTGCGCACTTGCGCACGGACCGTCTGATACGCGATGTCGTCGGTGCACAGCACGTCACCATGCATCAGCAAGGTGGGCTGCCCGGCGATTGCATGCACGGTGCCGTCCTCCAGCAGGGTGAACCCGGCGCGGGCGGCGAATGCTTCACCCAGCAGGAAGTCGCGGTTGCCGACCATGAAATACACCGGCACGCCGGCGTCATGTACCGCACGCGTGGCCAGCGCGATGCGCTGCGGCAGTTCGGCATCGTCGTCGTCACCGATCCATGCCTCCACCAGATCGCCGAGAATGTACAGCGCACTGGCCTGGCGGACCTCTGCGCTGGCAAGGTAGCGCTCGAACAATGCGGTGATGTGTGGCCGACTCGGGTCCAGGTGCAGGTCGGCGATGAACAGCGTGCTCATCGCCATCAGTGTCCCGGGTGCGACTTGGCCGCGGCTGCCTTGTTCGTCTTCCGGGCAGGTGCTGATGCTGCGCCGGCCGGAGTACTCGGCGCTGCGGCAGGGGTGCTTTCGCCGACGACACTGGCGCGCGTGATCACCACCAGCGGGTTGGGCACATCCCCGGCGAACGGACCAAGCGCGCGGGTCGGCAACGCCGCAATCTTGTCAAGCACATCCATGCCCTTGAGCACCTTGCCGAATACTGCGTAGCCCCAGGTGAGGTCACTCTGGGTGCCGACGAAGTCCAGCCGGCGGTTGTCGACAAGGTTGAAGAAAAATTGTGCGCCGCCGGAGTTCGGATCAGTTCCCCGCGCGACGGCAATGGTGCCACGCAGGTTGGACAACCCGTTGTCTGCCTCGCTGGCGATGGTCGGGCGGCTGCGCTTGGGTTGCAGCTCACGTGTGTACAAGCCGCCCTGCACCAGATAGCCGGGGATGACGCGGTGAAGCACCGTCCCGTCATAGAAGCCGTCGTGCACATACTGCAGGAAGTTGGCGACGCTTTTGGGCGCCTTGTCCGGATACAGCTCCAGCGTGATGTCCCCTTCGGACGTGGTCAGCAGGACCTGGGGGACGGCATCCACCACGGCCGTGGGCGTTTTGCCGGACTGTGCCGCGAGCGCAAAAGGCAGGGTGAGCAGCGCCGCAAGGAAGAGGGACCTGAGCATGGAAGCAAGACCGGTGACGTGTTCACGACATGATACGCGAGCGGGGCTGAGCGCAAGCACGCTGTAGCGGGCAAGCGCGGCCGCCGTCACGTGCTTGGCGCACTTGACAGTTCCAGCTTCAATCCGAGCTCGGCCATCGGCGCGTGTTCCTGTTGCAGGTCGGCATCCGTGAGCGGGTGCTGCTTGGGCCACGCCGCCGGCAGG
>JBDSWR010000087.1:0-32591 GCA_039926605.1 Rhodanobacter sp. | reverse complement strand
TGAATATCGGATGCGTGCCGTCCAAGGCGCTGATCCGCACTTCGCGCCTGTACGCAGAGATGCGTGACGCCGAGCGTTACGGCGCGCAGGTGCCGGCCGATATTCGCGTCGACTTTGCCGCATTGATGCAACGCATGCGCGCCATTCGCGCGCGTCTCAGCCGCACCTTCTCGGCACATGACCTGGCTGCTGCAGGAATCGATGTGTTCTTTGGACTGGGTCGGTTTGTCGGGCCCGCAGCGTTGAGCGTGGGCGATAGCACGCTGCGCTTTCGCAAGGCGCTGATCGCCACCGGCGCGCGCCCGGACACTCCGCAGATCCCGGGCCTGGTTGCCGCCGGCTATTACACCAACGCCAGTGTGTTCGATTTGACCGAATTGCCTCCGCGGCTGCTGGTGATTGGCGGTGGCCCGCTTGGCTGTGAGATGGCGCAGGCGTTTCGTCGTTTCGGCGCAGATACCACCATCGTGCAGCATTGGCCGTTGTTCCTGCCGCGCGAGGAACGTGATGCGGCACAGATATTGTCCGACGCATTTGCGCGCGATGGTCTTGCCGTGCGCTTGAACACGCAAGTGGTTGGAGTGCGGCTGGAAGGTGACCAGAAGCTGGTGGACCTGGTCAGCGACGATCACCACAGCACCATTGCCGTGGACGCCATTCTCACCGGCACTGGGCGGGCGCCGAGTGTTGCCGGTCTGGGTCTGGAGGCGGCTGGCGTGAAGTACGACCGCGAGCACGGGGTTCACGTCGACGACTTTCTGTGCACCAGCAATCATCACATTTATGCGGCTGGCGACGTGTGCCTGGACGAAAAATTCAACGACACCGCGGATGCCAGTGCGCGCATTGCCGTGCGCAACGCGCTGGAGCGCGGGCGCGAACAGTTCAGCGATCTGGTCATACCGTGGTGCACTTACACCGACCCCGAAATCGCCCATGTTGGTTTGTACGTGCGTCAGGCGCGCGAGCGCAACATCCCGGTGAAGACCCTCACCGTGCTGATGCACGATGTGGATCGCGCGGTGGCCGACAGCGAAGAAGCCGGCTTTGTAAAGATTCATGTGCGCGAAGGCACCGACCGCATTCTGGGTGCGACCATCGTCGCCCGCCATGCCGGGGAGATGATCAGCGAAATCACCCTGGCAATGGTCGCCGGCGCCGGTCTGCAGACCTTGAGTCGCGTCATGCATCCGTACCCCACACAGGCTGCGGCCATCACCCAGGCCGCCGACGCGTACCTGCGCACGTTGCGACCACGCGCCGTCACGTCATTGTGGCAGCGCTGGTTTCATGCTTGAACACTTACTACGGAGATTGACATGAAGCTTGGCATGATCGGTTTGGGCAAGATGGGCGCCAACATGGCGGAGCGCCTGCTGCGTGACGGCCACAAGGTCACCGGGTTCGATCCGAGTGCGGATGCGCGCAAGGCGCTGGAAGGGAAAGGCGGCGCATCGGCTGAGTCGCTGCCGGCGCTGGTCAAGTCGCTGTCCACGCCGCGCGTGCTGTGGATGATGGTGCCTTCGGGCAAGGTCACCGACGACACCGTCAACGCGCTGCTGCCGCTGCTGGCCAAGGGCGATAGCGTGATCGACGGTGGCAACTCCAACTACCAGGACACGCTGCGCCGCGCCAAACTCTATGCGGAGCACGAGCTTGGTTACGTCGATTGCGGTACGAGTGGTGGCGTGTGGGGCCTGCAAGAGGGCTACAGCATGATGGTGGGCGGCGACGCAAAGCTGGTCGACACGCTCAAACCCATCTTTGAAACACTCGCCCCGGGCAAGGACAAGGGTTGGGGTCGCGTCGGTCCGGTTGGTTCCGGCCACTTCACCAAGATGGTGCACAACGGCATTGAGTACGGCTTGATGCAGGCTTACGCCGAAGGTTTCTCCATCCTGCAACACAAGCAGGAGTTCAAGCTGGATCTGCACCAGATTGGCGAGATCTGGCGCTACGGCAGCGTCGTGCGCTCCTGGTTGCTCGAGCTGACCACTGACGCGCTCGGCAAGAACCCGACGATGGCCGGCGTGGCACCATACGTTGTTGATTCCGGCGAAGGCCGCTGGACCGTGGCGGCAGCACTCGATCTGGACGTGCCCGCACCGATCATCACCGCCGCCCTGATCGAACGCCTGCGTTCCCGCGACAGCGACTCGTTCACCGACAAGCTGCTGTCGTCGATGCGCAACGAGTTTGGTGGCCACGCAATGAAGAAGGAATAGACCCCCTGGCCCGTGTCCGCGGCCGTGCCTGAATTCCTCCTTTTGCCGGCACGCTCTGACTCCCTCTCCCGTCGCCGACGGGCTCTGACTCCCTCCCCCCTCCGCGACGTGCTCTGACTCCTTCTCCCCTAAGCGACGTGCTCTGACACCCTCTCCCCGCCGCGACGTGCTCTGACTCCCTCTCCGCTCCGCGACGTGCTCTGACTCCTTCTCCCCTCTGCGACGTGCTCTGACTCCCTCTCCCCCGGCCATGCCGGGGGAGAGGGTTGGGGTGAGGGGGCTCGCTCTTGCTCGAACAACGACGAGCAGACTATATGCGCTTCACTTCGGCCGATTGCCGCCGGCGGCAGAGCTGTGCTGGCAACGCGGCGTCGTCCGCCGCCCGCGCCATGCACAACGTGGACGCAAGTCACTTCTGAGCTGACCGGCTCGCGCATGTCATGGCCACGTTGGTTCGCTCAACTTTGCGCGCGAGATTTGCCGCCCCGTGGCGCGAGGACAAGAGACGGCCGTAGCTCACTTTCGCTGACCGCGCTCTTCCGGTTTGTCCGGAAGCGGCTCAGCGCCAGACTTCCCCCCTTTCGGCGTTATCCTTCCGCTGTGCGAGCCGCCGCTGGTCGCCGTTGGCGTCTGGCGCGGGGATTGGCATGAGTTCAATCGAAGTGGCGTTGGCGATGCTGCTGGCCGTGGTCGGCAGCGGCTATCTGGTGCGCATCCTGCCGTTCTCGCTGCCGTTGCCACTGGTGCAGATCGCCCTGGGTGCGGTAATTGCCGGCGTGTTCAAGCACGGCGTGGCGCTGGATCCGGATATCTTCTTTCTGCTGTTTCTGCCGCCGCTGCTGTTCATCGACGGCTGGCGCATCCCCAAGGACGGGCTGCGGCGTGATCGCGGCACCATCCTGTCGTTGGCGCTGGGTCTGGTGGTGTTCACCGTGATCGGCGCCGGCTTCCTGATCCACTGGCTGATCCCGGCGATGCCGCTGGCGGTGGCGTTTGCCCTGGCCGCGATCGTGTCGCCGACCGATCCGGTGGCAGTGTCGTCGCTTGCCGCGCGCGTGCCTATCCCGAAGCGGCTGATGCACATTCTCGAGGGCGAATCGCTTCTCAACGACGCGACTGGTCTGGTCTGCTTCCGCTTCGCGGTAGCTGCGGTGGTGACCGGTGGTTTTTCGCTGACGTCAGCGACCTTGACGTTCCTGTGGGTGGCGCTGATCGGGCTTGGCGTGGGCGTCGCGTTCACGGCTGCAGTGAGTTTTGCCCAGAGCTGGCTGTCACGGCATTTCGGTCAGGAGGCCGGCTCGCCGATCCTGATCAGCCTGCTCATTCCATTCGGTGCGTACCTGCTGGCCGAACGCCTGCAAGCTTCCGGCATTCTCGCCGCAGTGGCTGCGGGAATCACCATGAGTCGGGTCGAGCTGAGTGGCCGTCTGCTGGCAACCACGCGGGTGCAGCGTGCGGCGGTGTGGAGCACGGTGCAGTTCGCGCTGAATGGCATCATGTTCGTGCTGCTGGGCGAACAGCTACCCACCAGTCTGCACAGTGCGCTGGCATCGGTAGCGCAGAGCGGTCATCGCAGCGCCTGGTGGCTGCTCGTGTATGCGCTGGCAATCAATCTTGCGCTGGCACTCCTGCGCCTTGTCTGGGTATGGGTCACGCTGCGCGTCAACATGTTCAAGGCATCGCGCCGAGGTGCGCCGGTCACGAGCGTGCACTGGCGGTTGCTGCTGGCGACCTCGTTGAGCGGCGTGCGTGGCGCGATCACTCTGGCGGGCGTGTTGACGCTACCGTTGTTGCTGCCCGATGGCACGTCTTTCCCGGCGCGCGAGCTGGTGATTTTCCTCGCCACCGCGGTGATCGTGTTGTCATTGCTGGCTGCCAGCGTCGGCCTGCCGCCCTTGCTCAGGGGGCTTAAACTACCCCCGGAACCCGCAGCACGGATTGAAGAAAACCTGGCACGCCGCGTCGCCGCTACTGCAGCCATCGCCACGATCAAGCACGCACAGCACGAGGCGATGGGCACCGCCGCCACCGTCGATATTGATACCTGGACCCGTGCGGCAACTCGAGTCATCGCGCTGTACCAGCACTGGCTTGATGAGGATGCTTCCAGCGCTGGCGAGGCGCAGCAGTTGCGCAAGGGCGACATGGCCGAACGGGAACTGCGCCTGGCGGCATTGCAGGGCCAGCGTGAAGCTATTTTTGACCTCGCGCGCCGCGAGCAGATTTCCGACGAAGTATCACGCCGCCTGGTACGCGAGATCGATCTGCAGGAGGCCCGCTACCGTTGAGCGCAAACGGTGGCTGTTTGAAGCTCGAGTCGATCATGCCAGAGGTCTTGCGCTGTTATGCGGGAACTTGCCGTCGCCGCGTTGTCAAGCACTTGGAGCAGAGCGCACACTTGGGAAATCCTCGCTGCGTACATGGCGCCGTCGAGCCACGGAGAGTGCTGCGGATGACCCATGAGATCCTCGCGCTGATCGCGCAATATGGTCTGCTGCTGGTGTTTGTGAATGTGTTGTTGGAGCAAGCCGGCGCTCCGATACCGGCGGTGCCGACGTTGGTGGTGGCCGGCGCGCTGGCGGCCAGTGGGCAGTTGTTTGTGCCGTCGATCATCCTGGTGGCGCTGCTGGCGTGTCTGCTCAGCGATGGCGCGTGGTACGCCGTTGGGCGGCACTTCGGGGCCGGGGTTCTGCACACTTTGTGCCGAATCTCCATATCGCCGGATTCGTGCATCCATCGATCCGAGCTGCAATTCGAACGCTGGGGCGGCAAGACCTTGCTGGTTGCGAAATTCGTGCCGGGCTTGTCCACCGTCGCGCCACCGTTACTCGGTGCGCTGGGCTTGCGTCCGTCCCTGTTCGTGTTGCTGGATGGATTGGGTGCCTTGCTCTGGGCCGGCCTGGCCGTGGGGCTCGGATACGTCTTCGCAGCGCAGATCGAGCAGGTTCTGGCAGTGCTGAGCAGCATCGGCACACTTGCATTGAAGTTGATTGTGAGTCTGCTCGTGGTGTACATCGCCGCCAAGTGGTGGCAGCGGCGACGACTGCTGCTTGCGCTGCGCATGCCCCGCATCACCGTCGCCGAATTACACCGTGCACTCAGCCGCGTTCCACCGCCGCTGGTGCTTGACGTGCGCTCCGCGACCTCGCGGGGGCTGGACGTGCAGATGGTCAGCGGCGCCATGGTGGCCGGTCTTGATCAGCTTGCCCAAGCGGTGCGCAACGTCCCGCTTGACCGGGAGTTGGTCACCTATTGCAGTTGCCCGAATGAAGCGTCCTCGGCGCGTGCGGCAAAGTCGCTCAAGGATCGCGGCTACCAGCACGTGCGACCCTTGGCCGGCGGTCTGGCGGCATGGGCCGCCGCCGGCTATGCCGTGCGTCAGCCGGCCGCGGTCGATCCGGGTCGGAAGCAGCAGCGGTGATTTGCCTCCGTGCTGCACCGATGAGGCACGGCAGTCCCGACCGGTCGTTGGAACAAGTGGGCCGCCTCACCGACCGGTTGGCGCCTTCCCGATCGCCTGGCTCACCGGGATGATGCGGCCGTTGCTGGTTCCGGCGCGGGCGCTGCCGCCGTCCAGAGTTTCGCTTCCACGTTCCCACCCAGCATCTGCTGTCTCACGAACGGAAGCGGTGGGCCGCCGTAGCTGAGAAATTTGTCGTGGAACGCCTTCAGTGCGTTCGGACCGGGATGCGCGGCGATCCAGTCCTGGCGCAGCTGGATGATCATCAGCTTGCCCATCGTGTAGTTGAGGTAGGCGGGATCGTAGGTGCCACGGGCGGCCTGCTGGCGGGCGTTACCCGGATCCTGAAACGCCTTTTCGCGGAACATCTGTTCGGACTGCGCGATCGTCATGCCGCCGGTGTGCAGACCAATTGCGGAAATGAAACGCACGTCGCGCAACAGGGCATTGGTAAGCTGGCCGATGTGCACTTCCGGGGTAGCGCCGTCCACACCCGCATCAAACATCATTTCCTCGGCGTAGTGCGCCCAGCCTTCAGCGTAGGCGTAGCCGACGAAAAGCTGGCCGAACTTCCAGTGGGCGCGGTTTGCGTGCAGGAACTGCAGGAAATGGCCCGGCCACACTTCGTGCGCGGTCACGAACAACAACGCGGCTTTGCCCGGGATATAGGCCTGCTGGTCAGCTTTGCTCCAGCGTGGATCTGGCGGAGCGATGTAGTACACCGAGGGCAGATTCTTTTCGTACGGCCCGGGAATTTCGATATACGCGAAGTTCGAGCGATTGAACGGTGGCGCTTCCTCGGCCGTGGCTTGTTCAGTACCGGGAATGCTCACCAGATCCTTGTCAACGATGAACTGGCGCAGGCTGACAAGCTGTGCGCGCGCGCCTGCCACGGCGCCGCCGGGCGGTTTGTCGGCGTTCTCCCTGGTGACGCACGCGCTGAGCGATTTGCCGGGTGCGAATTGATCGCAGGCAGCCTTGAGTGAGGCCAGGTTGCGTGCGAGGTCCGCCTCGCCGATGGCCTGGAGCTGATCCAGTGGCAGGTCGACCAGCTCGGTGGCATGCAGCATTCTGGAGAACTTCTCCGCACCCAGTGCGAAGTCCTGGGTGGCGTTGGGTTTCTGCGCCTTCAACCAGTCAGCCAGGTCCTGGGTGG
The DNA here is from genome assembly GCA_039926605.1 of Rhodanobacter sp. Classification (GTDB taxonomy): domain Bacteria; phylum Pseudomonadota; class Gammaproteobacteria; order Xanthomonadales; family Rhodanobacteraceae; genus Rhodanobacter. The sequence continues at coordinate 25,750 of JBDSWR010000087.1, read as the reverse complement.
CCTTGATGGCTGCAGCATTGCTGGTCTTGAAGTGCGCTTGCAGGCCAGCGTCGTGCACACGCGCAAAGATGCCGGGCACGTCGGCCTTGAAGAAGCTGGCGAACCCTTCGAAAGAGTTGGCGCCCTCATCGATGTACGACGCCGGCAACGGCAGTTGCAGGTTGGCCTTGATCTGCGCCAGCGCCTTGGGCAATGCTTCCTGGTAGCTGATGAATGCCGCCATGCGTTGTTTCAGCGGCGCATACGGCCGGGTCAGATACATGCTTGGCGACAGGTCGCCGGTGTAGAAGGACGGATTTTTGTAGGGCGCGCCAGAGTCTTCCAGCCAGAACAATTGGCCGTCGATTACCGCCAACACATAGTCGCGGTGGAAGCGATCCTGCTCGTTGAGCTGGTCGTCGGGGAATGCAGCAAAGGTGTTGCGCTGTGCGTGCAACCAGGCGGCCGTCGCTTTCAAGCCATCGGCACTGTAGTCCGGCAGCTTGCCGTCGAACGCGTGCTTGCCGGCGTTGGCGGCAAAAACCGGGTTGCGCTGGAAGGCCCCGGCGATGAACGCATCAACCGCCTTTGTCAGCGCCGCGCTCGCCGTGCTCGTGGGGGTGGTCGCTGCGGTCGCCGTGGTAGCGGGTGAGGCAGCCGCCGTTGCGGAGGAGCCGGCGGGCGAGCAGCCCGTCAGCACAAGTGCGCCGATGAGCACGGCAAGCGCGGCTGGACGTGACAAATGCATTGTCGATTTCCCCTTCTGTCGGCAAGAGTGGAGCGTATGTGCTCGGGTGACGCTCAGCAAGGCACATGACCGCTGACCCACATTGAAACCCATGTCGGCCGCCATGTCGCGCGCAGTCGGGTTCCCGTTCGAGTCGAACTCCGCGAACCACGAAACCTCCGCGGCAGTCGGATGGATGCCACTGCGGTGCTGCGCTGCCACGGTGTCAAGCCGGCCGCGCACCGTCCACCCGATGCCAGCATCATGGAAGAGAACCGATGCGGCCAAGTTGTGAGGGTGACAAGCCACCGCTGATGCCACTGCGGCTGCCATCGGCGCGAATCACCAGGGTACGCGGCAGTTCCCCGCCCCATTCGGGATCGAGCAAAAAGTTCAGCCGCTCCGGGCTCGCCTCCGCGTAATACTGGGCGCGGAACCCGATCATGCCGATTTTTTGGAGGTGTTCAACAACCGCTTGCTCGCGCGACGGATTGTCGGTGGCCACCAGGATCAGCTCCACTTCGCGCGGGTGGCTCTGCTGCACCCGCGCCAACGCCTTGAGATTGGCTTCGCAATACACACAATCGAGCGACCACAACGCGATGATGCGTTCGCCGTGCGTCGGCGGCTTGGTCAGCGCGGGAATGTCGGAAGCCGCAAGCGGCGTGACCGCGGCGGCATGCGCCATCAGGGGCAGCATGGTGCACGCGAGCAACGCGAGGATGGCGGGCTTGATCATGGCGTGCGCTCCGCGCTGGCCGCGACGCGAATCAGGCGAAATCCGCTTGCCGTGTTCCAGGCGGCGTACGCCGCCCCGTCGTGCACCAGCAGTTGCGGGGAATACACCGCGCTGGCGGAGGAGGCGATGGCCATGGCCGGGTCAAAGCTCTTGCCACCGTCGCGCGACGTGCGCGCCATCAGTTGGTAACCGTTCGCATCGACCTGATTCCATACCAACCAAACGGTATCAGCATGTACCGCCACGTCTGCGTGCCTGGCACCGGGGCCGCCAATCTGCAACTGGTACTGCGGTTTGTGGCCGGGACGAAGTTGGCCATACCAGATCGCCGGACCGTGGGCGGACTCGTACCACACAGCGTGACGCGCGTCGCCGGCGCCGATGGCCAGCCCTGGCCCCTGCTCGGGACAGGCCGCGATCTTCCAGTCGCTGTAGGTGACACGCTGCGGTGTGGCCGCTTCCCCAGCGGCGCTCAGCAGCGCGAAGGCATGGTCGCGCACGTTGCCGGGGTAATTCATGCGGAACATGGCCGCGATGCTGCCATCCGGTGTCGGCGCCAGCGCCAGACGGCAGCACTCGCAGGAATGGTCAACCAGCTTGTGCTCGATGCCAAACGTCTTGCCCTCGTCGGTCGACGAGGCGTAATAGATGGCCAGGCCGCGGTAGGGTTTGTCCTGTGCCATGGCCGCAGCCATGCCGCGCGAATCGATCCAGGCCACGACCACGCGCCCACTGCCATCCACGGCCAGCGCGCCGAAACTGTGGGTGATCGGCGTGCGGTCGTGATGCACGATAGCAGGCTCGGAAAAATGTTTGCCAGCGTCAGTGGAACTGGCAAACCACACCTCGCTTGCCCACTTCTGCGCCAACGGCTGGACCCAGGTGACGTAGATCTGTCCATGCGGGCCAATCGCGATATCCGGGTGGTTCTCGCCCGAGGCATCGATCTTTTGCGCATCGGTGTTGACCGGGACCGGAGCACTCAGGGTCTTGCCGAAATCATCGGAATGGCGCACCAGGACGTGGCCGGCGCGCACGCTCACCAGCCACAGCCGTCCGTGCGTATCGAAGGCGGCAGCCGCGCCGAGCGCGGTCGAGCCGGTGCTGGCCACAGCCATGTGTGCATGGGCATCTTCATGTGCAGCGGCGACATACGGCAGCGTCAGCAAGACGAGCGAAACGAGCAGGCCGTACATGACGCGGCCCAGCCCGGAAGACCGAAACAGTGGTGCGCCACGAGCTACGCCGTGACATGGAGTTTGCCTGAAGCCGAACGCTGCGGTGGTGTTCAATGGACTGCCCTCTTTGTCGAGTTTGATTGTGCCATTTGGTGTGCGGATGCCGCATGCCTGCGCTTGACTCACGGCATGCGTCGACTGGTCCCTGCCGGACCGGTCAATAGTGCAAGCGCAGGCCGACATACACAGACCGCGGGGTGCCCGGCTGCAGGATCGCGTCACCCGCAGCGGCTTGGGCACGCACGGCGACGGAAGCGACGTAGTGCTTGTCGAACAGGTTTCTGAGCTCGGCGAACAGCTCCCAGCGTTTGCCCTTGAAGCCTGCACGCAGCCCCATCAGTTTGTAGCCCTCCACACGGTAGCTGTTGCTGTAGTCCGCGTAGCGCGGACCCACCAGATCGAACGTCGGGCCGGCGAACAAACCGCCATCGTTGCGATACATCACTTCCCCATGCACGACGTGCTCTGGCACCGGCAAGTCGTTGTTGCGGTGAACCGGATCGCGATCGAACGTGAAGTCATTCCAGGTCGCGCTGACGAGTGGTTCGATGCGGCCACCGCTGAACGCGAAGCTGGCGCCGACCAGAGCCTCCGCGCCGGCGTGGATCGTACGTTTGGCATTGCCTGCCAGGAACGTCCCCGGCGCGTTCGGATCTTCGCTTGCCAGCATCTCGTTGTGCAGCGTCGCGTAGTACACGGACACGTCCCAATGCCAGTGCGCCGCGCCGGCGGACGCGGGGGTGGCGCCACGCAGGCCAAGCTCGCGGACCACGCCGTGCGCCGCCGCGAGCGTCGCTTGCTTGCCAAGCTGATTACGCGCGTTGTTCAAGTCAAAGTTCGTCGGCGGCTCGTACAGGCGGCTGACGTTCGCATACGCCTCGCTGCTGCGATTGAGTTGATAGAGCATGCCGACACGTGGATTCAGCGCGGTGTAATGATCCTGCTCGTGGCGTACAACGGGGGCGTCGGTATTTACGCCAACGACATTGCCATCGTCGCGGCCGGTAAGCACGCCCTGGGCGCCGTAAATGAGGGTCCAGTCGGGCGCCAACTTCCAGCGATCCACGACAAACAACGTCATGTTGTCGGATCGTTGGTCGACGATGTCGGTCTGCACGCCGCGCCGGCCGTGGTCGTTCTTGTAGTCGCCTCCCGTGTCGCTGGTCCGGGCCAGGTTGATACCTGCCAGCAGGTTGTGATTTCCCGTCTCGCGATGGAAGCGCGCCATCCCGCTGACGGTGCGCTGATCAGTGTTGACGAGGAGACTGAAGACGTTCAGCAGCGGCGGATTGGGTCCAGGGCCCACGGGCACGAACACGTCCACGATCGGGTGATACAGCGCCTGTTTTTCGTAGGCCAGGCCGAAATCGACCCAGCTGTCGGCGTCAAGGTTCCAGACGCCCTTGGCGGCCAGGCGATCGGTCTTCACATTCAACTGGTGGTTGCCGAGCGCGTCCGTCGGGTTGGCCTGCCGAGGGTTGTGCTGCCACTGTGCCCGAGTCAGGGCGCCCGGCAGTTGCTGGCGGTTGTCGATGTGGGTGACGAACAAACGCAGGTCGAGGTCATCTGTCGCCTGCCAGCCACCGTTGGCATAAACACTGGTACGATTTTCCTGGCTGTGTTCGCGATAGCCGGACCAGTGCTTGCCGCCGAGCATCACCAGGCCGTCAAATGCACCCGAAACGCCGCCAACGCTCACTTGACCACTACGCAGGCCGTTGCTCCCGGCAGTGATGAACGCCTGCATTGGATCGCTGTTGCGCGCGGTGCGCGAGGTGAAATCGATCGCACCGCCGAGCGTGCTGGCGCCATAGGTCAAGGCATTGGCGCCACGGGCGACGATGATGTGACGAGCGGTGAATGTATCCAGGAAGCGGTTGTGGTTGGTGCCATCGGCCAACGTCACGGACAGCCCATCCTGGAACAGCGCGGCACCGCTGTTCTGGAATTGCTGGCTGTTGAGGTTGGAACCGCGAATCGACAGTTGGATGTCGTCACCGCCGCTTTCCTGCTCAGCCAACACCCCGGGGACATAGCGCAGTGCGTCGGCCATGTTGGTAATCGTCTGCTCGTCCAGCACCCGGCTATCGAGGACGGTAACGCCGCCGGGCGTCAGCGACCGTTCGACCTTGACCCGGTCGATCCCGGCTGCGCGCACGTTTACCTCCCTGAGCGTGGTGGCAGCCTTTCGTTCATCGTCGGGACTTGGGCGCTGCCCTTGTTCAACGCTGGCAACGGCGGGAACGGTTGGTTGGGTGGCGACGGCGGCGGCAATGGGCACGTCAGCCTCGTTGGCGTTGGGCAGGCCCCCGTCGGCGGCGATGGCCATTGACGAAGCGAGCAATGTCAGCGGCAGCAGCGCCGCCCGCAAGCAGGTATTGACAAGCATGAGCTGAATCCAGGTTCGGGTTTCGCCATGGCGAAACACACGCGGGGCAGGCCAATCCGCGGGACCGCGCTGCGCGCAGTCGGGATGGCCAACGTTGCATCGAATAACCGGATCAGCTCAGCGGGGGGCCGCGCGGGCGTACATCAAACGGCCGCAACATGGGCGCCGGACGGACCACTGGCGTCGTGGCCGGAAGACTAGTTGGCGCCACCGGCAGCAACGACATCAACGCCGCTGTGAGGACCGGACTATGCGAGATCAGGGTGCAATAGGCGCACGCGTCCAGGGCGAACGGGGTTGCCGGATCGTGGTGCATCGCAGGGTGGGTGTCGCCAGCCACTTGCGCCGAGCACAACACACACGATGCGGAAGCAGGTGAAAGTGCCGCGAGGGTCCGGGAGATGGTCGGCGCAACCAACAGCAACCCGAGCGCGGCGATAGCCAACCACGCGATGAAGCCGCGTTGTGCTCGTTTGCGGAACACCGGTATCCCCTAACCAGTGAGAGCCTTGACCAGGCTGCTGCAACCGTATCACGCTGCGCCTCTGCGCCGCAATGGACGCCGCTTGCGCTTACCCTGCGCCGTCGGCCGCTGTGGCGCCGGTACGGAAATCGCGTCCGACGCTCCACGGCGACGTCACCCCATCGCGCTGGGCGCCATGGCACTGTCGGTGTATCAAGGTGCTGGCTTGCAGCAAGGCACGAGTGCCGTGGGCACAGATGGGAACTGCACCCGGCTCAATGCACGAGCTGGTTGATTTCCATGATCGGCAGCAGGATGGCGAGGACGATGATCAACACGACCCCACCCATGACCAGGATCATGACCGGCTCGAGCAGGGTCAGCAGCACCGCCAGACGGCGTTCAAGAGTTTGTGTTTCGAGCTGGGCGGCGCGTTCGAGCATGTGCTCCAGCTTGCCGCTGGCTTCGCCGCTGCCTACCAGGTGAATCATGAGTGGTGGAAAGGCGTGCGTGGCGCCGAGCGCGCCGGCCAGGCTTTCGCCTTCGCGCACGCGTTCAATGGCCGTCTTGATGCCGTCCTGCATGATCAGGTTGGACATCGCTTGTGCGCCGTAATCGAGGGCAGCCAGCAACGGCACGCCGCCACCCACGAGGATGGCCAGCGTGCTGGCAAAGCGCGAGGTGTTCAAGCCGCGAATGACCGGGCCCAGCCAGGGCAGGCGCAACACGAAGGCGTGCCACCGGCGTCGGTATCGATCGTGGCGGAGGGCCGCGCGGGCACCGATTCCAAGACAGATACCGATGCCGACCAGCCAGGGTCCCCAACTACGCAGGAAATCGGAAACCGCGATCAGCGAACGGGTGAGCAGTGGCAGGCTTTGTCGTGATTGCTGGAACACCTGCACGATTTGCGGCACGACGTAGACGAGCAATCCCGTGACGACGCAAATGGCCACAAACGTGACCAGTGCCGGGTACAGCAGGGCGAGGCTGGTTTTCTGGCGCAGAGCCTGGCGTGCGTCCAGATAGTCCGCCAAATGTTGCAGCACATTCGGCAGGGCGCCGGACTCTTCGCCGCCGCGCACCAGCGCCCGGTAGTAGTCAGGGAAATGGCGGCCGTAGACGCCCAGCGCACTGGCCAGTGACAGGCCGGCGGTGACTTCGCCCTTCACGCCGCCCAGCACCTCCCGCGTCCGCGCGGCGGACACTTCCTCAATCAACGCGGTCAGTGCCTGCTCCATTGTCAGGCCGGAGGTGAGCAGCGTGGCGAGCTGACGAGTGAGCAGGCTCAGCTCGGCAGCAGGGATTCCGCGTGACCACGCTTGTGTCGCGCGCTCCCGGCTGCGGACACGATCGACGCGTTCCGGAAACAAGCCTTGCGTGCGCAACTGGGCGCGCGCCTGGCGCGGCGAATCGGCCTGCACCATGCCTGATTTGGGGCGTCCGGCGACGTCGACTGCCTGGTAACGGAAGGCGTCCATTCCATCACCGCGCGCGGGTGACGCGCAGCACTTCCTCGAGGCTAACCGTGCCTTCGGCAGCGAGCCGCATGCCGTCCTCGCGCAGCGAACCCATGCCGCACGCGGTGGCGTGTTCGCGCAGCGTTTGTTCGTCTACGCGATCGTGGATAAGGCGCCGCAAATCATCATTGACCGTGAGCAACTCGTAGATCCCGGTGCGGCCTTTGTAACCGGAGCGGTTGCACGTGGGGCAACCGCGTGGAGCGTGGAAGTGGCCGGACGCGGCGTCCAGGCCAAAACTGCGCAGTTGCGCGGCGTCAGGTTCCAGCGGTTCCCGGCACTCCAGACAAAGTTTGCGCACCAGGCGCTGAGCCCCGATGCCGATCAGGCTGGAGGCCAGCAGGAACGGCTCGACGCCCATGTCGACGAGGCGGGTCACCGCGCTCACGGCGTCGTTCGTGTGCAGCGTGGTGATGACCAGATGGCCGGTGAGGCTCGCCTGGATGGCAATCTCTGCACTCTCCAGATCGCGTATTTCACCGATCATGATGACGTCCGGGTCCTGGCGCAGGATCGTGCGCAAGGCCCGCGCGAAACTCATGTCGATGCGGCTGTTGGTCTGCGTCTGGTTGATGCCGTCAAGGTCGTACTCGATCGGGTCCTCGACGGTCATGATGTTCAACGCCTTGGGGTCCAGGCGCGACAACGCGGCGTACAGCGTGGTGGTCTTGCCCGAACCGGTTGGGCCGGTCATCAGGATGATGCCGTGCGGCTCGTGGATCAGTGCATCCATCTGCGCCAGCGTGGCCTTGTCCATGCCGAGCCGCCCCAGGTCAAGCCGCCCGGCCTGCTTGTCCAGCAGGCGCAGCACGACGCGCTCGCCGTGGCCAGTGGGAATCGTCGAGACGCGCACGTCGATGGGTTTGCCGGCCGCCCGCAACGCGATGCGCCCGTCCTGCGGCAGACGCTTTTCGGCAATGTCGAGCTGGGCCATGATCTTGATGCGTGACACGATCGCGGTATGCAGCGCGCGGGCCGGTTCGATCAGGTCGCGCAAGGTGCCGTCGATGCGCAGGCGTACCACCGAGCGTGACTCGAACGGTTCGATATGAATATCCGACGCGCCTTCGCGCAGCGCCTGCGTCAGCAGCGCGTTGATCAGGCGGATCAGCGGCGCATCGTTGTGGCTGTCCAGGAGGTCCTCAACCCGCGGTATTTCCTGCAACAGGCGGGACAGATCCAGGTCTTGCGCCAAATCGTCCGCCAGGGCGGCGGCCCCTTCACCGGCGCTGTTGTACAACACCGAGATCTGCTCATCGAACTCGCCGGCACTGACGCGTTGCGCGCGGATGGGCACGCCCAAGGCACGACGCACTTCGGCCAGGGTGCCGGCCGACGCGTCGTGGCGCATGACCGCTTCGGCCACGCCGTCGCCAAGGCCAGTGACCACGATGCCGTTGGTTTTGGCAAAGGCGTATGGCACGGGCGGCCTGGTCAGCATGGCGCGATCACCGGGGCTGGGCCGCGTTGGCCGGAGCCGCGGGCAAGCGGGGCAGTACGGGCAGTGGATTGTCCCTGGGCGCGGCGCCGCGGACCGGGTCGGCATGGATCTGCTCGCCACGGATGTAGTCGTAGCGTTCGCTGCTCAACGCACTCGTGCCTTCCGTATCGCGCAGGATGGTGGGGCGCAGGAATACCATCAGGTTGGTCTTGGTACGCGAATGGTTGTTGTAGCGGAACAGACCACCGACCAGCGGGATACTGCCCAGCACGGGGACCTGGGATACGCCGCCGTTGACCGAATCCTGGATCAGGCCACCCAAAACGATGATTTGCCCGTCGTCGACCAGGACGGTGGATTCGATTGAGCGTGTGTTGGTGATGACGCCGGCCGGATTGTTGGTGTCGGCAACGCTGGACACTTCCTGGAAGATCTGCAGGCGCACGACCCCACCCTCGGAGATCTGCGGACGAATCTTCAAGGTCAAACCGACGTCCCTGCGCTCGATGGTCTGGAACGGCGACGGCGTGGTCGCCGCCCCCGAGACCGCGTACTGCCCGGTGATGAACGGGACGTTCTGGCCGACCACGATTTTCGCCTGTTCGTTGTCGAGCGTGAGCAGAGTCGGGGTGGACAGGATGTTGGCGTTGCTGTCGGTTTGCAGTGCGCGTGCCAGCAGGCCCAGATTCAGGATCTGCACACCACCGATCGTCACGGTGCCGCGCATCGTGCCGATGTTCAGGCCGGGACCGGCGCTGGCCGGGTTTTGCGCGATACCAATGATGTTCTGCCCGGCGCCGCCGAAGTTGGTGCCGCCGAACACCTGCGTGCCGGACTTGTTCAGGCCGCTCAGGTCCTGCCACTGGATGCCGAATTCACCGGCCTTGGTGGCGGTGAGTTCGACGATCAGCGCCTCGACGTATACCTGCATGCGCCGCGCATCGAGTTTTTCCACCACCGCGCGCAGGTTGTTGTACACCGCATCGGGCGCGGTGATGATGATCGAGTTGGTCGCTGCATCGGCCTGGATGATGCCTGGCACGCTCTGGGCGCCAGGCTGACCCGAACGATCTCCGGTCATCTGCATACTGCTGCTACCGCTGGCACTGCCGGCGCTGGGTTGCGTCGTAGTGCTGCTGGTCCCGGTGGCCGTACTCAAGCCGTCCGCCTCGGTGGATGCGAATGAACCCGAAGCTTGCCCGGAGGTGACGGCCGAACCCGAGTAGATGCCGCGCAAGGTTTCCGCGAGCGTCACCGCCTCGGCGTTTTTCAGGTAGACCACATGCACGTTGCCGGCAGCGCTGGTCGGTGAGTCGAGCATGGCGACGAATTTGCGGATCTGGGCAAGGCGTGCCGGATCTGCTGCACGCACCAGCAGGCTGTTGGAGCGGGCATCGGCAATCACCGCGACGCGCTGGGTCGGGTCCGTGCCCTGCAGCGTTTTCACGGCTTCCGACGTCGATGCAAACAGGGTGTTGATGGTGCGTGCGGTGTCCAGCGCCGAAGCGTGACGCAGGACGATCATCGCCGAGCCGGAATCTTCCGGCTGATCCACCGCCGCAATGATTCCCGCGAGTCGTTCGAGGTTGCTGGCGTAATCCGTGATGATCAACGTGTTGCTGTTCTGCAGCGCGGTGATAGTGTTGTTGGGAGCCACCAGCGGGCGCAGTGTAGGCACCAATTGCACGGCCGACTGATGGGTCAGGGTAAATATGCGCGTTTGCAGCCCGTCACTGTTGGCGCCCTGGCCCGAGCGCACGTTGCGGTGCAGTTTGGCGTCCGCTTCAGGCAGGATCTTGACCAAACCACGGTCTTCCACTGCAGTGAAACCCTGCAGGCGCAACGCCGACAGAAACACGTTGTATACGGCGTCGCGTGGCACCGGCTGGGCCGAAATGATGTTCACGGTGCCCTTCACCCGCGGATCAAGCACGAAGTTCTTGCCGGTGATTTCCGCCATCGCCTTCACCACACCTTCGATATCCGCGTTGACGAAGTTGAGCGTAACCGTGTCGCTCGGCGCAGAACTTGCCGTCGCCGGTTGCGCGCCAGCGGATACCTGCGGACAGGCACCGAGCACGGCCAGGGCGACAATGGCTGCCTGCAGCCAGAAATGTTTCATGCTTGTGTGCATCGGGTGGACAACCAGTGGTGTTTCATCGGACCGGAGGACTCTTGACAGGAGCAGCGGGTTGTACAGGGCGCGGCCAGACCAGCGTTTCACGCACGCCATCACGTTGCAGGATCACTTGTTGCGGGAAAACTTTCTCGACCCGGATGCCGGGCGCGAGATAACCGCCGGCGCGCACCACCCGGGTCTTTTTTGCATCAAGTTGCAGCAGCGCGTAACCAGTCCCTTCCGGTTCGCCCGCGATCACTCCCAGCAACTTTACCGCCAGTCCGGTTGGTGCGTCTGCAGTGGCGGCACCGGGCAACTTTCCAAACAGGCCGCTCGCCGCCGCCAGCGGGCTGGCCGGCTCCGCAATCGCCGTGGTCCCCGGCAGTGGCGATGGGGCCCACCACGCCCAGGTCCAGTACGCCAGAACGAGGCCGAGCAACGACATCGCCATGGCCAATGCCATGGAGTGGAGCGCCGTATGCACGAGCTTTGAGCGTCCGGACGGCATGTCGTGTTTCACCTGTGTGCGCATGGTTTGGATGATCGCCACAAGAACCGGGTTCCCGAGCGGATGCTCCCCTATGGATTTGCTGGCCGTGCGGCGGGCGCACTGCCAAGTGGTGGATGAAATTGCAAGGCGAAGTCGCCGTTGCTGCGTTCGATGGCAATCAGGCGCAGCAACGGGGTGAGCTGGGCGCGGTGCTGCGCGTCGACCCGAGCCGTGGCGGAGAACGCCAGCGGACCGTTGCCATGCACCGACCCGTTGCCCTCCAGATGCAGCGGGCCACTGCTGGTGCGCAGCACCGCGTTCACCGTTCCCCCCGCGCCGTTGACGCGCAACTCGTAGGTGCCCAGCGGCGCGACCGCGGTCAGTGCGGAGCTCGCGTCCTTCCACGTCATCAGCGCGTCGACCGCAACGTTGTGTCCCGCGCCCGACAGCTTCGCGATATGGAAAACCAGCTCGCCGCGCGGACCCAGCGGCGCAATCCGTGGCACCGCCACGCCGAGCGCGCTGGCGGGCAGGGAAAACTCGACGTTGGTCAGGTTGATCCCATGCAGGGACAGACGCAGCGGAAAGCGACTGGTGGCGTGGTCCATGGCGACGTCGAAGTCGAGGCGACCACGCCACAGCGAAGCCGGTTGCAGCGACCACGCAAGCTCCTTGCTCACGCCACCGCGCGCTGCGGCGTTGACGATTTCGAGCTGCCCGCTGCCGGACCACAGCGTGCCGTGCGCTTGCGCAAGCCGCAGTTTGCCATCGGTGGCGTGGCGCAGCCCGGTGTCGATGAGGGTGGCCGGCGCCAGCACCACGAGAAACAGCACATACGCTGCCAACCCCACGCCGGCGCAAATGATGACACTGCGCCATGTCGGTTTGCGCATCATTGGCCGGGCCGGTCGAGGGTTGCCGTGACACTCACCTGGCCGGGCGCGGACTGAGCTTCGATCCTGACCGCTGAAAAGCGCAAATGCTGAGCCTGCATGATGTCCGCCCAGCTCAGCCAGTTGGCAAAGGCGACACTGCCGAAGACCACCTTGACCTGATGCGGATTCACCAGTTCGACGCTCACCAGCGATCCGCTGAGCCCACTGGAATCGACCTGGCGCTGTACAAGCTGGCGCAAATCCGTGGTCGATTGTGGCGCTGCCGGCGTCGCCCGCAAACGCAGGATCTCGTCCACTTGCTCACCCTGGCGCGCTGCGTCGGCGTGCAGTTCGGCCACGGCCGGCAGGAGTCGCTGGCGCGCGTGCGTCGTCGCCTGCAGCAACCAGACATACAGCACCAGCCCGAGGCAAAACGACGCTACGACAATCACCCGGCGTTCCTGCGGCGAGCGTGACGTCCACCATTGATGGAGGGCGTGCTTCATGGCGACCTCAGCGTCAGCGTGAGCGCGCCGGCGACCGCACGCGGTGTACTCGGCGGTACGGCAACGTCAAATCCGGCCCGGGTCAGCCGGGCCTGGATCTGGCGCGCAAGCGCATCGCCCGGGGTCGTGAATTCCAGGGTCATGCGCCCGTCCTCATACGACAGCGCATGCAATTGTGCGGTTGGCACGCTGTTCAGTGCCGTGACCACCTTGCCAAGCATGACCGGGAAATCGCCGTCGTCCGGCTGGTTGGCGGCGTGACGTGCCTGCGCCAGTTGGCGACGCGTCTGCAGCACCGGGTCGGCGACCGCAACGGCTCCGGGAAACAACGCGCGGAAACGTGTTTCCATCTGCTGGCGCAGTTGGTGCTGCTGGCTCGCGAGGCGCACGCGATCGGTCAGCAACGCTGCCGAATGCACGGCCAGCGCGGCGAGCAGGATCCAGGCAACCGGACGCCAGCGCGTCAGCGCGGCTGCAGTCGGGCGCCAGTGCCGGCGGTCCTGGATGATCCGGATCGGCGCCGTAGTCAGCGCTGTGCGCCAGTTCTGCCGCGACGCGAGCTGGATGTCGACTCCCAGGCTGTGCTGCCACGCCTCAAGGTCTGGCTCGGCCGCAAGTGTGGCCACATGCAACGTAATTGACGTCGGTACCGCCTCGCGCGTGCGCGCATCCTCCAGCAGCAAGTGCAGCGCCAGCGGCGGTGTGTGCGCGTCACCACAATCCGTGGCGCCGCCCTCAAACTCGCCGGTGCGCACGAAGCCTTCCTGACCGTTCCAGGCCAGGCTCCATTGTCCGTGTTGGACCGGCAGCATGAGCGTTTCGCAATATATGACGTCGGCGTGAATTCCGACGGCGCTGAGCGCGTCCTGCCAGGTTTGCAATCGTTGCCGATTCACTACCGCCAGCACGTCATCGCCATCGACCTGGCCAAGTCTGCTTACCTGGTTGGCGTCGGGATCGGAGGCCAACCTTTCTTCCGCCGCATAGGCAAGCAGTGCGGCGGATTGCCGACGGCTCGTTGCCGGCAATCGCGCCCGCGTGATCAGGACCTGGCTCGCGGCGAGCACCAGCTCGACCTGGGCGCTGCCCTTTGGCAAGTCGGCCAGAGCGCCGTCCCCGGGGTGTGCTCCGGCGTGGTCGTCGAACAGCACCCACTGGCATTGCGCGGGTATCGGCGTCAACGAACAGAAAATACGCAGCAGGCTCATCGGACTTTCCGCCAGACAACATCGGGCCAGTGTGCCGGATTCACCCGTGCCACCAACAACTGGCTGCGTGCAAGGGTCTTGCCGTAGGTCACTCGCAGCGTGATCAGGAAGTAGTCGCTGCCGACGCGGATGCTCCGGGCGGGGACCGTGACGTCCTTCCCGAGCTGGCTCAGAAAGTCCGCGTTGTTGCGGTAGAAAATACCCGTACGGCGGGCGACAAGAATGCGCGCCGAGTCCAGGTCCAGGCCATCAATCACCGCGGAGAGAACCTCCGCAGGCGCCGTATTGACGTTGAGTGCGGTGGTGCCGGGGAGCGCCGTGACGAACGGTGCCAGGCGCGCACGCACAGCAACGTCAAAACCACGCACCAGCGCCAGCTCGTCGAGGTCGACCAGCGGTGCGTTGGCGGTGAGATAAGGCTGGCTGAGTCCGCGGTAGTATGCGTCCTCCGCGCCGCCTGCCGGTTGCGGTATGTCGTCCGCGTCGAGCCAGTCCGCCAGCGCAGCGGCCAGGTCGCCCGGCAACCCGAGGGTCGCCAACAACCGCTGGAAGTGCGCGTACTGCGTGGTATCGAGTTTGCCGTTGCGAACGAGATTGTTGAGATTGAACAAGCCTTGTTGGTCCTCGATGCGACCCGTGAGTTCACCATTCTCGAATGGTATCGGGGGCAAGCGCAGCGCCCATGGTTCCCCGGCATGGTCGACCTCGCCGCTGTTGCGATAGTCGTCAAACAGCATGGCACGGGCCCAGTCACCCCCTGCCGTGGCCAGTTCCTCAGCCTGGACGTGATCGGCGCCCAGTGCGGATTGGCGCGACCAGGTGCTCAGCGCGACCAACATGGCCGTGGCAGCCACCGCCGCCATCGCCATGATGGCCATTGCCATCAGCAGTGCCGCACCGCGCTCCCGACTGCTCATGAGTGCAGCGCGAATACGCGCACCACGGTTTCGCCCGAAGCAAACTCCACTTGCAAGCGCACGGCCAGTGGCAGGGGCGGATCACTCGGGACGGTCGGCCAGACGCGGTTCCAGGTAAGTGCCGGGCCAAGGTATTGCAGATTCATGCGCAGCACGTTTCCAAGTACCACGTAGCGGGTTGCGCGCGTGTCGGCAGTGACGTCGAGCGCTGGCCAGATCCACAATTCGATCTGACGCGTGCTGTTGATGCTGTAGCCGATCCGATGTGGTGTGTCGGTAGTGTCACTCCCGGCAAAGCGGGTGAACTCCAGCAGCGGCCCCTGGGTCCCGTCGGGTCGACCGAGCCAGGCCGGTGCGGGACCGGCAGCGTTGCGCACGCGCCGTGGGGCGGCCAGTCGCACATCGCGCTCGAAGCGGGTAAAGAAGGCTTCTGCCTGCCGCCATTTCGTGGATTCCGCCTGGATGTGGTCGCGCGACGTCATGACCACGCCAAGCCCGCGATAGGCCATCAGCGTGAGCAGCGAAAGCACGAGCAATGCAGCCAGCAGCTCGATCAGCGTGAAGCCGCGTGCGCCGCGTCTGCGCTCTGCGTTCATGGTCCACTCTCCGTGGGGTTGACCACAAAACCGACGGCATGCGCAAGGGAGTGGCCGCGCTGGGCTGGAGTGAATACGAAAACGTCGACGCGCCGGAACGCCGCATTCGGCGTCGAGGACACTTCTTCGCGCCAGCCGAATTCCAGATTGCCCTGACGTTGGGTGCCGGTTATTTCGCCGACTGGCAGCCAATCGCGGCGCGCGTGGTGTTCGGCCAGGCGATCAGCAGCTACCCAGCCGGCAAACAGGCGTGCCTGCAGTTCGCCGACGTGATTCGTGCCTTGCGTGGCCACGCGCAGCGCAGCCAGCAGCGACACCGCGACGATCGTCATGGCGACGAGAACCTCCACCAGCGTGAACCCGGACGAATTATTGCGCTGCCATATCGCCATAGGTTTTCCCCTGCCCCGGCGCTATGCGCAAGTCGCCGACCGGAGACGCAGCGATGCCGTAGTGGGCGCTCCCCAGCGTCAGGTCCATCGAGAACGCGGACATCGACCCATCGGATGGAAATTCCAGACGCATGGTCGGTTGCGCTCGGGTGGCTTCGTTGCGCAGTTGCGAGATCACCATGCCGTGCGGCAGGCTGCGCTCCCGCAACAAATCGTCATCGCGAATCTCCGACCAGGCGTCATCACTGCCCTGGCGCCAGAACCTGTAGCGGGATCCATCGGAAGTCCACACGATGGCGTTGCCGGTGATGCGTGATTCCTGGGAGGCGAGTTCGAGCAGTTGCGCCAGTCGCTCGGCTTCGACGTGCAACACGTCGCTGTTGCCTGGTTGCAGCTTGACGCTGATGGCTCCCACCAGGATGCCCATGATCAACACCACCACCAGCATTTCCACCAGCGTGAAGCCGCGGATGTCGTGGCGGGTGATCGCCTCATGCATCTGCGCAGGCCTCGGTCACAGCATCCACGAACCGATGTCGGCATCGTTGCCTTCGCCACCGGGCGCGCCGTCGGCACCCAGACCGTACACATCGATCTCCCCGTGCACGCCAGGGTTCAAGTACTGGTAAGGATTGCCCCACGGATCCTTCGGCAGATGCCCGACGTATCCCTCGGGCTTCCAGTTTGCCGGGATCGGGGCCGCCTCGGGCCGGGTCACCAGCGCCTGCAGACCCTGCTCGGTGGTCGGATAACGCTGGTTGTCCAGGCGGTAGAGCTGCAACGCCTGCATCAGGCTGGCGACGTCCTGTCGCGATGCGGTCACTCGCGCCTGATCCGGTCGGCTCATGACCTTGGGTACCACCAACGCAGCAAGGATGCCGAGGATGACGACTACCACCATCACTTCGAGCAAGGTGAAGCCGCGTTGGAATGGAACGGGGGCTCGCATGATGATGTCACCTTACTTGAGATGTGCCGAGAGAGCGCGGGTTCGGCCGCGGCTTGCGTTGGGCGGGACGCCATCGCCAACGCGGCCTTTTTTCGGCGTGAGCGCGGCCGGATCGGCCGGCCCCAACCGGTCGCTGAAGGTGCACGGATGCACGGGGTTACTTCAGTTGAGATGCATGCCCTTGCCCGCAGGTTCCGCGTAGCTTGTTGTGAACCGGCAACAGCAAGATACGTGAGTGGTTCAAAGGTGGCAATGCTCTGCGAGTTGACCAGCGCCGCACTGGGAACCTTTCCGATAGGGCTGCGTCGCATAGGTGAACGGCAGCGCGCGCTTCGCACTTGGCTGTGCGCTCGGCCGGACAATGCGCATTTGGCTTGGGCTAGGGGGCCTCGGATGCGTGCAGGTCCAGCGACATCACCAAAGGGTTCAACGTGTCACAGCCTGTGAACATGTTCCACGATAAGGTCATGCTGGGGAAACAGACGCAGCGCGAACGCGAACGTCAGCTGGGGGAAGGATCTCGTTTTTGCAAGATCTCGTTTTGACTGATTGCATCCAATAAAGAGGGAATACCTATGAGCAGGTTCATGCGTAAGAGAGTGTTGCCGGGGGCCCTGTGCGTTGCGCTGGGAGTGGCCCTCGCTGGTTGCGGTGGTTCCAGTAACAACGACGCGGCTACGCCGCCTGCGCCGACTCCTGCGGCGCCGGGTCCAACGGTGGCTTCGGTCACGCCGGCCAATGCCGCCACCGGGGTCTTGAACACCGCGACGGTCAGCGTCACTTTCGATCAGGCTATTGATCCGGCAACGCTGACGAGCGCGAACTTCAGCGTGACTTGTCCGGTGGGCGCAGACCCGTTCGGGTCAGTCGTGTATGACGCGGCCACGAAGACTGCGACGTTCGTGCGCATTACGGACAAGCCGACCAATCTTCCACAGTCCGAAGTTGCCGAGCCGATGCCGGCGGACGTGAAATGCACCGCGATCGTGAAGGCTGCCGTCAAAGGCACGAACGGCAGTGCGATGGCCCAGGACTTCGCGTGGACGTTCTCCACCGTGACGGACACGGCATTTCTGGCAGAAGGCAAGAACATCTTCCGTTTCGACACGTTCGGCGATGAGACGACGTGGACCGATACGCTGAAGATGAACGAGGTCATCCAGGCAGCCGTCGATCCGGCCACCGCCTTGTCGGTCGGCCTGAAAGTGGATGCCGAGGCATTGCCACAAAGTGTCGTCGATGGCATCAACAGCGGCGCCATCAGCCTGACCGATCCGCAAACCACGTTGGCTTTGATCAGCCTTGACGCGGTAGTCGGCATCAAGGGCACGGTGACAACCGCTGCCGACGGCAAAATGACGCTGACGCGAGTCGGCATCACCTGCGCGTTGTGCCACTCCACCGTCGATGATTCATTCACCGCCGGCATCGGCAAACGTCTGGACGGCTGGCCGAATCGTGACTTGAACCCGGGTGCCATCATTGCCCTGTCCCCTGCGTTGACGCAGGCACAAAAGGACGTCTACAACTCGTGGGGTCCGGGCCTTTACGATCCGCGTTTCAATATCGACGGGCTCAATGGACCACAGGTAATCACGCCGGCTTATGGTCTGCAGGGTATTCACAAGATCATTGCGACGGGTGACGGTGACGACTTGGCGTACTGGAACCGGTATGTAGGCGTGACCCAGATGGGTGGGCACGGCAACTTCACCGATGCTCGCATTCCCGGTGGCGTCAACATCACCAATGGCACGGATGACCTGATCACCGCCAAGTTGCCGGCGTTGCAGGCCTATCAGCTGTCGATTGACGCACCACCCGCTCCGGCCGGCAGCTTCGATACGGCCGCGGCTGCACGTGGTGAGGCGCTGTTTGCAGGCAAGGCCAACTGTGCCAGTTGCCATAGTGGTCCGGAGTTCACTGATGCCAATGAGCGCCTCCACGCGGTGAGCGAAGTACCCAGCGAGCCCGAGGCTGCTGGTGTGCCGAGCTACGCCTCACGCACGGCCACCAAGATGTATCGCACCGCGCCGTTGAGGGGCGCATGGCAGCATCCGCCGTATTTCCACAACGGTTCTGCCGCCACGTTGGTGGACGTAGTGAATATGTACAACGCGAAGTACACGCTCGGTTTGACTGCTCCAGAAGTCAGCGATGTCGCCGAGTACGTGAAGTCGCTGTAAATCCAATCAGCTCGCATCCGCAGGGATGAACCAAGGCAGTGGCGATCGTGATCTGGTCGCCGCTGCCTTGTTTTTTGCGGCGGCGCAAACCACGTGCAGCATTGATTGGTACGTAGCTGGGAGCGGTACCGAGATGGCGAGCGGCAGCGGGCTGTACCATGCGCGGCATGGATATCTTCAAGACTTTCAGCTTTGAGGCCGCGCATCGTCTGCCGCACGTACCGGCAGGACACAAGTGCGGGCGTCTGCATGGGCATTCGTTTGGAGTGGAGATTCATCTTGCCGGTGAGCCTGACGCAGATACGGGCTGGGTGGTGGATTTTGCGGATATCAAGGCCGCGTTTCAGCCCTTGCACGAAGTGTTGGACCATCACTACCTCAATGATGTCGCGGGCCTGGAGAACCCGACCAGTGAGAATCTCGCAGTGTGGCTGTGGGATCGACTGAAGCCAGAATTGCCGCAACTGTCTGAGGTTGTGTTGCGCGAAACCTGCACCTGCGGCTGTCGCTATCGGGGCAAGTGAATGCTGCTGGCGGCGTGCCTCAAGCGCCCGGCAGTGGCCCTGCTCGCGTCTGAAGGCAGGCGTTATGCGGCATCGCGATAGAATTTTCGCTGGTGCTACTTTCATGTTTTATATAAACATTCCATGAACACGCGGTAGTTTTTGGCAAAATATGTTGCATCGCACAATATTCCTTGCTACAGTGGCTATCACCAACCCACCCTTTGTGAGGAAAACACCATGGCACAGCAATTCAACAATCAGCTTTTTGCTTTCACCAAGCAGTTCACGGACAGCGCGTTCAAGGCGCAGGCGATGGCGCTGAAGGGTCTCGAAGCGGTAGCCGAGCTGCAGCTCAAGGCTCTGGAGCAGCAGGCCACCGTTTCCGCCGGCTTCATTGGCGAAGCGCTGGAGACGCGGGACGTCGACGGTCTGCGTAGCTTGTGGGAGAAGGGCACCAGCCTGAGCCGCAGCAACGCCGAGCAGGCGGTTGCCGTGTCCCAGGAAATCCTGGCAATCACGCAGAAGACCGCCGAGTCGCTGAGTGCGCTCGTGCAGGAGCAGCGTCAGGCCGCCAACGACGCAGTTACCGCGCCGGTCGCGACCAGCAAGAAGGCTTCGTCCAAGTAAGCTGCGCGCGAAGTTTGCGCCGTAACATGACTCAAGAAGAAGCCGGGCACCCGCCCGGCTTTTTCTTGCCATTGACCTGGACCAGCAGCCAGCGCGACAGCACTACGCCGCCCGGGCGAGCCCGTCAAACCGTTCTGGGCTGTCCTTCAGCGCAGCCTGACCATGTTGTCCACGACATGCGCTCGGGTCACCCGGGGCGCTATGTCGCAGGGCGAGCGGTTGTGGGTCGGTCGAGCGCACTGATATACTTTTACAGATTGGTTCGTGGCCCGTGGCGTAGTCGGTGCCGTCTGGTGGCAAGCCGCGCGGAGTGGTTACGTGCTCAACAGTCTTGCCTCCGGTCGCCATGTCGCTTTGCGCATCGTAGTGCTGCAGCTCGCTGTGGCGCTGTTGGTGGGTCTCGCGTTCCTCTTGCAAGGCCGGCGTGAAGCATTGGCTGCGGCCCTGGGTGCGTTGGTGGTGGCGTTGGGCACCTGGTTGTTTGCCATGCGCACGTTCAGCCGCTTGCAAGGTGCGCGGATGATGCTCACGCGGTTGTTGGCAGGCATCTTGTTGAAGTGGCTCGTGGTTGTTGGTGGCTTGAGCGTGATCCTGTTCCAGTACAAATTGCCGCCGCTACCCGCCGTAATGGGGTTGGTGGCTGCTCATGCGGTTTATCTGTTGGCGTTCAGATTCAAGGGTTGAGACATGGCAAGCGAGCCGACCGGCGGCCTCACCGATTACATCACCCATCACCTGGAGCACCTTACGCCGCATGCTGCGGAAGGTGGCTTCTGGTCGGTGCATATCGACTCGATCACGGTCGCTCTGGCGCTCGGCGTGCTGTTCAGTGCGTGGTTCTGGATGAAGGCGCGCAAGGCCACGTCCGGCGTGCCGGGCCGAGGCCAGGCGTTTGTCGAGATCGTGCTGGAGTTTGTCGACAGCCAGGTCAAGGACGTGTTTCACGGCGACCGCCGCGTGCTGGGGCCGTTGGCTCTGACGATTTTCGTATGGGTGTGGCTGATGAACGCGATGGATCTGCTGCCGGTGGATCTGATGCCGTACATCACCGAAAAGTTTGGCATCGGCCATTTCCGTGCCGTACCCACCGCCGACCTCAACCTGACGTTTGCGATGTCGTTGACCGTCTTGATCCTGGTGATTTTTTACGCGTTCAAGGCCAAGGGTTTTGGCGGCTACATGCATGAGCTGTTTACGGCCCCGTTCGCGGCCAAAAGCATGCCGGTCAAGATCATTCTGGCACCCGCCAATTTCACGTTGAACATTGTCGAGATGGCTTCGAAGCCAGTGAGCCTGGCCATGCGACTGTTCGGCAACATGTACGCGGGCGAACTTGTGTTCATGCTGATTGCCGGCTTGTTCAGCGCTGGCGTTGGCGTAGCAGGCTGGGCGCTGTTTGGCGCGGGCATCATCGGCTACACGGCGTGGGGTATTTTCCACATTCTGATCATCACCATCCAGGCGTTCATCTTCATGGTGCTGTCGGTCGTGTATATCGCGATGGCGCAGCGACACCACTGATCCAGTGATCTTGCGGCATCAGTTTTTGAGCAACCCGTGCAACCGTTTTCATCTGCCAGTTTGAATTTCATCAGGAGATCGTCGTGGAATTAGTCGCTCATATTGCCCAGCTTCAGTCCTTCACCGCCATCGCGCTTGGCTTGATCATCGGCCTCGGCGCCCTCGGTGCCTGTATCGGTATCGGCATCATGGGTTCCAAGTTCCTGGAATCCGCCGCGCGTCAGCCGGAACTGGTACCCATGCTGTCGACGAACATGTTCCTGCTCGCCGGCCTGATCGATGCTGCATACCTGATCGGTGTGGCGCTGGCGATGTACTTCGCCGTGGCTAACCCGCTGGTCGCTGAAGTGCTGAAGCACGTCGCCGCCTGAGCGCGCCCCCAATGACGCGGGCACGGACGTGTCCGCGGGTTTTTCCGCTATTCCGGTAATCCGCATTTACAGGTGACGCAGCGATGAATTTCAACGCGACCTTGATTGGCGAAATGCTTTCCTTCGCCCTCTTGATCTGGTTTTCCGTGCATTTCATCTGGCCTTATCTCAACCGGGCCATTGAGGAGCGGCAGGTCAAGATCGCCGAAGGGCTGAGCGCGGCCGAGCGTGCGCATGCCGAGTTGAAAGGCGCCGACCTCAAGGTTGCCGCCGAGATCAAGGTGGCCCGTCAGCGTGCCAGCGAGATCATTGACCATGCGCAAAAGCAGGCCAACGAGATCGTCGACAAGGCGCGCGATCAGGCGATCGTGGAGATCAACCGGTTGAAGGCTTCGGCGCAGGACGACATCGCCGCGATGGCCCAGCAGGCGCGCGAACAATTGCGCACGCAAGTCGGTGCGCTGGCCGTGCAGGGTGCAAGCAAGATTGTGCAGCGCGAGATTGATCCAGCGATGCACAAGGCCTTGCTTGACCAGCTTGCGGCCGAGATTTAGGAGAGTCGCTGAAATGGCCCAGGCAATCACCCTCGCCCGTCCGTATGCGCGCGCCGCGTTTGAAGTGGCCCAGGCGGCTGGCACGCTGGACGCGTGGGCACAGGCGCTGACGTTTGCTGCCGCGGTAGCTGCAGATCCGCGCGTGGCCGGACTCGGCGCTGATCCACGCGTATTGCCCGCCCAACTGGTGGCGCTGCATCTGCCGGACGGTGTTGCGGCGGATGCCCCGTTCGCACGTTTTCTGGCGGAACTGGCCGAGCAGCGACGCATGGGGCTGCTGCCGGAGGTGGCTGCGTTGTATGCGGCGCTCAAGCGCGAGTCCGAGTCGCAACTCTTGGTCAAGGTGACCAGCGCGCTGGCTCTGGATGCAGCGCAGTCCGAGCAATTGCGCGCGTCGCTGCAGCGCCGGTTCAAGCGCGACATTGCGCTGGAAACCCACATTGATGCGACGCTGCTTGCCGGAGTGGTGGTGGATACCGGCACGGAGGTCATTGACGGCTCTGCGCGTGGACGGCTGGCGCAACTGGCAGACGCGCTGGATTGAGGTGACGCGAAGTTCGCTTTCGCGCAGCAATGCAAGCGGTCACCCCTGGCCGTACAGATTGGTTACACGCGAAGTCCACTCGCGAAGAGCACAACCGGCGATGTACGTCCGGACTCTGGGAAAGAGCTTCGTTTTCAACATTTCGGGATAAACGATCATGTCCAGCACCACTTTGAATCCGTCTGAAATCAGCGAGCTGATCAAGGGCCGCATCGAGCAGCTCAAACTCGGCGCCGAGGCGCGCAACGAGGGCACGCTCATCAGCGTGTCCGACGGCATCGTGCGCATCCACGGCCTGGCCGATGTGATGCAGGGCGAGATGATCGAGCTGCCCGGCAACGCGATTGCGCTGGCGTTGAATCTGGAGCGTGATTCGGTCGGCGCCGTCGTGCTGGGTGACTACACGCACCTGCGCGAAGGCGATACCGCCAAGACCACCGGGCGCGTACTGGAAGTACCGATCGGCCCGGAGCTGCTTGGTCGCGTCGTCGATGCGTTGGGCAATCCGATTGATGGCAAGGGTCCGATCGGCGCCACGCTCACGGCAGCGGTGGAAAAAGTCGCGCCCGGCGTGATCTGGCGCCAGTCGGTTGATCAGCCGATGCAGACTGGTTACAAGTCGGTCGACTCGATGATTCCGATTGGCCGCGGCCAGCGCGAGCTGATCATTGGTGACCGGCAGACCGGCAAGACCGCGTTGGCGATCGATGCGATCATCAATCAGAAAGACTCCGGCATCAAATGCATTTATGTCGCAATCGGGCAGAAGCGATCGTCCATTGCGAATGTGGTGCGCAAGCTGGAGGAGCACGATGCGCTGGCACACACGATCATCGTGGTCGCTTCGGCTTCCGAGTCCCCGGCCTTGCAGTACATCGCGCCATATGCCGGTTGTGCCATGGGCGAGTACTTCCGCGATCGCGGTGAAGACGCGCTGATCATCTATGACGACTTGTCCAAGCAGGCCGTCGCGTATCGCCAGATTTCGCTGTTGCTCAAGCGCCCGCCGGGTCGCGAAGCCTATCCGGGTGATGTGTTCTATCTGCACAGCCGTTTGCTCGAGCGCGCCTCGCGCGTGTCCGTGGCTTATGTCGAGAAATTCACCAACGGCGAAGTCAAGGGCAAGACCGGTTCGCTGACCGCGCTGCCAATCATCGAGACGCAGGCCGGTGACGTATCCGCATTCGTGCCGACCAACGTGATCTCGATTACCGATGGGCAGATCTTCCTGGAAACCGACTTGTTCAACGCCGGAATCCGTCCGGCCGTGAACGCCGGTATCTCGGTGTCGCGCGTCGGTGGTTCGGCACAGACCAAGATCGTCAAGAAGCTGTCCGGCGGCGTCAAGCTGTCGTTGGCGCAATTCCGGGAACTGGCTGCGTTCGCGCAGTTTGCGTCCGATCTGGACCCGGCGACGCGCGCCCAGCTCGATCGTGGCCAGCGCGTCACCGAGTTGATGAAGCAGAAACAGTACGCGCCAATGTCGATCGCCGAGTTGGCGGTTTCGGTATACGCCGCCGAGCAGGGTTACCTGGATGACCTGGCGGTCGACCAAGTACTGCCGTTCGAGGCGGGTCTGCACGCGTTCATGCACCAGAACCACGCCGAGTTGATGCAGACGATCATCGCTACTGGCAGGTGGGACAAGGATATCGAGGGCGCATTCAAGAGTGCGCTCGACGAATACAAGAAAACCGGTAGCTGGTAAGACCACGAGCACGGAGCGCAAGACGGCGGCCTCGGCAGTGCCGTCCACCATTCCTCTTCACCGATTTCCCGGGTGAGCAAAGCGAGCGAGACAGATGGCCAGCGGACGCGAAATCAAAACCAAGATCAAGAGCACGCAGAACATGCGCAAGGTGACTGGTGCGCTGGAGATGGTCTCGGCATCGAAGATTCGCAAGGCGCAGGAATTGATGCGCGCCTCGCGCCCGTATGCGCGCTCCATGCGCAAGGTGATCGCGCACGTCGCGCAGGCCAGCACTGATTTCAGCCATCCGTTTCTGGTCCAGCGTGACACCGTGGCACGCGTCGGGTACATCGTGGTGTCGACCGATCGCGGGCTGTGCGGCGGCCTCAACTCCAACCTGTTCCGGCGTTTGCTGCCGTTGATTCACGACTGGCAAAAGCAGAACGTGCAGGTGGATGTGGTCGCCATCGGGCAGAAGGCGATTGCGTTTTTCAGCCACATCAAGGGCATCAACCTGGTCGGCAGTGTCGGCCAGTTGGGTGAGCGCCCGAAGCTGGAAAGCCTGATTGGCGTGATCAAGGTGATGCTTGACGCGTACAAGGCCAACGGGCTGGATCGCATATTTCTGGCTTACAACGATTTCATCAACACCATGAGCCAGCGTCCCACCGTGGATGCGTTGCTGCCGTTGCCGCTGGTCGCGACGGAGTTGGAAGCGCATCAGCAAGCGGGCGAGTCGGCGTATGCCGGTGTCGCGCTTGGGCAGAGCCACGATTGGGATTACCTGTACGAGCCCGATGCGCGAACCGTGCTGGAGCATGTTCTGGATCGTTACATCGAATCAGTCGTATATCAGGCGGCGCTGGAGAATCTGGCCAGCGAACACGCCGCGCGCATGGTGGCAATGAAGAGTGCCTCGGACAATGCGAACAAGGTGATCGACGAGTTGACGCTGATCTACAACAAGGCGCGGCAGGCGGCGATTACCCAGGAAATTTTCGAGATCGTCGGCGGTGCCGCGGCTGTGTAGTTGTGGGTGAACGCGCGATCACCGTGATCACGCGACAAGAAACAAGCAAGAGCGACGGTTCGCTGGCGCTATGTCCAAAACAAACCTAAAGATTCATTCGGAGTTATCAGCATGAGCCAGGGCAAAGTTGTTCAGATCATCGGCGCAGTGGTTGACGTGGAGTACGCACGCGA
>JBDSWR010000086.1:0-13853 GCA_039926605.1 Rhodanobacter sp. | reverse complement strand
CACCGAAATGCTTGTGCTGATCATCCGCTGGAATCGGCCGATCGAGCGCTGGCAACGCGTCTGCATCAACAAGCAAATGGTGGTGACCCGTGCCTTCCTTCATCGTACCGGCGGGCGAGACGCCCATGCCGCGCAAACCAAAACGCACGGTGACCTCCGCTCCAACGGTTTCACCATCCTTCGGTGAAATGATGTACAGCTCGACACCGGCCGGTGCGGCCGTGCGCGGCAAACTCATGGGCTTGGTTTCGTCAGCCAGCGCAGGAACAACCTGCATCGTTGCGGCGGCAATCACGAAAGCGGAAAGCATCAGCTTCAATCGCATCAGAGTTCTCCTGTTTGGCGGGACCTCATTTCATCATAGCGCCGAGTCGGGGGTGACTACGCATGGTATTGATCTCAGCAAACAGACCGCGCAGGTTCATGAAGCTCGGACAGCCAGTTCCCCGACGCTTCAGATCTCCATTCAGCCGTCGTCCCTGCAAAGGCCAAGGGCACAGTGCCTCGTTGGCCAAGCAAAGTCGCTGGGTCCCTGCCTTCGCAGGGACGACGAGAGGGTCGACTACCCGTCATGTCCAACGCCTGAAACGGATTTCGAAACCTTCATTCGAAGGAAAACGTCTTGATCAACCGTCAAGGATCCCGATCCGCAGGCAAATGGCCGAAACCCATTGGATTTGCCTCGATAAATGGGTCGGCTGCGACCCGCTCTCTGCGACAACATGACGAACCCATTTCATCGTCATTGCAGAATAAGAGTTGACGATATCCTCCCCAGTACTTATTCTCTCGCGCCTCCCGGGGCCATAGCTCAGCTGGGAGAGCGCTACAATGGCATTGTAGAGGTCGGCGGTTCGATCCCGCCTGGCTCCACCAGATTTACCGTAAGGTTTTACCAGGTTTCTCTACGCGTCCCCATCGTCTAGAGGCCCAGGACACCGCCCTTTCACGGCAGTAACAGGGGTTCGAATCCCCTTGGGGACGCCAGTGACGATAAGGCTCGCGAAATCGGGTCGGATCGGAGAGAATAGCGGATTGCGCAGGATGCGCTGAAAAATGTGGAGCGGTAGTTCAGCTGGTTAGAATGCTGGCCTGTCACGCCGGAGGTCGCGGGTTCGAGTCCCGTCCGCTCCGCCACAGTTCGCAAGGGCGCCCCTGTGGCGCCCTTCTCGTTTGGCCGGGCAGGTTTTCCGGCAGCCTGTCGGAACAGGACTTGCTGCCACGCTCTTGGGGTCGTGCGCAGAGTTCTTGGTCAACGATTTCACGCACCACGCGTGTGTTCACTACCTTGCGGGAAGGTTCAGATGCTGCAAGCAATGCGAAACAAGATGCACGGTTGGCCGTCGATCCTGTTGCTCGGCGTCAGCGTGTTTGCCATGTCGTTTTTCGGCATGGGAGGCTACCTTACGTCGCAGGACAGCAATTCAGTGGCAAAGGTCGGCAAACAGGAGATCAGCCAGTCCGAGTTCCAGGATCGCATGAACCAGGTGCGCCAGCAGACGGCGGCCGAGCAGGGTGACAAGTTCGATTCGAGCTTGCTGCAAAAGCCTGAAGTCAAGATGCAAGTGCTGGACGGGATGATTGATCAACGCCTGCTGCTCACGGCGACTGACAAATGGGGCATGCGGGTCAGTGACAAGGCCGTGCGTGACTACATCGCGGCAATCCCGCAGTTTCAGTTGAACGGCCAGTTTGACCCGACGTCCTATCGGACGTTTCTGGAGAGCCAGCGCAAGACGCCGGGCAGTTTCGAAAGCGAAATCCGCAGTTCCTTGGCTGCACAGTTGCTGCCCAGCGCCATTGCCGACAGCACGATCGTCAGCGATGCGCAGGTGGATCAGTTCCTAGGTCTGGCGGCGCAGCGTCGAGACTTGCGTTACATCGTGCTGCCCAAGCCAATCCTGGACGACGAGAAGGTGACTGATGCGCAGGCGCAGGCCTACTACAAGGCCCACCTTGCCGATTACATGAATCCCGAACAGGTAGCGGTGAAATATCTTGAAGTGGATGCCGCCGACCTCAAGCCGGAAACCGCGCCGGATGACAACGAATTGAAAAAGCGCTACGAGGACGAAAAGCAGCGTTTTGTACAGCCCGAACAGCGTCTGGCGTCACATGTCCTGATTGACGTACCGACCAACGCCACACCGGCACAGCAGAAGGCCGCGCTGGCACAGGCCGAGAAAATTGCTGCGCAAGCCACACCCGCGGACTTCGCGGAGCTGGCCAGCAAGGAGTCCCAGGATGCCGGTTCCAAACGTCAGGGCGGTGACCTTGGCTGGCTGGAAAAGGGCGTGACCACCCCGGCGTTCGACAGCGCCTTGTTCGCGCTGGACAAAGGTCAGATCTCCAAGCCGGTGCTTTCGACAGACGGCTACCACATCATCTGGTTGCGGGACATTCGTGCGGGTGCGGCGAAGCCGTTCGCCGAAGTGCGCGAGCAACTGGTCAAGGAGGCGTCAACGTCGGAACGGGATCGCCAGTACAACGATGTAGCCGGCAAGATGTCTGACGAAACCTATCAGAATCCTTCTTCACTGGAGCCTGCGGCGACAGCCCTTGACCTGCCGATCAAGACGACCGGGCTGTTTTCACGCGAGGGCGGTAAAGGCATCGCGGCCAACCCCAAGGTGATCGCCGCGGCGTTCAGTGACGACGTTTTGGTCCAGGGGAACAATTCGGGTTTGCTTGATCTGGGTAATAATCACTCAGTAGTGGTGCACGTGGACAAACACGTTCCCGCATCGGCACGCCCGCTAGCCGAAGTGCGCGCGGATGTGGACAAGCGCCTGCTGGACGAGCGCATCGCCAGCGCAAGCAAGAAAGCCGCTGATGCGATGTTGGCCCGTTTCAGTCAAGGCATGAGCATGGATGCTGCGGCCGCTGCGGCGGGGGTCAGCGTGCAGACGGCAGCCGAGGTTGAGCGTAATTCCAGCACGGTGCCCGGACCCGTGCTTGCGCAGGCCTTTTTGCTGCCGCACCCTGCGGCTGGCAAAGCAACCTTCGCAGCCGCGGACATGCACGATGGCACTTATGCCCTGATCGCGCTCGATAAGGTACAGCCGGGCGATTTGTCCAAGGTGACCAGCGAGCAGCGCGAATCGTTGCGTCAGCAGATGGCGCAGGCGTATGCGGTGGAAGCCACGCGCGAGTTGATCGACATCCTGCGCGCAGAGTCCAAGATCAAGTACAACAAGTCGCTGATGTAGACCACGCGGAGCCGACCGCGTGTGACGGATACGCTGTGCATGGCGTCAATGGATGTACCAGGCGGTGTGCAGCGTAGCTCGGGATATGGTGCGCAACACTGCGCTGGGGTCTCGCATGCACCCCGTGAGGGTGGACGTCGACGCGATGCGCCATATTTCCCCACAGGCTTGCTCTGAGCGCGATGGACGCACCCAGGGTGGCGCGTGGAAGCTCGAAACGGGCGTGCGAACCAGGACCGCGCTGTCAGGCACGCCGATCCTCAGATGCAAGTCCCGACAGGGCACGGGCAGGGCGGCAGCGCCGGGAATTGCTCACGGAAGCGTCACGGTGTGGCGCTGACCTTCAATATCTGGTCGGGCTGCAGCGTGTAAGACTGCAAGTTGTTCCAATGCTTCAAGTCGGTGACGTTGACGGCGTACTGACGCGCGATTTGCCACAGGCTGTCACCACTGCGAACGACGTGTGTGCGCATGCGGTGGCTATGCGAGTGGGCGGTTGTGCTGACTGGCGTGGCCGGGTGGGCGCTCGTCCAGGCCGGCTCGTCCAGCAGTGCCTGTGCACTGTTGGCTTGGGTCAAAAGTGCATCGCGAAATTGCCGTGCGTGGACCGCCGGTAACAGCAAGTACGCAGCAGCGTTGGTGTCGACCATGTCGTTGCGGAAGCCGGGGTTGAAATCCCGCAACGCCTCCACCGACATGCCCGCGTGGCTCGCAGCCACAGCCATGGGTATGGAATGACCGATCGGTATCTGCACCAGGTGCTGCTCTCGGGGCAGGGTGGGAAGGTTGACGCCAAAGCGTTCCGGCTCGCGTACCACGCAGGCGATCGCCAGTAATTTGACCAGGTGCAAACGCGTTACATTGCGTATCGGCCACGCCGGAATCGTCGGTTGGCTCGGCGGCTGGCTGTGCGTTTTCATGAACTGGGCAGTTGCAGAGGCGCCCCGGTTGTATGCGTAGTCCACTACCCGCCAGTCGTTGAAGCGGTCATGGTACTCGCGCAACAGCTCCATCACTGCGTTGGCCGCAGCCGGTACATCCATCCGACCGTCATAGTGGCCATCAACGCGCAGGCCCATGGCGCCAGCCGTCGTCGGCATGATCTGCCACATACCAGCAGGACCGCCGCCGCTGCCGGGTACGGCTTGAAAGCGGCTTTCCACCCATGGCAGTAGTGCGAATTCACCTGGAATATTGTATTGCGCTGCCACCTGCTGGACGTACACGAGCCGCGGCAGGACGGCGCGCAACTTGCCCTCGAAATGCGCGTGGTTGCGTGTGTAGCGTTTCGCCCACACCTGCACGGCCGGATCCGAGTCGCAATCGGCCATGGCAAAACTGCCTCGCAACTGCTCCCACAGGTCCTGCTCTTCCGGGGCGATTGTCGCCGGGGCGGAATCCTCGGCCCGGGCTGACGGCGCTTCCCGCTGGGCAGCACTGGCCGATGCGTGCACGGTCGCTGCCAGTGGTGGCGGAGGACCCTGGGATACGGTTTGCGGTGTGCTCGCGCATGCGCCCAGCACCATCGACAGGATGAGCGGCAGCGGGCGAACCGGGCGCGCCATCAGCGGAACCCGTCCTTGGCAGCGCGCAAGGCGGCAAAGCACGCGACTCGGTCGTTCTCGATGGCGTGTTTGCGGCGACACCACGCGGCTACTGCGGCTGTATCCACGCGCAGGAAGGGATTGGTGGCCATCTCGGTGCCCATTGCCACCGGTAGTGTCGGCAAGTTCTGTGCGCGTAGATGCGCGACTTGTTCGCGGCGGGCGCGCAGATCCGGGTTGTCTGGCTCGATGGTGTGTGCAAAGCGCCCGTTGGCGGCGGTGTATTCATGGCCGGCGCACACTTGCGTGGTTGCCGGCAGTGTCGAGAGTCGATCGAGCGATGTGAGCATCTGCGCCGGTGTCCCCTCAAACAAACGCCCGCAGCCAAGGCTGAACAAGGTATCGCCACACAACAGCAGACCTTCTCCGGCATAGGCGACGTGGCTGCGGGTGTGTCCGGGAACGGCGATGACGGAGAACCGTGCACGCGGGCGTTTCAACTCAAGCGTGTCGCCGTCGTTGACCGGATGAGTGGTGCCTGCGATGCGCTCATCAGCTGGCGCGTACACTTCCACGTCCTGCTGTGCGAGCAGATCCGCCACGCCGCCGATGTGGTCTTGATGGTGATGCGTAAGCAGGACGGCGCGAAGCTGCAAGCGATGCGTTGCCAATGCCCGCAGCACGACGTCGGCATCCCCCGGGTCGACGACCAGAGCGTCGCCCGCTTCGTTGTGCATCAGCCAGATGTAATTGTCGGCCAGAGCCGTTAGCGGGATGAGATGCACAAAGATCTCCACAGCGGATCGGAAACGTGTCGCGCCACAGGCGCGACCTCACCGCTGCTCTGCGTCGCCGCGTTGAGTCTTGGACTATAAGTGCGTGACTCGTTAGAAATGCGTTAAGAACCAACTGCTCGCATTCAGCTTCCTGCAAGTCTGGCCGGCCATCACCGCTGTGGGCAGTGTGCGCAACCATTACACTTTGGCAATAATTACCCACTGACTTCGGCTGACATGGCCAAACCTCGCAATCAGCGTGTTTACGTACAAGCGCCACTGCGTGGCCTGCAGGATGCCGAGTTGCGCGTGCTGCTGCCGGAGCTGCAACGGTGTGCGGGCGACCACGGGCTGCTGGTCACCACTGTGGGAGGCAAGTCGCCGCCAGCGTTGCCACTCCTCGCATGCTGGACGGAACTGCGCATGGACGATGCACACTACGCGGGGGATCTGGACGCGGCAGCGGATGAGCCGCTGCCGTTTGTCGATGACGCGTTTGCCGTCGTGTGGTTGCGCCATGTGCTCGAGGTGGTATCACAACCGGATGCTGTCCTGCAGGAAACCGTTCGGGTACTGGCGCCTGGCGGTACGCTGGTGATTGCTGGCGTGCATCCGTTCAGTGCGTGGGCGCCCTGGTTTTACTGGGCCACTCGCGGAACCCGGAGCAGGTTGCACGCGCCGCTGAAATTGATGCACACCTTGCATCGTGCCGGCCTGGACGTGGTCAGTACGCACCGGGTTGGGCGGCTGTGGCCGATGGCGGAAAGCACGCCAGGCGCGGGCGCGCCCTGGGGTGGCGGTTATGTGCTGATGGCGCGCAAGTCGCGCTGTGTGGTCCTGCCGCTGCGCGTTCACTCCCCGGTGTTGCCGGTAGCCGCCAGCAGTCGTCTTTCGCCCAGCGCACGACATGGTGCAACGGCCTGAATCTCAACAAGGTGTCCCTGTAACGATGAGTGAAGTAGAGGCATTTACGGATGGTGCGTGTCTGGGCAATCCGGGTCCGGGCGGGTGGGCCGCATTGCTGCGCGCGCGCGGCAGCGAGCGCATGCTTGCAGGCGGCGACCCCGCCACGACCAACAACCGCATGGAATTGATGGCGGCCATCAGCGCACTGGAGGCCCTCAAACGCCCGTGCCCGGTCACACTGACCACAGACTCACGCTATGTCATGCAGGGCATCGAGCAGTGGGTTCCCAAGTGGGTAGCCAACGGCTGGCGTACCGCCGATCGCAAACCGGTCAAGAATCAGGATCTATGGCAACGCCTGGCTGCTGCAAATGCCTTGCACACGGTGCGCTGGCAGTGGGTGCGTGGACATGCCGGCCATGCGGAGAATGAGCGAGTGGATCAAGCCGCGCGGCAGCAGGCGGAGATGTGCAAGGAGTCGCTATGCGCCAGGTAGTTCTGGATACGGAAACCACCGGACTCGAAGTTCGCCAGGGGCATCGCCTGGTCGAAATTGCCTGTGTTGAGCTGGTCGAGCGTCAGATCACCGGTCGCGAATACCAGACCTATCTCAATCCAGGCCGTGCGATTGACGAGGGGGCGCGCGCGGTGACCGGCATCGCTGATGAGTTTCTGCTGGACAAACCATCGTTTGCCGACGTGGTTGATGAGTTTCTGGCCTTTGTCGACGGCGCGGAGCTGGTTATCCACAACGCCAGCTTCGACGTGGGTTTTCTGGATGCCGAGCTGGCCATGCTCGGCGTCGCGCGCGGATGTATTGCTGACCATTGCACGGTACTGGATACGCTGGCGATGGCGCGCGCACAGTATCCTGGCCAGCGCAACAGTCTGGACGCGTTGTGCCGGCGCCTGGGAGTCAACAACACGCGTCGGGAGCTGCATGGCGGCCTGATCGACGCGCAACTGCTGGCCGACGTGTATCTGACCATGACTTCGGGTCAGGTGGCGTTTGATCTGGGTTTCGGTGCGCGCTCCGAAAAGCATGCCGCCACGCGCACTGCAACCTTCCAGCCCGTCGCGCGACCTCTGATTCGCCGGGCCACGGCGGCCGAGCTTGCATTGCACGAACAACGCCTGGACGCATTGGAGGCAGTGCTGCATGCGCCCGCCATGTGGCGGCAGGTGGACCCTGACGAGGCGGCGGTTGCAGTTCAGGCAGAGCGTACGATCAGTGCCGTAACGTTGTCATCGCCGCCGCAATCGAGTGCGCTCAGCAACAGTTGATCCACGCACTCTTGCGGGGCAAGGTCATTGCGCCCGACGATCTGCGCAATCGATACGTCGCTTACGCGCTCCGTAAGTCCGTCACTGCACAGGAGAAAACTCATGCCGGCTACCAGCCGTCCGCGTGCCATGCCAATGCGGAGCTGGTCGCTTGCAGTGACGCCGAGTGCCTGCGTAAGCACGTTGCGCTGGAGTTGTGGTGCAGCCGGAGCGGGATTCAGCTTGCCGGCATCCACCAGCTCCTGCACCAGCGAATGGTCATGGCTGATCTGCCGTAAAGTTTGTTGCCACAGATAAACGCGGCTGTCGCCCACCCATGCCACTTCGTAAGTGTCCGCGGCCACGCGCAGCGCCGCAATAGTCGTGCCCATGGGTAATACGTCGGTAGCGTGGCGTGCGCAAGCGAGCAGACGTGCCGCTGCGGTTTGCACTGCGTGGACCAGGTCATATCCCTGCATTACCACGAGATCCACCATGGCATCTCGTACCAGCGCAGCGGCCACTTCGCCGTGTTGGTGGCCGCCCATTCCGTCCGCAACAAGGAACAGGCCGGATGTCGCGTCTGCGTAATAGGTGTCCTCGTTGCGCGTCCGTCGCAGGCCGACGTGCGTGCCGTGTCCAAATTCAATCATGGTAGTCAGCTGAACGAATGCGTGCAGCATGCCGGATGCGCCACCCGGGTGCAAAGCTGGATTGCCCGGAGTCCGTCGGTGCTGAATGCGCGGGAAGGATTGCGCTGCCGATCCACGAGACGAGTCAGGGACAGACGGCGAGCCGGGCCCATTGTCGGACCTCCGTCACAAGACACAAGTCCCTTCGCAATGAAAAGGTATCCGCGAGCTGGGGGCCATGGTAGCGCTGGCGCAGAGTGTGGGGACTGTTCGGCCCATCCGTGGGCCTCACCCCTCCGCGCTGCGCGCTGCGAGGCCGGCCTGCGGCTGTCCGAATTCGCTCCGGGCGAATTCGTGTTCGGCCCATCCATGGGCCTCACCCCTCCGCGCTGCGCGCTTCGGGGCCAGCCTGCGGCTGTCCGAATTCGCTCCGGGCGAATTCGTCGAACCGGGTGGGTTTTCAGCCGGCTTCCCATCAGAAACAGGAAACGCCCCGTTTGGGGCGTTTCCTGTTTCTGGCGGAGAGGGTGGGATTCGAACCCACGGTACGTTTACACGTACGCCTGATTTCGAGTCAGGTACATTCGACCACTCTGCCACCTCTCCGGATGGATCGCGGGTCAGTGCGAGCCGGCAAGTTTACGCGGTGGCATGGGGCGAGACAAGCGTGAGCACGCTCAGGGCAGCGCGTTGGTCAGCCAGCTTTCTTGCCGGCCAGCCGCAACCACGTGTCCACGACCGTGTCCGGATTCAAGGACAGGGATTCGATGCCTTGCTCCATCAACCACTCGGCAAGATCCGCGTGATCGCTCGGTCCCTGCCCACAAATACCGATGTACTTGCCTTTCGCGCGCGCCGTCCTGATGGCCATGGCCAGCAACTTCTTTACCGCTGGATCGCGTTCGTCGAACAGGCCTGCGACGATGCTGGAATCGCGATCCAGTCCGAGGGTAAGCTGGGTGAGGTCGTTGGAGCCAATCGAGAAGCCATCGAAGATATCCAGGAATTCGTCCGCGAGCAGCGCGTTGGACGGGATCTCACACATCATGACCACTTTCAAGTCGTGCTCACCGCGCTTGAGGCCGTTTTTTGCCAACGTTTCGATTACTTTGCGCGCCTCGCCCAACGTACGCACGAACGGGATCATCACCCATACGTTGTCCAGGCCCATGACCTCGCGTACGCGTTTGACCGCGCGGCACTCAAGTCCGAACGCGGCAGCGAAGGCCGGGTCGACGTAGCGACTGGCGCCTCGGAACCCAAGCATCGGATTTTCTTCGTGCGGCTCGTAACGCGCACCACCCAGGAGGTTCGCGTATTCATTGGATTTGAAATCAGACAGGCGCACGATCACCGGCTTGGGAAATACCGAGGCAGCGATCGTCGAGATGCCTTCTACCAGACGATCGACGTAGAAGCTCACGGGGTCGGCGTAGCCGGCAATGCGCTCGTCAATTTTCGCCCTGATGTCGGCGTCCTGCTTGTCGTACTGCAGCAGGGCGTTGGGATGCACGCCAATATGACTGGCAATGATCATTTCCAGCCGGGCCAGGCCGATGCCGGCATTCGGCAACATGGCAAAATCGAAGGCGCGTTCGGGATTGCCCACGTTCATCATGATCTTCAGTGGTGCCTCGGGCATCGCTCCGAGGTCAGCAGTGATGCACTCGAAGGGCAGAATCCCCTCGTAGATCGTGCCGGTATCGCCTTCGGCACAGGAGACGGTGACGTCGGCTCCATCGGGAACGCGGGTCATGCCATCGCCCGTGCCGACAACGGCAGGCACCCCGAGCTCGCGGGCGATGATCGCCGCGTGACAGGTGCGACCACCGCGGTTGGTGACAATGGCGGAGGCGCGCTTCATCACCGGCTCCCAGTCCGGATCGGTCATGTCGGCAATCAGCACGTCCCCGGTCTGCACCTTGTTCATATCCGCGAGTGAGCGCACCACGCGCGCCTTGCCGGCACCGATTTTCTGTCCGATGGATCGACCCTCCACCAATATCTTGCCTTTCGCGCCAAGATGAAAACGTTCGAGCTTGGTGCCGTGGTCACGGGACTTCACGGTTTCGGGGCGGGCCTGCACGATGTACAGCTTGCCGGTGCGGCCATCTTTGGCCCATTCGATGTCCATCGGCCGGCCATAATGCTTTTCGATGATCAGCGACTGGCGCGCCAAATCCTGCACCTCGTCATCGGTGATGCAAAAACAGCGGCGCAGGTCGTCGGGCGTGGCCTCGGTTTTCACGCGCTCGCCGGGCGCACTTGAATACACCATGCGCAACTGCTTGGTGCCGAGTGCGCGCCGAAGCACCGCCGGCTTGCCGGCGTTCAAGGTGGGCTTGAATACGTAAAATTCGTCGGGATTGACCGCGCCTTGCACGACCATTTCTCCAAGGCCGTAGCTGCCCGTCACGAACACCACGTCACGGAAGCCTGATTCCGTATCCAGGGTAAACAACACACCCGCAGCACCGATGTCCGAGCGCACCATCAACTGCACGCCGGCGGAGAGGAATACCTCTTCATGCTTGTAGCCCTGATGCACGCGATAGGCAATCGCGCGGTCGTTGTACAGCGAGGCGAACACCTCTTTCACCTTCAACAGCACGTCTTCGATGCCGACGACGTTGAGATAGGTCTCCTGCTGGCCGGCGAACGATGCATCAGGCAGATCCTCGGCCGTAGCCGACGAGCGCACGGCAACCGCAACGTTGTCGGCGCCAGCGTCGTGACACAGCTTCACATAGGCGGCGCCAATGGCCTGCTCAAGCTCGGTTGGCAGCGCCGTGCGCACGATCCATTCGCGAATTTCGCGACCAGCCGCGGTCAGCGTGTCGACGTCCTCCACATCCAGCGTCGCCAGGCGTTGCTGAATACGTTGATCCAGGCCACTTTTTGAAAGATATGTCTGGAACGCACCGGCCGTGGTGGCAAACCCGCCGGGTACGGACACCCCGAGTTTGGTCAGGTTGCCGATCATTTCGCCCAACGATGCATTCTTGCCGCCGACCTTGCTCAGATCAGTCATGCGCAGTTGATCGAGCCAAAGCACCAGATCGTTCAAGGGAGTCTCCTGGAAGGTTGAAGGGAAGCTGTTGCACAAAAAGCAGGTGCAGGCACAAGCGCGGAGGTGAAGCCGGCCAGCCCGGATCCGTACAAGTAGCATCATCGCAGGCTGAGTATTGTCCGCTGTCCGTGACAGACAGCACAAGGAGTGGTTTGCCGCGCCGGGAGCTTGCGACGCCGAGGAACCGTCGTGCACTTCGCACGAGCACGTTCGTCCTTGCGCTAAGGTGCGCACTATTGCTGCCGAACGAGCGAACTTCCGACCATGCGCCGCACCGTCTATTACATCTCCGACTCCACCGGTATCACGGCTGAGACCATCGGCAACAGCATTCTGGCCCAATTCGAGGGCGTGGAATTCGACAAGCATCGTCTGCCGTTCACGGACAACCCGGTAAAGGCAGAGGCCGCTGCGTTGCGTATCAAGACACGCTACGCGCAGAGTGGCCAACGACCGATCGTGGTCAACACCATGGCCGATCGTGCGCTGTGCGACATCGTCGCGACGAGTGGTGCGTTGATGATGGATGTATTCGCCCCGTTTATTGGACCGCTCGAGGGC
Organism: Rhodanobacter sp.; assembly: GCA_039926605.1. Taxonomy (GTDB): domain Bacteria; phylum Pseudomonadota; class Gammaproteobacteria; order Xanthomonadales; family Rhodanobacteraceae; genus Rhodanobacter. Next base: position 1,892 of record JBDSWR010000086.1, on the reverse strand, counting down.
GAACTCGGCACACGACGTTCGGGGGCGGTCAACCGCTCGCATGGGGTCGTGGACTTCGACAAGTACGAGGCCCGTATCAACGCCACGAACTACGCCTTGTCGCATGACGACGGGATCGACGTCGACTACGTTGATGCCGACCTGATACTGGTCGGCGTGTCCCGTTCCGGAAAGACGCCCACCTGTCTGTACATGGCCTTGCATTACGGTGTCAGCGCCGCCAACTATCCACTCACGGACGAGGACCTGGAAAAACTCGAGTTGCCGGCCCGCCTGCGTCCCTACAAGGATCGCCTGTACGGTTTGATGATCGAGCCGGCGCGCCTGGCGCAGATTCGTGAGCAGCGGCGCGCCGGCAGCAGGTATGCCACGCTCGAGCAATGTCGCTGGGAGTTGCGCCAGGCTGAGCGGCTGCTGCAGCAGTCGGGTATCCCCAGTCTCAACACGACGCACGTCTCGATCGAGGAAATTGCCAGCAAGATCTTTGATCGCTTTGGCATCGAGCGGACGATGTTCTAGCTGCACTACGGTGCCGGGAGTTTTGTCGCGATGATTGTCACCGCTGGGAATCCAGCCAGGTTTTTACCGGGGCGTTTCGGCCTCCTGATGGGCCTGTATGCCGAGAATCATCAGCGCCTGGCGCGGATGTTTGCTCCGCAGCCGCTGGCGACAGGCCTTTACGTCTCGAGTGTTGGTGACGGACTTGATGTTCATTTGTGCGTGCAACAGCGTCATCCCTATACGCTGGAACTGGAGCTGACGTACGAATTTGTCGACGCGTACACCGGCGTACCGGAACCATCCATGCAGTTGCGGGTGTACACCGACGCCCGCCTGACGGAGGCATTGCACTGTCATCCCGGGCGCCACCTGTGGCAAATCCTCGGCCCATTTCCGGCAGCACGGAGCGTGCTGCAACATCGCCTGCGCATGAACAGCTTCCTGTCGCGCTGGCTGGAATACTTGCGCGAGCAGGGTCATGGCGTGGACACCTTGACAGCGGCAACGCCGGCTTCCGTGGAAGAGTGCTGAGCTGGAGTGACCGACGCAAGCCGAGGCGAGTTTTGTCAGCCTGCGCCCCTTTGTGCTTTCGCAACGTCTGTAACCGGCATGCAGCCAGCGGTCGGTTGCAGATCAACCCATGGTGGCGGAGCGGACGGGACTCGAACCCGTGACCTCCGGCGTGACAGGCCAGCATTCTAACCAGCTGAACTACCGCTCCACATGGACTGCTACGTGACGCCGTACCGTTTCCCGCGTATTGCCGCAACCGTGACCAAATCTGGCGTCCCCACGGGGATTCGAACCCCGGTGTCCACCGTGAAAGGGTGGTGTCCTAGGCCTCTAGACGATGGGGACAAACAAATTGGTGGAGCCAGGCGGGATCGAACCGCCGACCTCCTGCATGCCATGCAGGCGCTCTCCCAGCTGAGCTATGGCCACACGGGGCTGGAAAGTCGACAAGCTTAGAGTGGACTTAACGGGTCGTCAAGCCCTGTTTTCAACTTCTCCGTAATTTTGTTCTTTTGCCTTCAAGGTGGCCATCCCATGGCCGCGTTCGGACAGGTATTGCAGCCACTTTCCGAGGAAAGTGTTCATGCGCAGGCGATGTCCGATCAGCTCCGCAGGTGGAGGGTACATGCCCAGCACGTCCTGCCACCGACGGCCAATGTAGCAGTGCGTCGCCTCCAACTGGCAGGCGTCGTGATAGTGCCGCAGGTAAGCCGACGGATCGGGCTCGCCGGTGACCGGATCAGGCATGCCGTAGGTCAGGCGCAGCTCGGTGGTGTAGCGGTGCTGCAGCAGCACTTCGATCTGCAGATCCAGACCATCGCCGACGCTGGACACGTGCGAGCCAGAAGACAGACTCGCCGGAGTGAACAGGCGACCCA
>JBDSWR010000085.1:0-13308 GCA_039926605.1 Rhodanobacter sp. | reverse complement strand
CTGGTAGCCGATCTTGACCCGGCCACCGGTGAGCAATGCAACACGTCCCGACAAATCCGCCAGTTCAGTGCGCTTGGCGAAATTGAAGTCCGCGCAGGTCGGGCACAGCTGGTCGTAGAAGTGGTGGATCAGGGTGTATTTCTGCTTGCAGACATAGCAATGCAGCAGTTCGGAAGACTCACGCGGCGCAGGCATGATTCCGGGCGACGGCAAATCCTGTGGCGGAAAATAATTCGGCGTGGTGAAGACCGGGCGCCGACGCAGCGTGCGGATGCCGGTCTGGTCGAGCACGGCTTCGGCGCGGCGGATGTTGTCGGCATTGCGCTGGCGTTCGCGCGTCTTCAGTGTCTGCCGCCGCACCTGCGGATCTGGGTGGTAGACGTGCGCGACGGCCTGGTGCAGGCGCTTGCGCTCATCCGCGTGCAGCTGGTCGAGCAGCGTGCGGTCGGCGGCGATCGATTCGAGCAGTTCGAGGGCGGCGCGCAGGCGGTCGGGGAGGGTGGAGTCGTCGGGTTGCATTGGCGCAATGGTGGGAGTGGTCGTCAAAGAGCGTACTGCGTGCCGCCGAATTAAATGGAAACGGGCCGCGAGGCGGCCCGTCGGTGCGCGAAAAGCTACCCCTCTCCCCTAAACGGGAGAGGGGGCAAGAGCGTTACTTCTTCAGGCCCGCATCCCGGCGCAGTTCTTCGGCCTTGTCGGTTTTCTCCCACGAGAACGCGGTCGCCGTCTGCTTCTTGCCGGCGCCATCGACATACGACAGTTCCTTCGGCTTGCGGCCGAAGTGGCCGTAGGCGGCGGTCGCCTGGTACATCGGGTGGATCAGGTCGAGCATCTGCAGGATGCCGTACGGGCGCAGGTCGAAGTGGCGGCGGATCAGCTTCTCGATCTTGTCGTCGCTGATCCTGCCGGTACCGAACGTCGTCACCGAAATCGAAGTCGGCTCGGCGACGCCGATCGCGTACGACACCTGCACCTCGCAGCGGTCGGCAATGCCCGCGGCAACAAGGTTCTTGGCGACGTAACGGGCGGCATATGCGGCGGAACGGTCGACCTTCGACGGATCCTTGCCCGAGAACGCACCGCCTCCGTGGCGGGCCATTCCGCCGTAGGTATCGACGATGATCTTGCGGCCGGTCAGGCCGCAGTCTCCAACCGGGCCGCCGATCACGAAGATGCCGGTCGGGTTGATGTGGATCTTGTTCTTCGGCAGCTTGTCGAGCATCGCCTTGGGCAGCACCGGCTTGAGGATGTGTTCGATCACGCCTTCGACCAGATCCTTGTGCTTGATGCCGGGGTCGTGCTGGGTCGACAACACCACCGCGTCGAGGCCGATCACGTTGTGGGTGTTGTCGTAGCGCAGAGTGACCTGCGACTTGGCGTCCGGGCGCAGCCACTTGAGCTTGCCGTTCTTGCGCACCTTGGCCTGCTGCTCGACCAGACGGTGGCTGTAATAGATCGGCGCCGGCATGAACTCGGGCGCCTCGTTGCAGGCGTAGCCGAACATCAGGCCCTGGTCGCCTGCGCCCTGTTCTTCGGGCTTCTTCTGCTTCTTGCCGGTGCCGTCGACGCCGGCGGCGATGTCGAGCGACTGCTTGCCGATCAGGTTGAGCACGCCGCAGGTGGCGCCGTCGAAACCGACATCGCTGGAGTGGTAACCGATGTCCACGATGACCTTGCGGGTAATGGTCTCCAGATCAATCCACGCATCCGTGGTGATCTCGCCGGCGACGATCGCCACCCCGGTCTTGACCATGGTTTCGCAAGCGACATGTGCCGCTGGATCCTTGGCGATGACCGCATCCAGAACCGCATCGGAGATCTGATCGGCGACTTTGTCCGGATGGCCCTCGGAGACCGATTCGGAGGTGAACAGGTAGTTGGACATTTCGGCTTATATCCCTTTGTACGGATAGAAAGATAAATGCAGTCGGGCATGATACACCGGCATGCGCGGCTTTGCATCAGCCGGTCTGGTGTCCGTGTGGGATTCATTCAGACGTCTGGATGGCCGCGCCGGAGCGGCAGCCTCATGCCTGCTCACAGCGGTTGCGTCCATTGTGCTTGGCGCGGTATAGCGCCCGGTCGGCGCGTTCAAAGGCGCGCTCCGGGGTATCGTCCGGGTGCAACGTCGTGACGCCGCCTGAGAGGGTAATGCGTACGGGCTGTTCCGCGCCGCGGAAGCCGATACCTTCGATGCAGCTACGCAGTTCTTCCGCCACGCCGTACCCGGCCTGCGCCGTGGTGCCCGGCAGCACCACCACGAATTCTTCGCCGCCATACCGGGCCAGCAAATCGTTGGCCCGCAGCCGGGCCTTGAGCTGCTCGGCCACGATGCGCAGCGCGCGGTCGCCGGCGGCGTGGCCGAAGTGGTCGTTGATTTGTTTGAAGTGGTCAATGTCCAGCATCAGCAGGCACGCGGACGTGCCTGCTTGCGCCGCTTCCTTGCACGCCAGCACCATGCGTTGCTGGAACACTGCCCGGTTCGCCAGACCGGTCAGCGGATCGGTCGAGGCAAGCTGGTGTTCCTGGCGCAGGCTGGCTTCCATCGTCTGCGCCGAGTGCTCCAGCTCGCCGATGCGCTGGGTCATTTGTGCGGAGCGGGCCTGCCAGTCACGTTCGCGCGCTTCCTCGCGCTCGCGGAACGTCTTGAGGTGGCTGGTGATCGCACCCAGTCGCGACTCAAGCTCCCGATGCAGGGAGCTCATGTCGGGTGACTGTTGCAGGTGGTCGCCCAGGGCATCGATTTCGCGGGTCACGTGGCGGTCCAGTTCCTGGCGTGCGCCGGTGCCATTGCGGTGGTCGACGTTTTCCCGGTCGAGGTATTGAGCCAGTTCGTCAAGCTGCTGCGTGACGTGTGCCAGGAGCCGCTCGGCGGTAGCGCTTTGTTCGCCGAGTTGTCGATGGTGGCGGTTGATCAGGCGGGCGAGCATCTCAGCCTGCTGCGCCAATTCGCTGTCGTCGACAGCGGCAAGCACAGCCTGACGCACCTGGTCGAGGGCAGGGATGGCAGGATTGTCGAGATACAACAAATCGACCAGTTGCAGCAAAATGTCGGCCGTCGCTACGGCGGCGCGTGCGGGCACGTCTGGCGTGCTTGCCCGCGCGCGCGGCGGCGGGTCGAGAGATCGCACCGCATTGGTCAGGCGAGTCAGGAGCGACTCAAGCACAGACTCGCCGAGCGGTTCGCGCAATTGGCCGCGCAGCTCTCCCAGCGTCTCATCGAGTTCTGCGCTGCGACCATCCGCGGCATAAGTGAGCCGGGTGGCGAGACGGCGGAGCAGACCGTCGATCAGCGACCAACGCGCCTGCGACTGTTCGAGTTGCTCAACCACGTCCCGCGCCACGGGTATTGATTCTCCGGTATTCATCGGCGCTTCATCCATTTCCCGGTTGGTGATACTACGTGCGGCGATCGGGAGACGCACACGTTGCGCGTCCGCGACTTCCCGGGACCATGCGTGATCCGACCATGCACAGACTCGTGTTGTGGCGCCAATCCACACCGGCAACAGCGCAGGATTCACGCCGCAATGCGGCAGCCATTCTGCAGCGCCGTGAAATAGGCGCGGGTAAGGCGTAGTTGATCGCTGGCTGTCTCGGCATGATTGACCACCTGGCGAAACGCGGCATTTTCCGGCCGATCCCTGGCGTACCAGCCCAGATGCTTGCGAGCGATGCGCACCCCGGACTGTTCACCGTAAAACGCATACAGATGCTCGAGGTGGCCAAGCAGGATCGCCGACACCTGCGTCGGCGTTGGCTCAGGCAACAGTTCGCCACAAGCCAGATAGTGCGCGATTTCGCGGAAGATCCATGGTCGACCCTGTGCGCCGCGGCCGATCATGAGCGCGTCAGCGTGGGTGCGGTCCAGCACCTGCCGCGCCTGCTGTGGCGTGCTGACGTCGCCATTGGCGATCACGGGAATGCGCACCGCTGCCTTGACGGCAGCGATGGTGTCGTACTCCGCATCACCGGCGTAGCGATCAGCCCGGGTACGGCCGTGCACGGCAAGGGCGGCGATGCCCGCATCCTCGGCAATGTGGGCGATGCTCAACGCGTTGCGGTGCTCGCGGTCCCAGCCAGTGCGAATCTTCAGCGTCACCGGTACGTTCACGGCGTCGACCACGGCCGTCACGATGCGCGCAACCAAAGGCTCGTCCTGCAGCAGCGCCGAGCCGGACCAGACGTTGCAGACCTTTTTTGCCGGACACCCCATGTTGATGTCGATGAGTTGGGCGCCATTGGCCACATTGAAACGCGCCGCTTCCGCCAGCATCGTCGGATCGTAGCCGGCGATCTGCACGCTGATCGGCTCCGGCTCACCGTCGTGGTCCATGCGGTGCCGCGACTTGCTGGTGTGCCACAGTCGTGGATCGGCGGTGGTCATCTCGGACACCGCCAGGCCCGCGCCAAGCCGCTTGCACAACAGGCGAAACGGTTTGTCCGTCACACCGGCCATGGGGCCGAGGACGACGGGCGGATCAATGAGGTAGCGGCCGATATGCATCGACGTATTGTAGGCAAATGCGTTGGATGAAAGAGCGGTACGCGATCGTGTTGGCAGGAATGGTGGGTTGGCGTTGCCACTTCCCGCGATCACCACGTCGCGCGCGGCGGGCCGCACAACATTCCGCCCCGGCGAGCCGGGGCGGAATGAGGTAACTGACTGCGACAACGGGGCGCGCGCCCGTCGCCCGCTGCATTGGCGTTACAACTGGCCGCGCAGGGTTATACCGAACGTACGTGGGGCACCGAGAAAGCCGTTGATTGACCCGGTTTGCAGGGGTGCGTCATACGCAACCTGGGTGTAGGTCTCGTTGGTGAGGTTGTTCGCCCACAACTCCACCTGCCAGTGTTTGTTGACGGCACCAACCACGAAGCGGGCGTTGACCAACGTGTAGGCCGACTGGATCTTCAAGGGGTTCAGATCCGATCCGGTGTTGTAGCTGGTGGTGTGCTTGGCACCCACGTTGAAGCGACCGGTCAAGCTGGAATTGAAGTTCCATTCGTAGGTAAAGCCGCCGGTGAATGACCACTTGGGCGTGAAGCTGGCAGTGGCGCCTGGCAAGCGCCGCAACTCGATTTCCGGCAGCGGGTCATTGCCATACTCTGATTGGAGGTACGTCAACCCGCCCTGTACGGACAGCCCCGGCAGAGTGGTTTGCCACAGCAGGTCGGCGTCCAGACCGTGCGTCTTCAGCTTCGGAATGGTTTGTACGACGAAGCTGGTGCCCAGGAAGCTGTTGAGCTGGAAATCGCTGTAGTCCGATTGAAACAGTGCGGCGTTGAGGAGCAGATTGCCGTCAGCCCATGTGGTCTTGGTACCAAGCTCGTAGCTGTTGACAAACTCGCCGGGGAACCATGTATCGGAAACCGGGGTGATGCCGACAGAACCATTGTTCAAGCCGTTCGCCGATTGCACGCGATCAAGGTTGAAACCACCGGCCTTGTAGCCGCGGGCTGCCGAGGCGTAGCCCATGACCCTATCGTTCCAGCGATACGCTGCCTTGAGCGTACCCGACCATTCGTTTTCGGTATGGTTCTGGTGAGTGTTCATGCCGGCAAACTGGGGGTTGGCCCACGGCAGGCACATGAAGCCAATCACGGTGGGCACGACCGAGCCGGCGAACTGTGGTGGTATGCCGCGCTGGATAAGGGCCAGCGCGACGTTGGTGGGATTGGTCAACGCGGCGGTACAGCCTTTGGAGCCGTTGGGGTTGGTGTACACCGAGTCAACGGTCTTTTTGGCATGCGTGTAGCGCCCACCCGCAGTCAACGCCAGCGCATCGGTTGCGTGGAAGGTCACGTTGCCGAATGCGGCAGTACTTTTTGCCACCTGGTTCCAGCGGTCATGCGTGGCCGGGCCGACGAAAGCTGTACCGAATGGCAGGCCGGCGGCTTGGGACAGGAACGTGGCCGCGCCGGCTGTATTCACCAGTCCGGGCGGGAACGATGCGGCGATGTTGTTCAGCAACGCGATGGACAGATACGGTTCGTACGCCGCCCCGAGCGAAACCGCGTCATTGCGCTGCAGATGCTCGTTGTCGAAATACACGCCGCCCATCCAGTCGAAGCGATCAGTGTTGCCGGCGAGCCGGAGCTCCTGGGTGAGTGTGCGGAAGCGCACGGCGTTCTCGTTGTTACCGTAGGCGCGATACCACAGGTCGGCACCACTGAAATCAAGATCCGCCGGGTTTGACGTGGTCCATTTGCGGATAGAGGTGATGGATGTCAGCGTGGCGCCATCGAACCACGGGGTAATCCAGTTGGCCTCGGCGGCCAGTCCCTTGTCGGTGATGTTTTGCCGGGTGTCGCGATTGCTGTAGGCAAGACGACGTGATTTGTCCGCGACCGGGATGACGCCGTTGCCACCGGACAACGCATTGACAATAGCTGCACTGGGGCCACGGAACAGCGTGACACCGACGCAGCAATTTTCTTCGCGCCGCGTGTAATCCCCGGTGATGTTGACGTCAAAGGTGTCGCTTGGACGGACCAGCAACTGCGCACGTACCGAGTGAAAGTTCTGATCGCCATCGGTGGTCAGGGTGCGCGGCCCGACCCCGGTATTCACTTTGTTGTAGCCATCGTGTTTGCGGTCGACGGCGTAGATGCGGAACGCCGTGAAGTCGCCGATATGGTTGTTGTACGAGACGTCCACGCCAGCCGCGTGATAGTTGCCGAGGGTCAGGTTGGCGTAACCCTCCTCATCGAAACTCGGGCGCTTCGTGGTGATGTTGATCAAGCCGGCCGAGGTGTTCTTGCCAAACACCGTGCCTTGCGGTCCCTTGAGTACTTCGATCTGTGCAATCTCGCCGAGGTCGTTGAACGCCACCCCGCCGCGCGCACGCGGGACGCCGTCAATGACCACGCCGACCGAGGATTCCAGACCGGGGTTGTCACCTACCGTACCGACACCACGGATATGCGCGGTGGTCACGCCTTCGGCTGTGGTACTGGTCACGCTCAGCGCCGGTACCAGGATTTGCAGATCCTTGATGTTCTGTACCCCGGTGTCGCGGAGAATCTGCTCGGGCAGGGTGGTCAGGGTGATCGGCACGTCTTGCAGCAACTCCACACGCTTTTGTGCGCGGACGGTGATTTCGCTCAGCGTTGTGGCCTTGGTGCTGTCGGCGGTCGTTTGTGCGGTCGCGTCAGCGGTGGGTTCTGCCGGACGCACATCTTGCGCGAGCACGTTGGTCGCTGACAGGGCGGCAAGCGCAGTGGTGATCGACAGTGCCAACAACTGGCTGCGGTGAATGCGAATGCTCATGTTATTGCTCCCTCCCCGGGGCTGATGATGCGTAGGAAAGTCGGTATTTAGGTTTGCCTGCGCGCGGGGTTCAGATCCGTGCAGGTCGAGCGGCATGCGGGTCCAGAATCATTGATGCGAGCGACGCGTTGCTGGTGGCCATGTGTCGAGGATGCAACGGGACTGTGCGGAAGCTGTGCGCGCTGCATTCGTCCGTCCCACAGTGCGCACGAATTACGTACTCACTGAGGTTGGCCTGGCCTTGTTGCCGAAAAACTCAGCCCCGCCCGCCAGAGCTTGTATGAAATTTGCATGAACGCAAACGTAAGATTTTGCTAAGACGCATCCTAGTCTAATGCAGGAATCGAAAGCAATGCCCGGAAAATCGTCAAGTTTTTACGATTTCATGCCCTACGGGGCGTCCTGCGCTGCGTCGCCCGCACGCGCACGCACGGCTAGCGTGGCAGCGGCTCACCGCGGGTGCGGTGCGCGAGACTTCGTACTTGCGCGCCCGCATCGGAAGCCATTGTTGGCTCGAGGTAGCGCACAGGCTCACCAGCGCGTGGCGTCGCGCTCGTTGGCCGGTTCGTTGGACAAGCTCAGGCAAGGTTACTGACGGGGGCAGGATCACGTATTGCCGCGCTTGCGGAGCGGACTAGCAGATTTGGATAGCTGGCTCGCTGGCGCAGCGTTTTGTGCGCCAGCGTGGGCGTGCTCGCCAACCAAGTCAGCTCCGGCTGGAACCCCCAGCCAATACCGGGGCGTCCATCCGGTGCGGCGTGTGCTCATGCCTGAACAGCAAGGCGAAGAGGCCAGCCACAACCAGCGAATACGCGGCGAACGTGAGCCAGATGCCGTGCCAGTCCTTGCTGCCGTCGGCCGCGGTAAACCAGGTATCGATAATGATGCCGCTGAGTGAACTACCGAGGATCGCGCCGACGCCGTTGGTCATCAGCATGAACAAGCCTTGTGCGCTGGCCCGGATCTGCGGGCCGACCTGACTCTCGACGAACAGCGAACCGGAGATGTTGAAGAAGTCGAAAGCCATGCCGTAGACGATGTTTGACAGCAGGATCATCCACAGCAAATCGGTCGGATTGCCATAGGCAAACAAGGCAAAGCGCAGCACCCAGGCAACCATGCTGATCAGCATCACCTTCTTGATGCCGTAGCGATACAGAAAGAAAGGTATGGCCAGAATGAACAGCGTTTCCGATATTTGGGACAGCGACAACACGATGTTCGAGTACTTCACCACAAAGGACTGGGCGTAGACAGGATTGCCGCCGAAATCGCTCAGGAACGAGTTGCCGTAGGCATTGGTAAGTTGCAGGGATGCGCCCAGCGCCATCGCGAAAAGGAAGAACACCGCCATCTTGTATTGCTTCATCAGCGCGAACGCGCGCAGGCCCATGGCATCGACCAGGGACGCATACTTCGTGTAAATCGGTGGGCAGCGCGGCAAGGTGAACGCGTACAGCCCCAACGCCACCGCAGCGATGCCGGCGAGGTAGAACTGGGCTGGCGACGTATCCAGATGGCGCAGGCTGATGATCCACATGGCGGCGATGAAACCGATCGTGCCCCATACGCGGATCGGCGGGTACGCCTTGATAATGTCCTTGCCGTCGGCTTTGAGTGCGTGGTAGGCCACGGTAATTGCCAACGCGATGGTCGGCATGTAGAAACACATGTTGACCAGCATCACCCAGAACAACACTTGCGGACTGTCGATGGCTGGGACGACGAACAACATGCACGCGCCCAGCAGGTGCAGCGCGCCGTACAGACGCTCGGCATTGATCCATTTGTCGGCGACGATGCCCATCAGTGCCGGCATGAACAGCGAGGCGAGACCCATCGTCGCGAAGATCGCGCCGAATTCGGTACTCGACCAGTGTTGCGTGGTGTAGCAGTAATTGCCGACCGTGGTGAGCCACGACCCCCACACAAAAAACTGCAGGAAGTTCATCACGATCAGACGCAGCTTGAGACTCATCGGCGGATATCCGGCACTGCAGTTCCCCTTGGCAACGGCGCACGAACCGAGTGGCTGTGCGTGGCCGCAGGTTAGAGGACGGCGCCACTGCCGGGCAAGCCACAGTGCAGCGACTGGGCAATGGAATCAATCCGGATCATGCCATGCAGCGGCAACCCGGCACGCAAGACTGCCCCCCGTCTGGTTGCAGACTTCAGGCTGTGCATTGCCCATCGTTAGTGGCACGGACTTGGCGCGCCGGAGCGCAGTTTGCCCGATGGCAGATAACCGCGCGGCGCTGGCGTCGCTGTACATGGTGCGCTATTCGTCGGTATTCGCGTCGGACGTCAGCCCACTTCAAAGGCGTTGCGCAGCCAGCCCTGTCGAGCGACATCGGCCGGCCCGTCGTAGCTGACAACATCGAAGCGGCACGGGCGCCGCGCATGTTCGGGGTGCGCGCCCAACCACTGTTGTGCGGCGAGAATCAGCTTGGTCTGCTTGGCCGGGGTCACTGAAGTTGCGGCGTCACCATGTCCCGCGCTGCGGCGATAGCGCACCTCGACAAACACGATGGTGTCGCCATCGCGCATGATCAGGTCCAGTTCGCCACGGCGGGTGTGGTAGTTACGCGCCAACAAGCGCAGACCCGCGCGTTCGAGTGCGTTGCATGCGCGCTGTTCAAACTCGTCGCCGGTCTCGCGCATCAATGCGTGATGACAGGTGTGGTTGTCGGTGGAACATATGGGTCGGTAATCGGTGGTGGCGCCGCGGAGGGCACGTCACTCATTTGCAGGTTGCCGCTGAGCGGGCGCGCCAGGCCATCGGTAAACTTCGCCCAGATCAAGACGCGGCGAATACGTCCGAACTGATCGGCGGTGAGCTGGCCGGTGGCGCCAGGCAGATAGCTGCCTGGATTTGCCCGCAGCCAGTCAAGATACGGCACCAGATTCCACGCATCCATGCCAAACGCAAACAGCCGGGCACTGGGGCCGCGCGCGGTGGGCAGTTGTGCTTCGATTTCGGCGTGACTGGGTAACCCTGGTTGGGCATCGAACAGCCACGGTGCATCGCTGAACTCCACACCGTCCAGATCGCGGTTACTGGTGGCGTCATCGACGCCCTCATACACGTGCGATGTCGCCGTAACCGGCAACTGGATACCTGTGGCACGCAGTTGAGGCACCAACACACGCGCCTGATCCGGACGCATGCTGATGAATATGCCGGCGTCGTTGGCCGCGGTCAGGTCCACGCCATCCAGCGGGCTTCCCATGCTGAACGTCGTGCTGCCGAGCAACTGACCACCACGTGCCGCCAATTCGGCCTTGAACGCGCCGAGCGCGCGCTGGGCGAAGTCATCGCCGGAAATGATTGCCCAGGCCTGACGCAGACCACGCTCGATCATGTGATCTGCCGCCTGCGCGCCCTCCGTCTCCGGCAACAGACCAAATTCACTGGTGTCGCCACCCGGCAGTTGGCGGTCGTCCGGGTGATTCAGGGCCAGCAGCGGTACCGGCAGTGGTGTCTGGGAAAAAACCGCGGCCACTTCACCTCGGGTCAGCGGACCGACCACGAGTTGCGCGCCATCCTTGACCGCTTGTTGGTAGCCACTGATTGCCCCGGCAGGAGTGCCATGGCTGTTGTAAACGCGCACTGAGGGACGCGGCGCGTGGTTCCGCCCACCGTCGATGTAGGCTGCAAAAAAGCCTTTTGTGACGACTTTACCCGCTGCCGCGTAAGACCCGTCGAGGGGCAACAGCAGCGCCACGTGCTGCGGCACCTTGTAGCCTTCGCGCACGTTGGCGTCAGCTCCTGGCAACAACGTGCCGACCGGCTGTTGCAACTCCGGCTGGGCGCGCGCCACGTTCACGCCCATGCGAGTCAACGCCTCCTGGACCCATGGCAGCATGCGATCACCGGGTTTCAGCGCTGCCGCGCGCGCCTGCAAGGATTCATTCCCGACCCTGGCCAGCGCGTCGAGAATCTGCTTCTGGTTCTGAGCGCGATCGAAGCCCTGAAGCTGATCCTGCATTTCGGCGCGGGTCCGCGCGCTACCCCAGTAGTCACCGCTGGCCAGCATGGCGCGAGCGCGCAGTTCCAGCAGTCGCGGTCGCAGCGCCTCGGGCACGTTGACGTTCGGCTGGGTGGTCAACTGCAGGGCAGTCGCGGTGTCGTGTGCGGTCAATGCATGCTCGGCGCGCAGCAAGTCGAGGCGCAGCGGTTCGTCGCCGCTCAGGTTGTGCCGATCGATCTGCGTGACGAGGTTCGTGGCCCGGTCCAGCTCACCGGCTTGGCGCCAGGCTTCGGCAGCCAGTAGCCGGTAATGATCACGGTCACCACGTGATTCACCCGCCAGCGCCAGATACGCCTGCGCGGCTGCGTCGAACTGCCCGTGCCGGACCAGCGTGGCAGCGTTCTGTGCGGCAGCGGATTGCGCCGGCGGCGTGCGTGTGCCGAGCGGCGCGCACGCAACCAGCAGCAGCGAAAGCAGCAGCGCGATGGCCGTGGCGTGTGAAAAGCGCATGAGACGCATGGACGATCTCTTGATCAGCAAGGGCGGCAATGCGCGATGATAAAGGATCACACCCTGCACTCGCGGTGAAGGAATCCCATGGCTGATGTCGTCTCCGGTTGTTTGTATGTCGTCGCCACGCCGATCGGCCATCGCGACGATCTGTCAACGCGTGCGATCGCTACGCTGCGCGAAGCAACGGTGATTGCCGCCGAGGATACGCGTCACAGTCGGCCGCTGCTGCTGCATCACGGTATCGACACACCGCTGGTGGCGCTGCACGAATACAACGAACGCGATGCGGTGGATGCGCTTGTGCGGCGGCTGCGCGAGGGTCAATCGGTGGCATTGATCTCCGATGCCGGTACGCCGTTGATCAGTGATCCCGGCTTCCGACTGGTGCGTGCTGCGCGTGCCGCCGGGATCCGTTGCGTTCCATTGCCTGGCGCGTGTGCAGCGATCGCCGCACTGTCGGTCGCGGGCTTGCCGAGTGATCGGTTCGTGTTTGAAGGCTTTCTGCCACCCAAGGCAGCCGCGCGGCGCTCCCGGCTGCAGGAACTTGCCGGCGATGCGCGCACGATCATCTTTTATGAGTCGTCGCACCGCATTGCCGAAAGTGTGGCCGATATGCGCGACATCTTTGGTGAAACGCGCGAAGCGGTACTGGCGCGCGAGCTGACCAAGGTATTCGAGACGGTTCTGGGTGAGCCGCTGGGTGCGCTGGCTTCGCGCATCGCCAGCGATCCGGACCAGCAACGCGGCGAGTGCGTGGTGCTGGTTGCCGGTCGAGGCGAAGAGGTCGACGCCAAGCTGGCGGAGGGCCAGCGGGTGTTCGCGATCCTGCGCGAGGAACTGGCGCCGGCGAAGGCGGCCAAGCTCGCTGCGGCAATCAGTGGCGCGCCGCGCAAGGAGCTGTATGGAGCGTAAGGCCACCGTCACAGGCAGCTCTGCGGGAGCGACTTCATGGCGCGCACCTACTAGACTTGCAAGTGGAGTCGGCCGGACAGTCGCGTCGCACGCAAGTGCATCGAGGAAAGTCCGGGCTCCACAGGGCAGAGTGCCAGGTAACTCCTGGGCAGCGTGAGCTGACGGCCAGTGCAACAGAGAGCAGACCGCCGATGGCCCGCAAGGGCACAGGCAAGGGTGAAACGGTGCGGTAAGAGCGCACCAGCGTCCGGGGCGACCTGGGCGGCTCGGCAACCTCCACCCGGAGCAAGGTCGAATCGTGGGAGGGCCTGCTCGGCCACATCTCCCCAGGTAGACCGCACAGATGGATGGCCACACAGGCGAATCCCGGCAACGGGCCGCCGGACAGAACCCCGCTTACAGGTTGGCTCACCGTCACAAGTCGCTGACCAGGGAGAACGTCGCCGAAAGGCGGCGTGCTCTCGCGTCAACCCCACAGGAGCCCCACGGCACTCGCGCTGACGCAGGTGCGACTCGGCGAACGGCGGCGACTCTCGGCATGGGATGACGACTGACGGACACGGCGCCACGCTCGAGCCGCGAGGTTGGCTGAAGTCGATCGACAGTCCGGTCTGCGGTGTCAGCGCGTCGTGACCAGTC
>JBDSWR010000084.1:0-40091 GCA_039926605.1 Rhodanobacter sp. | reverse complement strand
AACCCCAGATTGGCGCCTTGCCGACGCGCCAATCCCGTAATGCCGCGCGCCGGCCACATGCGCTCGGCTACGGCCAGCGGTGTCAGCACAAAACTGCTCAGCCGCATTACCGGTTCATGAGCCAGCAGGAACTGCGCGAAGTTCATCGCCGGGACCTCTTGGCCCGCACATTCGCGCGACGAGGACGGTGCGCGCAAGTCACGGCAATACGGGCGCGGTTTGCTGCATCCAGCGCAACAGCGCGCACTGGGCTGGCGTGGGATCCGCCAGTGCCTCCAGCGCCAGTTGCGCCACAGGTAGGTCCTCTGCGTGATCGACATCCGTTAGCACGCCCGAGACCTGCCACTGACCGAGACCGCGCATCGCATGACGCAAGTCGCGCGCAGCGTGCGGTTGGCTGTATTGCACCGCGCTCCACGTAGCGACCGCAACCGGCCGATTGGCGCCGAACAACCAGAAGCCGCCATCGGCGGCTGGACCGAGCGCAAATCGAGCCGATGGCTTCGACGTCTCCCCGGCTGCCGCCGGCTCCCCGCCGATCCAGCGCGCCGCAGCGACCAACGCGTCAGGGCGCAGTTGCGGTGTGTCGGCGCCAATCAGCAGGCCACAGCCGTGGCGCGCGACCAACTGCGCATGCACCCGCGCCATGCGCTGGCCCAGGGTGCCCTCACCCTGGCTGACGCTCGGCAGTTCGGGCCACTGTGCTTCGGCTCCGGCCTCGGCCACCGCCCAGTACCCGACCATGCCGGTGTCTGCACACACACGCAGCGCGACTGACGCCACCGCGGACGCAGCGAGTCGGTACCACTGTTCCGCCCACGCCTGACCGCACGTTGCGGCGAGGCGGGTCTTCAGCGCGGAGCGTCCTGGCGTCTTGACGAAAATGGCGACCGCCCCAATCATGGTTGCCGCCCGCCACGGGAATAGCGCCAAGCCTGACGCAACGTCGCGCCGAGGTGCTCGCGCGTGGTGGCGCCCCAGCCGCATGCGGTATACCGGCGGGCACTGGTGTAAAGCGACCCACCAACTGGCAGCACCGGCAGCCCGGCATGCCGGACACGCCACACCAATTGATGGTCCTCGCCGCGCAATGTGGTCGGATCGAAACCGCCGAGTGAAGTGAACACACTATGCGGCACAACGAACCCCTGGTCGCCGAACGGCAACCCCAGCCAGTGACTGCGCAGCCATGCGCCCACTGCGTTCAAGCGCATGAGCGCGGGGCCGTCAGCGAGAAAACGCAGATCGAAATAACCCAGCGCTTTGACGTCCGCCGCGATAAAGCGTGCCAGCGCGGGCAAGGTGTCATCGGCGAGGCGTGCATCGGCATGCAGGAACCACAACCAGCCCCCGCTCGCTGCAGTTGCACCGGCGTTCTGCTGCAAGGCCCGCCCCGCCGGCGCGCTCATGCGCAACCATCGCGGTCCGTCAACATTCGCGCTGCTGCTCCCCCTATCTGCACGGTCTGGCGCGGTATCCGGCGACGCCACCACGCAAACCCGTACACCAGTTGGCAATTGCTCAAGCTGTGAACAAAGGCACGGGTCGAGTTGATCGCCTGGCCCGACAGGCACCACCACCGTCAACCGCCCCGGCACTGCCCACGACTGTCGCGCACTGGCAGCATTGCCGACGCTGCCGTGTGGGCGCGCGTCGGCACCAGGACGGAGCGCGCTCTCCACCGCGATGTTCATCAGCGCACGCTCCGCTGCCGCTGGTATGGATCCATAAGCAGCCGCCCTTTCCGACATCTGAGCCCTGCCGCGCACCACATCAACCGCTGTGGCGCATGTGCTCGCTTCGAGTTTGCTGCCACGTACTTGTCGTCCTCACGCAGTGTGGGATAAATAAGCATGGTACCGAGCAGCTTCTTCAGCGCGATACCGGGTTTCCTCGCCAGCACGCATTCGCTGAGCAACTCGGGCGCATGGGCGCCGACGATTGTCCCGCCCAGGACGCAGTCCTTGCCCGGTGCATTGAGTACCTTGACGAAACCGCGGGCAAGACCGTCGGCGGTGGCACGATCCAGGTCGACCAAGTCATACACGGTGACCAGCGCGAGCCATCTCCAACCGAGTGTGAGTTTGTGCCTGCCCATCAGTCTCCCTAAAGTGGCCGCATTGATTCTCAGCTTCCGCCGACCCGTCCAGCGCCAGTATGGCGGGAACAGTACGTGTTGTTTGCCGACATGTTCACCACGATATCTGTATATGACAATCTCGATCTGGCACCTGGGTGCACGCGCGGCGGTCACGACCGGTGCACTGCATCCACGACCGTACGCCGTACGTATAGCCTGTGCGAGAGTGGCGACGACGGGTCGCCGCCAGTGCCCCGCAAGCGCCCACAGCCAACACTGAACTATCGAGATTGCCGGAGAAATCAATGACGAACCGACGCGATGTAATCAAATATCTCGGCATGGCGGCCACCTTGCCGTGGTTGTCGGCGTGTGCCCGCGCCAATCCACCAGCGGGTAGCGCCGCAACAGCGGGGACTGGCGCACTTGCGCTGCCACCCGACTACTGGCGCGACAAGGTCAGTCCCGCGGCATTCAAGGTGCTGTTCGAGAGTGATACCGAACGCTCGGGCAGCAGCCCACTGAATGCAGAACATCGCGATGGCACGTTCGTGTGCGCGGCCTGCCACCTGCCGTTGTTTGCCAGCGAGCACAAGTTTGAAAGTGGCACCGGTTGGCCGAGCTTCACCCAGGGCATTGCGGGCAACACGCGCACCAAGCGTGATTTTGTCATGTTGATACCGCGCACCGAATATCACTGCGCGCGTTGCGGCGGTCACCAGGGTCATATCTTCAAGGACGGTCCGCCGCCGCTGGGCACGCGTTGGTGCAACAACGGGCTGGCGTTGCGCTTCGTAGCTGAAGGCGAGCCGATGCCGGTGCTGCGCGGTGCGGCGTGAATAATCACCGCGCGCCGTGGCGCCTGCGTCGAGGGATTGGTTGGCTGTCGCTGATGCTGGTGCTTGCGGGCTGTGATCAGTCCGGCATGAGTGCCGAGATCAATGCTGTGAGTCCAGCGCCAACCGCCTCGAGCACGACAGCAGCGACAAGGGCAGCGCACACCGCTTCGGCAAAGTCCGTATCCGGGGCCCGTACCACGGCTCCCGCCAGTGCCGCCAGCGCAGCGGCGGTTTTTGCCGGTGGCTGCTTCTGGTGCATGCAGCCACCTTACGACAAGCTGGCCGGGGTGATTTCCACGACTGCCGGCTACACCGGCGGGCACACCGTCAACCCCACTTACCGGCAGGTCTCCGCCGGCGGCAGCGGTCACGCCGAAGCCGTCCGCGTCGTCTACGACCCACGCCAGGTGAGTTATCCCCAGCTGCTGGAGGTGTTCTGGCACAACGTCGATCCGCTCGCGCAAAATCGCCAGTTCTGCGATGTGGGCGACCAATACCGCAGCGCGATCTTCCCGATTGGCGCTGAGCAGGAACGCGCGGCGCAGGCGAGCAAACGAGCGTTGCAGGCTGATCCACGCTTCGCCGGGGCAATCGCCACGCAGATCGAACCGGCAGCAACGTTTTACCCTGCCGAAACCTACCACCAGAATTATTACAAGAAAAATCCGCTCCGCTACAGTTACTATCGTAACGGTTGTGGTCGCGATCAGCGCTTGCGGGAGATCTGGGGAGCACGTGGCTGAGGGTGAGAGAATCTTCAGTCCGGGGCCGCGCCTGGCGCATGATTCGACCAACTGACCACGCTGCGCGGTACGTTGCCGCCACCTACCGGAGTCCCTCATGAACGTTTCCCGTTTTGCTCTCGTCCTGGCGGTTATTGCTGCGCTCATGTTGCTTGCAGCCGGCGTTGGCACGCGCCTCTCGCTGTGGGACTTCGGCACTGGTTTCGGCGTGATGCGCTGGGCTGTGTTCGTCGGCCTGGCCGCGGCCGTCTGCGCCGTCGTCATGCTGCTAATGCCGCGCGTGCGTCGCGGCCACGGCGTGACGCTGGTCGTCGCCCTGCTGCTTGGCCTGGGTACAGCGTTCATACCGTGGAACAACCTGCGCATGGCGAAAACCGTGCCGCCGATCCACGACATCAGCACCGACACCGTGCACCCGCCCGCATTCGTGGCGATCCTGCCGCTGCGCGCGGGCGCATCCAACCCCGCCGACTACGGCGGCCCGGAAATCGCGAGCCAGCAGCTCGCCGCTTACCCGGACGTGCGCCCGCTGCAGATGGCACTGAAACCCGCCGCGGCCTTCGACCGCTCGTTGCAGGCCGCAAGGTCGATGGGTTGGGAGATCGTCGCCAGTGATCCAGCAGCCGGACGCATCGAAGCCACCGCTACCACGCTCTGGTTTGGCTTCAAGGACGACGTGGTAATCCGGGTGCAGGCAGCGGGCGACGGCAGTCGCGTCGACGTCCGCTCGGTATCGCGCGTCGGCAAGAGCGACGTGGGCACGAATGCACGGCGCATCCGCGCGTATCTGGCCAAGCTCGCGCAGTAGGCAAGCGCGGACACGTCGCGCACTTCCATCCTGTCGGCATCTGCGTCGATCAGACCGACAAGGTGTTTCACGAGTGGCGAGCGTCCCCGCAAGGCGGGCGCCAGCGAGTTCTCATGGCCCCACGGCGAGGTGCCCGCCCGACTTTTCGCTCACTCGGGATCGGGCAAAGCCGACATGCCAGCGCGCGGCACGATCTCGCGAACGGGCACGGCAAACGTCACATCCAGCTCGGCCAAAGCTTGCATGATCGCAAAATTCACCCGCTGCTGGATATCGCGGTACAGCGTGAAATCCGGCGACAGCACGTAGTACACGAATTCGAAATCGAAACCGAATTCGCCGAATGACGTGAGATGTCCGCGATCGAATTTGGCCTGGGTCTGTGCCTCGATAGCTGCGCGCGTACGCTCCACAATGTTCTGGACGTCCGTGCGGTCCGTTGTATATGGCAGCCGGAAGCCGAACACAACGCGACGCTGGCGCATGCGGCTGTAGTTGTGGATCAGTTCCTTGAGCAAATCGGAATTGGCAATGACCAGCTCCTCCCCGGACAGTGACGCGATGCGCGTGCTCTTGACCCCCACACGGATGACCGTACCGATTTGATTGCCGAAAGCGATGACATTGCCGACTTCGAACGGTTTGTCCAAACCGATCGCGACCGATGAAAACAGGTCGCCGAGAATATTCTGCAAGGCCAGCGCCACGGCGATGCCGCCGACACCGAGACTGGCCACAAACGCCGTGATGTTGACGCCGACATTCGCGAACAGCGCCAGCAGCAGCGTGGACCACACCATTACTTGTGCCGCGAGAATGATCACGTTCAGGAACACCGGATTGATCACCGGGTCGACATCACCCTCCCGCTTGCGGTGTACCCAGTAGCCGATCAATGCGTTGGCCCACAAGGCCATCTGCAACCCAACCAGCGCGAACAGCAGGTGCGCCAGCAGTTTGTCGATCCGCTCGGTCAGTTGCAGGAAGCCGGCCGCGATGACCAGCGCGAGCAGCAGCACCAGCCATCGGTGCGTCCGCTCCAGCAGAACCTGAACTGTGGCGCGCATCGGCCGCGGCGAACGCAATTGCCATGACCGCATCCGCAACGTCCCGATGTGCAGCGCGCCGGCCACGAGCAGGAAGCCAAGCACTGCTCCGCCGAGCGCGACCAGCCAGGCAGTCAGGGAATTATTCGCAAAGAAAGTGTGGTTGAGCCAGTCGAGCATCAGCAGCAGGTCTCCTTTGGCCAGTTGACCGTCATGTCAGGGGGGGTTGGTGCGTGTCCGCCCAGTCCGGTCAGGCCGGTAGCGCACTGTCATCACGCTGGGGATGCCACCTCCCATCGATTGTTCCGGACGTGGGTTCAGGACGCGCTGGCATCAACCGGAGGATCCCCCGGCCTGGTCGCCAGATTCTGAAATACGCGCTGCGTGATGAATTCGGAGGTGACGTCCTCACCAGTCAGCAACATCGCCAGCAGCTCGCCGCCGAGCAATTGCGGGGCGATCACCACATCGGGCTGCGCCAGCTTGATGCGGGTGCGATGACGCGGGTCGCTGATCGCTGCCACGGTACGTGCACCACCACCAAGCTCCCGCGCCGCCAGGATCGCGAACGCGTTTTCTGAATCGTCATCCATCATCGCCATCACTGCCAACGCGTGCTGCACGCCCGCCTCGCGCAGCGTTTCCACGTTGCCAGGGTCACCGATGACCACATCGACATCGTGCAGGTCGGTGTCGTCTGGCAGCTTGCGCAGCACCCGCGTGACCGGGCGACCGCGCCGTGCCAGCTCGCGCCAGGTGTTGTCGGCAAGCGCGGTGTTGCCAATGACGACGAAGTGCTTTTCGCGTTTCATGATCTTGCCCTTGTGCGAGACAATGCGTTGCAGCGAACGGCTGACCGTCGGTGCAATCACCGCCGTCAGCGAGGTGGCAAACACCGCCACGCCCAACACGATGATCGATACCGTGAACAGTTTGGCCTCGGTGGTGAGTGGCACGATGTCGCCATACCCTACTGTGCTCATCGTGACCATCGAGTAATACAGTGCGGTGACCAGGTCGGTCATCGGCGGCCGGTACTGCATGCCCAGGTAATAGCTGCCGAAGGTCGCGTACATCATCAGCAACGCCACCGAGGTGAAGGCGAACAAGGTGCCGGCCGCGATACTGGAGCGGTCGAAATGGCGATAACTGAACAGCAGCGCCCCCAGCACCAGCAGGAAGTATCCAAGCAGCAGAAGGCCGTGATGACCGAAACCGGCGCTCACTGCAGCGGTCGCTACCAGCATCAAGGCCATGACCCAGGCGATGCGCGAACGCCACAGCAGTGCCAGCGCCATTGTCAGCATGCCGCTGCCGATCAGGATTGGCGGCAACATGCGTGGCGAGATGTCCAACGAGCCGTGCAGAATCTGCGTGAAGTGACGCTGCCAATTGCCGCCAAGATCGACCTGCAACAACCAGACGCCGCCAAACACCATCAACAGCGCCAATGGCAGATGCGGAAACCACACGTCCAGGTGCAACGCCTTGCTCACCCGATGCGACAGGGTACGTACACGTTCGACATTGAACTTTGCCACCCTTGGCATCTCCTCGCGCTTGTGGTCCGTTCGATCACTGTGCCGATTCTCGGCGGCAAACAGGCACTTTCGCCCTGGCTTCTCCGAAGCGGCGCCAGTTTCCGGTAACACCGGCTGTCCCTGGAGCAAGCAGTAGTGGCCGTGGCCGCCGTGTCAATGCCGCCACCATGAGGATGGCTCACTACGGGTAGCGTAGCTCCCGCAGCGATCGGAACGCTCGCAACAGCACTTCCAATTCCAGGGCGAGCCAGACTACCAGCATGCCATCGTCCGTGTGTGGGCGATGTCGTTGGGTCTCGCGGCTCCCGCTTTGCTGACGTGCTTCGGCAGATCGGCTGCCGGCCCTCCCCGCGCTGATGGCCGCCGAGCGCAACCCATCGGCACAAGGGTGAGGTACAGATAATTGGCTTGCAACAAGAACGCGCTGCAGGCGCCGTGGCGAGAAGCAGTCATGCAACAAGCAGACGTTCACAAAGCGCCGAGCAAGACACAAATCAAGCGAGTTCACACTGCTCTCCGCCGCGCGGATCGGCGCCGCCGACAATCGGTGCAATGTCTGATTCCAGGCGTCCATGGCACAGTCCTCGGTTATCTGCTCAACTACCCGAACTGAGCCCGTATGTTCGATGCAGTTGGTCTTGCGCTCGCCGGACGCGATCGGCAACAGGATCGGGGGCTGGCTCGGCTACCTGCTTGTGCTCCCACTGCGCGATGCGATGTAACTCACCGCTTTTACCTACAGCGAGGAACCGAGTGATGAAAGCTGTCATTTTTCGCGAGTACGGAAGTCCGGAACAGTTGGTGGTGGACCGTCTGCCCGACCCCAGCCCAAAAGCCGATGAAGTGGTCATCCGCCTCCACTCGATTGGGCTCAATCACCTTGACCTCGATATTCGCGCGGGAATTTCCGGGATCCCTGTGGCGCTACCGCACATTCTGGGATTGGAAGGTGCGGGGGAAGTGGTCGCCGTCGGTGCGCGCGTGACCACCTTTGCGATTGGCGACCGCGTGGCACCAACGTTTCTGCTTTCTTCCGGTCATTGCAAGGAACGTGTGTGCTACTGCGAGCGCGGTCAGGACAACCTGTGTGCCGTCGGTGGCTTTCTTGGAGTAACCAGACCCGGAACCTACGCCGAATACGTAACTGCTGCAGAAGGCAACTGCATCTTGTTGCCCGACGGACTGTCCTACGATCTTGCCACCGCAGTGCAGGTGACGATGGCTACTGCCTGGCAAATGGTCGTAGATCAACTTCGCGTGCGACCCGGCGAAACCGTCCTCGTCAACGCTGCCGGCGGGGGAGTCGGTAGCGCTGCGGTGCAAATCGCTCATCTGTGCGGAGCCAGAGTGATTGCCAGTGCGGGAGAGGACACCAAACTTGACCATGCACGCGCTTTGGGTGCGGACGCGACGATCAATTATCGCTCGATGAATCTGGCTGCTGCGGTCCGCGATTTGACCGATGGGCATGGTGTGGACGCGGTGGTTGAGAGTGTCGGTGGTGAGACGTTTGCGGACAGTGTGGAAGTATTGGTGGTAGGCGGTCGCCTGGCTACCTGCGGGGCACATGCCGGTGAGACGGTACCGTTGAGCGTGGTTGACTTGTTTCGGCGCCAGCTCAGTGTATTCGGCACACACGGCGCCAGCCGGTCGCAAATTGCTGAAGTTTACCGGCTGGTTGCAGCCGGCAAATTGACCCCTCAAATCCATTCTCGATTCGCGTTGGAAGACGCAGTAGACGCCCATCGCCTGGCCGAATCTCGGAAGTTCTTCGGCAAGATCCTGCTCCATCCAGGCGGTGCAGCGCAGTTGGCGTGAGGTTGCCGCATCGTGGCGAGAGTGGCGGCACACATCCATGCGCGCGCTGCGCCGCAAATTGCAGTACCAGCGTGAACAGCACGACCACACCCCGCGGAACGCCCGCGTCGCCGATCAGCGGCCGCGTCTCGCTCGGGCACACAGTGATGCCGCGCTTGAGCCAGCCGAAATCAGCCGACGGCTGCCGTGGAAGAACTGGTGCGGCTGTCAAGCGAAGGAAGCTGCCTCCAGCAGAAGTCCTGCTGCCAAGCGCATAGCCACACATTATTTGTTGCAGGTTTTCCCGGATGCTCAAGGTTTCGGATTGAACACTGATACAGACTTTGCTCGTCACCCAGAGCAGAACGATCCTCCCCGCCGTCGACCCATCGGGAAATGACGCATGGCACGCTCGACCAAATTCCGCGAACAGCACGTGGATATCCTGCGGCTGGCAAGTGAGCTGCATAAGCTGCGACCGGAGCAACTCGTTCGGGACCCGGCAGCGGCTCGCTCGCTGCTATCCAAGCTGCTTGGCAAGCTGAGTCTGCACCTGGCAATCGAAGATCGCTCGCTCTACCCCGAACTGCAAAAATCCCCGGACGCGGAAATCGCCACCCTGGGCAAGCGCTTCGAAACAGAAATGGGCGGCGTCGCGGACGGGATGGCTGCCTGGGGCAAACGTTGGTCCACGCCGACAGCGATCCAGGCTCGGCCCGATCGGTTCGTCGCGGAAACAGCCGCCATCGTGGCCACGCTGAAAAATCGGATACATCGCGAAAATCAGGAGTTGTACCCAGCCCTGGACGTTCTGTAGCGCACGCCCTCCCGGCAAAGGAGCGCGAAATGACGCACACCATCGCCGTCATGGTTGGCGAAGGCCCATGCGTTTATCGAGCTCCTCAGCAAAATGGCGTTCTTGTTTTTCACCCACCTTTAGTCAGGAAGCGATCGAACCAGTTCATCCGCGGCGTCCATTGCGGTAAAGGCACTCAAGTTTCAACGCGCGCGGCCGTTGCGGAGGCATCACTTGGAATTGGCCAATACCGGGCGCTGGTGTCGCGGCATTGCGATGGAGTAGAGGTGAACACGCACACACAGGCGCGCGCCGCAGAAGCCCCGGTCGACCCGACAGTGAGTCAGGTGGGGCACGTGCAACGGCGCAGCCGGTGGCTGGTCGTGGTATTGGGCAACGACCACCGGACACAGATCCGGGTGACACAATGGTCAATCGCCGCGCTGACCTACGTTGGTTCTTCGCTGCTCATGATCTACGACCATTATCTCGGCTGGCTTTCCTGCCACCAGTTGGTGGCATGGTTGGGTTTCCTCACCGCAACACAAGCCTTGTTCTACGTTACCGTGCGCTCGGGGCTGAGTGCGCAGTGCAAGGATCCGGCGCTGACGGTCGCGCAGATTCTCGTGGGAGTGTTGCTCGCCGACTGGGCTTTCCTGGTCGCCGGGCCGGGGCGCGCAGTCGCGCTGATGCCGATGCTGCTGGTCATGATCTTTGGTGCCTTCCTGCTGCACTGGAAGAAGATAGCGGTGCTCACGCTCGTCGCGCTGACCAGCTTCGGCGTCGCCCTCGCCATGTTGGAATGGCTGCGTTGGAACCATCCCGGGACTGCCACGCGCACGGATTTTTATCAGGACCTGCTGTATTTCGCATCGTTGGCGATCCTGCTGCCGATGGTCGGGGTCCTGGCCGCCCAGTTGTCACGCTTGCGCTCGACCCTGCGCACGCAGCGCGGCGCGCTGGTTGCGGCATTGGCCGATGTACAGCGGTTGGCGGAGTTTGACGAGCTCACCGGGCTGGCGAACCGCCGGCGTGCCAGCGACTACCTGGCCGTGCAGCGGGACCAGGCGCAACGCAGCGGTTCAGGCCTTTCAGTGGCACTGATCGATCTGGACAATTTCAAGGGCATCAACGACACGCGCGGCCATGACGCAGGCGACAGGACCCTACGGGCCTTTGCCGACCTTGCGCGACCGCTCATGCGGGCTACCGATCTCATGGCCCGCTGGGGCGGCGAAGAGTTTCTCATTGTCATGCCGGACACCAGTACCGACGAAGCGTACACGGCAGCGTTACGGCTGCTCAAACGGGTGCACACGCTCTCGGCCGAGCAAGGCGGACCGCTGAGTTTCTCGGCTGGAATCGCCCACTGGCAGCCCGGTGAGCCGGTCGTCGACACGGTGGCGCGTGCCGATCATCGGATGTACAACGCCAAGCACGCAGGCCGGAATCAGGTGCACATGACGGGGTGACCGCGCTTGCCCAGCGTGGCGCGGGCGGCCTGCCCAAACGGATGCCGCGCTGGCGTTGCATCCCGGGCTTTCAGGTCACCGGTGTGGGCAGAACTCCGCGGAAGGCCTGCAACGCTGCCTGTCGTGCAGCGCAAATCGTCCTATCGCGAGCCCAGAGCACCCGAAGAAGCGACACCGCTCCATCCCGGTCTTCACCGCTCAGGTCACCCGCTCCCCAGCCGCCACGCGGACGGCCACGACGTCCGCCGCCTCCGGGTGGATGACCACGCGCAGTCGGCCCGCATCCCGGACCAGATGCAGGTGGCGATGCCTGACCAGATAGACCACACCTACCCCGGCGGCCGCGAGGCCCGCCAACGCGCCGATACCCATGGCCCAGCGTGCGCCAAAACGATCGACCACCCAGCCGACCAGCGGTGCGCCGATCGGGGTGCCGCCCATTACTACGGCAATACGCAGCGCCAGTACCCGGCCACGCATGACGCGCTCGGTAGTGAGCTGCATCATGGAGTTGCTGGCCGTCATGAAGGTCAGCGCGGCGAGGCCGACGAAGAACAGCATGGCAGCGAACAAATACGGGCTGGGCATCACCGCAGCCACCGCCACACTGATACCGAACGCCGCCGCGGCGAACGCCATCAGGACCATGCCGGGGACCGGTCTGCGGGCCGACAACAGGGCTCCGGTCATCGTGCCCGCCGCCATCGAGGAGGTCAGCAGCCCGTACTGACTGGCGTCTCCGTGGAAAACCGTGACCGACATGGTCGAGATGAAAATGGCAAAGTTGAAGCCAAACGTACCGAGCAGAAACAGCATGACCAGAACGGCCATCAAATCGGGGCGCTGCGCCACGTAGCGGAACCCGGCGAGCAGACTGCCGGGCGTGCGCGCAGGTCGCGCTTCGACATGCAGCTCGTGGACCCGAAGAAACCCCAGCGATACCAGCACCGCAGCATAGGAACCCGCATTGATCAGGAACAGCCAGCCCTCACCCACCGCCGCAATCAACACGCCAGCGATCGCCGGGCCGACCATCCGTGCAGCATTGAAGGATGCGGAGTTCAGCGCCACCGCGTTGGCCAGATCGTCGTCGGTTACCAGGTCGGAGACAAATGCCTGCCTCGCCGGCGCGTCGAAGGCCGTGACGCAGCCCAACAACAGGGCAAAGCCATACACGTGCCAAAGCTGCACGACACCGGCGATCGTAAGCAGTCCCAGCCCCAGCGCGAGCATGCCGGCGGCACCCTGGGTGAACATCAGCAGCTTGCGCCGGTCCAGGTGATCGGCGGCAAAACCGCTCAGCGGCAACAGCAGCAGCGGCGGCCCGAACTGCAGCGCCATCACCGTACCCACCGCCGTCGCGTTGTGCTGGGTGAGCACGGTGAGCACCAGCCAGTCCTGCCCGATGCGTTGCATCCACGTGCCGACGTTGGACACCAGCGCACCGCCGGCCCACAGCCGGTAGTTGTGACTCTGAAGCGAGTGAAACATGCTGCTCATTGGGTGTCGGACAACTCCGCCGGGACGTTCCCGCCATGAAGGGGATCGAAGCCGCACACGGCCGCGACGGCAACAGGCAGCACCTCCAGCCTGAAGCCAGCAGCATCAACGACGGATCTCAAACCCGGATCGCCTCCGCCTTCAGGCGACCAGACCATCGGCAGATTCACCATGTGCCCCAGCGTGTTGGCTGTCGCAGGCAGATGTTCCTTGCGCGGTGAGGTAACGCAGGGCGCGGAGACGTTAGCACTGGCCGCGTCGCTGTAGCGTGGGCGCATCGCGCCGATGCAAATCATGCCGCCGATGGGCGAGGCAAAGTGGGGAAGCCGAGCCATGATGAAAGATTCAAGCGGAGCGCGAGCGCGGCACCAGGCAGGTTCCTGGCCACAGTCGGGATAGCGTACACCGCGGCGATCGCACGCTTCGAGTTGTGCGAACAGCGATGGCGCACGACGAGACGAGCTCTGCGGGCCAGCAGACGGCCCGATGATGTCGAGGGTGCACCGGTTCAACCCAATTGCCGGAGGATGCGCGGTGCGTGGTAGTCGGGCGTCTACGCCTTCGCACGAGCTGTCCGCAGCCGGCATCAGGGTGATACTGCGGCCCGGCTTGCGCGCCTGCGGACGCAGCGCCCGGTCGGCAGCTGAAGCTGACGCGGTTCTGCCGTTCCATCTCAGAGCTGGGACTCGATCGGGCGCACCACGAGCTCGCCCAGCTTTTGCCACAACGGGCGCTGCTGCCACTGCTCCAGCGTATACGTGGGGGCACCTTCAAGGTCGTGCTCCATCACCCGGGTCATGGCTTGCGCAAAGTCGGCCGAGTAGATGTTGAGACTGGCCTCGTCGTTGAGATTGAACGAGCGCATGTCGAAGTTGGTGGAGCCAACGGAGACCAGCAGATGATCGATGATGAGCATCTTGTTGTGCATCATCGTCTTTTCGTACTGGTGGATTTCCACGCCCGCCGCAAGCAATTCGCCCCAGGTACGACGCGAGGCCATGCGTACCAGTCGCGAGTCAATGTGCTTGTCGGGTACCAGCAGGCGGATGCAAACGCCGCGCTCACGCGCGGCCACCAGCGCCTCCACCATGATGTCGTCGGGGATGAAGTAGGCAGCTTGAAGATCGATGGACGTCTGCGCCGCTGCGACAGCCAGCAGGTACATGAGGTGCATCGATGCATTGCCACCGCGCGGCGAACTGACAAACAGGTGCATGCGCTCACTGCCCGCTGGTGACAGCGCGGGAAAGTAGCTGTCGGTATGCAGCACGCGCCCGGTACTCTTGATCCAGTTGTCCATGAAGCCCGCTTGCATCTGCGCCACTGCCGGGCCCTCCACGTGGAAGTGGATATCCCGCCAATGGTCGGGGTCCTGCGCGTGGCCCTGCCACTCGTCAGCAATGCCCACGCCGCCGGTGAAGCCGATGCGACCATCGACAACCAGCAGCTTGCGATGCGTGCGGTCGTTGAGGCGCGCGATGGAATACCAGCGCAACGGATGATATTTCTCGACCTCGACACCGGCGTCAACGAGTTCGTCCATGAGGCTGGTTTCCATCTTCCCACTGCCCACCCAGTCGAGCATCACGTGCACGGACACGCCAGCCAGCGATCGCTCCTTCAGCGCGTTGGCGAAGGTCTTGCCGATGTCACCGGACCAGTAGATGTAAGTCTCGAACGTGATGCTCCGGGTCGCTCCACGAATGGCTTCGAGCATGGCCGGGAAAATTTCGTCGCCGTTCTGCAACGCGGTGATGGCGTTGCCAGACAGAATACCCGGTCCGAGCATGGCGTCCATTTCCAGCACGAACTGCGGATCGCCAATTCCGTGACAGTGCTTGATCGGGTGCCGAACGGATTTTTCCGGTCGATGAAAATTCATCGAAAACACCACAATCAAGGCGGTGACGACGACGGTGACGAGAATGATCATCCACATGAGCCAGCACCACTCCGTTCTCGATGTATCGTCAATCCAACCCGATCCGAAAAAACCTTGTCAAGGCGCGTTGACACATCCATGCACGCGGAATGTTCCGATGGCGCAGGACTCAGCACTCCATCGCGCCGATGCGGCCAAGTGGGCCGTGTTCCCGCGTCGTCCGGAAATCGCGACCGCGTTCGCGCAGATCGGCAAGGTCCGACGGGGTGTCGACATGCCGTTCGGCGTCCTCAAGAATCAGATCGACATGACGCTGCAACGCCTGCACGCGTTGCTCGTCATGTTCGCAGCCCACTACCGCAGTCAGTACTTCGAGCATGTGCATGAGCACCGCCGCACTACCTTTTGCATTCTGCCGGATGAGGTGGAACATGACATCGACCAGACCATCGTAGTCGGAACTGGGAACTACCAGGGCCACATCGCCATGGCGCAGCGTCACCCCGCTCGGAAGATGTAACGGAGCCACTTCACTCAGTGCCAGGCCAAGGCGGTCCAGCACACTCATCGCCGTATGCGGATCATTGATGCCGGGGGACAAAGCGCGCACCGCGATTTCCACCAACTGGCGGATCGCGTACTCGAAATCCTCCGAGCTGACCCGATCATTGCCCAGCGCCGTGGCGTCACGGATCGCCTCCTCCGCGCCAGCTACCGGTGACCTGGTGAGCGCAATTGGCGCGCCGGGCAGGACGTAGTCGCCCGGGCGCACCAGCAGGCGAATCGCGGTGCCGTGTTCGGTCGCCCAGTCAGCAAGGCCGGCGGCGTCGAGATGCTGCAGGTATCCGTGCCGCGAGTCGAGCACCACGCTGGCATTGTACCAGTACGACGCCGGCGGAGCCTCTGGCTGCGGCTGGTCAGTAGTGAGTCTGCGGATCGCCAAACGTGCATCGTCGCTGACCAGACCGATCACGGTCGAGACGTTGATGCGTCCGGCCATGTGCCCGACGAAGTACACCAGCGTCGCCACACACAGAAACGCGAGCAGAATGCTGACGGTGAGCGACAGATTGGGCACAAACACCGTGCTGTCCTGATCGCGCACGGTGCGCAACACCATCAACGAGTAGGAGAACGTGCCAAGGAACGCACCCAGGGTGAACTGGTTGCCTCGGTCGCGGACGAAGTTGCGCAGCAACCTTGGGCCCATTTGACCTGCAGCGAGCGTCAGCGCCGCGATGGTGATGGAGAATACTGTGCCGGCCACGCCGATGGTCGACGATGCCACCGCGCCAAGCAACGTGCGCGCCCCAGTGCCACCCCCGTTGTAGAGCCAATTTTGCTCAAGTAGCACCTGTGGGACCAGGCCACTGCGATCGATCGCGAGCATCACAATTGCGCCGACGACGCCGATCACCACCATGGCACCGGGCAGAAGCCAGAAGGCATCGCTCAAATAGCCAACCAGTTTACGGAAACGTGCGATCAAGGAATATCCAGGACGCGAGGCTTGCCGCAGTATGACCTCCGCCTGCCGTCAATTGAAGGCACATGCGGCCCAGGCTGCTGTTTTGACCCCGGTTTTCTCTTCCGTCGTCGACTGCCTGTCGTTATTGGCTGTGCGGGGTTGGCACGAGCGTCCAGACCGTTCCCTTTCCGCACGGCTGGTGCTCACGGGAAGGCTCAACCGCCCTTTTTCCGAGTGCGTCGGCCCGAGGCGATGAACTGGCGCTCTTGACTCCGACGACGGATGCAGCCGTTGCAACGGTTACGCTCGAGCGCCTGCGCGAGAACGTGTGTGTTGTGGCACTGCCGATCCGGGTGACGCTGAGCATCGGTACCTTTGCCAAGTCTGCCGCAACGCAGTACAGCGACGAGTTGCTCCGGCGAGCCGACGAAGCGCTTTACCACGTGAACGCGGCGGGCGCGATCAGGGTGTGGTTTGGGAAGATACCGCAGTGTTGTCGCCCAACGCACCGTCAATCCCGGTGTAACAGGGCAAATTGGATAGCCGTTGCGCGTCTGGCGGATGGGCTTCGAACACTGGCGCAACGATCTCTGGACGCCAAGCTCTCCCGCAACCAGCGCACCTCCGGCTCAAGCCGGTTCCGCGACGCCAACCACCACGCGCAGTGAAGTGCCGTAGAGCGAGCTGCACATTCCAAACCGGGAAGCGCGGAAACCTGGACTCAAAAGGACAAAACCCGACCCGTCAGGGAACGCCGATCGCCGACCCAAGAGTCTGCTCAAAGAGGTGGATTGCGAAGGGTGCTCTCTCACCCCATGTGTGTTGCATGGTCGAAGTCATGGATCAAGGCTTCGCCCGCGCACGGCGTCCATGGCTGTCGCGCGCGAGCTGAAGTCCCGGCAGGTGAAGCTGTCTTCGCTTCCGCGACCCTGCGACTCCTTGCGGACGATTGCCGTGTTCAACAAAATCAGAAACTGGCGAGCACGCCACGTCGTCGCCCGGCGCCCGATTGCCGAAGAGCTGTGGCGAGATGCGCTCCAGCGTTGCAGCGCGGCGCGTCGCCTGGGCGCCTCCGATCAGGCCACATTGCGCGTGCTGGCAACGCTGTTTCTGGAGCGCAAGTCCCTGGAGCCGGCCAAGGGATTGCAGCTCGGTGACGTCGACCGCGTGTTGCTCGCGGCCCACGCTTGCGTCCCGATCCTGAAGCTCGGCCTTGACTGGTATGACGGTTGGCACAGCGTCATTGTGTACCCGGATGTATTCATTCCACGTCGCCAACACACGGATGCAGCTGGCGTGGTTCACCAGACGCACGCCATGCTGGCCGGCGAAGCGTGGGGGCGCGGGCCGGTCATTCTGTCCTGGGCGGATGTGCAAAGTATCGGGCAGAAACCCGGGCACAATGTGGTTGTGCACGAAATGGCGCACAAGCTCGACATGCTCAACGGCGACGCCAACGGCTTCCCACCATTGCACCGACGCATGGACCGTCGCGTGTGGTGGCGAGTGTTCTCCAACGCGTGGGATCGTCTGCAGGAGGATCAACGCCATGGCGTCGAACTGCCAATTGACCCGTACGCCCTGGAAAGTCCGGCTGAGTTTTTCGCGGTTGCCAGTGAGCAATTTTTCGAAACACCGGCAACATTGCGCCAGCATCTGCCACAGGTCTATCGTCAGCTTGAGCAATTTTTTCGACAGCACCCGCTTTGATCGAAAGTGCCAGGGCGAGCCTGACGCCGTTTCTCCCTTCTTTGCGAGAGCATCTTGATGAACGTACCTCTCTGGGGCTGGGGTTCCACGATCGCCGGCTTCCTGATACTGCTGATATTTGATTTCTTCGCGCACGTGCGGATAGCCCACGCGCCTTCCCTGCGCGAATCCGGTGGCTGGTCGGCGTTCTATATTGCGATCGCGCTGATTTTCGGCGGCGCGATATGGTTGATATGGGGCCGCCAATACGGCATCGAGTACCTTGCCGGCTACGTCACGGAAAAAAGTCTGTCGGTCGACAACCTGTTCGTCTTTGTCATCATCATGGCCGCGTTCGATGTGCCCAAGGCCTACCAACAGAAAGTGCTGTTGGTGGGGGTGGTGATTGCGTTGATCCTGCGGGCGATTTTCATTGCCCTTGGAGCGGCCGCCATCGAGCATTTTTCCTGGGTGTTTTACATCTTCGGTGCATTCCTCCTTTACACCGCCTATAAACTCGCCCGCGTCCCCTCCACGGAAACCGAGGAATTCAAGCCGAACATTCTGGTCCGCCTGGCCGAAAAATACCTTCCGGCTACTGACAAATACGACGGTGCGAAGCTCACCACGCTGGAAAACGGCAAGCGCCTGATCACGCCCATGCTGATCGTGATGATCGCCATCGGCGCGACCGATATCCTGTTTGCGCTGGATTCGATTCCAGCGATCTTCGGGCTCACCAAAGAACCCTATATCGTGTTCACCGCGAACGCCTTTGCGCTGTTGGGCCTGATCCAGCTCTATTTCCTGCTCGGTGGATTGATCAACCGCCTGATTTACCTGAGCCTGGGGCTGGCAGTGGTATTGGGCTTCATCGGCACCAAGCTGATCCTCGACGCATTGCATGGCAACGAACTGCCGTTCATCAACGGCGGTGAGCCGTTGACGGGTATTCCCGAAATTCCGATTTGGCTGTCGTTGACCGTGATCATGGGCGTGCTGATTGTGACGACCATCGCCAGTCTGTGGAAATCGTCGCGCAACGGGGGCCACTAGCAAGGGGTGGCAAAAGCGTCAGGTTGACGTGGTCAGATGAAACGGCAAAGAACGGCGCGGACGAATCACTCAATATCAAGAACGCGGCTCGCGCCTACGCCATCTGTCTCATGTCGCCGATATCACGCGCGTCCGCAAGCGGGGAAACTCGCACACTCGTTCAACCGACTTCGCCCGTGTCACGCCACGCCCGGTTGGGATAGGACTTCGGCCAGCCCGAGGGATTTTGTCAAGCTGGAGGCCAAGGCCCGCGACACCAACGCCGAAGCACACTGCCTCTTTCCGCCGCGATTTCACCCGGAACGCTGCGGTTCCGTGTCCCCGAAATTTGTACGCCGGGAACGTTCTTCCGGCTCGCCACAAGCACACGACAAGGGAATGCCCATGAAAGCCAAACTGCTTGTACCCATCTGCATTCTGCTACTGACAAGCGCCCCCCTCACGTGCGCCAGCCAGGCAAACAATGGCCCCGGCACACAGGCGCAGTCCACCGCCACCGTCGCTGGTGACGCTAGCGAAAGGCCCGTTCCGCCGCCGGTACCCACGCCGAAGATCGCGCATATTCTCGATATCATGAGCCATTCGTCCACCGACGGGCACCCCGACCTTTTCGGACAATTCGCCGGCATGCAACGGTTGTTCAAAGGCGAGTACCAGAGCGCCATGAAGTATTTCAAGATTGGCGCCTACTATGCCGACAAGCTTTCGCAGATCACGATTGGCAATATGTATCTCAACGGTCGCGGCGTCAGCAAGAATCCGGCCACCGCGTGTGCCTGGATCACGCTTGCGGCCGAACGCGGGTATCCCAATTACCTCCAGGCACGCGATCACGCATGCAAAGCCCTGGGCGCTGCAGAACACGCTCAGGCCATGGCAGTACTGGCCACGCTGGAACCCGAATATGGTGACGCGGTAGCCAAGCGGCGGATGCGGACGGAATTGAGGAACGCGAAAACCGGAGTGACCGGATCGCGCGTGGGCTACGACTTTGGCGTCCGCACGGTGTCGCTGAACCCGCTGCAAGCCATGCAGCAAGGGGCGGACTGCACCGGACAAATACTGAATCTTGGCGGCCTGGAAGTTCCCCGCATTGGCTGCGGCAGATACGACCCGGAATTGTTCGATGCCACCAAATATTTTGCCGCACGCGACGCGCAATGGTTTGGCACCGTAACTGTCGGCGCATTGCAAAACGCGAAAGCACCCGCGCCCGACCCTGGCAAGAACCGCGCCGACGACATCCAGTAACCGGCACCGACGACACGTGGCGAATACCGGGCAGCGATGAATTGCACCGACAAAGGGGTACAGCAAGTCGAGCGCCTTTAAACGCGGCTTGGGTCTGCCCTGCCGTCCCCCAATATCGATATTCCATGCGGTCGAAAGCGAGCAACCGCAGCGCTGCGACGGCCAAGTCTCCCTGCACTACGGCGAGCCTGCCTGCGGACAACCTCCGGGTGCTTCATGGGCGTCAGGGGAATCGAGTTCCGCCGATGTAGCCGGAGATGTAACCGGGCAGCGTAACCATCCAGGTTCGAACTCACTCAGAAAAAGAACCAGTCAAGTCGGTCACCCCTCATCCCCGCTCTGATCTATCCGCAGCAGGCAAAGCCAAGCCCGCGCTGGCAGCGTTTCAGGACATCACGCGGTGGCAGAAGCCGGCGATGGAGGCGACACGAGTGGGGAGCGCGACGGGGTGGTACTCAGCACTTCGATGGAGCCGCCACGTCGCTTGAACGCGGCGATGTCGCTGGCAATGATTTCGCTGGTCAGGTGACGTCCGGTCGTGTTGGGTCGACTGCGGCTGAAAACGGATGAGGTGCTGGGCTTGGCAACGGGGGTGGGGGTGCCGGACATGGATGCTCCTTGATTTTGAGTAGATCGGCCAAGCGCGACCGGCGCCCGCGGCGCCCGCGCTGATGACAATCCTGCTACTGCGTGATCGATCTGCGCGGCGAAGCCTGCGGCAGCGAGCGGACCGCTTGCTGGATTGCTGGAAGATGCTTCCCCAGTATAGCGCAAATAGAGCTAAAATCGATAATCTGCATGTATCCTCGGCCAATGTGCCGTTAAAAGTACTGTATAATGTGAGTCAAATGCTCCAACCGAAACGACGGCCCCAACTCCAGTAGTGGTTACAGGACGGCATCTAACCCGCATTGACGCCCGAAAGTGTTTCCAGGGACACCCGGATACGATGGGCGACTGTCATCTCTGCATGGCCCAAGCCTTCCGAACGCTTGTCAACGGCATCAAAGCGCGGCTATCGCTCTCGCGCCATACAGAACCCGCCGAGATTGGTTGCCCGCATCACGCTCCCCGCACAACTTTTCTGCTCACACCTCTGACAATTCACCCGATTTCGGCCCGACCGCGGTATCAGCCCATGCTTGCCGCAGCACGGTGCGGAGTCACTAACTCGACTGGGCCGCGACGATCAGGATTCCATATCAGCGAACCGAATGGGAACCACGCGCACTGGAATTCAACTCTCTCCGGCCGGTTCTCTATGCAAATTCTCGATCCGAATTCAAACGGATACGAATAGGCCGGTCGCGTTCTCCGCTCTCAGCTTTATTCCAGTCGGCCTTCTGAGCAGCCTTATCGAGTCGCAGCCTGGGCTGCGGTCACGAGGTGCCCCGTCTTCACCAGAATAATGCAGCCCTCCCGGCTGAACGGCTGATGCTCGCTCAGATGCGGGCTGCGCATCCAGGTGCCGGCCGGATAGCGGTCGTGTTCGTCCTCGAACACGCCATCGACCACCAGAATTTCCTCGCCGCCATGATGGCGGTGCGCATTGAAATGCGTATTCGGTGCCCAACGCACCAAAGCGGTATGTTCAGTACGGAACTCATGCAGCGGCATGACCGACAGCCCTGGCACCAGACCCTGCTGCCAGCTTGTGCTGCGAGTGTCGACGACGACACGCGCCTGGTCGCTCGGACCGAAGTAGCGCAGCTTCACGAACAGCACGCAGCCGCCATCCGACCATGGCGCATGGGCCGAGCCGGGGGGATTGCGGATATAGGAGCCTGGACCGAAACGGCCACTCTCGTCGCAGAACTCGCCTTCCAACACGAACAGTTCTTCGCCCAGTTCATGCACATGGCGGGAGAAGTGTGAACCGGGCGCGTAGCGCACCATGGACGTGGCCCGGGCCACTTCGTCGCCGTCGCGTTCGAGCATCTTGCGCTGCACACCGGCCGAGGGCGACTCTACCCAGTCCATCGCGGACGCATCGACGACGACGCGCTCGGACCAGTCGGAACGGAGCTGCATGCTCTTCACCTACCTGCTTATCGGGAGGAAGACAGCTTCGGCCGCGCGCCCCTACGGGTCAAGTGGTGTAGCAAAGGGGCAGCTTCAGTGCCAACCAGTCTGCCGCGGCTTCGGTCGGAGCGCGCGATGGGTTCAGGGGTGATTTCCCAGTCCGGCGGCTTCCGGATCAAGCGCGCGCCCCAACCGGTGCCGCGCGCGCCGACATCGACAGGCGTTGTGGTATGACAGAGCTTGGTCGCTCGTGCAGGAACACGTCGTGTCATTCAGATTTTCCCAGGTCGTCCGTGGTGTTGCCGTGCTGGGTTTGCTGTGTGGAACTGGCGCGCAGGCGCAGCAGCCGGTCACCACGCAATCGGTCTCGCAGCCGCACGCCGCGCAGCCGGCGACCACAGAACAGCCACCGGGTGCGGTCGCCGAACAGATCCGCGAGCTGGTCGAGCAATGGCACGCTGCACATGCTGATGCCGATGCGGCAACGGCTCCGGGCAATGCGGCTGCGGCGTTCTACGAGCAGAACCGGTTTGCACCGGCGTGGAGCCGGGCAAGTGACCTCGATGCGCTGTTCGCCGCATTGCGCGGCCTGGCCGAAGACGGCCTGAATTCGGAAGACTACGCGCTGAGCGAACTGCAGCACGAGCGCGGCATGGCGGGCGACCTACGGGCGACAACGCGGCAGCGGGCGCAGTTCGATGTGCTCGCCACCGATGCCTGCCTGACTGCGCTGATGCATCTGTATCGCGGCAAGGTGGACCCGGCCACGCTGGATACGCACTGGAACTTCGATCCACGTCAGTTCGACCAGGCACTGGGCCTGCAGGCGGTTCGCGCTGCGCTGGCGCAGGGTACGATCGGCGCGCTGTTCGCGCGTGCCCGGCCGCAGTCTCCGCAGTATGGCGAGCTTCGTGCAGCATTGGCGAAGCTGCGCATGCTGGCGGCGCAGGGTGGATGGGCGCCGCTGGTCGACGGTCCCACACTGAAGCCGGGCAGCCACGATCCACGCATTCCCGCGTTGCGCCAGCGCTTGCAACTCGCTGGTTATCCGGTGGGCGATGGTGTGGACGATCTGTACGACCGGGCACTGGAGGCCGCGCTCACCCAGTTCCAGCGCGAACAGTACCTCGCTGCGGATGGCCACCTCGGCAAGGCAACGCTGGCTGCGCTGAACGTGCCGGTCGCCGCGCGCATCGATCAGCTACGGGCGAACCTCGAACGTGCGCGCTGGTTGCTGCATTATCTGCAAGGCACGTTCGTGGTCGTCGACATCGCCGGCTACGAGGTCACCTACTACAGGGACGGCAAGCCGGTATGGCGCTCGCGCGTGCAGGTGGGCAAGCCGTATCGCAGCACGCCGGTGTTCAAATCGCAGATCACCTACCTCACGCTCAATCCGACCTGGACGGTGCCACCAACCATTCTCAAGAACGACATGCTGCCGAAAGTGCGCGAGAACCTTGGCTATCTCGCTGCCAATCGCATCCGCGTGCTGAATACTCAGGGGCGCGAAGTATCACCAGCCAGCGTGAATTGGGCCAACCCACGCGGCATCATGCTGCGTCAGGATGCCGGCCCAGGCAATTCGCTCGGCCGGCTGGTCATCCGCTTCCCCAACGATTACGCGGTCTACCTGCACGACACGCCGCATCAGGCACTGTTCGCTGGTGAGCAACGCACCACCAGCTCCGGCTGCATCCGGGTGGAGCGCCCGCGCGAACTGGCCGAGCTGCTGCTGGACGATCCGGTGCGGTGGAATCGCGCCGGGATCGACCGCGCAATCGACACGGTGAAAACGCAGACCGTCATGCTGCGAGAACCGGTACCACTGCTGCTCGCGTACTGGACCGTGGACCTGCGCGAAGCTGGCCGGATCGGCTTTCGCCCCGACGTGTATCAGCGCGACCCACCCTTGCTCGCCGCCCTTGGGCGTCCACGTGTATCGCCTTGGTTACCAACGGCGAACCCCATGTCAGTTCGTCGGCCTGCACCCGTTCGACGGCGCGATGTCGATGACGCATGGGGCAATCCTTTGGTTCAGGTCTCGTCTTCCCGGATCGTGCGAAGCGTCCGTCGCACCAGCGTGATCGAGGTCAGATCGATAGCGGACTCACTCACCTCAGCATCCACACGATAGGCTCCGGATTGAAGCGAACGTCTCGGCTATTGAGCCAAATCATCGCGCCCGGTCGTCAAGCAATTGCCATACGCAAGAGAAGGGTCCGCGTTCCGGCGTGAGCTGCGGGTTCCCGAGAGTACAAACCGGGTTTCATCCCGACCTTGGGTGCAAGCCACGTCACGATGGTGCATGATCATGCGCACTGGCAAGGCGCGCGAACGCGTGCCCCTCGGGGTGACAGGATGCACAACCGAACCGTCACCACGATCGCGGTTGCCTTGTGCACGCTTGCAGTGGTCGTGCCGATCGCCGCTGCACTGTATCTGGCCTACCGGCAAAGCATGGACGAGGCATCCACACGCGCCCTGTCGTTGGCGGGCCAGGTGCTGCAACGCTCGGATACGATGGGTGAACAGGCAATCGCGGCGTACCGCCGGATGGCCGCGGCCGGGACCGCCGACGGCTGTTCCGAGATCAAGCGCGCGAAGTTGCGCGAAGCCACCTTGGACTACAGCTACCTTCAGGCCATCGGATACGTGTCAGAGGACCGGATTACCTGTTCGGCTATTGGCCCTCGGGGCGATGGCGTCGACATGGGTCCACCCAGCTACATCAGCCCGAGGGGGACGCGGGTCCATCTTGCGGCATCTATCGGTGGCAGTCGACCGCTGCTGGTCATTGAAGCGGGCGGGTTTGCCGCCGCGTTGCATCCGGACTCGCTGCTCGACGTTGCAACCAGTACGCCCGACATCTCGCTGGGTATTTACAGCCGCAGTTCGCGGCTGATGTGGGCACATCGTGGTTTTGTTGATCCGAAATGGATGACCGCTCCGCACCAACGGCTCGATACAGTGTTCTTCGACGGCAAGCATTTGGTGGCCATCCAGGCATCGGCCAAATTCGACACCGCCGCTTACGTGGCCGTTCCGCTGGCTGATATCAGATCACGCATGCACGCGTTCATGCTCATCCTGCTGCCGATCGGATTGGTGCTCGGGACGGCAGTGGTGACGGCGATCGTGTTCCTGGCCCGCCAGCGTGCGTCGTTACCGGCTGTGTTGCGAGCGGCACTCAAGCACAACGAGTTCGTGCTGCACTACCAGCCCATCGTCGAGCTTGCCACCGGCCACATGGTCGGGGTCGAGGCATTGCTGCGCTGGCCACGCAACAAGCAGGTCGGCTCGCGCCCGGATTTGTTCGTCCAGGCCGCCGAGGATTGTGGCCTGATCCAGCGTTTTACCGAATACGTTCTGGCCCAGGTGGCGCTTGACGGGCCACGCTTCTTCCGTTGCCATCCCGGCGCCTACATCAGCGTCAACCTTTCATCGATCGACCTGCGCTCGGACGAGGTAGCCGAGTGGTTGCGCCGGCTGGTGACAACCCCGGGCATTGCGCCGTACAACATCATCGTCGAATTGACCGAGCGCTCCTTCCTCGAGCCAACCAGCGCCAATCGGGTCATCGGCAGGATCCGCGCGATGGGTATCCGCGTGGCGATCGACGATTTCGGTACCGGCTTCTCCAGTCTTTCGCATCTGACCAACCTCAGCGCCGATTACCTGAAGATCGACCGGGTGTTCGTCGATGCGATCGGGACCGATTCGGTTACCAGCGAGGTGGTGCTGCATATCATCGATATCGCCAAGTCACTCAACCTGACCGTGATCAGTGAAGGCGTGGAGACGCGTGAGCAAGCAGACTTCCTGAGCAAGCAAAGCGTGCCGTTTGCGCAAGGTTGGTTGTTCAGCAAGGCGCAACCGCTGGAGGCCTTTTTACATCCACACGATGCCGGTTGATCGCCGGCAAAAGGTGCCACGGATAATTGGCTCGGTGCGGTCGTGGCGAGGCGGGTCGCGGTGCCACCAGCTTGCCTGTTCAAGAAGCTCGACCAAGCTCCGCTATCATGTCCTCAAACAACAGTGCGCCCGTCGCCGGCGCTGGTGGTGTCCTTCTCACCACCGCTCACGGCGAACGCAGCGCCTCCATGCCAGCCCAATCGTGGATGCGGATGCCCGGTCGTCCGTCTGTCGCGGCGCTGACCATGGCACGCGCAACATCCTCGCCCGCGATGCCACGGTACTTGCGCAAGCTGCCCACGAGCAGCCAGTCGATCGCCGGCCATACCGCGATGATGCAGCGCTCAAGCGGGCGGTTTTCTTTGCGCCGTCCCAGCAACTGCGACGGTCGGAAAATGTGCGTGCGCGCGAAGCCAAGCGCAATGACGTCGCGCTCAGTCTCGCCCTTCGTGCGGAGGTAGAACACCGAGGAGGCCACGTTAGCGCCGATGGCCGAAACCAGGAACACGCCGGTTGCACCTCGCGCCTGTGCCACTGCGGCAGCCTGCACCGGATAGTCGTGGTCAATCCGGTAATAGCCGTCCTCATCGGGCACCTTGGCTTTCGTTGTGCCAAGGGCGATAAAGACGTCGTCTGCATCGACCTTATCGGCCAAGTCACCCAGCGAGTCGAGGTCGCCGGCCAGCGTCACCAGCTTCACGTGCTCCAGACCGGGGTCGCGCCGGACGACAATGGTCACGCAGTCGTAGTCTGCGCTCGCGAGCAAAAGCGACAACAGGTGCGAGCCGATGAACCCGGTAGCGCCAAACAGGAGTGCTTTCTTCATGGCGGCTACCGGATGTTGGATGATGACTGAGGCGCCATTGTGCGCGTCGGGCGCGCGAAGCGTCCGAACGCGAGCAGTCGGCACGCGCCGTGACCGCTGAGGAAGCCATGGAAACTGAGCCCGCGAAAAATGTGTCCCATCCGCTTTGCACGAACTTTTCGCCGGCCCGCGTCGGGCATCGCCTCAGCCCGGCGAAATCATCCGGCGGTCCGGATTGAATGAATCCGGAACATTGCCCCAGCAACGTCAAGCTCCAGTCGTCCGGCGTTTCACGGCCGTGGTGATCTTGAGTCCTTCGTCAGGCCACCTGCGCGCATTGGCGTCGAAGCGCGCGTTGCTGCCGCACGTATGTCCGCCTTTCAGTCAGCGATCATCGGCGTGGCATCAGCGGCTTCAGCGTTGAACGCCCTTCCGCCACCCGCTACCCGCCTGCCGCCCCGATCACCACCCACTCATGCGTCAGCTGTGCGCGCTGGCGACGTAACGGCCCGAGACCCGCAGAGCTCGCTTTACTGTCCATCAGTGCGTTGGCGCTCGAGCGGTGTCCATGTCTGGGCGTTGAGTATCAGCCCGGCGACGCCCGCAGGGTCGCGCCACATCGGCACGTGTCCCCACCTTGGTGGTTCGAGCCAACGCGTGTGCGCGGGCAACGTATCGTGGCGTTGAGACGCTTTGCCAAGAATGCCATCGCGCGCACCAAACGCGACCGTGATGGGTATCGTCAGACGCTGGCCGTCAGCGAAGACCTCCGTATTCAGGAAGGTGCTGTTGAACGCCTTGGCGCTTACCAGGTCTTGCCTTATGCGCAGCGCGTCTTCCGTCGGGATGTTTCGCCCGCCGGGCGAAATGGCTGTGTACAGCATGATCTCGCGGGCCATGGGCGAGCCCATCAGCCACCGGCTCAAACGTGGAAAACGCTTGGCGAAGTAGCGTTGAGAAAAAAACAGCGCCTTGGCATGGCGCGGCGGATGGCGTTGCCACAGGCCGGATGGAGATATGGCCACCACGCTGTGTGCGACCCCGAGTTTGGCCGCCTCCAATGCCAACTGGCCGCCCATCGAATTGCCTACCAGATCAACCGGCTGCGTGATACCGATGGCGATGAGGTTGTCAGCCAGGGCCTTGGCAAGGTTGTGTATTGTCGGCGGGGAATCTGGCGCCAGCGGCAGTGACTGCCCGAAGCCGGCAGTGTCAAAGGCGATAACCCGCCGGTGTTTGCTCAGGAACGGCACGACCGGTTTCCAGGCCGCATGCGACATCCCTACCCCGTGCAACAACACCAGCGGAATACCGGTCCCATTCTCTGTGTAGTGCCAACGTTCCATGTGTTGTGCGCCATGCGGGCAAGCTTCCGGGTGGGAGCCATCTTGCTTGATATCGTATCGGGCAAAAACGGGACTGAGCAACACTGCACGAAGCGTCCCACCGCTTGTCCATCCCGGCAGTGACGGCTCGACCGCTGGCACCAGCCGCGTCAGGCAATGTGGATGACGCAGCAGCGGCAGCGGCGCGATTTCAGATTCAAGCTGGCACTGAAAAATGCAAACCGCATGAGCCACGCCTTCGTCTCTGGGGTCCGCCTGGCCTTCAAGCCCATCCCTGGGAGGCACATGATCCAAAAACAGGGCGCTTTCCGGCGCCAGCCCTCAGGTGGACAAAACAGGACGCGAAACCAGAGCCCGGATGTCAACTTGCTCGTTGCGCGGCGGCTCAGAAGCTGAAGATACGCATCTTCCGATCCAGCATCTGGGCGGCCATTTCCGGCGGCATGGCAACCCCCACACCTTCCATCAGGTCATCCTTGCCGTGGTCACTGTTTGGCAGATACAGCGCGCAGACCTTGACCACGCCGCCCCCTTTCAGCAACCTCCGCAGCATCTGGCCCGGGTTAACGTCTTTGGGTTTCAGTGTGGGTGCCTCATAGCTCTTCAGCGCCATGTCCCCGGCCTTGTCACACAACAGTACGTGCACCTTTGCACCCTGCTCGACCATGGTATTGGACAGCACCATCGCCATGCCTTGCGTCTGCAAGGACGCGCTCGTGAGGATCACCAGCACCTCGTGGACCTTTGCTTGCTCGCCTGCCTGAGCGCCAAGAGGGGCGGCGGACATCACCGCCGCCAAGCCAAGAGCCTTGAATAACCTGATCATCATGCAGTTCTCCGGAAAGGCTGAGGTCAGTCCTTGACGCCAATTTTCTTGTTGCGCGCTGGCCCGCGATCAATCCAGCGGCGCAGCCATCACCAGATTGTCGACGGGGTAGCCGCGCTCGCGCGCCCGCTCGCGAATCTGCCGGAACAGCTTTGCGTCCATCGACGGAGCGCGTGAAAGCACCCACAGGTATTTGCGGCTGGGGCCGCCGACTACCGCCCACTCGTAACCCGGGTCCAGTTCGATCACCCAGTAGTCCGCCCATACCCACGGCAGCCAAGCCAGCGCGGCTGGTGCGAAGCGCACCTTCAATGCGCCGGGTTGACCCTGCACCCGCTTGGCCACGCCATCGGCGCCGTTCATCTCGCCGTTCTTCGTGCGACAGACGTTGCGCACGGCGATCGTGCCGTCCGGGTTGGCGGTGTAGGTTGCGGTGATATGGTCCATGCATTGCCGTTGGAAGAACATCGGCAGATGCGCGATCTCATGCCACTGCGCCGCGTAACGCTGCAGGTCGAGGGACGCTACCGGCGTGTTACTGATGCCAGTGGCCGAAGCCGCAGCAGTCAGCATGGCTGCCAGGGTGAGAGCAATGGCACTTCGTGACATGGCTGATTCTCCAAGCGGACGCAGTCAGGCTGTCAATCTGCATGTGCGGGAACGGTGAACGTGGCCAACGCCTGTCTGCCGGTCGTTGCCAGATTGGCACGCGCCTGCGTCTGCCAAAAAGCGTACCTGGCCCTGCTCTACTCCACGGCGATCCAGTCCACAGCCAGCGCAATCGCACCCTCGCGCTTGTCTGCAATTAGCAAACCAATGGCTTGCACCTGCGACGTATCCAGCGCCGGCCCTTGCAA
Source organism: Rhodanobacter sp. (assembly GCA_039926605.1). Classification (GTDB taxonomy): domain Bacteria; phylum Pseudomonadota; class Gammaproteobacteria; order Xanthomonadales; family Rhodanobacteraceae; genus Rhodanobacter. Next base: position 10,352 of record JBDSWR010000084.1, on the reverse strand, counting down.
ACTGGAACCTCGCACCGTGGGGTTCAGCGACGCCAGTGGCACGCGCACCTCCATCCACTCACCAGCCGTGGTATCGAATCCTGCACCGTAGGACACCCTGATACCACGATGACGAGCATCGGTGGTCAGGCGTAGCTGATAGTGCCGGCCGTCACCACGCACCCGCAGAACGACCGCAGAGGCGCCGCCCAGATCAAAGTTGCCGTCCACGCTGCGCACTGAAGAAAAGCCGCCATGGTTCTCCAGCGAAAGCTCGCCGCTGAACTCCAGCATCCCATCGGCTACCTTTGCGCCGCCCGTCGAGTGACCGCCCATGACAACATCATTGACCGCGATCCAGCGCGGCGCCTGCGGGCTGTCGTCAAACTTCATCAGAGTGAACATGCAGGACTCCGAGGCAACGCGGTGAAGAACCGAGAGAGGCTGCAGTCACCCAGGATTGCAGCGAGGAATTACGCCGTCATTTGTCCTGGGCGGGTTAGGGCAAATTGCCCACGCTTCGCTCGCCTGGCACCGATTGCAGCGACTGGGCCCACAGCACGTCGAACTGGCCACAGGTTCACGGCCTTCCAGCAATATCCAGGCGCCCTGCGGCAACGCACGCCCACCGACGCACTTCGGGCTCCCGCTGACTCGGTCAAAGGACGCTCATCCGCGAGTGGGTAAAAGGTTGGCCATGATCCAAACCGGTGTCTTGCGAGTTAGCGGCCAACGGAGCGCTCCACATCTATGCGTTCAGCCATCCATTGATTGTTGCCGACCTGCCGTACCTGGATACGCACGCGGTCGCCGCGCTGCAGATCCTCCGGCCGGTAGCTGCGGCCCTGGTACTGGACCGTGGTGCGGGCGTTGTAACCCATCTGCACATCGTTACCGTAACCGCCGCGGTTGATCTGGATAAGCCGCGCCCGCGTGTCGACGAAAGCGACCGAGCCGCGAATGTCATTGTCTCGGCCGCCACCGTAACGGCCGTCGCGGACGTCTTGCACGATCTGGATCGAACGTGCCCAGAGATCACGCCCCGACTGCGTGACATCAATACGGATCACGTCGCCGCGCTCCAGGCCCTGGATCGACTGCTCGCGTCCCTGGTAGGTCAGTCGAGTGCGCTGGTCGTAACGCACTTCCGTCCGCTGTCTGCGGCCGGTGCGCGGATCGTCGACAACCACGATGATCCGGTTATAACCACGATCGACGCCGTCGACAGTGCCCTGCAGCGTGCTGCGAAACTGCGACGGGTAGTCGGCTGTTGGCTGGTCGTAGCCACCGGGAACGCTGCCATAGCCGCCCGGGGTAACGCAGCCGGCGAGGAGCAGCAGCCCGCTCGCGGCCAGCAGCAGTCCAAAGCCGCGGATGGTGTAGTTCATGGCCTGCTCCGAAGGTTTGCGAGCACCATATGTACCCAAACGTCGTGAAGGCCAGGTCGTTGCTGCACTCAGGCGGGCATGCCCTGAGTGGGGCGTGACGGGCTGGAGGCGCCTCGACCAAGCATGAGGGCGAGCGCCAATGGCAAGTGGTCGAGCACAACGGACGCGGTCAGGCTCGCTCGATCGCCCTGCATCAAGCCGCCCATGTCTCTCGCTGCACACATTCACGCGAGCCTTCGCCCGGGCCAATCCGCTCACCGGTCACAAAGCCTGCAAGACGCTTGACCAGCCGCGCCCCGATGGGCGTACAGCGCAACGCGGCCAAGTTCAGCATGCCGGGAACAGCGACGCGAATCTCATCGCGCGGGTGAAGCGAGGGCTGAGAAACCGGACCGTGCGCTTCGTCCGCTTGATACCTCCGCTCGCATCGCATATAGCTGAACGGATTTTCACCCACGGAGATATCAATGAAGCTCTACAGTTTTTCAGGTTCATGCGCACTCGCCACCCACATCGTGCTCGAATGGATCGGCGAACCGTACACCGTCCAGCTCATGCAGAAAGAAGACCTTGGCACGCCCGCGTACCGCAAATTGAACCCCCTCGGCAAGGTACCGACGATCGACGACAACGGTTGGGTGTTGTACGAGAATGCCGCGATTCTCAACTATTTGGCCGACAAGCACCCCGAAGCCAAGCTCGGTGGCGATGGCACTCCCCGTGGCCGTGCGGAAGTCAACCGCTGGCTGGCAATCATCAACTCGGACATGCATCCAACCTTCAAGCCGCTGTTCGGCGCCACCAGCTACCTTGGCGACGACGCGGCTATCGAAAAGACCAAGAACGCTGCGTGCGCGGAGCTACGCACGTATTTCGAGCGCCTGGATGGGCACCTCGCCGGGCAGGAATGGCTGGCCGGGACTCGTTCGATTGCGGACCCGTATCTGTTCGTCTTGCTGCTCTGGTGCGGTCTGGTCAAGGTGGATCTCTCCGGTTTGGAGAACCTCAAGAAGTTTGACCAACGCATGCGTGCCGATGCCGGCGTGCAGCGGGCACTGAAAGGCGAACACCTCGGTCCAAAACAGGCGGCGTGACAAGCCGTCCTGCCCACGCCACGCGTAGAGGGCAACAAGGCCAGGCTCACTTCCCGGAGTGGAGGAAGTGAACCTGGCCTTTTCATGAGTGTCGAGCCGGAATTGAGTGAGCGACCCGTGTCTTGCGTTGCGCGCCATTTCCCGCGATCCGGTCGGACCCGTCCTCAAGGACGCCGCAATCGCGCCGATACGGGAAATGGTCCGATCCCCGCTTCGCGGACCAACGGCAGCACCTGCGACTGAAACACGTCAGTCTGCAGAAACGTTTCCTCGGTCAGTTCAAGCAGAAAGTTTTGTCGCCGTCCCGGTTGCGCGATGTGCCGCACCAGCTTGCGCATGAACGATGTCTTTGTGGCTTGCGCTGGCGATACGTGGATGCTGTACGCAAAGTCAGCATCGAAATGGCTATCAAGCCACGGCAGCGCAGCGCAGAGCTTGTCGAGAACAACCTGGTGATGCTGTCGAGCATCTCCATTTCACCGGCCAGCTTCAGGAACCCAGCAGGCGGATGAACAAGGCCTTTTTGGTCCACCCAGCGCACCAGCGCCCCGAATCCAACGATCCGGTGTGTGCGCAGCTCGGATTTCCGCTGCTGCGCACACTGGAAGCCACCTTCCGCCAGCGGGATCGCCACCCCTGCCCCGCGTGATCACCGACCGGACGCCTACGCGCGCAACAGGAGGAATGGAAGCGCCACCAAGCCCAATACGACAAGTATGCCCAGCACGCTGATCACGACCCGCACCGGCTCCGCGCGAAGCATCGAGACGAACGTCTCCGCGGTTCCTGCGCGCTTGGCCGCCGCGTATTCGGCGCGGGCCCGGGCGCTGCGCTGCTGTTGATAATCGTCCATGGCGCGTCGGGCGTTGGCGAAATCCGCGTCGTCAGTCACCCAGATCCCGCCGGCCGAAACTCCCCAGATGCTTGGCCTGGTTTCGTAGAATGCGATCTGGTGCGCGTCGAGCATCGCGCGCACTTCGGCGGCCTCGTCAGCGGGCACGTTGCGCAGGTTCATGAGCAGTATGGACATGGCGCCATGGTAGCCGCCCCTTGGATTCAACCGTGCATGTTGCGGCGGCTCGAAATGGAGGGTACTTCTGCCGTTTGTCCACTCCGTCAGCGCCAATCCGCCTCGGTTCAAACCGCTTGCGCGCCACTACGGGACAACCGGGGTGATCGCGCCACATGAAAGTGCCGAAAAGTGGGCCTGCGCCGAAACAGCGCATCGGCCACGACAGCGTCAAAAGCGCGTGCTGTCCTGCTGTGTGGCAGATTTCCTTACGGTCCTCCCGGCCTGGAGCGGGGTGAAAGGTGCGTGCCCCCTACTGTCGGCGCTCAGCCGAAACGTTCCTGCGAAGCCGTTTAGTCAATGGGTGTGACAATTGTGACCACCTTTCACCGGTGACTCGAAAGCAGTTGGATATGCCGTATGACATCCATAGACCATCCATATGGATGGTGCTAACATCTCCAAACTATTTATTCCATGAGGGCGTTCCATGACCGAGCCGCGACTCCGCCCACCCGCGGACAGTGAAAAAATCACGATCAATCTCGGGGTCGTCGATCTCGGTCAGGTCGACCTGCTCGTGCAGGAAGGCTTCTATTCGAATCGCACCGACCTCATCCGTACAGCAATCCGCAACCAGCTAGCCGTACACGCGGACGTGGTCAGGCAGACCGTCGCGCGCCGCACCCTCGTGCTCGGCCTGCAGGACTACTCACGCCGTGATCTCGAGGCCGCGCGCGAAGCCGGCCAACGGCTGCGTATTCAGGCGCTCGGACTGGTGCGCATCGCCGCAGACGTGTCGGCCGAACTCGCCGCCGAGACAATCGAATCAATCGCCGTGCTCGGCGTGCTGCAGGCCAGTCCGCTGGTCAAGGCGGCGCTGGCTGATCGCATCCACTGACAGGACTTAGCATGAAACCATTCAATCAGTCTTTACAGCACGCCCTGCGCTTGATGCAGTCAGGCGATCTGCAGGCCGCCACGGCTGCGATTCAACAGGGGCTTGTCGCTGACGGGCCGTCCCCTGCGCGCAATGACGACACCTTTAATGCGCCAGACCCTCGCCCGGGTCCGGATTGCATCGACGTCGAGTTCCGCGTGGTCGAGCGCGTGGACACACCGGCAAAGCCCCGAGCCACATCGACAACTACGCATCGCACCCGCGCTACATTCGAAGCGCGCCGCTTCGTTGGCGACGCCGGCGCGCTCGATTACAAACTGTTCGTCCCCGGCGGTCTCGACACGACAAACGCGCCGCTGCTGGTGATGCTGCATGGTTGCACGCAATCGCCGGACGATTTTGCACGTGGCACGCGCATGAACACGCTTGCCGAGCAGCATGGGTACGTCGTCGCCTACCCGGAACAACCCGCAAGCCGCAACGCGACGCACTGTTGGAACTGGTTCCGTCGCAGCGACCAGCGGCGCGGAGGCGGCGAACCGGCGCTGCTCGCCGCGCTGACACGCCAGTTGATCGCAACACACGGTCTGGACGATCGTCGGGTTTACGTTGCCGGCCTCTCGGCAGGCGGCGCAATGGCAGCGGTCCTCGCCAACACGCACCCGGACCTCTATACCGCGATCGGCGTGCACTCGGGGCTGCCAATTGGCCTCGCCAGCGATGTGCCTTCCGCTTTCGCCGCGATGCACGGTGGCGGACCACGCCGCCCAACTGTGCCGGGCTCTGGAGAACGTGGCCGGACGTCGCGAGCAGTGCCTGCCATCGTATTCCATGGCGACAATGACACCACCGTGCACCCGAACAATGGCCACGGCGTAATCGCCCAGAGCCTCGCCAGCGAGGGCGTGGAGGCCGCAGCGGCGAAAGGTGCCCAGGTTGAGCGCGGCATTGCTGCCGGCGGTCGTCGATACACACGCACGGTGCACACGCTCGCCGATGGCAGCGTCGCCGCTGAACATTGGATGATCGAAGGCGCCGGCCACGCCTGGTCCGGTGGCGATGCAGCCGGAAGTTACACCGATCCGAGCGGCCCGGATGCCTCCGAACAGATGCTGCGGTTCTTTTCCGCCTGCGCAATGAAATCACGAACAACTCCGGAGGCACACACCTAGAAAATTGTTCTGCCCCCGCGGTTGTACCGACACCGTTCGTACGCCGCATTGGGCGGTTCCCGGCTCCAGATGACCATCTTTCCCGCAAAGCTCCGCGAGTCGAGCTTTTGTGGGTACTTGGTGCATTGGCTGTCCTCGTCACCCGGTAAATCGCCCGGGGCGTGCGAAGAGCGTCTCATTGATCGCTGGCCGATACTGTCCCAAATCGAAGCGTCGGCGGTGCCTGGTGGCACTGCCGGGACGTGATCCGCGGCCCTGGCAATGGCCAGCGGATCCGCTGAGCCACGTCAAGCTACAGACACCTCACCGCCTCGCCGCCATGTTCGATCAACGTGGCACTCCACTCACCGTCATCGCACGCAGGAAGCGCTCGGCGTTGACCGAGTCAACGCCGCGGCCCCTACGCGCAAATTCAGTCGAACCTTGGTCGTGCCTTTTGACACGTCTCCCTGCAAGGTAGGCGCCCCCCAGTGCCGCCCGCGGTCGCGTCAGGTCGAGGGGTGCCGCTGGGGGTCTAATCGTGACCACCGCGATGCGCGACGTTGCAGCCGAGCTTCGGCTCACCTTGGTGCAAGCAGACATTTTTTTATGGCGGCGACACCCGCCCGCACGGCGCGGCAGGCGCACTCGGCAAGGCGAAGACCCGCGCGGGTCATGCACGCCTGGAACACATCCGCTGCGTAAAAGTCGGGATCCGGGGTTCCACCGCAGCTTCAACGCCATCAAGATTCAGTGGCATGGTTCTTGCTGTCTTGAACATGCCTATTCGTAACGATCCGGGGGCCTGGCCAAGCGTCAGCAGGGGGTGCACATGATTGTCCATCAACACATCCGCATGCCGACGGCAGCCAACGCCAAGCGGCGCGTGCAGCAGGCATTACCGGTCACGATGCCGGTCGTCGTCGAGCGGCAGACACGGCAGCCGATTCTTCCCCCGCTGCACCACGTGCAGCGGGACACCGCCCATTTCCGCACGTGGAATCCGGGCGATGCCCAACATGATCCATCACCTCACTGTTCGCGGGGATCTGCGCAAGCCACATCTCACCTTCAACCCAGGGTCTCCTCACTTGGCAGAGAGGGCCTCCGCCACCTCTTTCGTCACGGCAGGACTTCAGAATTTCCCGTGACTGCCGATAGCGACAACAACACAACCGCAAGTAGTCGAGATTGATGGTCACGTTGACTACATCGGAGTCCGTGGAACTCACCCGGTGGAGCATGCAGCTCGCTGACCGGGACCAGGAGCGGCGGTTTCGCGAGTTCCATGCGCCGATGGAGCGGTGGACGCTCACGCTGGTGGCCGCCATCCTCGCGGTTATCGACTTGACCGTTTTGGCGATCACCCTGGCGGGCACGCATACATTCACGCCAGTCGACGTGGGTGCCCAGACATTCATTCTCCTTTTGATGGCAACGGCGGGCGCACTGATCTGGCGTGCGCGTCAGCCCTACTCGACGCGCTACCTCGTGGCGGCGACCCTTGCGCTATATGCGGTGGTGGCCACACTGATCGCAACCAGCGAGGGCATGGCATTCGGCGGAGCCTTGCTGCTGCTCGCCGGCGTGATGGTGGTGTACCTGACGGGGCGCTACAACTTCATGACCATCATCACGCTGGCCGTTGTCTACTCGGCACTGATTATTCCGGCATGGTTGGCAACATCCCCACCGCCGGCGCTCGACGAAGTGATATTCACAATCATCGTGATCGTGCTCGGACACATGATGGGCATTACCGAGTGTGCCCGCGCCCAGAGCGAACGGCGAATCCTGTTTGGCCAAACTGAACTGCTCGGCAGGCTGTCCACCACTGACGAACTCACCGGCCTGACCAACCGGCGAGCGTTCCGCAGACAACTGATTCACGCTTGGGCGCGGTGGGAGGAAAGCGGGACGCCAATGGCTTTGGTGATGCTGGACCTCGATCACTTCAAGCAGTTCAACGACAGGTTCGGTCATCCCGCCGGCGATGTCGCCTTGAGCCTTGTCGGAGGCGTCATTGGTGCTTTCATACCTCCCGCAGACGGACAGCTCGGTGCCCGTTACGGCGGCGAAGAGTTCATGTGCCTGCTCCCGAGTGCGACCTTCTCCGAGGCCATCACTTTGGCCGAACAGCTTCGCCTCACCATCCGGCAACTGCAACTGCCGACGCCCAAAAGCAATGGAAGCACGCCCATTACGTTGACAGTCAGCGCGGGCGTTGCCGTACCCGCCTTGACGATGCGCCACCCGGACGACCTGCTGCAGGAGGTCGACGACCAGCTCTACCTCGCCAAGGCAGCCGGCCGAGACTGCATCCGGCCCTCAGCCGCCACTCCGGTGACCGACCCGATTGAAAAACCAGATCAGGCTCACTCTCAACAAGCTGACGGAGTGGATCAGTTGGCCACCTCCTTTTGAGCGAAATTTTGCCGTTGATGGGGGAACCGGACCTGGCTGGACCGCCTCCAAGCCACCAGCCGATCACCCAATTTGATGTCGGATATCGTCCCGAAGACTTTTTTGCCTTCTTGCCGGCCGCCTGGCAACGAAATCGCGGTGCCCCCAATTTCTCCCGTTGCAGCTACCGCCGAACCACAATTCTGGCGTTGTCGCACGCGGGCCATTTTGAAACTTCAGTGCCATTGCCGCACACACAGAGGGCATTCGATCCAGCGCTTCAGCGGTGGTTGCAGGTTGACAAAGCGACACACTGAGGGGACGCGGTGAGGCTTACCTGTGGCAAAGAGGGGAATCCGCAGGCAACCGAAAATGGGAAGCTCATTCAACGGGCCGGTTTATACCCTGGCCCCGACACAAGGGCTGGATCAACTCCACGTGCACGCATGAGAACACCGGAACAGGTCAGGCTCCGATCCGTACCTGGCATCTCCAGATGACTGCTCAAAGTTCGGGCACCTCCCCAGACTGGAACAGCACGCGCGGTGTGCCATAGTCCCCGCACTCTTCGTCCACTTCCATGCTGTAGGCAACGATGCCGGCATGCGTTGCGGCCAGCTTGCCTGCCCTGCGCATGGCCTCATCGGCCGTCTTGAACTGCAAGACCTGCACCGCTACCAATCCCCTCTTGCCGTGGACAAACGGCTGGACTACGTGGATCGTTTCCATAGTGACTCCTGAGTTGAGGCCAGTATGGGCGTCTCGACGACCAGCAACGCGGGAAAACCCGCAGTAATGACCCATTCGCTTGAGGAACTGCGCTTGACGCACGGTTTCCTCGGCGTGAGACCATGGCCGCAATCAATCGTTGAGGGCAAGCGGATGCAGTTGCGTAATGTCGCGTACGTGCGAGTGAAGACACCACTTGGCATGTTCATCGTGGCAGCCCGCGACGCGGCGCTGAAGGGCGGCTGGTTCGAGGGGCAGAAGTATTTCCCCGAGATCAACGCGGACTTCGGTTGGCACGAGGATGAAACATCCGTTCTGCACGCAGCGCGACAACAGCTCGATGCTTATTTCGCTGGCACGTCGACAGACTTCCAGATAACGCTGGCACCCGAAGGCACGGAATTCCAGCAGCAAGTATGGAGTGCACTGCGCGCCGTGCCATGGGGTGAAACCACTACGTACGCGGCGCTTGCGCGAGCGCTGGGGCGGCCCGCTGCGTTTCACCCGGTCGGCGCAGCGGTAGGACGCAACCCGCTATCGCTATTCATCCCCTGCCATCGTGCACTGGGCAGCAATGGTTCACTGACCGGTTACGCAGGCGGCCTCGAGCGCAAACGCTGGCTGCTCGACCACGAAGGCCGCGAACGCAGCCTGTTCGACTGACCCGCTCCGGGATTCGGAAGTTGCGGCGGATATCGCTCGACGGCGCTCACCCCCGTCAGCCATTGCAACCTCAAGCCGCGCGACCCGGACATCAGAGTCGTTTCTTGAGAAACAACACACTCTGTCGTGACCCGCTCCTTGCTTCGGCGCCGCTCAGCGCAGGTCGGCGTTGATTGCTTCCAGCGTAGCGGAACCCGGGCACAGCTCGCGCTCGCCAAGGGTGTTGAAGGCGACCGGCGTGGTATCCAGATGTGCATGCAGGTCGGCGGCGTCGGGGTCGACGTACAGCAAGCCGGTGACGATCTCGCCGCGTGCCTGGCAAGCGTGCAAATAATTCATCGCCCCAACGCGATCGCTGCTGTCGTGACCTTCCGGAAGCTTGCGCAGGCGCAACACACTGCCATCATGCTGGTGCACCTCGCGCACCTCGCCGGGCGCGTAGTCGACCGCGATCTCGGCGCGTGGCGAGATGAAGTCCATTCGGCACAAGGCGTGATTGTGCTCACGCACGTAGTCGTAACTCCGCGTGCTGCCCTCGTGATTGTTGAACGCGACACATGGGCTGATCACGTCCAGGAACGCGGCACCCTTGTGCGTCATCGCCGCTTTCAGCAGCGGCACCAGTTGCGCCTTGTCGCCGGAGAAGCTGCTGGCGACGAAGCTCGCGCCCAATTGCAGCGCCATGCCCACCATGTCAACCGGCGCGTCGGTGTTGATCGCACCCTTCTTTGACTTGCTGCCCAGATCGGCGGTCGCCGAGAACTGCCCTTTGGTCAAGCCATACACACCGTTGTTCTCCACGATGTAGACCATGTCCACGCCGCGACGGATCGAGTGCACAAACTGCCCGATGCCGATCGAGGCCGAATCCCCATCGCCCGAGACACCCAGATACAGCAACTCGCGGTTGGCCAGATTGGCACCGGTGAGCACCGAAGGCATGCGCCCGTGAACGGCGTTGAACCCGTGCGAGGCGGAGAGGAAATAGGTCGGTGTCTTGCTGCTGCAACCGATGCCGGAGATCTTCGCCACGCG
>JBDSWR010000083.1:0-17510 GCA_039926605.1 Rhodanobacter sp. | reverse complement strand
TACGCAAACTGCGGGTCCTGGGCGGTGGAGGTGAGGCGCAGCCAGAGCAAACCATCGTGGCTGCCCTGCTCGGCCACCTTGAAGTTCTTGTCCAGTTGCTTGACGTCGGTAAGCACGGTGAGCGGACTGTGCGCCTCTTCCGTGCTTTGCACGCGCACCGTGACCTGCTCCAGCTCCGGGTCGTACAGCCACACCCGGCTGCCATCGGCAACGATGGTCTGTGCGTAGGGTTTCAGCGTGTCCCAGCGAAACTGGCGCGGGGCCTGCAACGCCAGCGTGCCGGAACTGGACTTGCTGCCGTGACCGTTGAGGTCGGTCACGGTCTGCGCAAAGTGACCCGTGAGCGAATGCAAGCCGGTGGCAAACGCATCCAGCCGTGCGCGCGCCGTGTCCGCAGCAGCAAACGCCGGCGCGCTCAGCAACAGCACCACCGTGAACAGCACAAACGTGAAGCGTTTCATCAGATTCCTCGCAAGGTGACCAGTGAGCGAGGATTGTGGCCAACCCTGGCTTAACCCTGGCGTAGGGGCCGGCAGCATGCTCCGCACGCCTCCCCGTGGGCTGCGTTGTGCCCACCAGGTCAATTTCTCGGCGGTGGCGGGGCGAGCACTTCGCGGTTGCCGTTGTGCTGCGGAGCGCTGACCACACCGTCTTGTTCCATCTGTTCGACCAGTCGTGCCGCGCGGTTGTAGCCAATACGCAGATGACGCTGCACGCCGGAAATGGACGCGCGGCGCGTCTGCGTGACGATGGCCACCGCCTTGTCGTACAGCACGGTCTCGGCGTCGCCACCCTCCTCGCCCTCCATCGGCAGCCCGGAATCATTGATGAACCTGCCGTCGCTGGTGGGTTGCTCTTCCTCCAGCACACCAGCAATGTAATTCGGCGCGCCCTGAGCCTTCAGCCAGTTGACCACCTGATGCACCTCGTGATCATCCACAAACGCACCGTGCACGCGCTCGGGCGTGGCGGTGCCCGGTGGCAGATACAGCATGTCGCCATTGCCCAGCAAAGTCTCCGCGCCGGACTGATCAAGGATGGTGCGTGAATCGATCTTGCTGGATACCTGGAACGCGATGCGCGTGGGAATGTTCGCCTTGATCAGGCCGGTGATCACGTCCACCGACGGTCGCTGGGTTGCCAGGATCAGGTGCACACCGGCGGCGCGCGCCTTCTGCGCCAGGCGTGCGATCAACTCTTCCACCTTCTTGCCGACGATCATCATCATGTCGGCAAATTCATCGATGATGATCACGATGTACGGCAGCGGCTCCAGTGGCTCGGCAGCCAGATTCGGCATGTCCGGATTTGGCCGGAACAGGGGATCTGGCAGCGGCTGACCAGCATTCTGCGCCTCCCGTACTTTCTTGTTGAAGCCACCCAGATTGCGCACCCCGACCAGGGACATCAGCTTGTAACGCCGCTCCATTTCCGCCACGCACCAGCGCAGCGCGTTCGCTGCCTCTTTCATGTCGGTAACCACCGGCGCCAGCAGGTGCGGAATGCCTTCGTAGACCGACAGCTCCAGCATCTTCGGGTCGATCATGATCATGCGTACGTCGCTGGCGCTGGACTTGTACAGCAGCGACAGCACCATCGCGTTGACCGCCACCGACTTGCCCGAACCGGTTGTGCCCGCCACCAGCAGATGCGGCATCTTGGCCAGATCCACCACTACCGGACGCCCGCCGATGTCCTTGCCCAGAGCAAGCGCGAGTGGCGAACGGTGCTGATCGTATTTGTCCGAGCGCAGAATTTCGGACAGATACACGATCTGCTTGCGGGTGTTGGGAATCTCCAGGCCAATGACGTTCTTGCCGGGGATCACGTCGACCACGCGCACACTGACCACAGACAGCCCGCGCGCAATGTCCTTGTCCAGACTCGACACCTGTGAACCGCGCACGCCGGCGGCCGGTTCCAGCTCGAAGCGCGTGATCACCGGCCCGGGGTACACGCCAACCACCTTGGTCTCGATGCGGAAATCGCGCAACTTCAACTCGACCTGGCGCGACAGAACCTCCAGCGTTTCCTCCGAATAGCCCGGCTCCTGCTCCGGCGCTTCATCCAGCAGTGACAGCGGCGGACGCTCGCCGGGGGTAGTTGCGCCAACGAACAGCGGGATCTGCGTTTCCAGCTTCGCGCGCTCGCTTTTCTTCACCGGCGCCGGCGGCGCCTCGATGCGCACGGGGCCGCGTCCCGCCTGCCGGGCCGCATCGGTTTTCTTCACCACATCGCGACGCGCGCGCTCCTGATGCGCGGCCAGCGCTTGCGGCGCCTCACGCATCCGGCTGCGCACCCACCCGGTCAAACGCAACACCGCCTGCCCGGTCCAGTCCATCACCTTGAACCACGACAAACCCGTAGCCAAGGTCACCGCCACCAAAAATACCGCCAGCAACAGCAGCGGTGCGCCCTTCTCGCCAAACGCCGTGAGCACGCCGTGACCTACCCACATGCCGACGATGCCACCCACACCTTGCGGCAGGATCGGCTCGTCGTGGAAATTGAGATACAGCAATGCCGGCCCGGTAATGAAGAAAAACACCCAGCCAATCAGCCGCAGCGATGGCTCCCACGGCTGCGCGGCGCGCTCACCGCGCTGACGCAACACCTGCATACCCAGTGCCAGCAGCAACAGCGGGAAGCAATAGGCGGCCAACCCGAATATGTAACGCAACAGGTTGGCCAGGTTCGCGCCCACGGCACCACCGAAATTGCGCGCCTGCTCGAGATTGCCGGCGTGACCCCAGCTTGGGTCCTGATCGTTATAGGTGAACAGGCACACCAGCAAATACACCGCCAGTGGAATCAACAGCAATGCGCCGGTTTCACGCAGGCGGCGCTTGGTCTCATCGTTGAGACCTTCCTTGGGATGTTGTCGAGAATTCACGCTGCGGGCCAACTTGGGGGATCTCCTGCGTGCGGCCAAGGTTAGAGCATACCTTTGCCGAACGCGCGCGCAATTGACGAAGCCGCTGTCCCACCCCGTGTCCGCACACTCGAAGCGTAGGCGCGCGACCAGCAGCTACCGTACGATCGTCGCTGCACATTCTGCCCGTAATCGGCAAAAGGCGCGCCGCAATGGCGATCCGCGTACGCGGTGTGGCTCACTCCGCTCGGCCAAGCAGCTTTTCCAGCACTTTGCCCACGGCCGCAAACGCGAAGGTGCCGGTGACATGCGTAGCGGCCCCCAGCCCGCCACCGCAAGCCAGATTCAGCGATTCACCCCCAGGCGGACGCTGCCCGCACACGCTGCCATCGGGCTGCGGATACTGCACATTCTGCAGCGAGTAGACGGCCGGGACGCCAAAGTAACGATCCGGATTATGGGGAAAATGGAAGTCGGCTCGAAGCTTCTTGCGAATCAGGCTGAGCATCGCGTCGTGCTCGGTACGCGACAGGTCACGCACGCGAATCTGCGTAGGGTCGGTGCGCCCGCCCGCCGATCCCACGCTGACGATCGGCAGCTTGCGTCGACGGCACCAGGCGATGGTCTCGAGCTTCACGCGAAACGCGTCACAGGCGTCCAGTACAACGTCATAGCCGCGATCCAGCAATTCATCAAGCGCGGATGGCGTCAGAAAGCGCTCGATTGCATCGAGCTCGATAACCGGGTTGATCGCCCGAGCACGGGCCGCGATCACCGCCACCTTGGACTTGCCGAACTCGCCATCCAGTGCGTGCAACTGGCGATTGGTGTTGGATATGCAGACCTCATCGGCGTCGATCAAGGTGAGGCGACCGATTCCACTGCGCGCCAAGGCTTCGGCCGCCCACGAGCCGACGCCACCAATGCCGATCACGCACACATGCGCGCGGGCAAACGTGGCCACACTGCCGGTGCCATACAAACGCTCGACGCCGGCAAACCGCTCATCGGGAAACTTCACTTCGCTCATGTGCGCCGGCTGAGTGTGGCGAGCAGCCACGTCGGAGAACAACTCATTACAGTAACCATGCGCACAAGGGATCGTCATTTTATCCTGTACCGGCCCGGCGCGAACGTGAGGCTCCCGGTTATCCCCGCCGTTGGTTCATTCCCGACGGCAGGCATCCATGCGTATTGCGCTGTTGATCCTGCTTGGTTTGGCGATTGGAATCGTCGGCACCATCAACGTCATGAATACCCTGCGCGCGCGCAATCCGATGCCCGAAGCGGTAATGACCACGCTGAACTACCACATGGGCGAGCTGCGCAAGGCAATCGATGCCAAGCAATGCAACGCGCCAGCCATCGCCCATCATTTGCAGCGGCCGCTTTCCACCACCGCTGTCATCGTGCCGGTGTTCCCCATTGACGAAAACCGTTCGCCGAGGCCGCAACCCAGTTGCAGGGCCGGGTGCAACAGGCGGGGCAACCGGAGCCGGGCACTTGCGACAACCTGGTCGCGGTGATCAAACCGCTCAGCGCAACCTGCAAGAACTGTCATCAGGACTAGCGCTGACGCCTGCGCGTCAAGACGGCCCCGCGACCGTTTCAGAAACGCAGCTTGCCGCGCAACATCTGGCCATACATGACCCAGTCGCCGCACAGGCTGTACAGCGGGTGGGTGAATGTAGCCGGGCGATTTTTCTGGTACACGTAGTGGCCAATCCACGCGCAGCCGTACCCGGCCAGTGGCAACAGCCACAGCCAGCCCCACTGGCGAGTCGCCAAGGCAAACAGCACGATCGCGACCACCAGGGTGCTGCCGATAAAATGCCAGCGCCGGCAAATTCTATGGCTATGCTGGGACAGGTAATACGGATAGAACGCTGCAAAGTTCTTGAAGTCGGCCACGTCTCCCCCTGCGCTGACAGATAACGCTGTCATCGTGCCGCAGTACCTCGCGCGCGTCCAGCGCCGGGACGCGATAACACAGCGGCAGCACTTCCACGGTGGCGCGATATGGTCCGTTTGGGCAGTTACAGGGTAACCGCGTACCCGGCCGCGCTCATGATCAATCCGGCAGCGGAATGAACTCGTCTTCATCGCCGACGACGCGGGCAAAGCGCTGCTCACGCCAGTCGATCTTGGCCTGCTCGATGCGCTCGCGCGTGGCGGCAACGAAGTTCCACCACAGATGACGATCGCCATCCAGTGGTGCCCCGCCAAACAGCATCAGCAGGCTGCTTTCGCGCGCGCGCAGTGACGGCGCAGTTGGCCCGCCCTGCACCGCCATCTGCGCGGCGTCGAGCGCCAACTCACCCCAATCAACCTTGCCTTCAACGACGTACACGCCACGCTCCGCATGCTCTGTGGGCAACGCCAGCTCGGCACCCGCGGCAAGCCGCGTCTCGATGAAGAACATCGGCGCAAAGACTTCCACCGGCGAGCGCAGCGCATATGCAGTGCCGGCGATCAGCACGGCGTCGACTCCATCCCGACGGACGACGGGCAGCGCTTCGCGATCGTGATGATGAAACGCCGGCGCCATCTCCGCATCCGCTTGCGGCAATGCCACCCACACCTGGATACCATGCAGTTGTTGCCCGCCACTGCGCTGGTCCGGCGGCGTGCGCTCTGAATGCGTGATACCCGAGCCGGCAGTCATCCAGTTCACTGCGCCCGGATGAATATCGGCGAGACTGCCCAGACTGTCACGATGCCGGATGGCACCGGCAAATAACCAGGTGACTGTGGCCAGGCCGATATGCGGATGCGGCCGCACATCCATGGCTTGACCGGGCGCATAGACAGCCGGGCCGAGATGGTCGAAGAACACAAACGGACCGACCCGCCGTGTATCCATCACCGGCAACAGCCGGCGCACCATGAACCCATCGCCGATATCATGCAGGCGACTGCCGAAGAGCAAGGTCGGAACGGATTTCAGCATGATCATCTCGAAACTCACCAAGCCCGCTGATACTGCACCGGAGCGGGAATCGACGCGCCCAAGGCTGCCGCAGCCTGCCGCGGAAAGTACGGGTCGCGCAGACTCTCGCGTGCCAGCAGGACCACATCGGCATCGCCACCAGCAACAATTGCCTGCGCCTGCTCTGCGGTGGTAATCAATCCGACAGCGCCTGTGGCGATATCACCCTCGTGACGAATGCGCGCGGCGAACGGCACCTGGTACCCGGGCGCAACCGGCACGGATGCGTGCGGCAGCAATCCGCCAGTGGACACATCGAGCAAATCCACTCCGAGCGATCTCACCTGCTGGGCGAGCTGCACGCTCTGCCCGATATTCCAGCCCGCATCACCGTCTGCCCAATCCGTGGCGGAGATCCGCAGCCATAGCGGCAGACGCTCCGGCCACACCTCGCGCACTGCGGCAATTACCTCACGCACGAGACGCGTGCGATTTATGAAGGTGCCGCCATACTCGTCGCTGCGCTGGTTGCTCAGCGGCGAGAGAAACTGGTGCAACAGATAACCATGTGCCGCGTGCAGCTCAAGCAGTTCGAAACCGGCAGTCAACGCGCGCTGGGCGGCAGCGCGGAAATCCGCAATCACGCCACGCACGCCAGCGCTGTCGAGCGCCTCAGGCACCGGTGCATCCGCATAAAACGGTACCGCCGACGGCCCCACCGTCGGCCAGGCGCCGTGGTCTGCGGGTAACGGACCGTGTCCCTCCCACGGGCGCCAAGTGCTGGCCTTGCGCCCGGCATGCGCCAGTTGCATGCCGGCGACGGCACCGCGCGCAGTGATGAAGCGCGCGATGGGCTGCCACGCCAGCATCTGCGAGTCATTCCACAGTCCCGTGTCGCCCGGCGAGATGCGTCCGCGCGCGGATATGGCAGTGGCTTCGGCCAGCACGGCACCGGCGCCGCCCACCGCACGACTTCCCAGGTGCACCAGATGCCATGCGTCCGGCAGACCATCCACTGCCGAGTACTGGCACATGGGTGAGACCACCAGGCGATTGCGCAAAATGACACTGCGCTGGGGGAGTGGGGCAAACAGGTTCACGCAAGACGTCCGATACCGAGCAGGCTTTCGACATGCTGCCACATTGACGTCAACTCAAGCACCCAGGTCGGGTCAGTCCGGGAGCGGCAACGCCTTGATCCAGGCTGCGCCGCGTACGGCCACCGCCTGCGGAGCCTGCATCCACGCATAATGCGTCGCCCGCTCCACGCCGAGTTGCTGTGCGCTGACGGTGTCCACGCAGTGCGCCGCCAAGGGCGCCTTGCCCACTAGATATCGCAGCGATGACATCGGGCCCAGCCAATCGTCTGCCAGATGCAAGCCCAACACCGGCACACGCAACGCAGCCAGGGCTCGCTCCAGATCGACGGCCCATCCGCGTACGCTGTAGCGGCCGCTGCGACCCGTACGCGCCCAGTCAGCAATGACCCCACGCGCCTCCCTGCCGCCGAAGCGAATCTGTCGACCGGGTAGATAGCCGACCAACCATGCCAGGCCCGGCGCGAGAACCAACGCTCCTGCGAGCAGCCAGCCATGCCGGAACTGGCGCCAATAGGGTGCGCCACTGGCAACCAGCACGATGCCGACGTAATCCGCCGGCACCAGAGCTGCTCGCAGCATCGCGATCTGCCCGCCTAGACTGTGACCTCCCACGGACCATGTCGCCTGCGGCCAGTGCATGCGCAACACTGTCTGTGCAGCCGGCAAATCGTCCTGCAGAATTTCGCGATAGCCCCAATTGCATTGCCGACTGGCACGTCGACTACTGGAGCCGATGCCGCGCCACTCGTGAATGACCACGGCAATCCCGCGCGCTGCCAACGCCTCGGCCAGCGGCAGATAATGCCTCGCCGATATTCCGAGCGCCGGTAGCCAATACAAGGCACGCCGCCATTCGCCTGCTGGCAAGATACACAGCAGCTCGAACCGCGAGCCGTCACTGGACGTTACCGGAAGCACGCGGTGGACCAACTTCGACCCATCCAGCGGCAACGTTCCTGGGTTACTACCTGGGTCTTCAGCAGTTCGCAAGAACATCCCAACCGGCAGATATGAAGCAAGCGGGGCAGGCTTGCGCCGGCCCCGCTTCGGCGTCAGTGGCGGTCAAGCCGGCGTAACGTCTTCAGCCTGCAGGCCCTTCTGGCCCTGGACAACGTTGAAACTCACTTTCTGGCCTTCCTGCAGACTCTTGAAGCCCGAGCCGGTGATTGCGCGAAAGTGCACAAACACATCCGGGCCGCTCTCACGACTGATGAAGCCAAAGCCTTTGGCATCATTGAACCACTTCACCGTACCTGTTTCACGCTCCGACATAACTGACTCCGATCCATGCTTGACACTGGGAAAACGCGGCCCTTGCAGGCCAGCAACTTACTGAGCATGCCGAGATCGGGTGTAACGATGGGGATCACGCAGAACCCGTACCGTGCACGCGTGTCGCCGGGCAGACGCAGCAGCGCAAGCATAACGGATTTCATGGCCTTTGGTGATTTGTCAAGAGGCTTGGTTCAAGGCCATGCCAGATGTTGTTCGCGACCGGGATAATCTAACCCGGGCGCCGCCCCCGGGAGCCAGATCAGGCGCCAGCACTGAATCAAACCCGGTGTGGGTCGGCTCGCGTCAACCACCCGCAGTCCGGCGTCGACTGTCCGTGCAATGGCCGCCCATCAATGCCCTTCACAAATAGTGACTATGCTGGGGCGTCTTCATGACGCATCATCGCGTCAATCGGGCACGCCTTCGGGCCGTGGCGTGGCAGCCCGATCACTGAGAACCCTGTCTCCGGGATGATTCCCGCGGAGTATCCAATGTCCATGCCTTTTCGTACCGTCCTTGCTGCAATCGCCGCCAGCGCGCTGCTGATCGGTTGTGCAACCAACAAACCGGTGCCCCAGAAGCACACTTCGACGGCGCCGCCAGTTTCGAGCACGGCAACCGTTCCAGCCGCCCATGAAACGGCGCGCACGCCACCCCGCAAGCACAAGGCTGCACCGGCAAGCGCCGCGAATAGCACGACGAACAGCACGGCGACCGTATCGACCACGCTGCCGGACCGAACCGGTATCGCCGCCTGCGATGACTACCTGTCGAGCTACCTGGCGTGCCATCGCGCGGCACAGATCTACGCGCCCGAGCAACTGTCAACACACTACGAAGCGATGCGCACCAGCCTGCTGCGCGATTCCATGGATGCGGACATTCGCCCGCAGCTGGCAAACCGCTGCAACTCACTGGCCACGCAATTGCGCCAGGCACTGCACGGCAAGGCGTGTACCCCAGCCCCAGCCTCGACGTCCACGTCGCCCTGACCGCCAAACGCAGCCTCCAGCTCAGCTCATCACGGCCAGAACGCGCGCAGCGCAGCAGCCAGCTCGGGCGGCTGCGTGGCATCCAGTTGCACTTGCGGTGTCGCGTGCCAGCGCGCAGTTGCCGCAATTGCAGCGGCCAGCTCACGCAGCAGGCGCGGCTCCGCCCGCACACCATCTTCGAGAAACAGCGCCTTGATCTCGAAGATCCCACGTGCGCGCTGCGCCTTGGCGTCGAGCCGGCCGACGAGGCGCCCACGATGCAGGATGGGCAACACGAAGTAGCCATAACGACGTCGTGGCGCCGGTGTGTAGCACTCAAGGGTGTACGCGAACCCGAACATCTCCCATGCTCGAGCGCGATCCCACACCACCGGATCGAATGGCGACAACAATGCGGTGTGCGTTGCACGCAAACGACCCCGTTGCGCCGCTTCCAGCATCGGCGCGTCATCGCAATGAACATAGGCTGCGGACTTCCAGCCGCGTACGGCCACTTGCAGCAACTGCCCACTCGCCACCAGCGGTGCCAACTCCGCATCCGTGACTGCCGGGCGCAGCCGGTAGTAATCCGCGATCCAGCTCGCGCGCGTCACCCCGAGGGCGCGCACACTGGCAAGCACCACATGCTCGCGCACTGAGGCGGCGCTCAGTGGCGCGATCGCTCGATCCAACGGCGGGTCAAGTTGCGCCAATACATTTGCACTGAGGTCGTACACGCGTTGAAAACCGTCGCGCCGCGTGACCATCAACTCACCCAGCGCAAACCACGCTTCGAGCCAGCGCTTTTCCGGCTTCCATTCCCACCAGCCCGACTTGCCTTCACCCGCGCCAGCACCGCGCGCAAAGTCTGCCGCCCGCACCGGCCCGGAGCGTGCAATGTGACGCAGCAGCGCACGCATTGGCGCACGCTGCGCGGCGTAAGTGCGCACTGCATTGCGCTGCGCCCAGTGCTGCGCGCGCCGATTGGCCGGATGGCGATGCCACGCCACGGCAGCGGCCGGTACGAGATTGGCTTCATGCGCCCAGCACTCGGCCACCTGGCCACTTTCCAGAGCGTCATCCAGCCACCGCGACGGGTAATTGCCAAGCCGAGCATGCAATACCAGATACGCGCTGCGGGCCACAACATGAATCGAGTCGATCTGCAGCAACTGCATGCGCTCGATGGCCGCCACGATGTCGCCACGCCGCGCCTGACGACGGAGTGGCTGCAACAAACCCTGGGCGCGCAAATGCAACGCGCACGCCTGCCGACAACTCAGTTGCGAGGGCCTGGCCACTGGTCTGGACGTCAGCAACGACACAGCACCTTCACAGCCGCCGACCGAGCATGCGTACCGCAACCACCATACCGTCTGTGCCGCGGCTGTGCCACGCCGAATACCGGCAACGGACCGGTAAAAAAAGTGGCAACCCGTTTCAATCGACATGCTGACATGGAGTACTCACGATGACATTCCGCAAATCACTGTTGTGCACATTGACCGCTGGCGCCCTGTTGTTTGCCGGCGCGAGTGTCGCCCAGGAAGCCCCCGTTCCGGCGCCTCCACCGCCGCCCGCCGCACCGCTGCCGCCACTGCCACCGGTCGCACCGGCGATGCCTGGTGCCACTGACAACACGGCAACCTACCAGACGCCACAAGGCGAAGTTACCGTCCGCAGCGTTGCGGCACCGGCACCCGTGTTCGGGAGCGCACCATCGTTCGAGCAATTATCCGCTGGCGGCAAGATGATCACGGAGGAGCAGGCAGCAGCCTACCCGCCACTTGCGAATGACTTCATCCATGCCGACCGCAACCGCGACGGCAAGATCAGCGCAGCAGAATACAAGAAATGGCAGCAGCCTCTGTAAACCACCAGAGTAGCCCCCGAATCCGAGACTGCGCGAAGTAAACTGCACGGACCGGACTCACGAACTGCCTGGGCCGGCGTTCCTGGCGGTCTGCTCACGTCAGCAGACTGCCATCTCCTTTGACGCTGACAAAAAGTTGCCCGTCAACCTTCAGCATGAATGGATCGGGGTTCACGCATCGGCAGATCGCGTGCGACCGCGCTGATCCGTGCGAGTGCCCCGCCGTCATCTGCAGCGTCGCGTAATCGCCGGACGATGCCCGTGAATCCACGCCATACTTGAAGCACCCGACGCCCACTGGAGTCTTGATGACGCTGCGTTCGATTTGTGTACTACTGGTCTTGTCCGGCAGCATGGTCAGCGTTTGCGCGCATGCGCAGAACCCGGACCCGACCGACATTCGTGCGTGTACTGCCGTTGAAAGCGACGCCGCGCGGCTGCTGTGCTACGACCACGCCACCGGACGCGTGAACCTGCCGGCGGCACAAAAACACACGGTGCAGAGCGTCGCACCACCCGACGTTTTCAGCGCCGGCGCGGGAACCTCCTCCGCAGCAGCGACGGAACCCAACGCCGACGTGGCCAAACCACTTTCGCTACTGGATAGCCGCTGGGAACTGGGACGCGAAAGCCGGCTGGGGACACTGAACCTGCGCGGCTACCGACCGATCTACGTGATGCCGGTGTTCGTCACCAGCAAACAGAACACCCGGCCATTCAGTCCGAACCCGGACAACGCGGCCACAAGCAGTGAGCAACTGGACAACGCGGAGCTGAAATTCCAGTTGAGCATGAAGGCCAAGGTGTGGCAGGGCGTATTCGGCGATGTCGGGGACCTGTGGGTGGGCTATACGCAGTCATCGCGCTGGCAGGTCTTCAACAAGCAGGCGTCCCGCCCGTTTCGCGAAACCAATTACGAACCCGAAGCGATGTTGGTGTTCAACACCAATTATCACGTGCTCGGGTGGGATGGTCGCTTGCTGGGCATCAGTATCGATCATCAATCCAACGGTCGAAGCAACCCGTTGTCACGCAGCTGGAATCGCGTCATTGCCAACATCGGCTTCGAACGTGATGACTGGGTGGTGATGGTGCGCCCGTGGTGGCGCATTCCCGAGCCGCGAAGCGACGACAACAATCCCGACATCCTCGACTACATTGGCCGCGGCGAAGTACAGATCGTGCACGAGCGGCATGGCCAGGAATTAGGCCTCCTGCTGCGCCATTCAATGCGCGGTGGTGCGCGCAGCCACGGGTCTGCACGCTTTACCTGGAGCTTTCCGCTGGCGGGCAACGTGCGCGGCTACGCCGAAGTGTTCAAGGGTTACGGTGAAAGCCTGATCGACTACAACCACCACGCGACTTACGCTGGCGTCGGCATCTCGTTTCTCGACTGGTACTGACCACCGCGCCGACCAGCGTGGCTACGCCACGCCGCTCACGGCTCAGTGGGCGTGACCACCTGCGCCGTGGACATGACCATGCGCCAGCTCCTCGGCGGTTGCCGCGCGTACTTCGGCGATCTCGACGGCGAAGTGCAACGTCTTGCCCGCCAGCGGATGATTCCCATCAATGAAGACGGTGTCATCCTCGACCTTGGTCACGGTAACGCTGATCTCGCCTTGCGGGCCGCGGCCCTGGAAGCGCATGCCCGGCTGGATTTCATCCACGCCGGGAAACGCACTGCGCGCGACCTGTTGCATCAGCTCTGCTTCGCGGACCCCGTAACCTTCCTCCGGACTCACCTCGGCGGTGAACTTGTCACCATGAGCGTGGCCTTCCATCTGACGCTCCAATCCGGGCACGATCTGCCCGCTGCCGTGCAGGTAAGTCAACGGCTCGTGGCCTGCAGAAGTGTCAATGACCTGACCGGCGTCATCAGTCAGCGTGTAATGAAAAGCAACGACGGCTTGTGCGGCAATCTGCATCGGTTTCTCACATGCGAGTTGGAAGGCACCAGCACGTGAAATGCGCACTGGCAGAAACGGCGAAGGTTAACAGAGCGCCTGCTGCGTTCGCGCGCACGACCGCATATGCAGCGGATTCGCTCAGGCCTGCACGCGTGCCAGCGTCTCCTTGCCAATCTTCTCCGGCGAATCGGTCGAGGCATAGCGCTTCACCACCTGACCGTCGGTATCGACCAGGAATTTGGTGAAGTTCCACTTGATTGACTCACTGCCAAGCACGCCTTTGCCTTCGCTCTTGAGCCACTGGTAAAGCGGATCAGCGTGTTCGCCGTTCACGTCGATCTTGGCAAACATCGGGAACGTGACATCGTAGCGCGTGCTGCAGAACTCCTTGATCTGTGCCTCGTCCCCAGGCTCCTGGTGACCGAACTGATTGCAGGGAAAGCCGAGCACCACCAGACCGAGATCCCGCTGATCCTGCCAGAGCGTTTCCAGCCCTTCGTACTGCGGCGTGAACCCGCACTTGGACGCCACGTTCACGATCAGCAAGGTCTTGCCCCGCCATTCGTCCAGCGAACGCATATTGCCGCCGATATCCCGGACGCTGAAATCGTAGACGCTGGACATGATGTGGCCTCTTGCATGGATAACGACTCCCGAGTCTACGTCATCGACCGCGATGAGATTCGTGACTGCGCAACATTCATGCGCGCCACGCGGCGGCCGGCCACGACATGGCACATCAAGTGCCCTGTTCCGGTGGCAAATCGAATACCTGGCGCAAATAGGCAACATAGGCTTCGTCGACACACATTGCCTTGCCCGGCGAGTCGCTCAGCTTGGCCACCGGCTGGCCATTGCAGCGGACCATCTTGATCACGATGGAGAGCGCAGCGGGCCCCACGTCATTCGTCAGATTGGTACCTACGCCAAACGCCAGGTGGCAGCGCCCGCGAAAGTGCGCATAAAGCTGCATCACCTTGGGAACATCCAGGCCGTCGCTGAACACGAGCACCTTGCCACGCGGATCGACGCGGTTTGCGCAGTAGTGTGCAAGCAGCTTCTCGCCCCAGACAAACGGGTCACCGGAGTCATGCCGGGCGCCATCGAACAGCTTGCAAAAATACATGTCGAAGTCGCGCAGGAAAGCGTCCAGCCCATACACGTCAGACAGCGCGATACCCAGGTCGCCGCGATATTCCCTGGCCCACGCCTCAAGTGCGGCCACCTGTGAGTCACGCAGCCGCGGGCCCAGCGCCTGGTGCGCCTGCAGGTACTCATGCGCCAGTGTGCCGAGCGGCGTCAGACCCAATTGCCGCGCCAGCCATACGTTGCTGGTGCCCGCCAGTTGCGTGCCCAATTCATCCCGCAAGGTAGTCACCACCTCGTGCTGCCATGATCGCGAGTAGCGGCGCCGCGTGCCATAGTCCGCCAATGTGCAACCGGAGTAGCCCGGGGTGTCGCGCAGCAAGGCAATCTTCGCGCGCAATCGCCTGCGCCCTTCATCCAGCGTCAGACCGGCATTGGTACGCCGGAAGTACACTTCGTTGACAATCGCCAGCAGCGGCACCTCAAACAAAATGGTGTGCAGCCACGGCCCGCGAATGCAGATCTCGATCTCACCGGCCGAAGTCGGTGATGGGGCGATCTCGACATACTTCTCGTTGAGCTGAAACAACGCGAGGAAATCGACATAGTCGCTTTTGATGTAGCGCCAACCGCGCAGATAGCTCAACTCGTCGGCGTCAAACCGCAGGCGACACAATGCCGTCAGCTCGGTACGAATTTCCGCAAGACACGGCACCAGGTCGATCCCCGGATCGCGACATTTGAACCGGTACTCGACTAGTGCGGCCGGATACTGGTGCAGCACCACCTGCATCATGGAAAACTTGTAGAGGTCGGTATCCAGCAGGGATTCAATAATCATCAGCCGCCCACGTGACGCGCATATCCACTGCGCCTGTCGGCAACCCTATCCGCATCGCTGGCGAAGCGCCGGTCGCCGGACAAAATAAAACCCCGTCAGCCAGGGGAGGACTGACGAGGTCTGTCGGGCGGCCACCAGGGGAGGAAAGGCCGGCCCCTCAGCAACACGATGCGTTGTGTCACTTCTTGTCGCCGTCACGGCGATACGGGAGTTAGTGTGTGCGCAGACATGTGAGTTCAATGTGTAGCTGCCCCCGTGTTCAGCTTGGCGACAGCCTTGCGCTTGGCACGGCCCCGATCCAGCCGGCACTGCCCGTCCGGCAACGAGCGAAAGCCAGCACCGGCACGACCGCGACCAACGCAACCGTGCCGGCCGCACGGAGCAATCATGCGCATCGACAACGACGTGCTGATTTCATCAATCGGTGCCATCCAGCAATGCCTGCAGCGCGCTGTCACGTTGTGCTACCGGCTGGCGTGCCAAGGTCCGCACACTGGCGTAAAAGACCGCCCAGTGACCCCCGGCACGTCGAAACAGCGCCGTAAACGCCGGCGTCCATTGATCATACAGGCCGAACGGCAACAGTCGGGCGTTGTTTATGGGCTGCGCCACCCACGCCTGAAAGCGCTGCGTGGCTGGCCGCTCACGTTGTTGCCACTGGTGAAATCGAGCGCGGAACGCGTCGATTTCACGTTGCTTGCCGGCGGCCATGGAGATCTCGTCCACCCTGCTCGCATACAGTGCTTCCAACCGTTTGCGCAGATCCAGCACGAGCCGGGTGAAATCATCATCCAGGGTCCGCGCGTGGTCGTCCTGCACAGGTAACTCGCGCGACTGCCGCCATTGGCGCAATCCCTCCATTTGCACGAAGGTGGCAAATGATTCGTTGAACGCCGTATCGCCCTTCACGTAGATCAACTGATGCGCCAGTTCGTGAAAAATCGTGCTGCTCAACTCGTCATCACTTCCTCCCAGCATGCTGGAGACGATCGGATCGGCAAACCAGCCCAAGGTGGAATACGCGCTCACCCCGCCGACCCACACGTCGTCGCCGCGTGCCCGCAAACGCGCAGCGTCGGCCCGCGCAGCGGATTCCTTGAACCATCCGCGATAGCCGACGCAGCCGGCAATGGGGAAGCAGTGCTGGACAGCATCCACGGAATAGCGCGGCGTGGCAAACACGTTCCAGACCACATAGGGCCGATGCAATTGCACGTAGCGGGTGTAGCTGCGATTGTCCGGCAAAGCCAGCTGTTGCGTCGCAAATCGCCGCGCCTGCAGTGCCAACTGCAAGCGCGCGGCAAGTGGCGGCGGCGTTGCCGGATCCTGAATCACGCGGGTGACCGCGCGCTGCTGAATCAGCAATTCACTCTGGCCGCGCACCGCCTGGCCGTAGTAACGCAGACTTCCGCACGCACATAGAAAAAGGCTGGCCAGCCCGAGTGAAACAAACCTCGCGCGCGTCAGCCATGCCGCCGTCAGCGAAGCCATGGACCTGCTGCGATCACCCCGCCGTCAGCGATCGACCCGGCGCGCAGGCGTCCGGTTGTCGCTGCGACGCCCGGAATCACGATGCGTGCCCTTGCTGGGCCTGTCGATACGCTCACCCTGTCGATAACCGCCCTGCTGGCGCCGGTCATTACCCTGTTCCTGCCGATAAACACGCTGTCCCCGCTGATAATCGCCGTGCGGACGAAGGTCGCTGCCATATCCCCGCCATGGGCCACCACGAAAACCGTAGCCGCGGCCGCGATAACCACGACCGTCGCGATAATACGAGCCGCCATACCATACGCTGGTGACGCCCAGACTGATGCCTGGCGCGTAGCCATAGCCATAGCCAGGACCGTAGTAGCCGCCGTACACCGGTGCTGCGTAGTAACCATCGTCGTAGGTCCGCACGCCGTGACCGTAGTAGGCATCACCCTGGTAACCGCTCTGGCGCACGTAACTGTATCCCGGGTCGATGTAGCAGCCCGACAGCGCAAGCATCGCGGCCATCAGCCCAAGGCCAGCAAACAAGCGTTTCATCATCCGCCTCCATTGACCAGGGACAGCACCACGCTACGGCTTGGCCGTTGAACGCCACGTGAGCATGGCTGGTGGGGCCTGACGCACCAGCCATGCACGATCGTCGCGGGGTAGCACCCGATCACGTCGGCACCACGTCAGGGTCAACCGCCACGCTTGCCCAGATCGTCACGCGGCGCATTGATCGGCGCGCCGCCATCCGCAGACGCTGGGAGACCGGTGGAAACTTCTGTTTCGGACGTCGCCGCACTTCCCGCCCTTGAAGAAACAGCGTCACCCGCATCGGGCCAACTCGGCGTCTGCTGGACACGCTCCTGCTTGGCCTCGAGCAACGCCTGAATGTGTGCCACAGCCTCCTCAGGGCTGATGTGCTGGATAGGCCCGTCCCGCCGGGCGGCGACATTGCGCGGTGCGGCCTTCTTGGCTACGGCCTTCTTCGCTACGGCCTTCTTCGCTACGGCCTTCTTCGCCACGGCCTTCTTCGCCACGGCCTTCTTCGCCACGGCCTTCTTCGCTACGGCCTTCTTCGCCACGGCCTTCTTCGCCACGGCCTTCTTCGCCACGGCCTTCTTCGCCACGGCCTTCTTCGCCACGGCCTTCTTCGCCACGGCCTTCTTCGCCA